>NZ_AP024649.1:0-1001828 GCF_019977255.1 Arthrobacter sp. StoSoilB13 | reverse complement strand
GGATACGCCGGAGCATAGCCGGCCGACAGTGGTCGAACCCCGCCTGATGGACTATTCACCCCCGCGCGCGAGGGTGAATAGTCCGTTGGGGGATGCATTACTGCTTACCGGCTCAACATTCACTACGGGCCCACGTATGGCCAGGAAGCCTGCAGCGGCCAGAACCACCGCTTGGGCCGCGAGTGCCCAGAACGTGACTTCCCAGCCTCCGGTCCACGCATGGAGCAGCCCGGCGACGAGTGGACCGAGCGAGGCAAGGGCGAACCCCAGCCCTTGGCTCATGGCCGAGAGCTTTCCCGCTGTCTGCGGACCTGAGGAGCGGATCACTACCAAAGCCATCGCCAGGCCGAACCCGGCGCTCTGGACGATTCCCAGAATCCCCACCATCAAGAACTGCAGGGCGGACGGCGCCGCGAGGACTCCCAAAAGTGCCAGGGCAACCGCCAGTCCCAGGCCGGGTGCCATTATCCGCAGGATGGCAGGACGACCGGCCAGCACAGGAGCCAGCAGGCTCGCGGGGAGCCCCGCAAGGCTGAACCATGCCAGCAACCCAGCAGCGTCCGCCGATGACAGCCCCTTGGAGACGAGATAAACCGCCAGCCATGACGTGATCGCGAAGTAGAGCATGGCCTGAAGTCCAAAGAAGGCCGTGACAGCCCAGGCTGTGCGCTGCTTACGCAGCGGTGTGACTTGCAGCGGCGTGACTTCCGACGGGCTGACTGGCGCCGGGATGACAGGCGCCGGGAATACAGAGAACGACGGCGCGCCCTGCGTCAGCGGCGAAACGGCGCCTGCCGCTGACCCGGCTTTGCGAGTGGAGGTGCCCGCCGGCGTCGACCGTCTTCCGGAGCGTTGGATGAGGCATGCTCCCAACAGTGCCGGGACGGCCCACACCGCCAGCGCCCAGGCGAGGCTCCCGCCCAAAGTCTGGGCAAGGGGCTGGACCAAACCTGCGCCGAGCGCTGCTCCAAGCCCAAAGCCCATGGTGCAAAGTCCCGTCCACCAGCCGGAGCCGTGGTTCGCCTTGACGATCTGCGGAACCAGCACACTGGCCGTCATGATTGCCATGCCTGCAAGGAACGTGCCGGGCAGGAGGAGCGGGGGTACAAGGACCCTGACGATCAACGCGGCAGCGAGAAACAACAGTGCAAGCGCCACAGCAGGCCCGGTTCCAAGCCGCCGGGCAAGCCACGGCCCAATCGGCCCGGAAAACACCGAAGGCCAGGACCGGCAACGTACCCAAAACTGGGAGCATAGCCGGATCCAAGTGAAACGCCCCCGGGACCTGGTTCATCACACCGGCAATGGTGGTGATGGCAGGCCGGAGATTGACGGAGACCAGCACCAAAGCCAACAACACCAGGACACGGGACACCCGCGAACGCCGCCCACCCAGCCCCAAACGCTTCTCGCGCACGCAATTCTCCTCATGGCAATTTTGGTATACCAAACAAGACTACGAGGAGCGCGACTCAAAGTAAACCCACCAAACATGCTGCTACTAATGCGAACTGAGAACAGCGGGCAACTGTTTGGAATACCATCTCGGATGGAGCGGGGAGCAAGGCCGAAACGCGGCAGCGCGCGTGGCGAGCCGAACGAAAGGGCCGCAGGGCCGGAACGCGGCAGCGCGCGCGGCGAGCCGAACGAAAGGGCCGCAGGGCCGGAACGCGGCAGCGCGCGTCTAAGGGAGGAACGACCGAGCGCGCAGAGCGTTTCGGCCCTGCGGCCCTCCACCCGGGCCCGCCACACGCCCCGCCCCGCAGGCAAACCCCTAAATAGCCTTCCCCGGATTAAGAATCCCCGCAGGATCGAACAACTCCTTGATCCGCCGCTGCAGTTCCCGCACCGGCTCAGGTTGTTCCAGTCCCAGCCATCGGAGCTTGTACTGCCCCACGCCGTGCTCACCAGTAATCGTGCCACCCATTTCGAGGCCGATCCGGATCGATTCATCAAGGGCAGCGTTGAGGCGTACCAGGGCGTCGGCGTCTGTGGCGGGGTCTACCCGGTCCATCCAGAACGTGGGGTGGAGGTTTCCGTCTCCAGCATGGGCCACCACTTTGAGGCGGACCTGGAAGCGGTCGGCCATGGCTTCGAGTTCAGCTACGAAGTCCACCAGCCTGGAGCGTGGAACAGCGATGTCCTCGCCGACCCTGAATTCGTCGTCCATTTCCACGCCGCGGCTGTTGCGGCGTAGTTCGACGAGCATTTCGGCTTCTTCGCTGGCTTCGGTGGTGACTTTGGCTCCGCCTTCGACGAGTACTTGCCGGACGACGTCGGCTTCCGCGGCTGCTCCAAAACCGTCTGTTTGGATCAGCAGCAGGGATTTTCCGCGGGTTTGCAGGTCTGAGCCGTTCATCTCGTCGAGCTGGATGAGTGTTCCGTTGTCCAGGAGCTCCATGATGGCTGGCTGGACCCGGGCTTTGCCTACTGCCAGGACGCCTGCGGCGGCGCTGCGGAAGTCCTGGTAGAACGCGGCGATGGTGTGGACTTCGCGTGGCAGGTACTTCAGGCGGACCGTCACGCCCACGACGATTCCGAGTGTCCCTTCGGAGCCCACCAGGAGTGCCGTGAGGTCGTATCCGGCAACGCCCTTGAACGTTTGGTGCCCGGTGTGGAGCAGTGAACCGTCGGCCAGGACAACGTCCAAGGCCAGTACAGAATCCCGTGTCACCCCGTATTTTGCGCAGCGCAGTCCACCTGCGTTGGTGGCTACGTTGCCGCCGATGGTGGACATCTTGTAGCTGGCCGGATCCGGTGCATACATGAGCCCGTGTTCGGCGGCTGCGGCATTGAGTTCGGCGTTGATGACGCCAGGTTCGACGACGGCGGTCTCGTCATCGGGGTTGAGGTCCAGGATGCGGTTCATTCGTTCCAGGCTGAGCACAATGCAGCCTTGGGTGGCGTGTGCGCCTCCCGAGACACCCGTTCCGGCACCACGCGCGACGATTGGCACCTGGTAGGCTGCGCAACTGCGGACGATGTTTTGGACGTCTTCCACGGATTCGGCCCAGACGACGGCGAGCGGCAAATGTCGCTCCAGCAATGGCCCTTGATCTACGGAATAGACCGTGCGGGTGGCTTCATCTCCGGCGATCTGGCCGGCCCGGAGTCCGCCGGCAAGGCTCTCCAAGAACGCGCGCTGCCTGGCACTGTGGCCGACGTCCGTTTGCGCGGCTTCCGGGCGGCCGACAGTGCGGCCTTTGATGCTTTCCTCTGTTGTTCCGGCCATAGCCGTTTCGTCCGACAAGGTGGTCCCTTCACACATGAGCTCCGCGGACACGCCAAATCGGCAGTCTTCGCAGAGTTTCAGTGCTCCCAGTCTAATCAGCGCCACCCACCACCGTAGGAAGGCAGGTTCCGGGCAGGGACCAGATACCAGCAGAAATGCCGTCCGCGCATAGCAGTACGTCGCCCTCACTCCCCCGGCTCGTCGTGATGTTCCCAAAGCTGTGCAGGGGTGCGTCGGACAGCGATTCGAGTTGCAGCTTGGAAAGGACGGCCTTATCCAGGCAGACCCGGGCGGAGTCGCGGACGGCCATGACCAGGACTGCAGAATCAGTGGTCTCACGCACGAATACCACGGCGTCTCCCTCCGCGTGAATCCAGCGCAGCCCGCCTTCGGTGAGTGCGGGCAGCCCACTCCTCAGCCGCCCCAGGGCCGAGTAGAAGGAACGCAGATCCTTGACGCGGTGGCGGCCGGATTTTCCTTCCTGCCCAGCCCCACGGCATGGGCGTCCTGGAGTCCTCGCCGTTGAAGCCTTCAAGGCCAAACTCGTCTCCCGCGAACAGGACAGGAACGCCCGGCAGGGTGAAGGTGAGCAGCGCGCCAACTTCCTGGCCGCCGTCGAGCATTACTGTCGCTGCGCGTGCGGTGTCATGTGTGTTGAGCGCATTCATCGTGTTATTTCGCACACCCCAGCTAAATCCCGCAGTGAGGTCCAGATGGGTGGCCAGGAAGGCTTCGGCCTCGATCTTGTTGGGTCCTGCCTGGGGCGACCCGAAGAAGTTTACGTGCGGTGCATCCCCCGCAAGCCAGGACCACAGTGGCCGGGTGAGGTTGGAGTAGGTCATGGCACCGTGCCAGTGCTCACCCGTGAAGTCCGGCGCGGCATCGGATGTGGACTCGGCCAACAAAGCTGCATCCGGGTTGATCTCACGGACCCGCTCGGCGATGAGCCGGGCAACCTCGTGATTCAGATCCACGGAGCCAAGGCGTCCGGTCATATTGCCGACGTCTATCCTCCAGCCGTCCAGGTTGAAGGGCGGCTTGAGCCACCGGGCAACCACCGAATCCTCGTCCGTCACGAAACGCCGCCGGAGGGCGTCCGAAGACCAGTTAAGTTTCGGCAGCGACGGCACACCCCACCACGACTCGTACGTCGAATGGTCCTCGCTGAAGTAGTAGTAACCCGCTTCCTCCGAGCCGGGATCGGCGAGAGCCTTCACGAACCAGTCGTGTGCATCGCCCGTGTGATTGGCGGTAAGGTCACCCATCACACGAATGCCCCGCGAATGCGCCGCCTCCACCAACTCCACCAGCGCTTGGTTCCCGCCAAGGAGCGGGTCCACGGAGTTGAAGGTGGAGGCGTCGTAGCGGTGGTTGGAACGGGCCGGGAAGAAGGGCGTCAGGTAGAGAACGTCGATGCCCAGTTCCTGGATGGTCCAGTTTCCCCGTGATTCCGGGCAGGTCACCGCCATAGAACTGAATGGGCGTTTCCCGCCCGGTAGCCACTACTGCTTCGTCCCACGAGCTGCCCACAGCCCAGTCCGGGAGGGGGTGAGCATCGGCTTGGGCAGAGCGGGAGAAGCGGTCCGGAAACACCTGGTACATGGTGGACTGATGCAGCCACTGCGGTGCCGGGGCAAATGTGGTGAGGCGGAAGTCCGCTGAATCAGCAACGTCTCTCTTGAAAAGCCCTTGGGCGTTGAGGTTCCAGTAGTTCCGCCCACTCGCGCTGCTGATCTCGATTTCCAGCAGGAACCGGTATTTCGCCACAGGATTGGCCACCAGCATCGCCATTTCCCACCAGACCCAGCCATCGATGCTGCCGAGCCGGATCGCGGCGTCGTAGCGCGGCTCGCCGTCCTGCACGGAACGGACCCAAACGCGGGACGCGGAACCCCACTCCTGCGGAACCCGCAGGCGAAGCCGAACAACCTCGCCCAAGGAAATCCGACCGGGAGCATGACTCGAAACATAAAGAGCGGATCCGTCGTGATGTGGAACGGCAAGCGACATGGTCATCCTTTTACTGAGCCAGCGGTAAGGCCGCTGACGATGTACTTCTGCAGGAAGAGGAACAGCGCCATGACCGGGATAGCCGCGATGACGGCGCCAGCGGCGAAGACGCCCCAATTCTCCGAACGCTGCTGTGCGACGTAGGAATAGAGCCCGACGGCGAGTGTCTGGCTATCAGGATCGGTCAGGACAACGCTGGCGATCACGAATTCACTTGAGATACCGATGAATGCCAGGAGTCCAACAACCGCCAGGATGGGAGTGACCAGGCGCAGGATGATGCCGAAGAAGATCTGGACATGGCTGGCGCCATCGATCTTGGCAGCTTCGTCCAGGGACTGCGGGACCGTGTTGAAAAAGCCGTACATGAGGTACGTGTTCACGCCCAGCGCGCCACCGAGGTACACCATAATGAGCCCCAGTTGGCTGCCAAGGCCCAGGGCGGGGATCACCTGCGAGATGCCGCTGAGGAGGAGGAAGATCGCGACGACGGCCAGCAGTTGCGGGAACATCTGCAGCAGGAGCAGGGTCAACAGTCCCACACGTCGGCCTTTGAAGCGCATACGGGAGAACGCGTACGCGGCCATCGCCCCCAGGAAGACCGTGGCGGCGGAAGTAACCAGGCCCACCAGCAGGGTATTGAGGAACCAGCGGCCGAAGGGACGGCTTGGATCGCTGAAGAGCGCAGTGAAGTTGCCGGTATCGAATCTGGAGAACAGACCGTTGGAGCCTACCAAGGTGCCGTTGGAGTCCAGTGCCGCCGACAAAACATAGAGCAGCGGGAACACGGCGAAGATGGTGGTGACGATACCGACAGCGTGCCGCCAGCCCTTGTCTTTGAACCAAACCCCAAAGGGACGCCGCTTTGGCACCAGCGATGCGGGACCGCCGTCGTGCGCCTGTTCCATGGTGCGGAGGGTGCGTACCTGTGCCTCGCTCATTAGTTCACGTCCTCGAGTGCTTTGGTCTGCTTGAAGCTAATGGCCGAAATCGTGGCCACGATGATGAAGATGATGATGGCGAGCGCGCTTGCCAGTCCGTAGTCGCGCCCTGTGCCTTGGCCGAACGCCACCTTGTAAACCAGCGTGATCAGGATGTCCGTGGCTCCGATATCGCGATCGGTGTCAGCAAAGCGCGGGCCGCCACCGGTCAACATGTAAATGACATTGAAGTTGTTGAAGTTGAACGCAAAGGAGGAGATCAGCAGCGGTGCCACCGAGACCAGCAGCAGCGGCAGCTTGATGGAGCGGAACACTCGCCATGGGGATGCTCCATCCATGCGGGCAGCCTCGTCAATTTCTGTTGGCAAGGATTGGAGTGCCCCGGTGCATACCAGGAACATGTACGGGAATCCGAGCCACACATTGACCACCAGCACGCTGATCTTTGCCAGGACAGGGTCCGTGAGCCAGCCAATGTTCGCCCCGCCCAGCAGTGTCTGGTTGAGCCACCCGAACTCGGGGTTGAGGATGCCCGACCACACCAATCCAGACAGGAATGCCGGGAATGCGTAGGGCAAAATCATCAGGATCCGGTAAATCTTCTTGCCGCGCAGATCCTCACGGTTGAAGGTGATGGCCAGGAACAGCCCCATGGCGAACGTCAAGGCAACGGAGGCTACGGAGAAGGTGAAAGTCCAAAGAATGACGCCCAGGAGTGGACCGCGGAGGCTCGGATCGGTGAAGGCGCGGGCGAAGTTCTCCATGCCTACGTCGATCTTCCAGCCGGTGGCCAACGTCTCTCCATCAGCGTCCGCGAAGGCGCCCTTGCCGTTGTCGCGGTAGGCCGTACCGGTCTCGCTGTCAGTGAAGGTATCGGTGGCGGCGTCGTAGCTCAGCGCCGGCTTGAACTGGTAGGCGGTGCTGCCATCGGCGGTGCGCAGGGTTCCATCAGCGGGGTCCTCCGAGACGGGAACGGTAATCTTCAGGATTTCCTGCTGGTTGGCCACGATCTCCTGGAACTTCAGTGTTTCGTAACCGGGAAGGGAGTTGGCCTTGCCGGTGGCATCCTTTCCCGCCCCGGAGACGTCAGTGAGCGGCGCCTCGGTGCTGCCTATCTGGGCTTTGCCGGAGGGGTCCGTAAACAAGAGGTAGAACGTATCGCCCTTGGTCAGCACGGCAGCCTTGTATGCGGGCGAATCCGGGACGCGCTTCTGGGCGGTCAGCTGGATGGCCGCGATGGCGTCTTCCTTGGTGCTGTTATGCCCGTCGCCATAGTTGGTGAAGGCGATATAGCCGCTGAAGAACACCACCAGGACCTGGAACACCAGCAGGAACAGCACACCCGGAGCCAGATACTTCGCCGGAAGCCCGCCCCTGCGCAAATAGATCCAGTTAATCGCCAGGACCACCAGCGAGGAGACAGCGAGCGCGGCCCATGATTGGCTCAGGAACAGCATCATCAGCACGTACACGGCAAAGGCATCCACCACGCCCAACAGGACGATCTTTAGGATGGTGCCCTTGATGGAGTCGGGGCCCCGGAGGCCGTTCCCTATTTTCCGGCGTGCAGCGTTCCGGCGGGCAGCCTTCTGGTGTGCAGCCTTCTGGTGGGGAGCACCGCGAGGCGGCTGCACCGGCGTCGTACTGGCTGGACTGGCTGGCAGTTCGTGGAGATCTGGCTCTGGCATCTTTGATCCTTGGAGTAAAGCAGTTTGCGGCTGGCATGGGCCGGACGGTGGGCCCGGTGTCGGACGGCGGGCACCGTCCGGCCCCGGGCAGACCGGTGGAATCACCGGTTGCGGCGTCAGCCGCCGATCTTGGACTTGATGCTCGCGGCCATCTTGGTCCACGCTTCAGCGGGATCGCCCTGGCCCTTGATGATGGCCAGTTCCGTGGCGCCCCAGTCAGCCCAGACGGCGCTCATTTCGGGGATGGCCGGCATGGGTACGCCGGTGGCGCCGATCTTGCCGAAGGCCTCCACTACGGGATCGCTGGCTGCCTT
This sequence comes from Arthrobacter sp. StoSoilB13, assembly GCF_019977255.1. Taxonomy (NCBI): domain Bacteria; kingdom Bacillati; phylum Actinomycetota; class Actinomycetes; order Micrococcales; family Micrococcaceae; genus Arthrobacter; species Arthrobacter sp. StoSoilB13. Next base: position 993,643 of record NZ_AP024649.1, on the reverse strand, counting down.
CTCAAAGGATGCCCTGAGCGCCGGCGGGCGACCGCCGGCCGTGTACATGGAGTCCTGGGCTGACTCTGAGGTGAGGTAGTTGGTGACGAACTCATTGGTGGCCAGGGCGTTGGCACTCTTGGCGCTGATGAAGAAGCCGTTGACGCCGATAAATGGCTGCGCTGCCTCGCCACCGGCCGTGGGCAGCTCATCAACTGCGAACTTGATGCCCTTCTTCTGAACATCCGGCACGTTCCACGGGCCCGTCAGGAAGTAAGGAGATTCTCCGGCAAGGAACTTCTCCTTGGCGATGTCGCCCGTGATGTTGGAGTTGATGATTTTCTCGCCGGCATCGCCCCAGGCGGCCAGCTTCCTGGCGAATTCGACGCCGGCAGCGTCACCAATGAGCAGCTGCTTGGCATCGTAACCGCCGTCGGCGTTCTTACCGAAAACCTGCGAACCCATGGATGACTGCAGCGGGTACAGGTGGTACGGGTCGCCCTGTTTGGGATCCATGCCCACCAGGAACGGGAAGGTGGCTTTGCCCTCTGCAACGGCCTTCTTGCCGTTGGCCACTACCTCATCCAAGGTGCTCGCCTTGCTGTCCACGATGCTGGTGTTGCGCAGGAGGGCAATATTCTCGATCGCGTACGGTACGCCATAGACGGCGCCGTTGTAGGTCATGGCCTTGATGGACGAATCCTGGAACTGGCTGGCTTTGTCGCCCAGTTCCACCGGTGCGATCACACCATTTTGAACAAACTTTCCAATCCAGTCATGCGGTCCAACGATCAGATCCGGGCCTTGGCCGGTAGGAACCTGAGTGATGAAGTCATCGCGGACGGCAGCGAAATCCTTCACTACGAGCTTGACTTCGATGCCGGTGTCGGACTTGAACTTTTCGGTGATGTCCTTCAACGCCGGCGACCGTTCGGCGTCCACCCACATGGTGATAGTGCCGGCGCCGGCTGCCTTGAGGTCCTGCTTCGTGGCTTCCGAGCTGGGAGCGGTGGAGGCGCTGCCGCCACAGGCGCTCAGGGCCAGGGCTGCGACCACGGAGATCGCGCCGGTAGCGAAAACGCGGCGGGTGGTCTGAGTCGCGAGGGTGTTGTGCACCTTCATTGGTGTCCCTTTCCTTATGTGCTTCGACGGCGGGGCTCTCGCCCAGAGGCAACGTCGGTGATGTGGCTCACAACTGCAAGCGCTTCCAAACAGTACATGTCAAAACGATGATTGGTAAACCCCGCCACCAAACATTGCTGTCATGGAAGGATAATTTTGACTGAAAGCGTTTCCAATCTGATGCCTGGTCTTCTACGATGTGTTCATGTCTGTTGATTCATTGCTTCCAGTTGAGGCGTCCGCGCCCTCTGCAGCTTTCACTGCATTGACCCCCGTCCACGAGGCCTCCCGGGCCCACGGATGGTGGCGCTCCGCAGTCATTTACCAGATCTATCCGCGATCCTTCCGGGACCTCAATGGCGACGGAATCGGTGACCTCGCCGGTATCACCCGCGAACTCTCCCAGCTCGCCGAACTGGGCGTTGATGCCGTCTGGCTCTCGCCCTTCTACCGCTCACCGCAGCGGGACGCAGGTTATGACGTCAGCGACTACTGCGATGTCGATCCGCTGTTCGGCAGCCTCGCGGACTTCGACGCCCTCATCTACGAAGCCAACCGCCTGCACCTGCGGGTCATTGCAGATCTTGTTCCCAACCACTGCTCCGACCAACACGCCGCCTTCCAAGCCGCACTCGCGGCTCCGGCCAACAGCCGCGAGCGGGACATGTTTATCTTCCGGGACGGCCAAGGACCTGACGGAAACGAACCTCCCAACAACTGGCAGTCCCATTTTGGCGGCCCCGCCTGGACCCGGATCATGGAACCGGATGGCCAGCCCGGACAGTGGTACCTGCACCTCTTTGATTCCTCCCAGCCGGATTTCAACTGGGACAACGATGCCGTGCACGCCGAGTTCGAGCGGGTCCTCCGCTTCTGGCTGGACCGCGGCATTTCCGGTTTCAGGGTTGACGTGGCCCACGCGCTGGTGAAAGCCGCCGGCCTGCCCAACTGGGGCGGACGCGCGGATGGCAACAGCTCCGATGGCTACCCCGGCCACGATGCCCCCATGTTCGGCCAGCCCGCCTTGCACGATATCTACCGGCGCTGGCGCTCCATCCTGGAGGAATATGGCCCCGACCGGATCCTCTGCGCCGAAGCCAACGTCGATCCCCTTCCACGGCTGGCACAGTGGGTCCGGCCCGACGAAATGCACCAGGCCCTTCAACTTCCCGTACCTGCACGCCGGCCTGGACGTGAACCGCCTGCGCCACATCATCACCGATTCGCTGGTCTCACTGGACGCGGTTGGCGCTCCCAGCACATGGGTGTTGTCCAACCACGACGTCGTCCGGCACGCCTCCCGCTTCGGTTACGAGGGTCCCGGTCCCCGCGACGGCGACGGCATCGGTCCCGACGACGTACAGCCCAATGAAGAACTCGGACGACGCCGGGCTGCCGCGGCCACCATGTTCATGCTCGGCCTCCCCGGTGCTGCCTACCTGTACCAAGGGGAAGAGCTTGGGCTGCCTGACTCCACAAGCATTCCCGGAAGCATGCGTCAGGACCCAACCTTCGCCCGGACCGGCGGAGAAAGGATAGGCCGGGACGGCTGCCGCGTACCGTTGCCCTGGCGTTCGTCGGAGTTGCATGCCGGTTTCGGCGATGGCCAGGAACCCTGGCTGCCGCAACCAGAGTCCTGGGCCGCCTTGGCGAGGGACAAGCAACAGGAGGATCCGGCGTCGCACCTTAGCCTTTACCGGGAAATGCTCGCCGAACGCGCCGAACGTCGGCTGGGCCAGGGTTCCCTGGCATGGGTGGAGGACTACTGCACCGACTCCTCGCTCGCCTACCTCAACGGCGACATCCTGGTGATCATGAATGTGGGTAACCAGCCCCTGCCGCTTCCCGACGGCAAGGTAATACTTCGCAGTTCGGCAGCAGCCGGCGCCCATCCCGTGGGCTCCAATCTGCAGGGCACCGATCTACTAAGCTCGGGGGAGAGCATCTGGCTCACAACCAGCTAACTTTCCCACCGAGGAGCAGCATGACCGGCATCAAGGACGTAGCCGAGAGATCGGGACTCTCCGTTGCCACGGTTTCACGCGCGCTCAGTGGCAAAGGCAACGTCTCCCCCGCCAGCCGGGAACGGGCACGTGCAGCCGCAGCCGAGCTTGGCTTCGTGCTCTCCTATCACGCCTCGAGCCTGGCTTCCGGCCGCACCCACAACGTTGGCCTGGTGGTGCCCTCGGTCCACCGCTGGTTCTATTCAGCGGTGATCGAGGGTGCCTCCGCGGCGCTCCTGAGTGCCGGATACGACCTCACGCTCTACAACATCGGGGAAGACCCTCAACACCGGCACAGTGTGTTCAACGACTTCCTGCTGCGCAAGCGCGTGGACGCGGTCATTGCAGTCTCCCTGGAGCTCAGCGAGGACGAGATGCAGCAGCTCCTCGCCGTGCACCGGCCGATCGTTGGAATCGGCGGCCCCCTTCCGGGGGCGTCCACCATCCGGATCGATGATTCCGCGATTGCACAGCAAGCCACCAACCACCTGATCGGCCTGGGTCACACCAAGATCGCCCACATGACCGGCGAAGAAGCATACGAGCAGGACTTCCAGCTTCCCGGGACACGGCGCGGAGGTTTCGAGAAAGCAATGAACGACGCCGGCTGCCAGGTTCGGCCCGAATGGATCGTTTCCGCCGACTTCACTATCGAAGGCGCTTACGCCGCTGCCCGACAATTGCTGGGAGGCGCACCAGAGCGGCCAACAGCGGTGTTCGCGGCATCAGACGAGATGGCCATCGGCACCATTCTTGCTGCGCGTGACTTCGGCCTGCGGATTCCAGAGGACCTCTCGGTCATCGGCATCGACGGACACGACCTCGGCAAGGTCATGGGCCTCACCACCATCGACCAGGACGCGAAGGGGCAAGGAGCACTGGCCGTGCGCACCTTACTGGGCGCCATCAACAATGGCCTGGTCCTTGAACCATCCGATACTGAACACCCCACCAGGCTCGTGGTTCGTTCGAGCACGGCCGTGCCCAGGAGCGACGCTACCTAGGCTGGCGCTCATCCCGGAAACCGGGCTCCCGCCTCAACCAACGGCTACTGCTCCAGGACCTTTTCCATGACCAGTTCCCGTTTGGACGTGTCCTGCGGATACGGCCGACTGTCCCCTGTGGTGTTGAAACCGTGCCGCCGGTAGAAAGCCAGCGCCCTAGTATTGTCCTCGTGGACGCCCAACTCCAAGACCTTGGCACCCAAATCGACCCGGGCAGCCTCGCACGCCTCGTGAAGGAGTTCATCAGCCAACCCCAAACCTCGATGTTCGGGGGCAACGTAGACACTTATCAGCATGGCCTGAAGGGGCTTCTGCGGGTCTTGAGGATGTTTCACGACAACCCTCATCAGTGCACAGAACGGACTTCCATCCACGCCGCCGTCAGCCACCAACGTCACGCTGGAATCGCCGGCCATGGCGGCAGTCCGCTCCTGCCACTGCGCATCCGTTTGCCGTCGCGCTGCCTCCAGGCTTTCGACATAAGCCATGGGCGTGTCCGTCAGCATTTCCAGCCGGACTTTCTTCAGGAGTGACCAATCCTCAGCACGAAGTCGCCTGACCCTAGGCAACTGTCCCGCCCATGAACCGTACATAGCGTTCCAGGACGCGAGGCCAACCTTCCGCATACGATGCCCGGCTGGCAGCAGGATCCTCTGCACCTTCCCAACCGTCATGAACCAACCGCACCTCCGTGCCACCCTCAACCGCCCTGAACGAGACCCTCAATTCCGTGGACCAGAGGGGCGTGCTCGCCGGATACCAGCTTGCATGGAAGGACAACGGCGGCTGCCAGTCATCGATGGTTCCCCAAACCGAAGTGCGCCCGTCCTCGGCCGTCTCCAGGATCAGGTTCTCCTCGAATTCCACGTGTGATCCCGCGCCGAACACACTCTCCTCCTCAAGCGGCCACCACAGATGGGGATGGTCCGTAAAACCCAAAAAGGCATGTGAAACGCTGGTTGGCACCACCACTGTCACCACCAGGGGTTCGAGGTCGTTGGTGTCCTGTGACGAGGGCTCAGGCTCCGGCTCGGGATGACTGAAAATACTGTCCATGACCACCAACTCTACCGGGGCCGAAACGCGCATTTCCCCCGGCAACCATGTCCACCCCGGCTGCTGGAGCATGGCTTTGTTGCGCAGCTTGTCAGCGCGGTGTTAGAGTCCCGTTGATCGTGATCTATCAACAGGAGGTGAGACCCATGAACGCAGTATCCGAAATGGGTGCTCCCCCGCAGGACACGATCTCGCGACTCAGCTAGTCGCCAACGGGAGCGCCACAGAGGCAATTCGCGAAAGGCGACTCCCATGAACACAACACCTTTTTCAACCCTGCCCGGCACCTCGACCACCACTTCCGGGCAGCCACGGTCTGCCCAGGACCAGCCGCGGGAAACACCCGCCACGATTCCCGGGCAAACAGCCGGACGAGCGCTGGTGCTTGGTGGCGGTGGATCCACGGGCAATGCGTGGCTGATCGGCGTCATCGCAGGAATGTTCGATGCCGGCTTGGATGTGACCACGGCCGACTTGACGGTGGGCACATCGGCTGGCTCCACCGCAGCGGCACAGATAGCTGGCGCGAGCCCGTCGGAACTGTATGCAGCTATCCTTGCCGAGCCACCCCAGCCACGGCCGCCGCAGTCCGGTCCAGCACAGCCCAGTCCAGTACAGTCCGGTCCAGCACAGTCCGGTCCAGCACAATCCAGTCCAGTCCGGTCCGGTCCAGTGCGGCGTGTGGTGGATCAATTGGAACGAACACAAAAGATCATTGAGGCGTCGAAGGATCCTGCCGATATGCGTCGCAAGATGGGCGCTGCAGCGCTCGAGCTGCCTGCTAGTGCGGACGAATCAAGGCAAAGACAGTGGCGTGCAACAGTTGCCTCCCGACTCCCAAGTTTGCAATGGCCCCAGCGAACAGTGCTCATCACTGCCGTGGACGCCGTAACGGGTCAGCCGGTCCAGTTCGATCGTCACAGCGGAGTGGAACTGGTGGATGCTGTAGCCGCCAGTTGCGCCAGTGGGTTCGCCTACAGCATCGGTGACAGCCGATACATTGACGGCGGTTACCGATCCAACGCCGAGAATGCGGACCTGGCTTCGGTATACGCACGCGTCCTGGTGCTGTCACCATTTGGGGGCAGAACACGGACTCCGCTGGAGTGGGGCCTGCATCTCGCCGCGCAGGTCGACGAATTACGTGCCGGCGGCAGCCGGGTCGAAACAATCTTCCCGGAGGGCAGCTCCGAGCACCTGTTCGGAGCGAATGCAATGGACCTGTCGTTGCGTCCGGCAGCTGCGAAGGGCCGGTTACGAACAAGGCCGAACACTGGCGGAGCGACTCGATGGGTTCTGGAACGTCTAAACACGGGGCATAGCTAAACACGGGTTAAATGGGTCAAGCCCCGGCTGTGTGGTCGGGGCTTGTCTTGTGTTGGTCTGTTTTTTCTCGTTTGAATGCAGTCGCTTGAATGCGGGAGACCCCCAACCCTGTGTGGGTTGGGGGTCTCTACCTAATGTGTGTCCGGCGGTGTCCTACTCTCCCACACCCTCCCGGGTGCAGTACCATCGGCGCTGTGGGTCTTAGCTTCCGGGTTCGGAATGGGACCGGGCGTTTCCCCCACGCTATGACCGCCGTAACCTTGTTACCCGTCCCGCGCACCTGTTTTGTGGTGTGGGGTGGGAAGACTGTGTGGTTACAACTGTGGTGTTGTGTATTCAGTTGTTGGTTCCTGGAACGGTTGTTGTTCGGGAACCACATAGTGGACGCGTGCAGTGTGTTGTGTGTGGTGTAAGTTGTTGGCCTATTAGTACCGGTCAGCTTCACGAGTCTTTGGTCCTCGCTTCCACATCCGGCCTATCAACCCAGTGGTCTGGCTGGGGGCCTCTCACACGTATTGTGTATGGAAATCTCATCTTGAAGCGAGCTTCCCGCTTAGATGCTTTCAGCGGTTATCCCATCCGAACGTAGCTAATCAGCGGTGCACTTGGCAGTACAACTGACACACCAGAGGTTCGTCCGTCCCGGTCCTCTCGTACTAAGGACAGCCCTTCTCAAATTTCCTGCGCGCGCAGCGGATAGGGACCGAACTGTCTCACGACGTTCTAAACCCAGCTCGCGTACCGCTTTAATGGGCGAACAGCCCAACCCTTGGGACCTACTCCAGCCCCAGGATGCGACGAGCCGACATCGAGGTGCCAAACCATGCCGTCGATATGGACTCTTGGGCAAGATCAGCCTGTTATCCCCGAGGTACCTTTTATCCGTTGAGCGACGGCCATTCCACAATGTACCGCCGGATCACTAGTCCCGACTTTCGTCCCTGCTTGAGATGTCTCTCTCACAGTCAAGCTCCCTTGTGCACTTACACTCGACACCTGATTGCCAACCAGGCTGAGGGAACCTTTGGGCGCCTCCGTTACTTTTTAGGAGGCAACCGCCCCAGTTAAACTACCCATCAGGCACTGTCCCTGACCCGGATCACGGGCCGAAGTTAGATGTCCAAAGTGACCAGAGTGGTATTTCAACGATGACTCCACCCGAACTGGCGTCCGGGCTTCAACGTCTCCCACCTATCCTACACAAGCCACTCCGAACACCAATACCAAACTATAGTAAAGGTCTCGGGGTCTTTCCGTCCTGCTGCGCGTAACGAGCATCTTTACTCGTACTGCAATTTCGCCGAGTTTATGGTTGAGACAGCGGGGAAGTCGTTACTCCATTCGTGCAGGTCGGAACTTACCCGACAAGGAATTTCGCTACCTTAGGATGGTTATAGTTACCACCGCCGTTTACTGGGGCTTAAATTCTCAGCTTCGCCCGCAAGGGGCTAACCGGTCCTCTTAACCTTCCAGCACCGGGCAGGAGTCAGTCCGTATACATCGTCTTGCGACTTCGCACGGACCTGTGTTTTTAGTAAACAGTCGCTTCCCCCTGGTCTCTGCGGCCCACACCCGCTCACGGAGAGCAAGTCTCCATCACGGGGCAGGCCCCCCTTCTCCCGAAGTTACGGGGGCATTTTGCCGAGTTCCTTAACCATAATTCTCTCGATCGCCTTGGTATTCTCTACCTGATCACCTGTGTCGGTTTGGGGTACGGGCGGCTAAAACCTCGCGTCGATGCTTTTCTAGGCAGCATAGGATCACCGGATCCCCCCGAACGGGAGTCCCATCAGATCTCAGGATCGTGCTCGAAACACACAGGAACGGATTTGCCTATCCCTGACCCTACATCCTTGGACCGGGGCAACCATCGCCCGGCCCGGCTACCTTCCTGCGTCACACCTGTTAATACGCTTACCTCCCGGGATCAGGTCCCGCGCTCGGCCAAAACCCACACACCACAAGGGTGGGCGGGCAGGCTCCGGGCGGTTAGTATCCCCCGCTTGGCATGGGCGGTTTTTCGCCGGTACGGGAATATCAACCCGTTGTCCATCGACTACGCCTGTCGGCCTCGCCTTAGGTCCCGACTTACCCAGGGCAGATTAGCTTGACCCTGGAACCCTTGATCATTCGGCGGACGGGTTTCTCACCCGTCTTTCGCTACTCATGCCTGCATTCTCACTCGTGTAGGCTCCACCGCTGGTTTCCACCGCGACTTCACTGCCCACACGACGCTCCCCTACCACTCCACACCCCTGAACCACGAAGGCTAGGGTACCGTGTGAAATCCACAACTTCGGCGGTGTACTTGAGCCCCGCTACATTGTCGGCGCGGAATCACTTGACCAGTGAGCTATTACGCACTCTTTCAAGGATGGCTGCTTCTAAGCCAACCTCCTGGTTGTCTTCGCAACTCCACATCCTTTCCCACTTAGCACACGCTTAGGGGCCTTAGTTGGTGGTCTGGGCTGTTTCCCTCTCGACTATGAAGCTTATCCCCCACAGTCTCACTGCTGCGCTCTCACTTACCGGCATTCGGAGTTTGGCTGACGTCAGTAACCTTGTAGGGCCCATCGGCCATCCAGTAGCTCTACCTCCGGCAAGAAACACGCAACGCTGCACCTAAATGCATTTCGGGGAGAACCAGCTATCACGGAGTTTGATTGGCCTTTCACCCCTACCCACAGCTCATCCCCTCCATTTTCAACTGAAGTGGGTTCGGTCCTCCACGACGTCTTACCGTCGCTTCAACCTGGCCATGGGTAGATCACTCCGCTTCGGGTCTAGATCACGCCACTACACTCGCCCTGTTCAGACTCGCTTTCGCTACGGCTACCCCACACGGGTTAACCTCGCGACGTAACACTAACTCGCAGGCTCATTCTTCAAAAGGCACGCCGTCACAGTTACTAGTGATTACTCACGACTGCTCCGACGGATTGTAAGCACACGGTTTCAGGTACTGTTTCACTCCCCTCCCGGGGTACTTTTCACCTTTCCCTCACGGTACTGGTCCGCTATCGGTCATTAGGAAGTATTTAGGCTTATCAGGTGGTCCTGACAGATTCGCACGGGATTTCTCGGGCCCCGTGCTACTTGGGATCCTCTCCAGGCGGTACACAACATTACGGTTACGGGGCTCACACCCTCTCTGGCCGGCCTTTCAAGACCGTTCACCTATGCCTGCACTACACACCCCACCGGTCCGGCAGAACCAGTACGGAAAGTCCCACAACCCCGCCCATGCAACGCCCGCCGGCTATCACACATGGAAACGGTTTAGCCTGATCCGCGTTCGCTCGCCACTACTAACGGAATCACTCTTGTTTTCTCTTCCTGCGGGTACTGAGATGTTTCACTTCCCCGCGTTCCCCCCACGCACCCTATGTGTTCAGATGCGGGTCACACAATCACCCAAAAGCGTTGTGCGGGGTTTCCCCATTCGGACATCCTGGGATCAACGCTCGGTTATCAACTCCCCCAGGCTTATCGCAGATTCCTACGTCCTTCTTCGGCTCCTAATGCCAAGGCATCCACCGTGTGCCCTTAAAAACTTGACCACACAAGATCAAAAACTTACTCGAGAGAACCACGACCACAAAAGGCCAGGTTCATTCATAAGAAATTGCTGTAAGAACACACACAAACATGTGCGTGTTCTAGATGCTCGCGTCCACTATGTAGTTCTCAAACAACAACCCCGTCAACCAGACCCCCAACACCCACACAGGGTGCCGGTACGAACCGGAAGCAGGAACAAAAGAAACACCAGAACTGTGTCCCCCTGCATTGCTGCAAAAAGGTCCTGTTGCCTCAGGACCCAACAGTGCGCCAAACACAACCCACACAAACCACGCCCCGGCACGTTCCCAACAACACACACCCCCAAAAAGGGGCACGCACTGCCGTACTAACACCAGGACACAACCGGTCAGGCCATGCCAAACAAACGTTTGATTCGTTGATATTCCACCCATGAGCACCCACCGCAGAACATACGCCTGCGCAATGGGCAACACTGACAACCACCAGCCCCCGCATGCACGGGAACCGACAACGGTTGTTAGCAGCTCCTTAGAAAGGAGGTGATCCAGCCGCACCTTCCGGTACGGCTACCTTGTTACGACTTAGTCCCAATCGCCGGTCCCACCTTCGACGGCTCCCCCCACAAGGGTTAGGCCACCGGCTTCGGGTGTTACCAACTTTCGTGACTTGACGGGCGGTGTGTACAAGGCCCGGGAACGTATTCACCGCAGCGTTGCTGATCTGCGATTACTAGCGACTCCGACTTCATGGGGTCGAGTTGCAGACCCCAATCCGAACTGAGACCGGCTTTTTGGGATTAGCTCCACCTCACAGTATCGCAACCCTTTGTACCGGCCATTGTAGCATGCGTGAAGCCCAAGACATAAGGGGCATGATGATTTGACGTCGTCCCCACCTTCCTCCGAGTTGACCCCGGCAGTCTCCTATGAGTCCCCGCCATAACGCGCTGGCAACATAGAACGAGGGTTGCGCTCGTTGCGGGACTTAACCCAACATCTCACGACACGAGCTGACGACAACCATGCACCACCTGTAAACCGACCGCAAGCGGGGCACCTGTTTCCAGGTCTTTCCGGTTCATGTCAAGCCTTGGTAAGGTTCTTCGCGTTGCATCGAATTAATCCGCATGCTCCGCCGCTTGTGCGGGGCCCCCCGTCAATTCCTTTGAGTTTTAGCCTTGCGGCCGTACTCCCCAGGCGGGGCACTTAATGCGTTAGCTACGGCGCGGAAAACGTGGAATGTCCCCCACACCTAGTGCCCAACGTTTACGGCATGGACTACCAGGGTATCTAATCCTGTTCGCTCCCCATGCTTTCGCTCCTCAGCGTCAGTTACAGCCCAGAGACCTGCCTTCGCCATCGGTGTTCCTCCTGATATCTGCGCATTTCACCGCTACACCAGGAATTCCAGTCTCCCCTACTGCACTCTAGTCTGCCCGTACCCACTGCAGAACCGGAGTTGAGCCCCGGTCTTTCACAGCAGACGCGACAAACCGCCTACGAGCTCTTTACGCCCAATAATTCCGGATAACGCTTGCGCCCTACGTATTACCGCGGCTGCTGGCACGTAGTTAGCCGGCGCTTCTTCTGCAGGTACCGTCACTTTCGCTTCTTCCCTACTGAAAGAGGTTTACAACCCGAAGGCCGTCATCCCTCACGCGGCGTCGCTGCATCAGGCTTTCGCCCATTGTGCAATATTCCCCACTGCTGCCTCCCGTAGGAGTCTGGGCCGTGTCTCAGTCCCAGTGTGGCCGGTCACCCTCTCAGGCCGGCTACCCGTCGTCGCCTTGGTAGGCCATTACCCCACCAACAAGCTGATAGGCCGCGAGTCCATCCAAAACCACAAAAGCTTTCCACCACCATGACATGCGCCAGATGGTCATATCCGGTATTAGACCCAGTTTCCCAGGCTTATCCCAGAGTCAAGGGCAGGTTACTCACGTGTTACTCACCCGTTCGCCACTAATCCCCCCAGCAAGCCAGGGATCATCGTTCGACTTGCATGTGTTAAGCACGCCGCCAGCGTTCATCCTGAGCCAGGATCAAACTCTCCGTTGAAAACAAAAAATCAAACAGACACAACCACACCCACCGGAAATAACGGCGAACACGGCTGCACAAAATTCGAAACCAGCTGAAAACCAAACCACCACACACGGGGGTGCATGACGATCCGGCATATAATTTCAACCAATCAAAAAAACAATCGGCATCAACAAACTTGGCACACTATTGAGTTCTCAAACAACAGGTCACTATTCCAAAGCAGTACCACCAGCCTTCGCTGGATCGCTCCGGAGCAACTTTTCAAACTTACCGGCTGGACCTCTCGGAGTCAAATCGGCAAGCATGACTTGATTTTTCCTTGCGGTATCTTGTCTGCTTGGCGATCTCCACTCGGGGACCAGCGCGGGTACTAACTATACCCCTACTCCAGCGAGATGGCAAAGCCCGCTGGCAGAGGTCTCCCTCGTCACCTCTGAAACCCCTGAAACACAGGGAAGGAGGGCCCGGAGCGGCAAGCTCCAGACCCTCCCTGTTCCACGGAACTAGTCAGCCAACGCGAACCACGAGGCTCCCAGTGGTGGAAGAGTCACGGTCAATGCTGCCGGCTGGCCGTCAGTCCCCGGTGACGCAGCCTTCAATGTTCCGGCATTGATGACACCCGAACCACCGTAGGTCCCGGAGTCCGTATTCAGGACTTCAACCCACTCCCCTGCTTCTGGCACTCCCAGGATGTAATCGTTGTGCGGGCCCCCCGAGAAATTGACTGCGCACACCAAAGGCTTGCCGTCGTGGTCCCAGCGAATGAAAGTCAGCACGTTGTGGTCGGCGTCTCCACCGTTGATCCACTGGAAGCCACCGGGTTCGTTATCGCGTACATGCAGTGCAGGCGTTGTCTTGTATAGGCCGTTGAGGTCGCGGACCAGGAGTTGGAGCCCACGATGCGCCGGGATGTCAGCCAGGAACCAGTCAAGTCCGTACTGCTCCGACCACTCGGCTTCCTGGCCGAATTCGGTGCCCATGAAAATGAGCTGCTTACCGGGGTGTGCCCACTGGTAGGCGAAGAAGGCCCGAAGGTTTGCCAGTTGCTGCCAACGGTCACCCGGCATCTTCCGAAGCATTGATCCCTTGCCGTGGACTACTTCGTCATGGCTGATGGGCAGGAGGAAGTTCTCCGAGAAGGCGTAGACCATGGAGAACGTGATGGTGCCGTGGTGCCACCTGCGGTTGATGGGGTCTTCGGAGATGTATTTCAGGGAGTCGTGCATCCAGCCCATGTTCCATTTGAGGCCAAAGCCGAGCCCGCCATGATTGGTGGGTGCCGTTACACCTGGGAATGCAGTGGATTCCTCTGCGATGGTGACGGCTCCGGGGTGCGTCTTGTAGACGGTCGCGTTGACCTCCTGCATGAAGGAAATTGCTTCGAGGTTCTCGCGGGCCGCCGAACTTGTTGGGTTGCCACTGTCCTTCCTCGCGCGAGTAGTCCAGGTAGATCATGGAGGCCACGGCGTCAACGCGGAGTCCGTCAATGTGGAATTCTTCGAGCCAGTACAGTGCGTTGGCAACCAGGAAGTTGCGTACCTCGGTGCGTCCGAAGTCGAATATGAGGGTGCCCCAGTCCGGGTGTTCGCCCAGGTTGGGATCCGAGTGCTCGTACAAAGCCTCGCCGTCAAAACGGGCCAGCGCCCAGGAATCCTTGGGGAAGTGTGCAGGGACCCAGTCCAGCAGGACACCGATGCCTGCCTGGTGCAGGGAGTCCACGAGGAAACGGAACTCGTCCGGGTGCCCAAACCTGGACGTGGGCGCAAAGTAGGACGTGACCTGGTAGCCCCACGAGCCACCAAACGGGTGTTCTGCTACGGGCATGAATTCCACGTGGGTGAAACCAAGCCACTTCACGTAGTCAACCAGTTCCTTGGCCAGCTCCTTGTAGCCCAGGCCAAGGCGCCAGGATCCCAAGTGGACTTCGTAGACGCTCATGGGCGAGTTGTGCGGGTCCTTTTCGGCGCGCGCAGTCATCCACTCCGCGTCCTTGAAGCGGTAGCTGGAGTCCACCACGCGGGATGCCGTCAGCGGTGGAACCTCCGTGCCGAAGGCCAAGGGGTCCGCCTTCTCAACCCACTGGCCGCCGCGGGTCAGGATCTCGTATTTGTAGCACGCCCCTGCTACAACCCCGGGAATGAAGATTTCCCAGACACCGGACGAGCCGAGGGAACGCATCGCGTGGCTACGGCCATCCCAGCCGTTGAAATCACCCTTGACCCGAACCGCTTGGGCGTTCGGTGCCCAGACAGCAAAGGAAACACCGTCTACTTCACTCAGCGAAGAGCGGTAATGCTGGACGTGGGCGCCAAGGACGTCCCAGAGACGCTCGTGCCGGCCTTCGCCGATCAGGTGCAGGTCCACCTCACCCACGGTAGGCAGGTAGTGGTACGGGTCATCAATGGTGACGGGTTCGGCGTCGTAGACCACTTCCAGCCGGTAGTCCGGCACATGGCCGTGTTGCAGCGGATCCAGGACAGCGGCCCAAATGCCGTTGGCCTCGTGCTCCATGGCAGTGCGTCCGGCCTCCGTCACCACCGTTACCGACGTGGCGAGGTGCTTCACGGTCCGGATGGTGACGTGGCCGTGATCGTCCAGGTGGGCGCCGAGCACGGAGTGTGGTGCGTGGTGGGCTCCAGCTGCCACGCGGGCCAAGGTCTCGGAGTCCACATGCAGGGGAACTCGGGGCCGTTCGGTGCGTGCAGAGCCTGTCATTTCATTACCTTCCGCTGTAGCCGCGGCGTGCTTGCCGCGGCTCGTGTTGTCGAGGATTTGCCGTGATGCGTTGACCGGAATGGACAGCCAGTCCGGCCGGTTCCGCAACTCATAGACCACCTCATATAAGGCCTTGTCCAGCCACAATGCCACAAAGAGCGGCGAGCGGCGGTCAATGGTTCCCGGCATGACTTCGCTGTAGCCGGCCAGGAACGCGGTGGAGCAGTCATCCGCCCATGTCGCGGGCACCTTGGCTTCGGCGTTCTCACGGACAGCGGCTCCTGCCGCGTAGTCGAAGGAACGGAGCATTCCCACGACGTCCCGCAAGGGGAGATCGGGAGTGTTGCGCTCGTTAATGGTCCGGAGGGGCTCGCCTTCGAAGTCCAGGATGGCCCACCTGCCCGGCGCCCCCGCCTTTCCGGGAACCTTAAGGATCTGGCCAAGGTGGAGGTCGCCGTGGACGCGTTGCAGCTGGCCCACATCGCTGGGATGAAGCGTGGCCAGCAGCTCTTCGAGGTTGCCCTCATAAGGCCCGACGGCGGAAGCCGCTTCTGCCCATGACTGGCGGACACGCCGGGCCAGGGTCGCAATGATGCCGGCGCCCTGCGTCTGTCCATCCAGTGTGCCGAAAGTTTCCGCGAGCCTGGCGTGGACCGTAGCTGTTGCAGCACCGAGTTCGTGGGCCTCTTTGGTGAAATCAGCGCCGGCTGCAGCGGCCTCGACTGCCAGCCTCCACGCGTCCAGTCCCCCCAGCAGGAATTCATGGGCCACCGTGAGCTCGCCGGTCGCCGAACCGCCTGGGTCCTGGCCATCCCAGGAACCTGTGATCCAACCCAACGTTGCGGGCACCTCGGTTGTCCCTGCTGCCGTCAGCGCAGCGCCCAACTCCACCTCGGGATTCCTGCCGGCTGCCAACACACGGAAGATCTTCACGATCGCCGTCGAACCGCCGTCGTCAATGATGACGGACGTGTTGGACTGCTCGCCGGACAGCACGCGGACCGAGGTGGGTCCTTCCGGAAGGGCCACACGGCCCCGGGTGAGATGGCCCGCGGCGAGGCCGTCACCCACTGTGTCCTCCCGGCGCATGAGGTCCAGCCACGCCGTGATGAACTCGGTGTCGTACACGGCGTCGTACACGAGTCGGAGCCCCAGTTCGGGATCCGTGATCTCCCCGAGCAAGGCAGTGGGAGCATCCGGCAATGGCTGGCTCCTGAAGCTCAACGGCACCTGGACGACGTCGGTCCGGGGACCGCCGTCGGCTGTCCGATACGTTACGGCGAGCAGTTCAACCTGCAAACCGGCGCTACCTTCGGGGTATGGGAGGGTGAAGCCGCCCACACGCTCCAGCGCAAAGTCGGGGCTCTTCACCGGGAACCAGCGTTTAGTGGGAAGCCAGCTCCGGAGAAGACTTTCGATCGAGGGGTTAAGTGTTCCCTTTTTCATCTCATCCTTTGGTAGACACCACGGGAATCGCCTGGGTAAATGGCGATGAGGGGTTGGAAAACGCAGAGCGCAGCCGCAGCCAATAGAAGTTGTGGCTACCCAGCATGACTGTTAGTTGGCCGTTGTCCCCAACGGCCGGGAATGGTTGGCCACCGAAAATGTCGCGGAAGCCCCTGCCGGCATATTCCGGCAGATCAAGGGTCGCGGCCACCGGATGCTGCGAAAGGTTGAAGACGCACAGGATCGTCTCCGCGTCCTCGCCTTCAGGATTGCCGGCGGGCAGTTCCCGGACATAGGCCAGGACGGCCTCGTGGTCCGCTTCGATGTGGCGGAAACTTCCCAGGCCGAACACGGGGTGGTTCCTGCGCACGCTAAGGATCTGCCGGGTCCAACGCAGCAGGGAGCCTGAGTGCGCGGCCTCTGCCTCAACGTTGGCCATGCTGTAGTTGTAGACGAGGGACTGGATCACCGGCAGGTACAGCTTGCCCGGGTCCGCGCCCGAGAAACCCGCGTTCCTGTCCGGGTTCCATTGCATGGGTGTGCGGACGGCATCGCGGTCATCGAGCCAAATGTTGTCCCCCATGCCGATTTCGTCCCCGTAATAGAGGAAAGGGCTGCCTGGCAGGGAGAGCAACAGAGCGTTAATGAGCTCAATCTCAGCCCTGGAATTGTCCAGCAGCGGAGCCAACCTCCGCCGGATACCAATGTTGGCGCGCATCCTGGGGTCCGGCGCGTACCAGCCAAGCATGGCAGCGCGGTCGTCCGCGCTGACCATCTCCAAGGTGAGTTCATCATGGTTTCGCAGGAAGGTCCCCCACTGGGCACCCTTGGGAATCTCCGGAGTCTCCCGCAGGGTCTGGATGATCGGAGCCGCTTTCTGGTCCCGGAGGGCATAGTAGAGCCGGGGCATGATCGGGAAGTGGAAGGCCATGTGGCATTCGGGGGCTTCATCGGTGCCGAAGTACTCCACCACCTCATGGGGCGGCTGGTTGGCCTCGGCGATGATCACGCGTCCGGGGTAGTTGGCATCCACCATCCTGCGCAGGTCCTGGAGGAAGGCATGGGTGGCTGGAAGGTTCTCGCAGTTGGTGCCTTCCTCCTCAAAGAGGTACGGAACGGCGTCGGCGCGGAAACCGTCGATTCCCTGGTCGAGCCAGAACCGGATGACGTCATAGAGTGCCTCGACGACTTTGGGGTTCTCGAAGTTCAGGTCCGGCTGGTGACTGAAGAAGCGGTGCCAGAAAAACTGGCGCCGGATGGGATCGAACGTCCAGTTGGATTCCTCCGTGTCCACGAAGATGATGCGCGCATCCTGGTACTTCTCATCCGTATCGCTCCACACATAGAAATCGCCGTAGGGACCCGTGGGGTCCTTCCGGGATTCCTGGAACCACGGGTGCTGGTCCGAGGTGTGGTTCAGGGGGAGGTCGATGATCACCCTGACGCCGCGGGCGTGCGCCTCCGCCACGAGGCGCTTAAAGTCGCTGATCGTGCCAAACTCGTCCAGCACCGAGGTGTAGTCGGCGATGTCATAGCCGCCATCACGCAACGGGGAATGGAAGAACGGCGGCAACCAGAGGCAGTCAACGCCCAGCCATTGAAGGTAGTCCAGTTTTTCGATCAAGCCGTGGAAGTCACCGGAGCCATCCCCGTTGGCATCCGCAAAGGCCCGCACCAGTACTTCGTAGAAGACTGCCTTGCGGTACCAGTGCGGATCATGCTGGAGACCGGGGGCATTCAGCTCGAAGGTGTTCTTCGGAGTGAAGTACTGGCTCGGGTTTTGCGGAGAAAAACTCACTAAGGCTGCCTCCGGATGCTCAGGATGTGTGCGGGCTCCACGTGCGCGTCGAGCCTGACGTAGTTGTGTTCACCCCACCACCAGCTTTGCCCGCTGATCAGGTCATCCACCAGGAACCGGCCGTCCTCGTTGAAGTCCGCGGGATCCAGCTGCAGGGCAGCCAGGTCCAGGGAAACCGTGCTTTCGCGGGCGCTGTGCGGATCCACGTTAACAACGATGATCAACGTGTCCTTGGTGCCGTCCGGCAAGGTCTTGTGCTTGGAGTAGACGATGGTTGCGTCATCGGTGCTGCTGTGCAAAGTCAGGTTCTGCAGGTCGCCCAGGGCAAGGTGGTCCTTGCGGATGGTGTTCAACCTGGTGATGTACGGAGCCAACGTGCGGCCGGACGCGGCAGCGCTTTCCCAGTCCCTGGCCTTGTACTCGTACTTTTCGTTGTCGATGTACTCTTCTGCCCCGGGCCGGGCCACGTGTTCGTACAGCTCGTAACCGGCGTACACGCCCCAGAGCGGGCTTGCCGTCGCGGCAAGGACAGCGCGGATGCGGAAGGCCGCGGGACCGCCGTACTGGAGGTACTCCGTGAGGATGTCAGGCGTGTTCACAAAGAAGTTGGGCCGGAAGAAAGCCGCGCTCTCGTGGCTGACCTCATGGAAATACTGCTCCAGCTCGGTCTTGGTATTCCGCCACGTGAAGTAGGTGTACGACTGCTGGAACCCTGCCCTGCCCAATGCATGCATCATGGGTGGACGCGTGAAAGCCTCGGCCAGGAAAACTACCTCGGGATTCTTTTTGTTGATCTTTCCAATCAACCATTCCCAGAACCAGACAGGCTTTGTGTGGGGATTGTCCACGCGGAAAATCTTCACGCCATGGCTGATCCACAACTGCACGATCCTCAGGATTTCCTTGGAAAGGCCCTCCGGATCGTTATCGAAGTTCAGGGGGTAAATATCCTGGTATTTCTTCGGCGGGTTTTCGGCATAGGCAATGGACCCATCCACACGCGTCGTGAACCATTCCGGGTGGGACGTTACCCAAGGGTGGTCAGGGGCCGCCTGCAAGGCCAGGTCCAGTGCAACTTCGAGTCCGAGCTCGCGGGCATGGGCAACAAAAGCGTCAAAATCTTCAAAAGTGCCCAAATCCGGGTGGATGGCGTCATGGCCACCGTCCTTGGAACCAATGGCCCACGGCGAGCCCGGATCCTGCGGGCCCGGCGTCAGCGTGTTGTTGCGTCCCTTGCGGTGCTGGAAACCGATCGGGTGGATCGGCGGCAGGTAGATAACGTCAAAGCCCATCTCGGCAACCGCCTCCAGGCGCTTGGCCGCGGTGCGGAAGTTGCCCGACGTCCAGATACCTGTGGCGTGATCCAAAACCGCGCCCTCGGAGCGGGGGAAGAACTCGTACCAGGAACCACGACCCGCGAGGTCACGTTCCACCTGCAGCGGGAACGGCTCCGAAACCGTCACCAGCTCGCGGATCGGAACGCGTCCGACGGCGGCCAGCACCTCGGGGCTGAAACCGGCACCAAGGCGCTCCTCGGCAGATTTGGTGGTGTCGGCAAGGACGACTGAAGCGGCACGCAGGGTGCGCTTCTCCGCAGCGGTGCGACCGGCGTCGTCCTCTGCTGCCTCCGAAAGAAGGGCTGCACCCTCGGCGAGCATCAACTCGACGTCAATGCCGGCGCCCACTTTCACTTCAGCGTTGTGGTGCCACGTTCCATAGCGGTCATGCCAGGCCTCAATGACGAAAGACCACGCACCCGTGCCGGACGGCGAGAGCGAACCCTCCCAGCGGTCCAGGGCCTTTCCAGCGCTCATCCTTGGCCGGCGCCATGCGGACCCGCTGGCGCTCCTTGCCCTTGGGATCAAGCAGGACGGCGGAGACGCCGAGTTGATCATGTCCTTCACGAAAGACGGTCGCACCGACGGCGAGATCCTCACCCGGAAGGGCCTTCGCGGGGAACCGGCCACCCTCAACCACCGGCTGGACAGCCGTGATGGGGAACCGGCCGAAGCGAAGTCCGGCGGTGATGTCCGTTTTCGTCTTGGATTTCAAAGCGGTCATGGTTCGCGAGGTATTCGTCACAACCACGACGTTAGCGACAAAAATCCAAGAATGCTAAGCACACGAGCCATCTTCGCGACGCAAGATGACTTTTACCTAAAAGAAACCCAAACCAGTTCCGACTGCCATGTGAGTCCGTTAGTGTGGCGCTCGTGAAGGCAATTCGAAGATTTACTGTCCGTACCGTCCTCCCTGAGCCCATCCGGCCGTTGGCCCGCTTGGCGACTAACTTGCGCTGGTCCTGGCACCGGCCCACCAGGGAACTTTTTGCGAGCCTTAACCCGGCTCTCTGGGAGGCCGCGCAGCATGACCCCATCGCCCTCCTGGGGTCCATCAGCAGGGAGCAGCTGCAGGACCTCGCCAGCAACGGCGACGTCGTTAACCGGGTACAGGAAGCTGCGGCCGATCTGGACCGCTACCTCAGCGAGCCCCGCTGGTACCAGGGGCTTGGTGAAGAAGCTCCGGCCTGCATCGCCTACTTCTCGCCTGAATTCGGCATCACCGAGGTTCTGCCCCAGTACTCCGGTGGCCTGGGCATCCTTGCTGGTGACCACCTCAAAGCCGCCTCGGACCTCGGTGTCCCGCTGATCGGCGTCGGGCTCCTTTACCAGGCCGGCTACTTCAAACAGTCGCTGTCCCGTGACGCCTGGCAGCAGGAAACGTATCCGGTACTGGACCCGGACGGCCTGCCGCTGACTCTTCTGCGCCAGCCCTCCAAGGACGGCGTTCCCGGCAAGCCGGTGCACATTTCGCTTCCGCTTCCCAACGGCCGCGAGCTTCACGCGCATGTCTGGCGTGCCGACGTCGGACGCGTTCCGCTGCTGCTGCTCGACTCCAACGTCCCCTCCAACGACGAAGCCGCGCGCGGCATCACCGACCGCCTGTACGGCGGTGGCGGCGATCACCGGCTCCAGCAGGAACTGCTGCTGGGCATGGGCGGCGTCAAAGCCCTGCGCGTCTACCAGGAACTGACAGGTACGCCCGCACCGGAGGTCTTCCACACGAACGAAGGCCATGCAGGATTCCTGGGAATCGAACGCATTCAGGAAGCGATGTCTGACGCCAACGATCCCCTCACCTGGGACGAAGCCCTCGCAGCCGGGCGTGCATCCACCGTCTTCACCACGCACACCCCCGTCCCGGCAGGAATCGACCGTTTCGAGACCCTCCAGATCAAGCACTTCTTCGAAGCCGGGCTCGCCCCTGCAGTGCCCGTGGACCGGATCCTGGAACTCGGCCGGGAAAACTACGACGGCGGCAACCCCTCCGTGTTCAACATGGCAGTCATGGGCCTGCGCCTCGCGCAGCGTGCCAACGGCGTAGCCAAGCTGCACGGCGTGGTTTCGCGGGAAATGTTCTCCGGTCTCTGGCCCGGATTCGACCACTCCGAAATCCCCATAACCTCCGTGACCAACGGCGTCCACGTTCCCACCTGGGTAGACCCAAAGATATCCTCCCTGGCACGGCAGCAGTTCGGCGCAGAAGCCGAAGCCCTGGGCCGTTGGGACCTCGCCTACAACGTCAGCGACGAAGACGTCTGGGGGCTCCGCAAGGAACTGCGCACCCAACTCGTCGAAGACGTCCGGCGCAGGCTGCGCGCCTCATGGAAGACACGTGGTGCCGCCGACGCCGAGCTTGGCTGGACGGACAGCGTGCTGGATCCGGACGTCCTGACCATCGGCTTCGCCCGAAGGGTGCCCACATACAAGCGACTCACGCTGATGCTGCGCGACCCCGCGCGTCTGAAAGCCCTCCTGCTGGACCCCAAGCACCCCATCCAGCTGGTCATCGCAGGTAAATCGCACCCCGCTGACGACGCCGGCAAGAAAATGATCCAGGACCTTGTCCGGTTCACCGACGACCCCGAGGTTCGCCACCGGATCGTGTTCCTCCCGAACTACGACATCGCCATGGCCCGCACCCTCTTCCCCGGCTGCGACGTCTGGCTCAACAACCCGCTTCGGCCGCTTGAAGCCTGCGGCACATCCGGGATGAAGGCAGCCATCAACGGCTCGCTCAACCTCTCCGTCCTGGACGGCTGGTGGGACGAAATGTACGACGGCGAAAACGGGTGGGCGATCCCCACGGCCAACAACGGCGCATCCGCAGATGAGCGCGACGACATTGAAGCTTCCGCACTCTATGAGCTGCTGGAAACCCAAGTGGCACCGCGCTTCTACGGGACCACCGTGGCCCAAGGCGCCGGCGCAGCAGGACCCTCCGAATCCAGCCGCGAAACCGTGCCCACCCACTGGGTGTCCATGATCAAGCACACCCTGGCGAACCTGGGCCCGGCAGTCTCAGCCGAACGCATGCTGCACGACTACGTCAACAACCTGTACTGCCCCGCGGCAGTAGCCGGGCGTCGGGCCACCGCTGAATCGTTCAAGGAAGCCAAGGAACTCGCGGCCTGGACCTCCAAGGTCCGCAGCGCCTGGCCCGAGGTCGTCGTGGAACACGTCGACTCGGTGGGAGTGTCCGAAGAACCCCAGGTCGGCGACACCCTGCAGGTCAACGCATACGTGGCGCTCCACGACCTGACCCCCGACGACGTCTCCGTGGAGGTGGCGTTTGGCCGTGCCGAGGAATCCGATGAGCTTGAGGACATCGTCGTAGCGGAACTGGACTCCCTGGAGAACCTCGGCGGTGGACGCCACCTCTTCCACGGCGACCTGGTCATCAACCGCTCAGGGTCCTTCGGCTACACCGTCCGTGTGTTCCCGAAGCATTCGGCGCTGGCTTCCAAAGCTGAACTGGGGTTGATCGCGAACGCCTAGTCCGTAACCAGACGACATCCGCCGGATGTCAGTTGTCCTCCGCGTGCTGCTCCTTCGTCGCTTTGACGCACGCTTCCGGATAACTGGCATCCGGCTTTGTTGTTTAATTCGGCGAGGCGTTGCGACTTATGAAGTTTTAGTTTTCGAAGACCGCGATCACCGCGAGGTCGCGGCCTGCGTAGCGCTCGGCGTCTTGGAGGATCTCGCAGACCACGCCGAAGGAACGGTCCGTTCGGTAGGGCCGCCGGGACTTGCCAGATCATCGTGACGGGAGTGCCGTCGTCGTCGGACAGGGCGTCGGCAAAGTCATGCAGGGAGTCGTTGAGGGCGTCCAGGTTCACGCCGTAATACTCCGGGAAGTCCAGGACCTGGCCAAAGACCTCCAGGACGCCCGATTTTGTTGTCGCCGGCGGGACGAGGATGGTCCTGCGCCCGGCGTCTGCCACCTGCTCCTGAAGTTCTTCGATGGTCCAGGTGTCTGCGGAATAGATCTTCATGGGCTCCTACTTGCCTTCGACGATGAACTTGAACGAATCGTAATGGTCAGCGGTGTAGTACTTGGCCGTGTCCTTGCCAACAATGATTCGGCGAGCGCCGCGATCTGGCTCACCGGGTGTTGGGACCGTGTATTCCTTATAGAATCCGCTGGACTTCTTGGGCAGGAGTCCCTCGAAGTTACCGAAATTCACGCCATCCCTGTCATAGGGATAGGGCCCGCCTTTCGCAATCAGGGCAAGCGTCTGTTGCGCTTCCCTGGGAAGCTGCGAGGCGTTGATGGTGGGCAGCGCAGAGGGGTTTGCCACCGACGGCGGCGCTGACGCGGAGCCAGGCTCCGCCGTCGTGGTTTGCGTGCTTGACGTTTCCTGAGGGACGGTCAGCGGGCCGCCGCCCACCAATGCGACCACAAGCGCGACGACGGCAATCACCAGAGCTCCGAAGGCCAGCAGTTTGCTGCTGATCCGTTTCATGCAGGGGCTCCTAGGTGCGATAAACGTTGATGGTGTTGGCCTGCAGGATATCCCGCTCGCCCGACGCCACCAGCGCACCCTTCCGGCGTTCATGCAGCACCGACGTTGTGAACCGGAGTTCGAACATACGCTTGCCGATGCCGGTTTCGCTCAGGATCTCGGGAAGCACCATTTTTACGTCCTGGTTGCTGCCGTTCACCACGATCAGGCCCCGGATTTCGCTGTCCTCATGACCCATCAGGAGCTGAATGGAGCGGGCGTTGGGATCATTCCAACGCGCGGGCGTCATGCGCTTTCCCTTGTCGTCGAACCATTGCAGGCTGGAATCATTCGCGTGGGCGGGGAAGCTCTCGGGCTGGTGGCGCAGGAACCACCGGCGAAGCCTGACAAGCTCCCTGGTGGTCTGGAACATGGCGTTGGCTTCCTGGGTCCGGCTCCAGTCCAGCCATGCCGTGGGATTGTCCTGGCAGTACGCGTTGTTGTTCCCGTGCTGCGTTCGCCCGATCTCATCACCAGCGGTGATCATGGGGACGCCGATGGACAACAACAAGGTGGCCATCAGGTTCCGGACGGAGAGCGCCCGGGCGGCCACGATTTCTTCGTCCTCGCTACGGCCTTCGAAGCCATGGTTGTAGCTGCGGTTGTCTCCGTGGCCGTCGCGGTTCTGCTCACCGTTGGCCTCGTTGTGCTTTCGGTCGTAGCTCACCAAGTCCTTGAGCGTGAAGCCGTCGTGTGCCGTGATGAAATTGACCGAGGCCAGGCGCGTTCGGCCGGACGGCGCGAACAGGCTCGCCGAACCCGCCATCAGCTCAGCCAGCGACGCGACTGAGCCGCCTTGGCCGCCGGCCTCAATCGCGGCACGGTCCGACAGCCAGAAGCGCCGGACGCCGTCGCGGAAATGATCGTTCCAATCTGACCACCCCGGCGGGAACCGCCCTGTCTGCCAGCCGCCGTAACCCACGTCCCAAGGCTCGGCGATGAGCTTGACCTCCGACAGGACCGGATCCTCGGCAATGGCCTGCAGGAAGGGGTGGTTGGGGTCGAATTGGTTGCCCGCGTCCCGGCACATGGTCACGGCGAGGTCGAAGCGGAAGCCGTCCACGTGGAAGTCATTCACCCAGTACCTCAGGGAATCCAAGGCAAGGTCCACCACCACGGGATCACTGAAGTCCAGGGTGTTGCCGCAACCGGTGGTATCCAGATACCGTCCATGCGCATCGTGCCGGTAGAACCTCTTCTCCGCGAGGCCGCGGAAGCTCAGCGCAGGCCCCGTCCGGTCCGGCTTCCGCGGTGTGGTTGTAGACCACGTCCAGGATGACCTCGATGCCGGCGGCATGGAGCAACTTGATCATGCCCTTCAGCTCGTCCTGCACAGCGTGGGGACCCGCGTTCCGCGCAGCCTCTGTGGCGTAGTCGGAGTGAGGGGCAAAGTAGGCCGCGGTGTTGTATCCCCAATAGTTCGTCATGCCCAGGTCCTGGAGGTGTGACTCGTCCAGATGGAAGTGGATGGGCAGGAGTTCCACCGCAGTGATTCCAAGCTCAGTCAGGTGCTGGATCATCACTGGGTGTGCCATTCCGGCATAGGTGCCGCGGAGGTGTTCCGGGATGTCCGGGTGAAGCATCGTCTGGCCACGGACGTGGGCTTCGTAGATTACGGACGTACGCATCGGCGTCCGCGGCGGCGCATCATCGCCCCAGTCGAAATCCGTTGCCATGTGGACGCTCGTAAGGAACTCGCCCCGCTGATCCACGGCGCGACCATAGGGATCCAGCAACAGGGACTGTTCGTCGTCGTCGTCAACATCCAGTGCCGGTACCGACATCGGCAGCCCGCCCTCGGGTGGAGCAGCGCGGAATCCGTACCGCGTGCCCGGCGGCATGCCGCTGACGATGCCAAAGTGCACACCGTCCTCCAGATTGGGAAGGGTGTGAACCCGCCAACCATCACCGGGCGCTTGGTATGCGACCTCAACGCGTTCCAGGTCCGGAGCAAACACTGCGACGTTGACGTTGTCTGTCTGCTGCGTGACGGCATCAAAGAAATCGGGCTGGGGCTCGCTCAGTCCGAGGGGGCCTGGGGCGCGATGCATCCAGGGCGGCTGCTGGGTCCAAAATAGGCATAACCATTGCTTGCAAGTTTAGTTCCATACAGGATGAGTGCTGAGTTGGCCGCCCGTGTGACGGCGCCCACCACGTCAAATTTCCGGCACGTACCGGCCGCGGGGATCGTTCCGGGCCGCTCACGTGCTGGAACGCTCTGGACCGGGCAACAGCACACCCGTATCCCCTCCCCCGAATGTGTCGCCGCGGCTGTGTGTTGGCGGCAGCCTTGCCATACTGGGACTGGACAGAACTGGAGGTTCAATCGTGCGCGTTGCACTCGCTCAAGTCATCACCGGCCGGGACCTGGCTGACAATCTGCGGCTTTTGGAGGAGTACGCCCGCCGTGCCAAGGACGGGGGCGCTGAGCTTGTCGTTTTTCCCGAGGCAATGATGCGCGCGTTCGGCAACTCCCTGCTGGACATCGCCGAACCTCTCGACGGTCCCTGGGCGGGCCGGGTGCGCGAGCTGGCTGACGAACTTCAGCTGGTGATCGTGGCTGGCATGTTCACGCCTGGCTCAGCTTCGGATTCCGGCGCGCGCCGCGTGCGGAACACCCTCCTGGTCACAGGCCCCGGAGTAGAGACCAGCTACGACAAGATCCACCTCTTCGACGCGTTCGGCTTCGCTGAGTCGGACACGGTTGAGGCGGGAACAGACCCAGTGACGTTCGACGTCGGCGGCGTCACCTTTGGCTTGGCCACCTGCTACGACATCCGTTTCCCCGCGCTGTTCACTGCCAACGCGTTGCGCGGAGCCGTTGTAAACATCGTGGCGGCATCGTGGGGAGCCGGACCGGGAAAGGCCGATCAATGGCAGCTCCTGTCCCGCGCCCGGGCGGTCGACACCACGACGTTCGTGCTTGCCTGCGGCCAAGGAGATCCTGCTACGCAGGGTGTTGAGGTCAAGGGTGCCGCGCCCACGGGCGTCGGGTACTCCGCCGTCGTTTCCCCCTTTGGGCAGGTCGTGGAAGCGCTCGACGGCGAGCCCGGCCTCCTCTTCGCCGACCTCGACCCCGCCGTGGTGGAAGAAGCCCGTCAAAAGCTCCCGGTCCTGGCCAACCGCCGCGACTTCTGATCTTCTCTCACATCCAGCGGGCTTCTGGCCGATCTTCTCTCACATCCAGCGGGTTTTTGGCCGATCTTCTCTCACATCCAACGGGCTTTTGGCTGATCTTCTCTCACATCCCCTTTTCAAAGGGGACCGGACCGCCCGGGCCGGATGCCGCCGTCGTCGTCATTCCAGAAGACAGCAAACGCTCCCCCACCAGCATGAAGTGAGAGAGCGTTGGCCGAAAATGGGCAGGAAGTGAGAGAAGATCCGTCAAAAACCCGCGGGAAGTGAGAGAGCATCCAAGGGCGCCGCTGGAGCCATCCGGAAGCGTGCGTCAAAGCGACGGAGGAGCAGCCCTCGGAGGATGGCGCTTGCGGCGCCTTGGCGGATTAGCTTGCGCGCTGCCTCGAGACTTCGTACAGCGAGATGCCCACGGCCATTGACGCGTTGAGCGATTCCATGGCGGAGTCGATCGGAATCGAGACGATCTGGTCGCAGTTCTCGCGCACGAGACGGCTGAGGCCCTTGCCTTCGGACCCGACTACGATACAGACGGGCTCGGTTGCTACGGTGAGGTCGGGCAGCGAGACGTCACCGTCGCCGTCCAGGCCGAGCACGTAGATGCCCATGTTCTTGAACTGCTTGAGCGCGTTGTTGAGGTTCGACGCGCGGGCCACGGGTACGCGGACTGCGGCACCGGCGCTGGTCTTCCAAGCGGAGGCCGTGACGCCGACGGACCGGCGCTCGGGAACGATGACGCCGTGGCCGCTGAACGCGGAGACGGAACGGATGATCGCGCCGAGGTTGCGGGGATCGGTGATGCCGTCGAGTGCAACGAAGATCGGGGCGTTGGAGATGTGCCCCTTCTTCCACTTGGCGATGGTGGTCTCTGCGAGGTCGTAGGCGTCCTCGTACTCGTACGGCGGGATCTGCAGGACGAGTCCTTGGTGGACTGCGTCCTCGGTCATGCGGTCCAGTTCGGGCTTGCCGGTTTCCAGAAGCGGGATGCCGCGCTCTGCTGCAAGCTTGAGGGACTCTTTGACGCGGTCATCCATTTCGATGCGGATGGCAACATGCAGGGCCTTTGCAGGGATGCCGGCGCGCAGCGCTTCCACAACCGAGTTGCGGCCGGTGACCAGCTCTTCAGTTGCGCGGCCCTTGGGGCCGGAGCGGGCGCCGGTTCCCGGGCGTGCGGGACCGCGCTTGGCAGCTGAA
This sequence comes from Arthrobacter sp. StoSoilB13, assembly GCF_019977255.1. Classification (NCBI taxonomy): domain Bacteria; kingdom Bacillati; phylum Actinomycetota; class Actinomycetes; order Micrococcales; family Micrococcaceae; genus Arthrobacter; species Arthrobacter sp. StoSoilB13. The sequence goes on along the minus strand of NZ_AP024649.1, from coordinate 965,429 downwards.
CGCTCGGAAAGCTGCTTGTTCTTGTACGCCTTGTGGTAGGTCCGGTCCTCGGCCTTGGGGGTGGGCCCCTTGCCTTCGAGGGCCTTGCGACCGTGGCCTCCGGTACCCGTGGAGGGGCCCTTCTTGCTCTTGCGGATTGCACCCGGGCGACCGTGGTTGGCCATTCTGTCCACCTTGCTTGAAATTAATGAGTCTGCATTCCAGTCTACTGACCCAATGCAATTCGGCGGTGGCGGCGGTTTGTCAGTCGCGTTTCAGGCTCCAGGTAGCGCCTTCCGCACCATCTTCGACGACGACTCCGGCGGCCGCGAGGGTGTCGCGGATGGCGTCGGACGCGGCCCAGTCCTTGTTGGCCCTGGCTGCAGCGCGGGCCTCAAGCTGAGCTTCCACCAAAATTTCCAGTGCCGCATGTTCGCGGCTCTGCACGGCCTCCGGTCGTTTCACGGCGTCCAGGCCAAGGACGTTTGTCATGGCGTGGACGCTGGAGAGAGCGTCTTTTACGGCGCCCAGGTCCCCGGCAGCCAGGGCTGTGTTGCCGGCCCGAACGGTCTCGTGCAGGACGCCGAGCGCCTGCGGGACGTTGAGGTCATCATCCATGGCCGCGATGAAGGCGGCCGGCATCGCGGCCTGCGCATCCTCGGCGTAGCTCTTCGGCTCACTGAGTTGCTGCCCCACCTTCGCGGCGGCTTTGGCGATAAAGCCATCAATGCGTTCGACGGCGGCCGCTGCTTCCTGCAGCGATGTGGGTCGATAGTCCAGTACGGATCGGTAGTGGGCCTGGCCAAGGTAGTACCGGACCACGCGGGGCGAGGCCAGGTCAAGCATCTCGGCAGGACTCACCGTATTGCCGATGGACTTGGACATCTTTTCGCCCTCGTAGGTGACCATGCCGTTGTGCATCCAGAAATTGGCGAATTCATCGCCTGCGGCCTGGGACTGGGCCATCTCGTTTTCGTGGTGCGGGAATCGGAGGTCCAATCCCCCACCATGGATGTCGAAGCGCGTGCCCAGGTATTTGGTGACCATGGCGGAGCATTCGAGGTGCCACCCTGGGCGTCCGGCTCCCCAGGGGGACTCCCATTTGGCAGTGACGGGTTCGCCGTCTTTGTAACCCTTCCACAGCGCGAAGTCGCGCGGATCCCTCTTGCCGCGAGGGTCGGCGTCGGGGGCGCCTTGCATGTCATCAATGTTCTGCCGCGTCAGCGATCCGTATTTGCTCCAGGAGCGCACGTCGAAGTACACGTCTCCGGAGTCGTCCAGGGCGGGGTAGGCATGGCCGCGGTCGATCAGCCGCTGGATCAGCGCATGCATTTCCGGGATGTGCCCGGTGGCTCGTGGCTCGTACGTTGGCCGCTGGACGCCGAGGGATTCGTAAGCGTTCTCGAATTCCTGCTCGTAGCGGTAAGCCAGAGCCCACCACTCCTCGTCCTTCCGCGCTGTCGGCTCGGCGGCCCAGTCGGGACCGAAGGATTGCTCGGACTTGGCCAGGATTTTGTCGTCGATGTCCGTGACGTTGCGCACTACCGTGACGCGGAGCCCACGGAATTCAAGCCAGCGCGTCAGTTGGTCAAACGCGATTGCGGACCTGACGTGCCCTACGTGTGGCATCCCCTGAACGGTAGCCCCGCAGTAGTACACGCTGGCCTTGCCATCTTCGAGGGGAACGAAGTCGCGGACTTCGGCGGAGGCGGTGTCATAGAAGCGCAGGGTCACCGCTCCAGATTAGCCGATGACGCGCCATGACTTGCCTACTTGCAGTACTCGCCGATTTTGTTGAAGTGCACGGTCAGCTGCTGTTGCTGTTCCTGCGTTGCCGCCCCGAGCGACGACGCCGCGGCTTTGTCCATGATGGCGGCCATCTCCTTGATGGGATCGCCAATTTCCGGAGCCAGCTTGTCTGCGATCTCGTGATAGTGGGCAGCGATCTGCTTGGACTGCTGCTGTTGGTTGCCATCGGGCTTGAAGGTGTCGTTGTTGAGGAACTCGCAACTGGCCTTCACATCCATCTTCGGTGTCCCTGCACAGCCCCCGAGCAGGAGCGCAGAAGTCACGGCCGCGGACAACAGCGCGGCGTAACGCACGACGCCGGAACGCACCTTAAGCATTCAGCCCACCTTCAGTGGAACCCGGCTGGATTGCTCCGTTGACGGGGTAAACGAGGGCGGTGGCAACCGCAGAAATTCCCTCGCCGCGGCCAGTAAATCCCAAGCCATCGCTGGTGGTGGCTGTGACGCTGACGGGCGCGTTTGCAGCTTCGCTCAGGACCTTTTGGGATTCTTCCCGGCGGGGGCCGAACTTGGGGCGGTTGGCTACGAACTGCACGGCGACATTGCCGATCTCGAACCCTGCGGCCCTGGCTATCCGTGCAGCCTCACCGAGCAGCTTGACCCCGGAGGCGCCGGCGAACTCGGGCCGGTCCGTTCCGAAGTGGGTGCCGAGGTCACCTATTCCACAGGCGGAAAACAGGGCGTCGGCAGCCGCGTGGGCGACGCAATCGCCGTCGGAATGTCCGGAGAGCCCCTGCTCGCCCTCCCAAAAGAGGCCACCCAACCAGAGCGGCCGGGGATCGTCCTGCGGCGCGAATGCGTGCACGTCGACGCCGATTCCGGTTCGGGGAAGTACCACGGTGCCGGCAAGGCCCGCAGCTTGCTGGCCGGCCATCAGCCTTCCACCCAGCGCATTCCAAGGGGGCCCTCGAGGAGGCCCTCGGCAATGATGAGATCCAGGGGCGTGGTGATCTTCAGCGACTGGCTGGCCCCGCGGACGGCGTGGACCGGAACGCCCAGAAGCTCAACGAGCATGGCGTCATCGGTGACTGCGGCGGCCTGTTTGTCATCGAAGAGCCCGGCGGCGTCGTGCGCGCGGCGCAACGTAGCGAGGTCGAAACCCTGGGGCGTCTGGACTGCCCTGAGCTGTTCACGGGGCGCTGTGCCAGTGACAACTTCCGGAGCGATGGAGGAGTCCGGGCCGTTGGTCTCAGCGACGGTCTTGATCGTGTCCACCACAGGCATGGCTGGAATGACGGCCTTGGCGCCGGAGGCCAAAGCATCGGCCACGCGCTGGAATACGCGCTCGGGGGTCAATGCGCGGGCTGCGTCATGGACCAGGACGGCTTCTGTCCCCTCTTCCAAAGCAGCCAAAGCGGCGCGGACGGAATCGGCACGGGTGGAGCCGCCGTCGACAACTGTCACCTCAGGGCCACCGTCTACCAGCTCAACCGTGAACGCGGCGATCAATTGGCGGAGTTCCGCATCCCCCTTGGGCACGGCGACACAGATCTGGCGTGCGACGTCGGCAGCGACGACGCCACGTAGGGCGTGCATCAGGATGGTTTCGCCGCCCAGCGGAACTTTGGCTTTGGGCATGCCGTAGCCGAGGCGCTCGCCCGAGCCGGCAGCCACCACGATTACCGCCGTAACAGCGCGCTTGGAAGGAATACTCATGGTGACAAGAGTACTTTGTGGCAAAAAGAAACCCGGCGGCGCTTTCGCACCACCGGGCATCAATTCTTAGGAAGCCAAGACTTCGTCGAGAACGCTTGCTGCCTTCTCTTCGTCTGTCTTCTCAGCCAGGGCCAGTTCTGAAATCAGAATCTGCCGCGCCTTGGCCAGCATGCGCTTCTCACCTGCGGAAAGGCCGCGATCGTGATCACGACGCCAAAGATCGCGAACGACCTCCGCCACCTTGATGACATCGCCCGAAGCAAGCTTCTCCAGGTTTGCCTTGTAACGACGTGACCAGTTGGTAGGCTCTTCAGTGAACTCGGCGCGGAGAACGTCAAATACGTGCTCCAAGCCTTCTTTGCCCACTACGTCCCGGACCCCAACAAGGTCAACGTTCTCTGCTGGAACTTCAATGGTCAGATCACCCTGAGCCACCTTGAGCTTGAGATACATCTTCTCTTCGCCCTTGATGGTGCGCATCTTGATTTCCTCAATTTTTGCTGCACCGTGGTGAGGGTAAACTACTGTCTCGCCGACCTCAAAAACCATGTGGACTTTCCCCTTTCCCGCAGACTAGTCTATCACGATTAAGGCATACGACTGGCACCCGACGGGCTGTCCAGCCGCGCCAATAAAGGGAAATAGGCCCCAAAGGGGCTCGCGATACCCCTTGACGCGAGCCAGGAAAGATGCTTCACGGAAGCAAGGAGCGCGTCGGATCTTCCCGGTCGCGTTCGCCACAATGCCTTCTCGAATCCTTATTTCGGCCGCTTTGCCGATAGGCTATGGCTGAAAAGTGTTCCAATGACTCTTGAGGAGTAGGTGTCGTGCGCATTACTGCGATGAACCCTGTCCAGCGCGGCAAGCTGGCAATTGCGGCGGCTGCAATCGGCGTCGGTCTTCTGTCCGTAACCGGCTGTGGCTTCGTCAACGCCCAGCAGACTTCCCACCAGTACTCAGCATCGGACGGGGTCAAAGCAGATCTCGGCCAGCTTGAGCTGCGCAACATGCTGATCGTCGCTTCAGGCGAGAACCAGCCGGGCCGCGTAATCGGCGCCGTGTTCAACAAGTCCAGCTCGGATGCCACCCTGACCATCAGTGGTGCCAATGGCGCCCAGACGGAAATCCCGGTCAAGGCCAACTCGGAGACGTACCTGAACGACGAAGCCGACGCCGCGGTCCTTAGCACCGCAGGCACCAGGCCCGGCGGACTGAGCCCGGTAACCATTCGCAGCGGGTCGGACTCCGCAACGATCAACGTTCCCGTGGTTGACGGCACGCTGCCGGAGTACAAGGAGTACCTGCCCTCCTCCAGTGCCTCGGCAACTCCGTCTTCCACTTCCACGGCAACGCCGACGCCGACGCACACCGAATCTGCAGCTGCCGGCCACTAGCAGGCTGCGCGCTGCAAGCAAAGACAATAAAGGAAGGGTTCCGCTGCGGCGGAACCCTTCCTTTGTCGTTGTCTGCTGGCCGAGGGTCAGCTGCTTGAAGCTTTACGGCTCGAACTTGTAGCCCAGTCCACGCACCGTCACCAAGTACCTTGGAGCGGACGGATCCGGCTCAATCTTGCTACGCAGTCGCTTTACGTGGACATCGAGCGTCTTGGTATCACCCACGTAATCTGAACCCCACACGCGGTCAATGAGCTGGCCCCGGGTGAGCACACGTCCGGAATTGCGCAGCAGCATTTCAAGGAGTTCAAATTCCTTCAACGGCAGTGACACCTGCTCGCCGTTGACGCTCACCACGTGGCGTTCGATATCCATCCGGACGGGTCCGGCCTGCACTGTGGAGGTGATCAGCTCTTCAGGCTCACCCTGCCTGCGGAGCACTGCGCGCACGCGCGCCACGAGTTCGCGGGAGGAGTATGGCTTGGTGACGTAATCGTCGGCACCCAACTCCAAGCCCACCACTTTGTCGATCTCCGAGTCCTTGGCGGTCAACATGATGACCGGCACGCTGGAACGTTGGCGCAGTTGACGGCACACTTCCGTCCCCGGTGTTCCGGGCAGTTGGAGATCCAGCAGGACGAGGTCGGCACCGTTCCGGTCGAATTCCACCAAGGCGTCGGTGCCGTTGTCCACTACCTCGACGTCGAAACCCTCTTTGCCCAATAAGTAGGACAGGGGGTCGCTGAAGGACTCTTCGTCCTCCACTATCAAAATCCTGCTCAAGCGCTGGCTCCTTGCTCTTGGGCGCCGCTGGCGCCCCCTTTGTTGATTAGCGTGACGGGTTGATTCGCGTGATGCGGTTAATTCGCATGATGCGGGTTAATTCGCGTGATGCGGTTGCTGAGTCGGGTGGTGGGGTCCGACGGCGGCACCCGCCGCTGGAAGTTCAGGAGACGGAGCCGCGGTGGCAGCGGACGCCGGGAGGCCGGCGTCGTCGTCCTGGCCTTCCATCTCGGGCAACCGGATGGTGAACGTTGAACCTTGACCAGGCTGGGACCACACTGTGACTTCGCCACCATGGTTGGACACAACGTGCTTGACGATGCTGAGGCCCAGGCCGGTGCCACCGGTATGCCGGGAGCGGGCAGCGTCCACCCGGTAGAAGCGTTCGAAGACCCGTTCCTGGTCCTCGGGGGTCAGGCCCTCGCCCTGGTCCGTGACTGAAATAGCGACGACGCCCTCCCGGGTCCGGACTCCGACGCCTACGCGGGTGTTCTCCGGCGAGTAGCGGATGGCGTTGTCGATCAGGTTGCGCAGGGCGGTGACCAGCAGGTCCCTGTCACCGAACACCAGGGAGTCTGAATGGCCACCCACAACAATTTGGATGTTCTTACTCTCGGCCGGGAGCTGCGAGCGGTCCACTGCCTCGGTAATCACAGTGTTGATGTCCACCGTGTGCCCTTGCTGGGCAACATTTGCGCCCTGAAGCCGGGAAAGCTCAATGATGTCCTGGACCAGCGCTGCGAGGCGTCCGGATTCCTTATGCATGCGTTTAGCGAAGCGGCGCACGGCTTCTTCGTCGTCAGGCGAGGCTTCCAATGCCTCGGCCAGGAGCGAAATAGCGCCCACTGGCGTCTTGAGTTCGTGGGAAACGTTGGCCACGAAGTCGTTGCGGATCTCCTCGGTGCGGGTGATCTCGGTTCGGTCGTCGGCGAGCAGCAGGATGTACTCCCACCCGAGCATGGCTGCCCGCACCTGGACCACGATGGTGCCCTTGCCGAGGGGCCCCCGGGGAAGTTCGTATTGTTGCTCCAGAATCACGCCATCGCGGCGGACCTTTGCGGTCATGTCCAGGAGCTGCTTATGAACCACCGTGTGGCCGCGAACCAGGCCGTAGGCGTACGCTGCCGGACTCGCGCGGACCACGCCATCTATCGCATCGACCACCACAAACGCGCGCCCGACGACGGCAAGCACTTCCGCTGCACCTTCCGGAAGCAGGGGTTCGGTAACATCGAGGTCCACGATCCTGCGTTGCCGCTCGCTGATCCTGAAAGCGAGCATGCCAAAGACGCCCAGTGACAGGCCAACCAGGCCTGCAACGACACCTATAAGCAACGGATCCACATGTCCAGCTTATGCTCTGGAATCACGCCAAAGTGTTGATCCGGTGCCAAACGCGGGCGGTTCAACTAACGTTCATCTAAAGGTGCGCAACCGTTCACTGGCTCCTGACACAGTTAGTGGTTGGACTGCCAATGGTTTTTGAAATCCGTACCCCATCATGGGACAGGATTTCCAAGGAAAGGACGCCTTAGTGCGCAAGGTTTTTCAGGAGGAGCTCACCCAGGTCGGTGACGACCTCGTCGAGATTTCCAAACTGGTTCACGAAGCAATCACGAAGGCCACCACTGCCTTCGAAGGCGCCGACGTCGATCTTGCCCAGGACGTCATCGCGGCAGACGCGCGCATCGACTTCCTGCAGAACAGCCTCGACGAACGTGCCATCGACATTCTCGCCCTGCAAGGTCCCGTCGCCAGCGACCTGCGCATGATTGTTGGTTCGCTCCGTATGAGTGCGTCGCTGGAGCGTATGGGCGACCTCGCCCGCCACGTGGCGCAACTCGCCCGCCTGCGCTACCCCTCCACTGTCATTCCGACGTCCCTGACCCAGACCTTCAAGGCGATGGCCCAGCACGACATCGACATCACGGCCAAGGTCACCGAACTCCTCGAGACCCGCAACCTTGAGGTGGCCCGTGACATCCTCAAGATCAACATCGCCGTGGACGACCTCCACCTGAGCGTCTTCAAGGCGATTGCTTCCCCTGGTTGGAACGAAACTGCTTCCACCACGGTGGATGTGGCCCTGGCCAGCCGCTACTTCGAGCGCTTCGCGGACCACGGCGTTTCCGTTGCCCGCAAGGTTACATACCTCGTCACGGGCGAATGGCAGCCTGAGGGCTTCTAAGCCCGTCCCTGCATAAACAGCGACTCCCTGCATAACAGCAACGGCGGCCGGTCACCTGGGGTGACCGGCCGCCGTCGTTAACACACTACGTAGCTGGTGCCGCGGGCAGGCTGCGTCCAAGGGAGGAACGACCGGGCAGCCGCCGCGGCAGTAGCGTAGAGCCTACTTCTTACCCTGGTTCGCTACAGCCAGGATCGCATCTGCTGCCGCCTCGGGGTCCAGGTACGTGCCGCCCGGGTTGATCGGCTGGAAGTCCTCGTCCAGTTCATACACCAGCGGGATGCCCGTGGGAATGTTCAGTCCTGCGATGGCCTCGTCGCTGATGCCGTCCAGGTGCTTGACCAGCGCGCGCAGGGAGTTGCCGTGCGCGGTAACCAGGACGGTCTTGCCGGCCTTGAGGTCTTCCTTGATGTCCGATTCCCAGTACGGGAGGAGGCGGACCAGGACGTCCTTGAGGCATTCGGTCCGCGGGAGGGCGTCACCGAGGTCCTTGTAGCGGACGTCGTGTGCCTGCGAGAATTCGCTGTCGTCCGACAGGGGCGGCGGCGGGGTGTCGTAGCTGCGGCGCCATTCCATGAACTGCTCTTCGCCGAACTCGGCGAGAGTCTGGGCCTTGTCCTTGCCCTGCAGCGCACCGTAGTGGCGCTCGTTGAGGCGCCAATCGCGCTTGACCGGAATCCAGCCGCGGTCGGCCTTGTCCAGGGCAATGTTGGCGGTGTTGATGGCCCGCTTCAAGAGCGAGGTGTACAGGATGTCCGGGAGGATGTCGTTCTCAACCAGGAGTTCCCCACCGCGCACTGCTTCGGCGCGGCCTTGGTCGTTCAGGTCAACGTCCACCCAACCGGTGAACAGGTTCTTGGCGTTCCAGTCGCTGTGGCCGTGGCGCAGCAGAATCAGCTTGTAAGTCATGGTTTTCATCCTAGCCGAGGGGTCCTGTGCCTTGCCGGGCGTTACGTTTCTCAACGCGGGGTCATCTACGGCCCATAAAGCCGCTCCGCATGGGCCGTAAGTGACCCCGCGTTGCAGGATAAAGTGGGTTCGTGGTGCAAAAAGCCGAACGGGTGAATACTTCCCGAAGTCGAAGTGGGAAGCCTGTTGGCAACGTCACCCGCGGCACCACGAACCCCAACCGCATGCGCCGTTTGGATCGGTGGCTCGCCGGTCCGCAGGCGTGGCGGCTCCGCGCCGCCGTCGACCCCTTGGTTGTGGACCTGGGCTATGGCGCCTCGCCGGCCACCGCCGTTGAACTGTTTGAACGACTGCAGGCCGTCCGTTCGGACGTTCGCGTCTGCGGGATCGAAATTGAGCCTGAGCGGGTACGTACGGCCAAGGCGCTGGAACGCCCCGGGCTCAGCTTCCACGTAGGTGGGTTCGAAGTGCCGGTTCCCGGCGACCCCATACTTGTGCGGGCCTTCAATGTGCTCCGTCAGTATGAGGAGGCGGACGTGGCCGGGATCTGGAGCCTGGTTCAGTCCCGTCTGGCTCCGGGTGGCCTGTTCATCGATGGCACCTGCGACGAGATCGGCCGGTGTGTCACGTGGGTGGCCTTGGACCGTGACCGCCCCTTGAGCCTTGGTTTCTCGGTGCGGTTCGGCAGTTTTGAGCTGCCGTCGGAAATGGCCGAGCGGCTGCCCAAAGCCCTGATCCACCGGAATGTGCCGGGCGAACCCATCCATACGTTCCTGCGGGCCATGGACAAGGCATGGCTGGAGGTCGCGCCACTGGCATCGTTCGGCAACCGGCAGCGCTGGACGGGAATGTGCCGCATACTGCGCGACGCCGGGTGGCCGCTTCAGGATGGCCCGTCGCGGTGGCGTCTGGGTGAAGTTACGGTGGCGTGGGACGCGGTTGCGCCGAAGTAGCGTTGTTTACCAGGGTCCGTAGGGACCGACGTTGCGGTTGCCGCCGCTGCCTGCTTCGCGGACTGCTGGACGGACGTCAGCAAGGTAGACGCAGGATGCGGTTACTGCGGCAATGCCGAACAGGCCGAGACCGCTTCCACCGCTCAAGAGGGTCAACGCGCCGATGGCAAAAGCAACGCCGGTGAGGGCCAACCAGAACGTCTTGGTGCGCTTGGAGGCGGCCACGAACAGCGTCGGCCGGTGGCGCAAACAATCCACAAACGCCCACAGCTCAAGGACAACGGCCACCAAGCCAAGGATGAAGTAGACCGCGTTGGTGACAATCGCGATCAAGAATTTTCCGTCCACGCCCCTTAGCCTAACTGTCCAGCGACTTCAGCGCTTGCTCGAGGTCGGACCAGAGGTCTTCCACGTTCTCGATCCCCACGCTTAAACGGACCAGGTTCTCGGGGACACTGACCGGCTCAGCCGTGTGCCGGCGTCGACGTTCGATCAGCGACTCAACCCCGCCCAAGGATGTCGCCGGGAGCCAGAGCTGGAGCGCGCGGACCAGTTCGTCGGCGGCGTCAGCGCCGCTGCGGGACTCGTCACCGGCGATCTGGATGCACAGGATGGAACCGAATCCCTTCATCTGGTCCTTGGCGCGCTCATGCCCCGGATCCGTGGGGAGGCCCGGATAACGGATGGACTCTACCCTCGGATGGGTGCTGAGGCGCTCGGCGAGCACTGCCGCGGAGGCCTGCGAACGCTCGATCCGCAGCGCGAGGGTGCGCAGTCCGCGCAGCGCCAGCCACGCTTCGAACGGCCCGGCGATGCCGCCGTGGATGATGCGGTGGTGCAGGAGCGTGGCCCGCAGTTCCGGGTTGGAGGTCACCAAGGCGCCCAGTACGACGTCGGAATGGCCGGCCAGGTATTTGGTCACCGAGTGCAGCACGACGTCGGAGCCCAGGCTCAGCGGCTGCTGCACCAAGGGAGTGGAGAAAGTGTTGTCCGTGACCACGATCGCGCCCACAGCGTGGGCGGCGTCGGTGAGCGCCCGGACGTCGGCAATGCCAAGCATGGGGTTGGTGGGGCTTTCCAGCCAGAGCAGGTCCGCGGCTTTGCCCTCTTCCGGGCTGATCAACGCCTTCACGGCGTCCGTGTCCGCAATGTCCACGAGACGGAGCTCCAGGAAGCCCTTCTCCGCGAGTTCAGTCGCCATCACCAAGGAACCTGAGTAGCTGTGCGATGGCATGACTACAACTCCACCGGCTGGTACCAAGGAGAGAGCCGAGCTGACTGCAGCGAGCCCGGATGCGTAGAGCAAGCCGGGCAGCTTTGCGCCTTCCAGCTTGCCCAGGGCGTCCTCGAACGGGTCCCAGGTGGGGTTGGCGTAGCGGCCATAGCCGCGATCGCCGTCGCCAAGAGAACCGGTTCCAAAGTATGTGGAGGACAGGACGATGGGCGGATTCACCGGTTCATCGTGTTTGCGCTCGGGGCGGCCCGCAGCCACCACAACGGTTTCCGGGGACAAATCGGCTGCGCGCTGATCGGAAAGGCTCATGGTTTCAGGGTAGTCGTGGGCGAGCCTGTGGATGAAAGCCGTTACGGTTTGCCCCTGATCGGTAGGCTAGACAGGTGAGTATTCAGAGCCCCGGCCTTTTTATTGCTTTCGAGGGCGGAGATGGAGCGGGCAAGTCCACCCAGGCTGCCCGGCTCTGCGATGCCCTCGAATCGCGGGGCCTGTCCGTGGTGCGCACGCGCGAACCCGGCGGCACGCCCATCGGAGAAAAGCTGCGCTCCCTTGTGCTGGACCATGGCCACGGCACCATCGATGCCCGCACAGAGGCCCTGATGTTCGCGGCGGCCCGGGCAGCGCACGCCAGCCAGGTGATCCGTCCGGCGCTTGCAGCCGGTCGTGTGGTCATCACGGACCGCTACATTGACTCGTCCGTTGCCTATCAAGGTGTTGGCCGCGGGCTCGGGGCAGAGGGTGTTTTGTCCCTCAACGAATGGGCCACGGAAGGCCTGCATCCGGACCTGACTGTACTGCTCGACGTCGAGCCCTCCGACGGCCGCGAACGCCGCACCGCCGGTGCGGCTGCTGAGGACCGTTTGGAATCGGAGCCTGACGCGTTCCATTCCACCATCCGCCACGCCTTCCTTGATCTCGCCGCTGCTGCTCCCTCGGATTACCTGGTCTTGCCTGCCAAATCAGACATTTCGACGCTGGCCGCGCAGATCCTCGAACGGGTGGAATCCTTGCTGGCTGAGCGCGGGCTGGGCGAGCGTGTTTCCGGGAACCACCTGTGAGCGTTTGGGACGACCTCCAAGGCCAGGCGCCGGTCGTTGCCCAGCTCAAGCAGGCAGCGCAGGGCGAAACCGGCCTCACTCATGCCTGGCTCTTCACGGGCCCTCCGGGATCGGGCCGTTCCAATGCTGCCAAGGCCTTCGCTGCCGCGCTGAACTGCGAGCAGGACGACGTCACTTTGCGTGGCTGCGGCGAGTGCGCGGCGTGCCACACGATCCTGGGCGAGACCCATTCGGATGTCACGTTCGTGCGAACCGAAAAAGTCACCATCACCATTGACGAAGCCCGCGAACTTGTCTCAAAGGCCGGTGACCGGCCCGCCACTGGCCGATGGCGGATCATCATCGTTGAGGATGCGGACCGTATGGCGGAACGAACCACCAACGTCCTCTTGAAGGCCATCGAGGAACCAACTCCGCGTACCATCTGGATGCTGTGCGCCCCATCGCCGGCAGACGTACTGGTTACCATCCGCTCGCGGTGCCGTCCCGTCAGCCTGCGACTTCCGCCAGCGTCCGACGTCGCGGCATTGCTGGTAAGGCGCGACGGCATTGATCCTGAACTCGCGGACCGGGCTGCCCGAGCAGCACAAAGCCACATCGGGATTGCCCGCCGCCTCGCCCGGGACGCTGATGCCCGCGAACGCCGTCTGGAAACGGTTCGCATCCCGCTGGGGCTCCGTGGGGTTACGGCAGCGGTGATGATGGCGGAGAAACTCGTCAAGATCGCTACCGATGAAGCCAACAGCTCCAATGATGAACGCGACGCGGCGGAGAAAATTGCGCTTTTGGCAAGCCTCGGCGCACCAGAGTCGGGCACGCTGCCACCCTCAATGCGGAGTCAGGTGAGGCAGCTTGAGGACGACCAAAAACGCCGTGCCAAGCGCTCCATCACGGACTCCCTGGACCGCACGCTGACCGATCTGTTGTCCTTCTACCGGGACGTCCTGATCATCCAATTGGGGAACGCAGTGGAGCTGGTCAACGTTGAGCTCAAGAGCGATCTTGAAGAATACGCCGCCCGCTCAACCCCGGAAGCGACCCTCGCCCGGATGGACGCGATCAACAAGGCCCGTGTCCGCATTACCACCACCAATGTTGCGCCGCTGTTGGCGGTCGAGTCCATGGCGACGAGCCTCATCCAGCAATAGGAGAATGCATGAAGTCCGCACTTCGCCGGCCCGCCGGTGCCCGTTCAAGGGACCGGTCTGTCCAGCCTGCTGCGGGCGGGGGTGCTAGGCTGCGGGGTTTCGCGGCCCTCTGCTTGGCCCTTGCCTCCCTGCTGGTGCTCAGTGCCTGCTCGTTGCCTTTCCTGCCAACACCTACTGCGAAGCCGAGCACCAGCACTGTTGACCCGTCCATTGCGGCCTCGGCGCCTAAGGGACTCGAAAAGTATTATTCGCAGTCCGTGAAATGGAGCTCATGTGAGGATGGGTTCCAGTGCGCTGAAGTGAAGGTTCCCTTGGACTACGGCAATCCGGACTCCGCCGAAATCACGCTGTCCGCCATCAAATTGCCCAGCACGGGCACCAAGAAGGGTTCCATCCTGGTCAATCCGGGAGGTCCGGGCGGCTCCGGTGTCGACTTCGTCAAGGATGCGGGAAACACGCACTTCACCGAGAAGCTCCGGGCCAACTTCGACGTGGTGGGCTTCGACCCCCGCGGCGTCAAGCGGTCCGCTCCGGTCACCTGCATGTCGGATGCCGAACGGGACGCCGCGCGCGAGAAAGTATTCCGGAAGGAAACGGACCAGGGCCTGGCGGCGGCATTGGCCTTCAACAAGTCCTTGGCTGAGAAGTGCGTCGAGAAGACCGGACCCGTGCTCGAACACATTGATACCGTCAGTGCTGCCAAGGACCTGGACGTCCTGCGTGCCGTCGTCAACGATGCCAAGCTCAATTACCTGGGCTATTCCTACGGTACTTTCCTGGGTTCCACCTACGCCTCGCTGTTCCCGGAGAACGTCGGGCACCTCGTCCTTGACGGTGCCGTGGACCCGTCCATCAGCAACGAGGAACTGACTGCGGGGCAGGCAAGAGCCTTTGAAAAGGCCCTCCGCACCTACGTGGACGACTGCCTTCGTCAAAAGGAATGCCCCCTCAGCGGCTCCGTTGATAATGGAATCCAGGAAATCAGGGATCTCATCAACGCAGTGGACCAGAACCCGCAAACAGCCAAGGACGGAAGGCTGGTGACCGGGACCGAGTTTGTCAACGGGCTCTTCCTCCCGCTCTATGACAACCAAAGCTGGCCGGCATTGACCCAGGCCCTGGACAGCGCATTCTCCGGCGACGTGTCCCAGATGATGCGCATCGCCGATCTCGGGGCCGACCGCGAAGCCAATGGTACGTACAGTTCAAACTCGGCATTCGCGTTCCAGGCCATCAACTGCCTCGACTACCCAATGGTCACTGATACCGCTGGCATGAGGGCGGAGGAAACCCGCCTCAAGCAGGAATCTCCGACCTTCGGCGCATTCTTCGCCTACGGCGGGGTCACCTGCAAGGACTGGCCCTACAAGAACACCCGCACGCCTGCTCCCGTGGACTACACCGGCTCCGCCCCCATTGTCGTTATCGGCACCACGGGAGACCCGGCCACCCCCTTGGAGTGGGCGCAGTCGCTGCGCAAACAGCTTGAAAATGCCTCTCTGGTCACGTGGGAAGGCGAAGGGCACACAGCCTACGGCCGCTCGAACTCATGCGTCAGCACCGCCGTCGACGATTACTTTGTTGACGGAAAGCTGCCGCAGGACGGGCTCCAGTGCTAGGCCTGCCGTGACCTAAGGGTGCTAGACGCGCCTGGCCTCCCGTTTCTCCAGCAGGAGCGGCAGCTGCTTGATGGAATCCACGACGACGGTGGCGCCCGCTGCGCGCAGCGTCGCCTCGGAGTGGAAGCCTGTGAGGACTCCGGTAATCAGCGAAGCACCTGAGCGAACCCCCGAGAGCATGTCTGAGCTGGTGTCTCCGATGACGGCCACCTCACGAACATCGTCCAGGTCCAAAGCCAGCAACGCCGTCAGGATCATGTCAGGGAAGGGGCGGCCCCGTCCGGCATCTGCCGGACACAAACTGAGGTCCGCCAAACCCATCCAGCCCAGTGATTCAAGGACCATGTTCTGCGTGTGACGGCCAAAGCCTGTGGCAAGGCAGACCTGCATGCCGGACTCCCGCATCCAGACAATGGCATCCTCCGCACCGGGAATAGCGCGGATACCACCGTCCTCAATCAGCTCGTCATAAGCCCTCTCGAAGGCCTTGTTCGCGCTCTCTGCAACACCAGGGTCACCAAAAAGGTCCCCAAAGACGGCCATTTTCGAGAAGCCCATGGTGTCACGTGCATAACCGAGCATGCTCTCGAAGCGGGTGCTGCCTGGTTCTACGCCATGCTCCGCCAACGCCCGGGACAACGCCCGCTCCGTGCGCCCATTGTCGGTAATGGTGGTTCCCACCATGTCCACCACAGCCAGCCGCAGCCGCGTGTGGGTGTGGCTGGTATCCCTGGTCATTGCGTCCCCGGTCATTGCGCGGCTCCTTCGGCTGGTTTTGCGTGGCTGGATATAACCGCCACCGTTGATTTCCCAGCCTCCGGCGGCCGGGAAAAGGCCGCCTGAACCCGGCCCGACGTGCAAGTGAACATCCCCGCAACGGCCGCCACCGCCCTCGTTTTGACCCGGGCGCGGTGCCTCTATTACAGTTATGTCTTGCGTGATCGCCCGGGAAACCGGTGATGGACGCGGTGCTTCCTTAGCTCAGTCGGTAGAGCGTTTCACTCGTAATGAAAAGGTCATCAGTTCGATTCTGATAGGAAGCTCGGTAGAGAACCCCTGGAAATCAAAGGATTTCCAGGGGTTCTCGTGTTTTCGCTTGTTTCGCGCCCCAGCGGTTTTCGGTTTCGCCGGTTAGCGGTTTGGCTGGCGACACCCATATTCGTGCGCGCCACAACGATGGGTTGACGCCCCGGGAATCCAGGCGTCCTCAGCCCGTTTCAGGGTCCGTGGGGAATTTGGGTGTCATCGGCCAAGCACTCCCTGACGCGCAGATGCCTACCCAACAGTTTGTGGCAGCATATGGACCGGCACGAACCCCTTCCATTGCGTGGCGCGCTCATAGGCTTGGGCGATCGCGAGGACCCTGGCATCGGCGTGTTCCGGTCCCATGATGTGCAGACCAACGGGCTGCCCGTTTGAGAAGCCACAGGGAATACTCACCCCAGGCATGCCGGTCAGATTCGCAGCTGAGAGCATGCGAAGGGCAGCCGAAAGGGAGTCCTCTCCGGGGGAACCAGTCAGTTCAGAGGACATCGTCTGAGCCAAGGGGGCGATCGTCGGCAGCGTAGGTGACACGAGTCCATGTACTCCAGCCTGTGCCATGGCGCGCGGCAAGAACCACCGGAGGTGCGCCCTTACCTGCCACGCCAGGTGAAGGTCCTCCTCGGAAGCCAGCGCACCTGTTTCGATCATGATGCGGGTGGCGGGCAAGTATCGTTCCGCCGCGCTGCCCAGCCGGACGCGATGATGTTGGGCAGCTTCGGAAAGAGAGATTGCGACGCTGGCATGCAGGGCAAGGTCAAGCTCGGGAAGCGGAAGTTCCACGACCTCGAATCCAAGGTCCCTGAATACACGAAGCGCTCCTTCCACGGCCTCCGTGACTTCCGCGGTAACTCCCCATTCCGACCACATTCTGCGATCGACCCCAAGCCTGACCGGAACAAGGGGGGCACGGATTTGGGCTGAGACTGGCCCGCCAAGCAGCGCCATGCCCTGTGGCTCCACCATGCCGTCCAGAAGCGCCGCGCAGTCTTCGACGCTCCGGGCAATAGGTCCCACGTGATCCATGGTGTGGCTTACGTGAAGGATGCCAGTGGAAGAAGCGACGCCGTAGCTTGGCTTGAGCCCCACCAGCCCGTTGATGGCGGCCGGGTTCCGGACGGAGCCACCGGTATCAGTGCCCAGCGCCCCGGGAATTGAGCCCACAGCAACGGCAACGCCCGATCCAACGGATGAGCCTCCTGCGTACCGGTCAGGGCCCCAAGGGTTTCGCGACGGTGGAGTTCCTTGTCCGAAGGCGAACTCGTGTGTTTGAAGCTTCCCGAGGATCACGGCACCGCTTTCACGGAGTCGGCGTACCACTCCGGCGTCGTCCGGCGCGATATTCCCACGGAGGCTTTCGGAGCCGGCCTCCGTCGGCATCCCCTGGACGTCGATGACGTCCTTCATTCCGATGGGGATCCCGTGAAGGCTGCCTGCGAATTGGCCCCCGATGGCCAGGTCATCGGCGATGCGGGCCGCTTCACGTGCGCCGCGTTCGTCGATATGCGCCCAGGCCCGGGCATACTCCTCTGTGGCCCGGGCACGATCCAGAACAGCGTCGAGCAGTTCAACAGCGGACAAGTGGCGACGCCGGATGAGTACAGCTGCTTCCGCGATGCCCAGTTCCCACGCTTCCGTCAAGGATTCACCTCCCGTTTTGCGTCGGTCTCCTTTTCCAAAAGGATTTGCTGTTCAAAGGCAGCCTTCAGGGAATCCATCCCAGTCCGGAAGTCGCGGTAGGCACTCTCCAGCGCGGGAAGGTCCTGCTGGGCAATCGAAGCTCCAACCAGCTCATGGACGATTGCCAGTTGGTGACTGCTCAACGGCAGCGCCTTGTTGGATGCTTGACTCATCGGTGCGCCTCCGGGGTGAGCCGTCCATCGCGAACCACGCAGACGCCGTCTGCCAGAACAAAACGTACATCCCTGAAATCCCCGGCGTTGGCGACCACTACATCCCCGACTCGCCCAGCCTCGAGCCGCCCGCTTCCGGGTGCGATGCCCGGAACCAGATCAGCCACGGCAGAGGTTGCCATGGCGACGGCACCCGCCAGGGATCGGTGTCCGTGCGCCGCAATATCCTGGACGGCAGAGATTAGCTCGTCATGGTCCCCGTCGTGTCCATAGTCGGTCCCGATGACTGAGATCAGGCCGGTTTCCTGAAGCAGCAAGTCCCAGTGCTCGCGCGTAGTCACCGTTCGCCGGCGGTGCAGGAGATCAAACACTGAAGCCTCAGCCGGCCAACCCATTTTTCTGCCCAGGACAGCCAGTTCGTAGGCCTCGGCCGGCGTGTGGGACGGGTGGTTGGCGTGCGCGGCAATCACCGTGGCTCCCGTTCCAGCAAGCTCGGGCATCAGTTCCCTTAGAACGCTGGCGGTTGCTGATGCGCTGTGCACGATGGCCGGCACGCCAAACTTCGACGCCGCACGGACACCCTCCCGAATTCCTTCGATGGCCGGGACAAATGACGGCATCACCGTGTCCTTGACGAGCTTCACCAGCTGGGTTGCTGTGAAGGCGTCCGCCAGGCCAGCGTCCTGGGCCGCCCCCGCAAGGGCTGCCGGATCGAATGCGCGGACGTCGATGAACCTGCCCAGGACTGCTTCCTTGATGCGGCGGGCTTGATCAATAGTGACTCGAATGCTGGAGGCTTTTTGGATAGCCGCAGGGATGTAGACGAGGTCCTGCCCTCCGCCGCCCAGGGTTTGTCCACCGCCCAACTCACCGATGGCGACAGCGCCGTCGTCGAGTATCGCCTCAACGGTGAGTTCGCCCGCCTCGACTGTAAGACCCCGGCCGTCCGCCAGAGCTGCGGCCCGCAAGCAATGGGGTAGATGGGTCGTTGCACCACGGACGTGCACGGCGTGCCTTTTGTCTGCTTCGCGGACATCGTCCATGGAGGCGAAACCACAGAGGCTGAGCACTGTGGTGGTTCCCGCCAAAAGGTGCCTGTCCAGATTCGCCATCCATCGCTCGGCAGGCAGCGCCGGTGCCGCACTCGGGAACAGCGGGCCCGGGGTCACTCCGTGGGTGTGGATATTGATCAGGCCTGGCATGACCACGCACCCGGATGCCTCGATGACTTCGCCGTCAAACGGCTGACCTGCATCCCATCGGTGGAGCACATCCGCGATGCGGCCATCGCGGATGACTACCGCGCCGCCGTCGGTGACTGTGTCGCCGGACGCCGTAATAACGATGCCTCCACGGATGAGCGTAGACATTCAGGCCCCTCTCGGCTAGTTTCATCATATCGAAGTTTGCTTCACTATAGCCGTAACGCTGCGGCGCAGGAACCCCCGAGATGGAGAAGCCAATGGCACAGCCACCCACGCAGC
Organism: Arthrobacter sp. StoSoilB13; assembly: GCF_019977255.1. NCBI lineage: Bacteria > Bacillati > Actinomycetota > Actinomycetes > Micrococcales > Micrococcaceae > Arthrobacter > Arthrobacter sp. StoSoilB13. The sequence goes on along the minus strand of NZ_AP024649.1, from coordinate 946,322 downwards.
GGGATTTCGTCGGATATGGCGAAACGCCGCCAGAGTTCCGCTGGCCGGGCAATGCCAGGGTGGCAGTTTCCCTCGTGATCAATGTGGAAGAGGGTGCCGAGCGCAGCATCGCCCGCGGCGACAAGGCCGACGACCTGGCGGCACACTGGATTCCCGCCCAGCCAGCAGCAGTACGCAACGTCGCCCTGGAATCAGCCTTCGAATACGGCTCCAGGGCTGGCATCTGGCGCTTGCTGAGGATCCTGCGGAAACACAGAGTCCAAGCGACCGCCTTCTGCTGTGCCGCAGCGTTGCAGCTCAACCCTCTAATTGCTGCAGCGTTGGTCCGCGACGGTCATGAGATCGCAGATCACGGGAACCAGTGGGACACGCACACAGACCTCGACGACGACGCGGAGCACCGCCTGATTGTCGCGTCCAAGGACGCGATTATGGAGAGTACAGGCCACGTCCCCACGAGTTGGTACTCGCGGGATGGCCTCAAACCGGGGACCCGCCAGGCTCTCGCTACCAACGGGTTCGCGTACGAATCGAACAGTTTCAATGACGACCTGCCGCATTGGGGCAGTGGCCAAGGAAATCCGCGCCTTCCAGTCCTGCCGTACGCGGGTGATACCAACGATTCCGGGCTGTTCAAGCAATTCCCCACCGCGACAGCGTTCGGCAACCACCTCACCGCCGCATTGGACATGCTGCTCGAAGATCCCCGCGGCGGCCCCTCCGTGATGAGCGTCGGACTACACCCCCGGCTCATTGGACGGCCGGGGTACGCAGTGGCGCTCGAGCGATTCATCTCCCACGCACGCCAGAAGGATGCCTGGTTCGCGACACGCATGGACATCGTCAATGCCTGGCTGGACGTTACGGCGGGCGGAGCAGACGACTGCTGAACACACGACGGCGGCGGGTCACCGGCGTTGCAGGGCACCTCATAGGGCTTCCGGGAAGCTGAGCTCGGGCCACTTCCATTCAGGGCCAGCCGCTTCTACTCCAAAGCCAGGAGCGCTCCCCATCCCGGGATCGGCCGGGCCACCCCGGCAATGCGGAGCAGATGCCAAAGAGTCGCGATGGCACTGTCGACTACGGGAATGCCGAACTCCTGCTCAAGGCCGGCGACGAAGTATCCCGAGCGAAGGTTGGTTCCGATGCACACCACGGCATCCATGTCCGCAGTGAAGGCGGGCCTCATCAGGCCCACGACTCCGGACTTGTCCAGTCGGGCTATTTCCGGGTTGGTCATCACCACCTCCGGAACCGAAATACCTGTGACGTCAATGCCGTGGGCCGCGTACTCCTCCTGAATCAGGGAAGCAATAGTGCCGGGCCCTGGAAAAACGAGGCCGACGCGCGTCGCCTTCAAGACTGCAAGGGCCTCGACGACGGCCACGGATGCGGTGGTTGCGGGCGCGCCGCACACGGACTCAAGCCCGGCACAAAGTCCGTGATCGCCTGCGATGCCCGTCCAGGAACCGGATGTGCCGTGGAAGGCGATGGCTTGCAGCTCGGCGTCATTCAACAGGGAAGGAGCCTCTCCGAGGACGCCCAGGTCAACTGGATCATCAAGCCGTGGAGGCAGACGGAAGCGGCTGTAGTGCACTCCAAGATCGGGCTGTTCCGCAAGGATCGATGCTGTGAGGGTTTCCGCATTCGAATTGCTCGACGGCACCAGGATGCCAAGCCTGGTCTTCGGGCCGGGAGCGCCCACGTTTAGTGCGCTTTGCCGAGAGAGGGCGGCGTGGAGATCGCGAGCATGACTGCGGCCGAATTCGTTTGGTTGCTCCACCAATGTGGCAAGGAAGCGTCGTACGTCAGGCTGTCGCCGGCTTCCAGCACGAAATCCTGGCCACCGATGGTCGCCACCAGAGTGCCGGCCTGCAGGATGACACATTCCTCGCCCTCGTGGGAGTGCGGAACGTGTGCGCCCTCGAAGTTGGCTGGAATGGTCATGCTGATGACGCCGAGCTTGCGCTCCGAATCCGGAACGATCAGCTCCATGATGATGCCCTGGGAAGGAATTTCGATGCGTCGCCGATCGGCCCGGCGTACCAGCATGTGGTCCTGGCCCTCATTCGGGTCCATGAACATGCTTGCCAACGGAAGGTCCAGCGAGTTTGCCAAACGAAGCAGCGTCGCAAAGGAAGGATTACCGATTCCGCGCTCGATCTGGCTAATGAGTCCCGCGCTGACGCCTGCGCGTTCAGCAAGCTCCTCCACCGTGAAACGGCCGAGGCGTTGCTGTTTGATCATGGCCCCGAGATGGGCAATCCAGAAGTCGCGTTCCAGGGACTCGGTTACTTCGCCTTGTGCTGTGTCTGTACCGTCCACGACGACTCCTTCATTAGTCCTCGGTTTTGCGTCAGTATATCGAAGATGATTTCGCTTGGATGCCTTTTTGAAGGCAACGGTTTCGACGGCGGATGCGTCCTTGGCAAGGTTGCTCACGCCGCCCGCAACCCGGCGTAACCGGTAAGCATTGAAGCAACCTCTTTCTCCCAATAGACGGCACAACGGTCAGCGCCACGGCTGAAAACAGTCGCCGCTGCGGCCATTGCGGGCGCAGGAACTCCAATGCTGTAGCCAGCCCCTGCAACAATGTCGACCACATGCTTGATGGCTTCCTGCAAGGCTTCGGGGCGCTCTTCTCCATGTCGACGGAGATCCGTGCCCAGGTCAGTCGGACCCACCCACCCTCCGGCAAATGCGTCACTGTCAACGAACTCCTTGACCCGTTCCACAGCTTCTGCCGTCTCGAACAACACGGTCAACAAGGGAGAGAAGGAATAGTCCAACCCAAAGGACGAAGCGGGCGTGACTTGGTGGGGACGTGAACCCACGGGGGCGTACCTCGTAGCCTCGTAAGCCCGTTCGAGTTGGTCCACGGTGCGCAGCTGCGGAAGGACTATCTCGTCTACCCCGGTGTTCGCGAAGGCCACCAGTGTGTTCGGTTCCAAGTCCGGTACCCGCACTGCCACGTGCACCCCGGAGCCAGCCAGCCGTTGCACTGCATCACGGCATTGCCGGACGGAAATCCCCGTCTGTTCAGCGTCCAGGACAAGGAAGTCAACCCCGGCATGCGCGAGGAGTGCCAGCAAAGTAGGGGTGGGGTCGGCGGTGATGATGCCAACGCTGCGTTTCAGGGCCGGAGGCTGTTCCTGGTTCACGTGTGGTCCTCCTGAAAGTGATGATGACGAATGGATCTGGCCTTGGCGTCCGCTGGAGACTTCACTCATCCGGAACGAATTGCCAGTCAGCAGGCTTGCTCACACCAACCACGAGATCCACATTTTCTGAACCATCGTTGGTGAGTCCGTGGGTAGTCCCGCGGGGGATGTAAATGCCATCGCCCGGTTTTGCCCGGTAGGTGAGGTCGCCAAGATGGACAATCGGGGTCCCGCTGACGACAACATAGAACTCTGATGCGTCCGGGTGATGGTGGCAGAGGTGGTGCTGGCCGGGAAGGATCCGGCCCCAGCTGACGCACAAATCATCTGAACCGCTGAGGTCCCGGGAGATGAGTGTGCTGACCAGGCCCTTGGTCGCGCTGACCGTTGAGTCCTACCTTGTCCAAGGCAGTAAAGCCTTGCTCATGGACGTTGTGCACCAGCCGATCGATGTTGACTGTGGCTGTTTGCCCGTCTCCGGTTCCCATCACGCCGCCCCCTCGAAAGCAGCCTCGGCCGGTCTGGCGTTTACCTCCACGGGCGGGTGCTCCATCCACCACCGCGCAATCTCCTCACGGGTGGCGAACCAGACTCCCTCTTTGGCAAGGGCGTACTCAAGAAAACGGCGCACTCCGTGGGCAACGCTGGGCCGCCCGCCAATCCTCAAATGCAGCCCGACTGACATCATCTTGGGCACGGTTTCGCCTTCAATCAGCAGGCAGTCCAGAGAGTCCCTCAACACGTTGAAGAAATCCTCCGCGGTGCCCAGGCTCCCGTTGCCCCAGAAGCGGGCATCGTTCGTGTCACCCGAGTATGGCACCACCAAGTGATTGTGCGTGCCGGCCTTCACATAGTAGGGAAGATCGTCTGCGTAGGAATTGGAATCGTAAAGAACGCCTTCCTCGGCCAGGATGGTCCGAGTGTTCTCGGTGATGCCCTCACGGACATACCAACCCACCGGCCGCACTCCGGACACGGCCTCGACGGCGGCCAAGGACTTCCGGATTTCCTGCCGTTCTTCATCCGGCTCCATTCCCACCGTTCCGCGCCACTTGTAGCCGTGGGCGCAGATCTCATGACCATCCCGGACAATAGCAACGGCCGCGTCCGGATTCCGTTCAAGGGCAGCTCCACAGGCCATAACGGTTGCTGGAACGTTGTACTCCCTGAACATGCCCAGGTATCGCCAAATGCCGACGCGGCTGCCGTATTCGAAGAAGGACTCCTTCATAAGGCTGCGCCGCGAGGGGTCAGAGGACCATCCGCCAAAGATGGAAACGTCCTCGTCCCGCTCATCTCCTGCTTCGATGGAACTTTCAGCGCCTTCCTCGTAGTTCAGCACCAAGGAGACGGCTACCTTGGCACCGTGAGGCCAAGTGACAATCGGGGGATTCTCCCCATATCCAATCAGGTCCCGCATTGACTCTCTCCTTGCTGTTCATGGTGACGGGAGTTCATTAGAGCCGCCGTCCTTCGTAAACCTTGCGGTGGGCCGCCAGCGATGTCTTGAGCATGCCCTGGACGTCGTCAATGACATTTCCGTGGGCGGGCCCTATCAACCTGGCCGGGTAGTTTTCCAAGGATTCCTCGATGCTTCGGAACGCACTGCCGACATCAACGAATTTGGTCCAGTACAGTGCACGGCCCGTGCCATAGGCCGCCTGCTCCACGGACGGCGGTTCCGGCATCTCGGAGGAGAGCAAGCGGCACTGCCCTGGCAGATGCACGGGTTCGTCGTCGTCATCCGGTCCTGGTATGTCGTGGATGTAGGAAAAGCCATCGGAAACGAACATGATCGCCGCACCGGAGTCGTAGCCCCAGAGAGTGTTCTCCAGGTCGCGGATGTAAGCCGGAAGGAAATGGAACTCCCTGTCCCCCAGATCAATCGACTCCCCAGCCCGCCTGGCCGTCAGACGGTCTGCATACTCGGGGAAATGGAGTGCATAATCACGAACGTCCCCAACTACGACAGCCGAGGGATAACGCTCCAACAGAACGGGAAGATTACCAGCATGCGGGATTTCCGGATGCGTCGGGAAGACGTAGTCCAGCGATCTGCTTCCAAGGGCATTCTCCAGTTCGGCCAGGACCGTATCCCTGTGCGCGGGATCTCCCGTGTCCACCAGGATGGATGCTTCGGAGCCCATCACCAGATAAGACGAGACGTGGTAGTGGACTTCCTGTCCCTCGGCGCTGGCGGACAGGCAACCGCCCAGCCAATGCACACCCTCTGCGATGACGCGACCCTTGGTGGACTCCCCGCCCGAAACCTCGACACTCACTGGCTACCTACCTTCCTGATCGCCTCGGCCAGGATGGCGGCCTCGGCGGCAGATTCGCTAGCGCCAACGATTGGCTCGCCGTACCCGGGTCCGATCGCCTCAACCTGCCGCCGAAGGATTACTTCTTCAACGTCCCGCCCAATGTCCCTCGTATCCGCCTGGGCAAACCACTGGAACTTATGCAGTCCCGCCGCCGGGGAGCTCCCCACGGAGCTGTCTGGGGAGCGATGCGTGAATGCGTCCGAGGTCAGGAGCACCTTGGAGACTGGATCGAAGATCCAAAGTGTTGGCAGCAGCCGCATCAACGGCGATACGAACTCCAACGTCAGGCCGCCCATAACCTCCACTTCACGGGAGGTTCCAGGATTGACCATGATGCGCTGCGGTGATGCAGCCATCCTCGGCACCGTAATTCCCCCGGTGTACCAGACCGATTCGACATTGAACCGTGCTTCGATGGCCGGAAGGTTCAGGCAACATTCCATTTCCGTTCGTGTCAGCACCACAACCAGTGGTTCCCCTTGTTCCAGGAGAGAGTCCAGCTGCCGGATGATGTCTGCCTCATGAAGCCGGATACCCGTATCCACCAGCACCGAGCCGTTGTCTCCCTTAATGAGGTAGCAATTGACAGCCTGGGTGGTTCGGGTGCCGGGCGGGCACCAGCTGACGTTTTCATCCAGGACGATATTTGCTCCCAAACGATAAATGCGGTCTCCGATGAGGCTGTGGGCGCCGGTGACCGCCGCCCGTTGGGCTGTACGTGGATTCAACGGCTTCTCCTCTCCGTGGTTCCGTCGGTCGAATCAGGAGCTGGCGCTGGCCGAATCCCACACCTCAATGGCTTGGTCAAGCGTGCAGACATCGTGGCGGGGCCCTCATGACAGTCAGCGCAGCGTCGTGGATCACGGTGTCGTAGGCGCCCACGGCGTCCTCGATCAGGACTGCATAGAAGTCGTTATGAACCGCGTCCCGCAGCGTGGCCTCGACGCAACCGCCTGTAGAGACGCCTACCAAAGCGACTGATTCGATGCCCTGGCTCCGTAGCAGGAGCGCCAATTCCGTGCCCACGAATGCGCTGGGGCGGCGCTTTGTGATGACGACTTCGCCTTCTTCAGGCATGCACTCGGCGCAGAATTCCGTGGCCGGATCGCCCTTGAGGCTGAGCCTGCCAAGATCGATCGGCCGCCCGTTGGCAGCTGTGTACAAAGCCCGCAGCCACGCGGGAGGCGAGCTGGCGCCGTCGGGAAGGTTTTCGACCCGGATGTGGAAGATCGGCACGCCATTCTTCCGCGCAGACTCAATTGCCCTGCCGCAGTTCTTGGCGACGGCAGGCATCATGCTCAGGTCGTGGCCGGAATCGCCGATGGCGCCGCCGGCGTAGACGGCTCCTTCCTGCATATCGATAACCACAAGGGCCGTAGTGGCCGGATCCAGTAACTCCTGCAGGGTGTCGCGGACCTGCTTTCCGCAGATTTCAATCATCGAAGTCTTCCTTCTGTAGGGTGATGCCGGCCGGGTTTCGACGGCGACCGGCCGGCATCACGCGTAGCTACCGGCGGGCTAGCGGCCCAGGGAATTGAAGTGGATTTGGCCATTGGTCAGTGGAACCGCACCCGAGAGACCGTCCCTGGTGACCAGCACTCCCCTGGTTTCAACGAGCGACAGAATGGCTGCGCCCTCATCCACCAGCCCGGCCATCTTCTTGAGAAGGCCATCGCGCTTTTCCGTTTCCTGGTCCGGAGTGGCCGCGAGTTCGCTGCGTGCCTTATCGAATTCAGGGTTGGACCATCCGGTGCTGTTACTGGGAGCGCCCGTGCCGTAGAACGCGTAGCTGTAGAAGGCGGGATCGGCGATGACGATCGGCTCCGAGTACAGCACCGCCTGGTACCGGCCATCGATGAGCGCCGTCGAGAAGTCGGTGGAGCTGGCCACATTCTGCAATTGGACGTCGATGCCGACTTCCTTGAGCATGGACTGGATCAGGACCGCAGACTTTGCGGCTACGGGTCCAGGACGCGTAACGCTGTAACTAAGGGTCATCGGGAAACCATTGCCATATCCGGCTTCGGTGAGCAGCTTCCTGGCCTCGTCCTTGTTGAACTTGTAGATCGGGGAGTCCCCGACATTGGGGAAGATTGAACCTGCGGGTTCACCAAATCCGGCGTACGCACCCTTGATCAGCGCCTCGCGGTCGATAGCCATGGAGACTGCGTGCCGAACCTTGGGGTCGGCAAGCGGACCGGTCTTCGTGTTGATCATCATGGTGTCTCGGGTCTGGCTGGGGCAGTTCAGGACAGTCACGCCGGGAGACTTCTCCAGTGACTTGTACTGGTCGTATTCAAACCCATTGGCTACCTGCACTTCGCCGGTTTCCACCAACTGGCTGCGGGTAGCGGTGCTCTGGACAGCCTTGACGGACACGCGCTTAACCGTTCCGCGAGTGCCCTCCCACTGAGGATCGGCCGTCACCGTCAGGGAAGCTCCGGGAGTAAACTCTTCCAGCTTCCAGCCGCTGTAGTCGGCGAGGTTCTTGGAAAGCCAGGCGTTGGCGGTGGGGTCATCCGCCGTGGCATGCTTCTTTGCCTCGGTGCTGTCGTGGATGTAGAAGAGGTTGTTTTGCAATGATTCTTCTGTGTAAGAGGTAAGTCCGGTGGTGTTCAACTGGAAGGTGCGCTCGTCGATCACCTTGACCAGATTGTCAACGTTGAAGCCGCTGCTCTTCAGCGTCCCCTTCATAACCGGCTGACGCTTCATGCCGATGTCGAAGCTCCATCGGACATCCTCGGCCGACAGTGTGTTTCCAAACTGACTGGTGAGCTTGCGAAGGGTGACTATCACACCCGTTCCGTCGGGGCTTGGTTTGGCGCTTTCGGCCAGCCTGCCCGATACCTCTGTGGACGGCGCGGGGCAAGACTTTCCGTCGCTTGTTCCAACCTTGTATTCGAGGAGTTGCGAGCCGAGTCCACTCAGCACCACGTGGGAGGCGCTGCCGCCCCACGGTGCGGGCGTCAGGCTGTCAGGCAGGGCGCCCACAGCAACAACAACGTTTTCAATGGATTTGGTAGCTGCAGTTTGCGGGGCTGGACCCCCGCAGGCAACAAGGCTTGTGGTGAGGGCTATTGCAGCGCCTCCGGTGAGCAAACGCAGACTTTTCATGAAGGTGGCTCCGTTTATTGGGGGGAAGCTACGGCTGTGCAGTCTCGTAGCGGTATGCCCGCTTGTGGCCGGCCCGGATGATGGGCTCCACATCGCGGATGTTGCTAATGAAATTGCCGTGGGTTGGGGCCACGGATGTGACGCCGAGTTCATCAATAAGGTGAAGGACGCGGTCATATACTGCGTCTGCGTCATTTGCGAAGCGTGCCCAATAGAGGGCACTTCCGGTGAAGAACGCCGCGTTTTCGACGGCGATGGGAACCTGCAGTTCTCCGGTGGTCAAACCGCATTCGCCCGGGAGGTGTACCGGGTCTTCGTCGTCGAGCTCGGGGCGGTGCATGTAACAGAAACCGTCGGCGGTGAAGAGCACGCCGGCTCCAGGCGCGAATCCCCATTGGGTGTTGGGCAAGTCCCGGATGAGGGCTTCCACCACCACAAACTCCTGCCCACCAAGATCCACCTTGTCCCCGGGCACCTTTGCGTGGAGATTCGGAACGATCTGCGGGTAAAACAAGTGGTAGTCGCGGATGTCACCCACCACCTGGATGTTCGGATACTTCTCCACGAGCCTTGGCAGGTTTCCGGTGTGCGGAAGCTCAGGGTGCGTGGGGAAGACGTAGGTCAGCTCCCGTCCATCCAGCAGCTCATCCAGAGTGCTTGAAATGATTGGCCAACTGGACGGGTTACCGGTATCGACCAGGATGGACGAGTGTTCGCCCTGGACCAGGTAGGTGGAGTTATGGCCGTGGATCACGCGGTCGGCCAAGTGGAACGGGAGGCAGGAACTCATCCACGTGACGCCCTTCGCGACGCTGCGTGGGAGGTCGCTGCTCATCGTCTCTACGAGTTGTTCTTCCATGGTTCTCTCCTAAACCAACTGCGGGGTTAGCGCGTCGAGCATGAAATCGAGGTGCCGGCGAACCACGTCGCGTCCCTTGAGAACGCAGCCGCGGGAGGGTGCGATGATCTCTGGATCCAAGGTGTCGAACTTGTCCTGGAGCCACTCCCTCAGGGGCTCGCACGTGGAGCGCGGAATCCACTCGTACTTCGCATACAGGTGCCCGGCCACCTGTTCCACCGTGGTGGTGTCCTCCACTGTGGAGTCGATAATGCGCTGGCCGTCGGGCCGGTCCATAACGCCGTGCGTGAAGGTATCCGAGGTGAACAGCGTGCCCGTTTCCTGGTCCCAACCCCAGAAGGTGGGAAGGAGGCGCAGGAGGGGCGATTCCACCTGGAGCACGCGGCCGGGTGCTATCTGGATCTCGGCAGCCCTGGCCAGGGAGTCACCTTCTTCGGTTCTGTGCGCGTCGATCTGGTGGCGCCTCCCGCGTAGTGCCATCCTGCTCAGGTCATCGAAGGCATCGAAGGGGTTGATCACCCCGCCAGTGAAGAGCCGCTCGATGTCGAACCGCCCGGCGATCCGTTCGAGGTTGGACACACAGTCCATCTCGCTTCGGGTGAAGAAGATGGATACTCCCCCGCCTTCACCAATGAGCTCCGCCAGGTCGTCAAGGATCTCTTCGCTGTGGACAGCCAAACCTGAATCAACCAAAAGGCTGGAGGTTCCTTCGGCCAGGAGGTAGGCGTTCGACGGCTGGAAGCCTGTTGCACCTTGCGGAACCCAGCTCACGCGGCCGTCGAGCGGGATGTTCCCGCCAAGGACCGTCAACTTGTCTGCATGCAATGAAGTGAACATATCTTCAATCTATTGAATCTGGAGGGTTTGTCAAGGATTTTCTTTGGGCGCCTAACCCTGCTGCACGGCAGGCTCTACGACCGGCTCTGCAGCAGGGGCCGGTTTCGAGGGACGCCTAACGCCACTTTTTGCGTTGTTGCGTGTCCTGGGATCCAGCAGCGTAATCAGGGTGTCCAACAGCACGTAACCAAGGAGGCTGGTAGCACCCATGATCAGCACAAACCCCTGTATGACGGGTACGTCGCCCTTAAGCACCCCGTCCAATGACCAGCCACCAACACCTGGCCAGGAGAAGACACTTTCCACAATTGCCGCACCGCTCAACGCGGCGGCAAACAACAGCACCATGTAGGTCATCAAGGCTCCCCTCACGTCGCTGAGGGCGTAGCGGAACACCTGCAGCGGCTTCAGTCCGCAGGCCCTCGCAAATTCGATCTGCGGTGAGTTGAGGACTTGGAGGAGACCGGTCCTGACGGTCTTTCCAAAGGGAGCCGCAAAAAACAAGCCCATGGTGATAATCGGCAGCACTGCCCTGCTGAGGATGGATTGCATCGTCCCCCATTGCCCGGCGAGCATCGCATCCAGCGCCAAAGATCCCGTGACTTTAGGTGGCGGGATATCGGAGCTGGAAAGCATGCCCAAGGGTGCGGGGGCCAGATGGAGTTGCTGATAGAAGATAAAGAGAAGAAGGAGCGCCAGGACAAACTCCGGCATGGCCATGAGGACGGAGACCCCTGCAGTGAATGCCTTGTCTGCCACGCGCCCATATCGGTAGGCCGCAAGGGTACCCATTCCCATTCCAATGAGCAGGGCCAGCACCAGCCCAGGCACCAGATAGACAAGCGTGTTGGGCAACCGCGTCCAGATCTCGCTGGAAACCGAGCTTCCGGTGAAGAAGGAATTTCCCAGATCTCCGCTCAACGTCCGGCCAATGTAATCGAAGTAGCGGTCCCAAAAAGGCTTGTCCAAACCGAGCTGGCTATTGATGCGGGCAATATCGGTTTCAGTAGCGTACTCACCCAATAGCGCCACGGCCGGGTTACCGGGGAGCAGGGAAACCAATCCAAAGCTCAGGGTAATGAGTCCCAACAGGAGTAAAAGGGCAATAACAATACGGGAGAGGATGTACCGGATCATGCCATGGCCTCCTTGGCTCCTGGGTTGTAGGGAATGGGAGGCATTGCCGCGGACATCAGGGCCTGTGTGTAGGGCTCCTGGGGATTGGAAAGAACGTCATCCGTGGAACCTGTTTCAACGAACCGTCCGCGGTGCATGACAGCCACGCTGGTACAAAAGTGACGGACTGTATCAATGTCGTGGGAAACGAAGACATAGGTCAGGCCCCTTGCCACCTGGAGCTTGGCCAACATGCGCAGGATGGATGCCCGGATGGTCAGGTCCAGTGAGGACGTCGGTTCATCCAGGACCACCAGCGTCGGGTCAGTGACGAGGCAGCGGGCAATGCCCACCCGTTGCTGTTGCCCACCACTGAGGTTGGCGGGACGCCTGCCGAGGAAATCCTGCGACAACCCCACCTCTTCGAGCGTGTCCGTGACACGGCGCAGACGTTCGGCCCGGGAGCCATATGTCTTCGCAACGATCAGCGGCTCTTCGACGATTTGGCGGATCGTCAAACGCGGGTTCAGGGACGCGAAAGGCTCCTGGAACACAATCTGCCAGCGCCGGCGTCGTTTTCTTAGCTGCGCTTTCGACAAGTCCCGGATGTCCTCGCCCTCCAGGAGGATCGTGCCCGAATCGGCTTCAATGAGCCTGAGAATCAGGCGGCCCAGTGTGGACTTGCCGGAGCCGCTCTCGCCAATGATTCCCAAGGTTTCGCCCCGTTCGACGGCCAATGAGACTCCGTCCACCGCAGTGACGAGTTGCCCTTGGGGGCTTCGGAACGTTTTCCTGACATCCTTCAGTTCGATGATGGGCATGGTTAGGCACTCCTGGATGGAGAGAGAACGGTGGGATTCGTTGTGTCGGAAGTTTTCGGCTGCGCGCTGGCGGGCCTCCCGGCCTCCGGCTCTGCTTTGCCGGGCGCAGCGGCCTTCGGCTGCACTACTGAGTCAAGCAAGGACACGGTGTAGGGATCCTTCGGATGGACAAAAACCTCAGACACGGGTCCATGTTCAACAATCCGGCCGCGGTACATCACCAGGACGCGATCGCAGTAATTGGCCACCACTCCAAGGTCATGCGTGACGATCAACATTGACCGTCCACTCCCTTTCGTCAACCGGGTGAGCGTGTCCAGTACCTGGCGCTGCACGGTGAGGTCCAGGGCCGTGGTCGGTTCATCCGCAATAACCAGACGTGGGTTGAGGTACAGCGCCATGGCGATGACGACGCGCTGAGCCATACCGCCGCTGAGTTCGTGCGCATAGCCACGCATTACCCGTTCGGGTTCGTTGACACCGGAGGAGGCCAATAAGTCGAGCGCCCGGCCACGTAATTCGGCGTCCGCCCTCAGCCCGTGGGCTTTGGCGATGTTTGCGAACTGCTTCTCGATGCGGACCACCGGATTCAACGCGCTGAAGGGGTTCTGCGCCACGAAGCCGATCTCTTTGCCACGGATATGGCGAATCTGCCGCTCCGGCAAACGGATCAGATCCTGGCCGTGGAATTCGGCAGTACCTTCCATGACACGTCCGGGAGGCATCAGCAGCTTGATCACCGAGCGCACAACAGTGGACTTCCCTGATCCCGACTCACCCACGATGCCCACGACTTCGTTGGCGCCGACATCGAAGGAGATACCGTGCAGGGCCCGCGTTATTCCGCCGCGGGAGTGGAACTCGGTGACGAGGTCCTGTACGTGAAGTCCTGTCATCATCGCGCCCTTTCCACTCGCTCGATCTTGGTTTCGATTCCCCCGGCGATCACGTTCAGGGAACCAATCGCCAGGAGCATGGCAAGCGTGGGAAAGGCAGCAGCCCACCATTCCCCGCGAATCAGCATGCTGACGCCATCGTTGATCATTGCCCCCCACGTGGGTGTAGGCGGCTTCACGCCTACACCCAGGAAGTTCAATGCAGCAATGGTTCCGAGCGCGTTGGCAGCGGTGAGCGTTGCCTGCACCAGAACCACGCCATATGCGTTGCGGAAGATGTGGTTGAAGGCGATGCGGATCGGAGAACAACCAATCGCTGCGGCAGCCTCCACATATCGCGCGGACCGAAGTGCCAGCGCCGCAGCGCGGGAAAGTCGCACAAACCTGGGCGCAGCCACGATAGCGATCGCAAGGACCACGTCCGTCGCCCCACCACCCATCAGCTTGATGGAGACCACCGCGATCACAATGATCGGAAGGGCTGCAAATGCGTCAATGACGCGCATGATGGCATCGCCGAGCTTGCCGCTCGTTGCGAACAGGCCCAAAGGAACGCCAACTACCAGCGACAGTGCCGTGGCGGCGAGGGCAACTGGAAGGTCCAGCTTCGCAGCCTCGATGGTGCGGGAGAAAATGTCCATCCCATTTCCATCAGTGCCAAACCAATGGGTCCCGTTGGGTGCAATACCGATTGCGTCCGTATCCGGACGCAATGGGTCGTGCGGCAGCGGAGCCACCATGGCCATAAGCGGCAATCCCACAATGATGGTCACCGCGATTGCGACCATGATGGTGCTCGACCGGTTCATCAGGAGGCTCTGGCCGCGGCGGGCCCACCCCGTCACGCGGAGGCCGGGCGATGTACGCGGAAGCCCTTGAATGCTCATGGAGCCTCCTCACGAAGTCCGCGGGAGTTTGAGAGGGAGTTGTTAGGTGTGCTCGCGTTGAGCCCACTCACAATGTATTGAAGATCGTCCTGGCTACGGACCGATGGCTGGTACATGTTCAGCTCCTGTTCGGACCTTGACGGGCGAGGGCCTCATATCAAAGTCTCATCACTTTATTGAATTTGACTGTAGCGCCAAGTGTGACGAATTGCACTCCTTTTTGGGAAAATCGCCGGATTGGCGCACTTAGAGGAGCTGCAGTGCGGATTCTTCCTCGCTGGCCCCTCCGTGGCCACTTGCACCCTTGGAAGCGGCCACAAGACAGTCGGAACCATTGACATCACCGAGAAGGGACTTCAATATAGTGAGCAAGTGCCGCTTGAGATGAAGCTGCTGGCTGTCATGCCCGCCAGCACAGATAAATGAGGAACGGAACCTACCATGGACGACTTTCAAGAAGCAGCAGCCGCAGTTGGCACCAGGCAGCCAGCTCCCGGCCAGCCAGTAAAGTACCTCCTCCACGACGGCGAGCTGGTGGACTATGCCGATGCCCGCCTTCATGTGCTGAGCACATCACTGAAGTACGGCGTCGGGGTCTTTGAGGGCTTCCGCGCGTATTGGAGCGAGGACGACCAGCAACTGTACGCGTTCCGGGTGGCCGACCATATGAAGCGACTGATCGATTCCATGCGGGTCGTGGAAATCGACGGCCCACAGGACATCGACCAGCTCGGCGACCAGCTGCTCGGACTCATTCGCGCCAACGACCTGCGGGGCAACCTCCATATGCGGGCGCAGGTATTCGTCGATTCCAAGGATGGAAAGCCGGAAGACACGGGTCCCTCTACTGTCTTCATGGCAGCCATTCCCATGGGCAACTACTTCGGCGCAACCGGCCTGGATGTGCAAATCAGCAGTTGGGGCCCGCCTCTCCGATCGGTCCATGCCGCCCAGGGTCAAGTCAATTGCCAATTACCAGAACGGGAGGCTGGCCCTGTTGGAAGCCAAGCGAAACGGCTATGACGCCGCGCTGCTTCTTACCGAAAGCGGACATGTGGCTGAAGGCGCCGGTTACAACGTCTTCATGGTCCGCCAAGGGAGGCTGTGCACTCCCCCCGTCACCGACAGCATTCTTGAAGGAATCACCCGGGACAGTGTCCTGCACCTCGCCCGGACGGAACTGGGGCTCGACGTCGACGTCCGGCCCATCGACCGCACCGAGCTGTACTCAGCTGAGGAAGTGTTTGTCTGCGGCAGTGCCGCAGAAGTAAACCACGTTGCCTCGGTTGACCGCACAACTATCGGCGACGGAACAGCCGGGGACCTCACCCGCAGCCTCCAGGACCTCTACCGGAGGGCCGTGATCGGGCAGGTCGCCCAAGACCAGAACTGGGCAATACCCGTCTACCCGTCCTGAATGGAGGCACCCATGAACGAAACGCAGACGCTGCAGGAAGTGCCGCGCGTCGGATTTGGCAACGCCTCACTATCCTTCGAGTCCGCAGCCAAACCAGAACTTACCGTCGATCAGGGCGAGCATTTCTGGCTGGATGCGCGCAGCCTGCTCACTGGTGGCCTCTTCGAGGAGACCGGGGAGTACGAGAAACTGTCCATCCCTGTCACTGGTCCGGTTGCCATTCGCGGAGTGAACCCCGGCGATATTTTGCGAATAGACATCCACGAAATCAGGATCCACGATCGCGGTGCGATGGTGACGCTGGCAGGACGCGGCGGGTTCACCGACGGCCTGGGACGGGCAGGCCATGTAGTGGAGATCGCCAATGGCCATGTTGTGTTCGATGAGGACACAACCATTCCTGTGCGTCCCATGGTGGGGAAGATCGGAGTGGCACCTGTGGGTGCCGGCCCGAACTCCAGCACCGTAGGAATCCATGGCGGCAATATGGATTGCAAGGACGTAACTGCAGGTTCCGCCGTCGTGATCCCTGTCCAAGTAGCCGGAGCGATGCTGTACGCCGGCGACCTGCACGCGGCGCAGGGGGATGGCGAGTGCTCGCTGACCGCGGTCGAGGTCGAAGGCAGCGTGCGGCTCTCCTGCACAGTTGTTCCTGGGCCCACAATTCGAGTTGCAGACGGCATCCAGCGGCCAGTGGTCCTCAGCGGCGGTTCGGTCATAACAATCGGCGACGGCGACACCCTGGATGAGGCGGCAAGGCTCGCCTTGGACGACATGCTGGAACTGCTCCAAAGCGACAGGCAATGGTCGCGCGAAAAGACCGCGATGCTGCTGAGCGCGGCCGCGGACGTGTCCGTTTCACAACTGGTCAACGCCCGTGTCTCGGCCAAGGTCACGCTGGCCTCGCGCTATTTCAGAACTGAACCCTTCACCTTGGAAACTCCCGACACTACGAATGCGCAGGTCCCCCATGTTTGATCTCCTCCTGACCAATGGGTTGGTCGTCACGCCCTCCGGAGCCAGCAAGCTGGATATTGGTATTTCCGATGGCAAGATCGTCTCGCTTCGGGCACCGGGCGCGGGCGCACCCGACGAAGCCCGGGAGACGGTAGACCTTAAGGGTCAGCTCGTGGTGCCCGGCGGCGTGGACCCACACGTCCACACGAATTCCGTCCTTCCAACCGCTGCCGAGAGCGGCATCATGTGCTTCGGACCGGACCGCGTCAGCGAGGGCGCCATTTACGGCGGGACCACCACGCTTGTTGATTTCGCACATTGGAAGCCCGGTGACGAACTGTCCGAATCGTTCGCGCGGAAGTCCGCCGAGTGGGGCCGGCTCTACCTACACCGACTACGCGCTGCACGGCACGTTCAAGGAACCCGAAATTCCCTTCGAAGTTTTGGAGCAGATTCCTGACGCCGTGGCAGGCGGCCACGGCAGTTACAAGGTGTGGATGACGAATACGACGCCGACGCGGCCGAAACAGAAAACTGACTTGGGCAACATGTGGGGGCTGATGGAGCAAACGGCCGCCGCCGGCGCGATGCTCGCTGTGCACGCCGAAGACGACGACATCGTCATGTACTCCTACAAGAAGTTGCAGCGGGAGGGCAAGACCGGCATCGAGTACATGCATCACGCACACAACAACCTGTCCGAGAAACTTTCATTTCAGCGGGCGATTACGCTTGCCCAGCACGTAGGTGCACCCATCTACCTGATGCACGTCAGTGCGCGCGAAGGCGTGGACGCCATTCGCGAGGCCCGCGGACGAGGGCAGGCTGTATACGGAGAGATCCTTCCCCACTACGCCTATTTCACAGCGGACGACTACCGGCAGAAGAACGGCGCGATTTATCACACGTACCCGTCTCTGAAGTCCGAGGATGACCGTGACTCGATGTGGGAATCGCTGCTCAATGGCTCGCTCAGCACCCTGGCCACTGATGGAGTGTGCACCGATCTGGACGTCAAAACGCGTGGCAAGACCATATTCGACGCCACCGGTGGCCATGCCGGGGTGGAAATGCGGATGGCCGTGGCCTACACCGAGGGCGTCGCAAAGCGTGGCCTGGACCTGACGCGTTTCGTCGATATAACGTCTGCGAATGCGGCGAAGATCCTTGGCCTCTATCCACAGAAGGGCGTCATCTCGATTGGCAGCGATGCTGACCTGGCAGTCCTTGATACCAGTGCGGAACGCCAAATTACGGCCTCGGATCTTCACGAGGCAGACTACACACCCTGGGAGGGCTACAAAGTTGCGGCGTGGCCGAGCATGACCGTGCTCCGCGGAACAATCATGGTGAAGGACCGGAAGCTACTCAAGGGTCCCGGAGGTTCCCTGCTCAAACAACGCGTGTCCAGCGACGTGCTCAACCGGCCGGCTTGCTGACTGCCCCGCAAGGATAGGCTGAAGCCCTGCCCGCTGGCCGAGGAACGGGCAGGGCTCCGGCCGCTACGACACCAGCGCGCGATACTTTGCCCGTCGCTGCTGGAGCCCGGGGGCACCCCGCCGGGCAAGGCCTTGGAGCTCGACGGCGATCACGTCACCGATGCGGCGGCAGAAATCAACGGGTTCTTCCGCGGCGTCGGGATTCTCCTCCACCACCACGTCTACCACTCCGCTGGCTGCGAGCGCGGCGGCCGTGATGCCTTGGGCCTGCGCGAGTTCCGGAGCACGCGACGTGGTTCTGTGGACGATGGCGCTGGCACCCTCCGGCGGCAGCGGTGCGAGCCAGGCGTTCCGGGCAGCGATGGTCCGGTCGGCGGGCAGCAGTGCCAGTGCCCCTCCTCCGGTACCTTGGCCCACCATGACCGATAACGTTGGCGATCCGAGGCCCAACAGGTCATAGAGGGACCGGGCAATTTCGGTGGCCAGCCCACCCTCTTCGGCTTCCTTCGACAGTGCGGCACCTGCAGTGTCGATGATCGTGACGAGCGGCAGGTTCAGTTCCTGGGCGAGCCGCATGCCACGCCGCGCGTCCCTCAAGGAGGCGGGACCCATCGCTACGGGTCTGTCAACAGCAGCTGCATCGGAGCTGGTGCGGTGATGCCCCACCACCACACAGGAGGTCCCGCCAAAGCTGGCGAGTGCCACGAGCATTCCGTGGTCCTTGGCGCCATCGCCCGCACCGCGCAGCAGCACCACACCGTCCGCGGTCTCCCGGAGAAGCTCACCCGGAGACGGCCTGAGCGGATCCCTTGAGCGCAGCACGGACTCCCACGCGCCTACGTCCGAGGTCACTGCAGCCCCAGCATCCCGGGACGTGGCTGGGGCGTCCGCGCTGAGCAGGGAGGCAGCCATCGGGGTCACGGCAGCGTTAGGACGCAACAGGTCCAGAACACGCCCAAAGTAATCGCGCAGTCCTTCAGCGGGAACCACGGCGTCCACCAGGGCCGTGATCGAACAGGTTCTCGGCGGTCTGCACTCCTGAAGGGAACTGCTCGCCATGCAGGGCTTCGTACACGCGCGGGCCGAGAAAGCCCAGGAGCGCACCCGGCTCAGCCGCGGTGACGTGCCCCAACGAACCCCACGACGCCATGACGCCCCCGGTGGTGGGATGCCGCAGATACACCAAATAGGGCAGCCCGGCCGAACGATGCGCCTGGACCGCCGCCACAATCTCCACCATGGCCAGGAACGCACTGGTTCCCTCTTGCATGCGGGTCCCGCCCGACGCCGGCATGGCCACGAGCGGGAGGCCCAGATCCGTTGCACGTTCGACGGCGGCTACGAGCCTTTGCGCCGCGTCTCGCCCGATCGAGCCGGCCAGGAAGGCAAAGTCAGATGCGACAACCACCACGCGGTGGTTGCGTATCCGGCCTTCGCCCGTGAGGACGGACTCATCACTGCCGGACTTCTCGTGCGCCGCTTCCAGGTCGGCAGCGTAGTCAGCGGACACAGCATCAGCCGAACCCGAGGAACCCTGCGCGCCACGAACCGGACGATCCCACGAAACGAAAGTCCCGGCGTCGAGCGTTTCCTCCAGCAGCTCCCGGACCCCAAGCCGACGGCGGGTGGCAGTTGTCGCCATTCAGCCCACCTCCCCGGCGGCGAGCCATTCGCGGATTCCGTCGCCGTGCTGGTTGAGCAGCGGCGGCGCAGTGTGGGCACGGCGCGTGGACTCAGCGCCGTCGGCGTTGTCGAAGAAGCGCAATGGAGGCCCCGGCAAAGTGACGGGCCCCAGAACGGGGTGTTCGACGTCCACCAGCAGTCCTTGCGAGGTAAGCTGCGGCCACTCGTAGACTTCCTTGAGTGTCCGGACTTTCCCGGCCGGAATGCCTGCGTCGCTGAGCTTGGCGAGGAGTGGCTCGGCGTCGTAATCGGCGAAGGCAGCCTCCACAACGTCGATGACACGGGAGCGGTTTCGGACCCGGTCCGCGTTCGTGGCCAGGCCAGGAGCGTAGGGGTCGATTCCAAAGGCGGCAGCAAACGCCGCCCACAGTTTCTCGCTCCCAACGCTGATCTGGACACTGCCACCCCGGCAGCGGAAGAGCCCGTACGGCGCAATGGACGGGTGATGGTTTCCCTGCGCTTCCGGGGCTTCACCGGCAACGGTGACCTTGGTGCCCTGGAAGGCGTGGACACCCAAAAGGGACGCAAGCAGCGACGTCCGCACCACTTGCCCGCGGCCCGTATGCTCCCGTTCCAACAAAGCAGCCACCACGCCATACGCACCGTACATCCCGGACAGGAGATCGGCGATCGGCACACCCACCCGCTGTGGATCATTGGGCCCGGAACCGGTGAGGGACATGAGCCCGGCTTCGCCCTGCAGGATCTGGTCATAACCGCTGCGGTGCGATTCAGGACCGTCATGGCCGAAACCCGTGATGGAGAGGATCACCAAGCGCGGGTTGATGCGGTGCATGGCGTCGGTGCTGAAGCCGAGCCGTTCCAGAACCCCTGGCCGGAAGTTTTCCACCACGACGTCGGCGCGCTCCAACAGTTGACGGAGGACGGTCCGGCCGTCCTCGCTCTTGAGGTCCAGCGTGAGGGATTCCTTGTTGCGGTTGCATGACAGGAAGTACGTGGCTTGCGGATCGTCCTCCGGACCCACGAACGGTGGACCCCACCCGCGCGTATCGTCTCCCGTACCCGGGTTTTCAATCTTGATGACCCGCGCCCCAAGATCGCCCATCATCATGGCGGCGTGCGGACCGGCAAGTGCCCGGCTGAGGTCCACCACGAGCCTGCCGGCGAGCGGGCCCTGGGCTGCTTGCAGGTTTGGGCTTACCGACGGCGGTGCGTCTGTGGCGCTTTGTGGTTGGGTCAAAGAATCTGTCAGAGCTGAAGTCATGGGAATGTCCTTGAAATTCTCAGTTGCCCAGCCGGGACATCAGCACGGCGACGGCGGCCGAGACGCCTCCGGCCAAGGAGCCTTCCAGCTCGGGGGCGAAGAACGGCGAGTGGTTCACGGGGATGGGACCGGGGCCCTCGTGCCCGGCTGCAGGAGTTCCGCCGAACATCCAGAACACGGACGGCACTCCGATCGCCGTTCCCAGGTGCCCGAAGTCTTCGCTGCCCATCATCGGCGGGGTGATTTCCACCGACTCAGTCCCCAGCTGAGCGCGCAGTGCCTCGATCACGGCAGGAACGGCGTCGGGATCGTTGAAGCATTGCGGGAAGCGGTACATCTCCTCGATCTCAGGCTTCGGCGCGCCGGATGCGGCAGCCTCGGCCTCGATGATGCGACGGACAGCGGACAAGACAAGTCCGCGGACGTCCTCGTCGAACGTGCGGATGTTCAAAGTGAACTCCGCCGACGCCGGGATGATGTTCTCCTTGAGCCCGGCATGAAAGGTACCGACCGTTACGACGGCGGACTTCCGCGGGTCCAGCTCGCGGGACACAATCCCCTGGAGCCGGGTGACCATGTGCGCGGCCATAACGATTGGATCGATGGCATCCTGCGGCTGGGAGCCGTGCGACTGCTGGCCGTGAACCGTGACGCGGAGCGAATCGGCCATGGCCGCCACGGGACCGCTTGAAATGGCGACCGTTCGCACAGGGCGCGGCATGACATGCTGCCCGAAGACCACTTCCGGCCGGGGAGCCTTGTCCCACAGCCCGTCGTCGAGCATCGCAAGTGCGCCTGCCGCGGTCTCCTCCCCCGGTTGGAAAATCAAGACCAGGGTCCCGGACCAGGCATCCCGGTTCCCTGCCAGCACCTCGGCGGCACCGAGCAGGCTGGCCACGTGCGTGTCGTGGCCACAGCCGTGCATTACCGGAACCGAGGTGCCGTCCGGCAGCGTTCCGGTGTCCTTGCTGGCGTAATCCAGCCCGGTGGCTTCCTCGATGGGCAGGCCATCGGAGTCCGCACGGAAGGCAACCACGGGACCGTCGCCGTTCCTGAGGATTCCCGCCACCCCTGTGCCACCGCAGCGGAAATGCTCAATGCCCAGTGCGTCCAACTGCTCCTCGATCAGTGTGGCGGTGGCGAACTCCTGCATGGACAGTTCCGGATGCGCGTGAAGGCGCCGGTACAACGAGTGGAGCTTGGTTGTCTGTTCGCTGTCGAGCTGAAGTGCGGTAGCTGTTTGGCTCATGGTCCTGTCTTCCTTGTTTGTCAGTCGGGAGTTGTTTCGGGCGTGGCCGCTACTCGATGTGGATCGGTTTGGCCTCCATGACCTGCTTTCCGCGGAAGAACCACGCCAGCAGAATGGTTCCCAGCACGGCGATGGCGGTGGACACCATGGCCAGCGACGGCAGCAAGGGGAGCACCACGAAGACGACGACCGCCGAGACCAGCAGCGCGAAGACCGTGGTGCGGGGCTGCTTCATGGACACGATGGCCTGCACCAGGACTGCACCAAGAACCGTGGGCAGAACATACAGGCGGGTCACGAGAAGTACAGACGGCGGAATGACGCTGATCAGCCAGCTGCCCAGCAGCCCGACGAAGATCGCGAGGGAGATCAGGTGGACTGCGGCAGCACCGCAGATAGCGACGACGGCGGCAAGCTCCGCACGCTTACTGCCCGGCTTGGCGCCGATGTTGGTTTGGGCGATCAAGGGCCGCCGGCAGGAGCTTGTTGGAGATGTTGCCGATCATGAAGGCCTGGTACATGGCGGCTGGCCCGAGGATCGGGAAGTACGTGAGCGGCTCAACGATCCAGATGATGCCGAACGTTGCGGCGACGGCTGCGAAAGCGATCCAGAGTTGGGCAGGGCCGATGTCGAGGCCGCTGGCAAAGACCAGATACAGCGGCCCGGCGATGGAGATCAGCAATCCGCCGATCATGGTGATCTGTCCCCAGCGGGACGTGGTGCGGTTGAAGTCCGCCATGGCGGTATTCGTGGTAGCGGGAGCGGAAGTAATGGAAGACATGAGGGGTGTTCCTTTCGTGCTCAGTGGTCTGGCTGCAGGGCGGGAGTCGGGGTCAGGTGCTGGCGCCGTGCGCTCAGGCACCGACGGCCGGACCGACGGCGAGGTAGGCAGCGCCCAAGCCGATGACGATTGAGAATCCCAGTCCCCATTCGCGCAGCCAGCTCTTGCCGAGCTTCTTGGCCAACAGCAGGCAAATACCCATGACCGCCGCCGAGACAACGAAGGACAGGACGTGGATTCCGGATTTCGGCAGCTCGGTGAGTCCCAGGCAGGAGAACGCGCCGATCAGGGCGGCTGCCGGGACGATCGCCATGGCCGCCGGATTCACGGAACGGATCTTGGCGTCGCCCTTGCGGAGCAGCGGGGTCAGGATCAGGGTGGCAAGCATCCACATGGCGCCGCCGATGCTCATGGCGAAGAACGCGACCGCGAAGACGCTCTGCGTGTAACTGGCGTCGCCGAGTTTTGCTCCCATTGAACCGGCGGCGATGCCGGCTGCGGATACGTCGTAGGCGGCCGATCCGATCAGGCCAATCCTGGACAGGACAGCCGGCGCGCCAAAGAGCCCCAACAGGGCAATGGCCACGAGTGAAACGGCGAGTGAGGGTCCGATGGCCGAAACGGCTCCGGAGCGGAACGACGTCTTGATGTCCTGTGCGCTCATGTTCACGGAGGGAGCTGCGCGGCGGGCTGCCTTCATGAAAATGAGGGACTGGATGATGATGACGCCGAAGACGCCGGCAACGCAGATCCACAGGACGGGGTTGTTCGCGGTGGACAGGATGTCGGTTGAGCCGTTCGCGGCGAACGGTTGGAGTGCGAGGGATTGAAGTGCCAGGGGTTGATACATGGGGAACCTCCGGTTGGTGCCCGGCGCCAGTCCCCGGTCGACGTCCTTGTCCGGTAGGTACTGCGCTAAGGGCAAATCCTTGCCCAACGACCAGATCGGCCAGTGGGTTAGCAACACCTTCCGCTATGAGCCGGATCACACACAATAGCTGACGGAATCAGCCATTTGATTGGCCGAAACAGTCAAACGAGGCCTCCTTGAAAGCTCCGACTTCCGCACCCTGATGTGACGGGGCACACTTTCAGGCAGAGAACACCCAGCAAAGGAGCACCATGACTGACACCATTGGCGAGCTGTCCGCCGTCGAACTCGCCGCCGCCATCCGGGACAAGAAGGTCTCGGCACGCGAAGCCCTGGCAGCCCATCTGGAGCGGATCGCCCAGGTGAACCCCGTCATCAACGCCGTGGTCACACTCGACCCGGAGGGAGCGGAGAACCTGGCACACCAGGCCGACCAGCTCACCGCCTCCGGTGCCGAACTCCCGCCCCTCCACGGCCTCCCCATGACGCATAAGGACACCAACAACACCGCCGGGATGCGCACCACCCAGGGGTCCCTCGCCTTGCGCGACTTCATTCCCGACGCCGACGACCTGATCGTGGCGCGCTTGAAGGCGGCCGGGGTGGTCAGCACCGGAAAATCCAATGTCCCCGAGTTCGGAGCGGGCTCCCACACCTTCAACGAGCTCTTCGGCACCACCACCAACCCCTACGCGCCCACCCTGAGCGCGGGCGGCAGCAGCGGCGGAGTAGCTGCCGTCGTCGCGTCCCGCGTCCAGAGCATCGGCGACGGCAGCGACATGGGCGGTTCGCTTCGCATCCCGGCTTCCTTCTGCAATGTGGTTGGCTTCAGGCCGTCGACGGCGGTAATCCCCATGCCCTCCGACGTCAACGCGTACGCGTGGCTGGGACGGACCGGGCCGATGGCCCGAAGCGTGGAAGACATTGCACTGTTCATGTCCGTGACCGCCGGCAAGGACCCCCGCGTTCCCCATCCGGCAGGCCTTGATCCGCAGGTATTCCGGTCCGGGCTGGAGACCGACATGCGCGGAGTGCGCATTGGCTGGTCACGGGACTTCGGGATTGGCGTACCCGTGGAGCCGGAAATTCTTGATCATCTTGAGCGGCAGCTGGCAGTTTTCGAGAAGCTCGGAGCGATCGTGGAAGAGGCCACACCGGATTTCAGCGAGGCCGACCTGGTATTCGGCAACACGCGGGCCATGGACTTTGCCGCCGGGCTTGGCCCGATCCTGGAACGAGCCGGGGATGTCATCAAGCCGGAAGTCCATTGGAATGTGAACAAGGGCTTGGCCTTGACTGCCCGGGATCTCATCGAGACCGCCGCGGCCCGGACCCGCCTTGAAAAGAGCGTGCAGGAGTTCTTCGGGCGCTACGATCTCTTCGCCAGTCCCTGCGCCCAGGTCCTGCCTTTTGATGCGACGCTCCGGTATCCCTTGGAGGTAGCCGGCGCGGCCTCCGAAACCTACCTGGACTGGATGCGCTCCGCCTGCCTGTTATCCGCCACAGGCTTGCCCGTCCTCAGCGTGCCCGCCGGGTTCAGCTCCGCCGGCCTGCCCATTGGCCTCCAGCTCGCCAGCAACCACTACACGGATATGCAGCTGCTCCGGTGGGGCCGCGCCTTCGAGCAGCAGACGGGGTACGCCGCCGTCGCTCCTGTCCTTGAGGCCGGGTCGAATGCTTCAACGGGCACTGCAACCCTTACGACGACGGCCGCATGAGCCGTCCGCCGCGCTTACGGGCATCAAGCAGGATGGAGACGTCGACGCCTGAAGCATACTGCGCCCAATCCGAGCCCGTGATGAAGCGGTAGAGGGAGGACATGTCCCCCACGGTCACGTCCGCAACGAGTTGGTAGTCGCCTGCGATCGCGGCTGCGTAGCGAACCACGGGAAGCTCCGCCAGGCCTTTGCCGAGCTGCTCAACGTGTTGCGGCGAAGCCCGGATCCAAAGCAACGCCTCTACTGCCAACCCAAAGGACGCGGGTTCAACCACCGCCCGGAGTTGGACCTGGTTGTTGGCCAGAAGCCACTCGCTGCGGCGCCTGGCAGTAGCCTCGGAGACGCCGACCCGCCGCCCGAGTGCCTCGAAACTCATTCGCCCATCCGCACACAACGCGTCCACCAGTTCAGTGTCCTGGCGGTTCAGTTCCTGCAGGGGCTCCAGGATGCCTGAGTCGGACGTCAAACCCGAGCGAAGCGCTTCCGCCCTGTCCGTGGTCAGGATCTCGGGCCGCCAGCCCCGGATCGTCCGGAAGTAGCGCAATACAGGGTAGCTGGTGGAGTCGCGCAGGCCGATGGTTGAGGGCAACTCATCGGAGAGGACATCGCCCATGCGGTTTGGTTCGGTGAGGATTTCGGCAACGCAATCGCCGGTGCCGGTGGTGGTGTAAACGAACGTGGTGTCGGTGCGCTGCGCGAGTGCTTGGGCTGCCGCCCGTACTGTTCCCGGGGTGCAGCGCATTTCCACGAGGACTGCAGTCGGCCTGGGGCGCACCCCCACCACGGCGACGGCCCCGGATTCCAAGAGCTGCGATCCCCGGCGGGCCACCGTCCGCTCAGCTTCACCGAGCACAGCCGCCATCTTGCGCCAAGGACAGCGCGGATCCAGTTGGAGGGCAGCGACAATCTGCCGTTCCAATGCGTCAAACACCACCATGCGAACTCCGTCCCTTGCGTCGCTCAATTTCACCACGGACTCAAGGTTCACCACGGACTTCGGGGCGCTTCGCCCCGGTGGCGAGTACCGGCGTCGGGCGTTAACGGCGAGTGCCCCACCCCAGGTCGGGGCGGGGCACGTGCTTAGGCTTCGGGTTTAGGCGAAGTCGGAGACTGCCGGGTCGGGGCCGATGCGGCCTTCGGCACCGCGGTCCAAGCCATTGATGGCCTCGACGTCGGCGTCGTCCAGCTTCACGCCCAAGGCGGCGAAGTTCTCCTGGATACGGGATTCCGTAACGGACTTGGGGATCACGACGTTGCCGATGGCCAAGTGCCAGGCGATGACTACCTGGGCCGGGGTGGCGCCATGCTTGGCTGCGATTTCGGCCACCGTGGCATTCTCCAACAGTTCCCCACCTTGTCCCAGCGGTGACCAAGCCTGCGTCAGGATGCCCTTGGAGGCGTTGAAGGCGCGCAGTTCGGCCTGGTTGAAGAACGGGTGCAGTTCCACCTGGTTGATGGCCGGGACAACTCCGGTTTCATCGATGATGCGCTGCAGTCCCTCAACGGTGAAGTTGGAAACACCGATGGACTTGACCCGGCCGCGCTTCTTGAGTTCGATCAGGGCCTTCCAGGTGTCCACGAACTTGTCCTGCTTGGGCTGCTGCCAGTGGATGAGGTAGAGATCCAATGTCTCAATGCCCAGGCGGTCCATGGATTCTTCGAACGCGGCAAGCGTGGACTCGTAGCCTTGATCGGCGTTCCAGAGCTTGGTGGTGATGAAGATTTCTTCGGCGGAAAGGCCAGAGGAAGCAATGGCGCGGCCCACTCCAGACTCGTTCCCGTAAATCTTTGCGGTGTCGATGTGGCGGAAGCCCGCTTCGAACGCCTGGCGCACAACTTTTTCGGCTACGTCGTCTTCAACTTGCCACACCCCGTAGCCGAGCTGGGGAATGGTGTTGCCGTCGTTGAAAGTAAGTGTTGGTGACGAAGTCATGTTTGTCATCCTGCCAGCAATGGGTTGCCTGAGGCACCAAATATTACAGAGATCAGCTATCCGCTTAACTGCTTGCAATCTGTAAATATAGGCGTGCGCCAGTATTTGCACACGCTTGCTTTATTGAACCTCTGGAGCCCGCAGTTGGCGTTCAGCGTCGGCAACCTGCTCGAAGACTGACTCCGCCCGGCGCCTGACAGACAATGCACCCACAGGGACGGGGCCAACGGCCAGCCGAAGCATGGCCGCTGCCTCGGCCGTGGTGGCCAAGGAATTCCCAGCCTTGGAAAGAGCGCGGTGAACACCGGCTAGAGAACCAGGAACGTCCAAGCCATCGCTCGGGGCCCTCTTTTGGGCTTCCACGCAGATGGTTCTCACACGAGGAGACAACTCGGCCAGCTCATTCGCGATCTCCACGAGCTCGTTGTAAAGCTGGTCGTCGTCGACACCCTCAAGGACCTGATGGTACCGGTCCAATCCGCGGTGAAAGCGATCGTGGGCGCGGCGCCAGAGCCCCTTACCCAGCTCAAGATCGTCCTTCCGCCCTTGCCGGACGGCCCCAAAGAAACCCACGGTCAAGCTCAGAGGTACTGGCCCGGGCCGTGGTCCGGATCTTCGGGTCGGCCCTGGGGCGCCGCACCAGGCGCACCCGGTGCAGCGGCGCGCTGCGGTTGACCGTTTTCGCCGATGACAATGCCGGGCGCAATGACAGTCCCTGGCGGAAGCTGACGGAGTTGCATCTGTGCCTTTGCGGCCTGCTGAGCCGCGACCGCAGCCTGAATGCCGTGGAAGAGGCCCTCCAACCAGCCCACAAGCTGGGCTTGGGCGATGCGAAGCTCTGCATCCGATGGCGCCTTCTCATCGGGGAAGGGAAGACTGATGCGTTCCAACTCTTCGATGAGCTCCGGCGCTAATCCGTCCTCGAGTTCCTTGATGGAGCGCTCGTGAATCTCTGCGAGCCGGCCGCGGGCAGCGTCGTCCAGCGGTGCGCTCTTCACCTCTTCAAGGAGTTGGCGGATCATGGTACCGATCCTCATTACCTTGGCCGGCTCGTCAACAAGTTCCTGGAGGTTCGCGCCCCGGGGCTTGGAATCCTTGACAGGTACCGCATTGCCCGAATGCTCTTCTGTGGGCGTGGTGGTGCCCTCGTCCAAGGTGGTTCCTTCCACAGGGGTGTCGTCCGAAGCCTCATCCGTGGGCTGAATGTTGTTCAGATCGCTCATCCGTTCATACTCTCATGCGGTTCACGGGAACCTGGGTCCAGGACCGGATTTTGGACTTCGTTCGTAGCGAAACTACACGTCAACAGCAGCGGCCCTGTGGATTGCTGTCCTGCCGGTCCATCCGGTCCCGCCAGAACTCACGTTCTGTCATGGCGGGACCGGAGTGGCCCGTGGACATGAAGTGGTCCAGGTATTTGCGGTAAGCGTCGGCACCCATGAGCGAACTCATGTAGGCGGCAAAGCCCTGGAATCCCCTGACGACGGCGTGCATTAGTGATGCCCCGCCTTTTGTGTCCGTTGCCCGGCCGGCAAGGCGTTCCAATCGGCGAGCAACTCCTTCTCTGCGGAGGTCGGGAACAGCCCGGCCGGGGCGAAGACCTTGGAGGCCACTGCCGGATCCTCGTGGTCCTTACCGCCCCCGGCACGGAACGCTTTGGCCGTTGCCACCACTGCGGTGATGATCACGATGATGCTCAGCGTCACGAAGATCACGGACAGCACGCCCTGGATCATGGTGTTACGCACTACCGCCTCCATGGCTTCCACCGTTTTGGCGGTGCCGAACGACGTCTTGCCATCTGCCAGGGCCTTCGCGAACGCCTGGTTGTTGGCGAAGTAGCCCACTGCGGGAACCGGCGAGAAGATCTTGTGGAAGCTGGCCGTGACGGTCACGACGGCGGCAAAAGCCAGGGGCACAGCCACGATCCACAGGTAACGGAAAGCCCCTCGCTTGGCCGCAATGGCCATGCACACTGCCAGGGCAATCGCAGCCAGAAGCTGGTTCGCGATGCCAAACAACGGGAAGAACGTATTGATGCCGCCCAGCGGATCCGTAACGCCCAGCAAAAGTACCGCACCCCAGGCTCCCACCATGACGGCGGTGCACAGCCAAGCGCCAGGGCGCCATGCGGGATCCTTGAACTTAGGCACGAAGTTACCGATGGAGTCCTGCAGCATAAAGCGGGCAACCCGGGTGCCGGCGTCCACTGCCGTAAGGATGAAGAGGGCTTCGAACATGATGGCGAAGTGGTACCAGAAGGCCATCATTGCCGGCCCGCCAATGAACTGCTGCATGATGTGGGCCAGGCCGACCGCCAAGGTGGGCGCTCCACCCGAACGCGAGATGATGCTCTCTTCTCCCACGTCCTTGGCAGTCTGGGCCAAAAGGTCAGGAGTGATGTTGACGTTGGCCAGTCCAAGACTGTTCACCCACTGCGCAGCCGACTCCACGGTGCCACCCGTAAGTGCCAGTGGAGCGTTCATGGCGAAGTAGATGCCGCGATCGATCGAGATGGCAGCCACCAGCGCCATGATGGCCACGAACGATTCCATCAACATGCCGCCGTAGCCGATGAAGCGGGTCTGGCGTTCCTTCTCGATCAATTTGGGCGTGGTTCCCGAGGAGATGAGCGCATGGAAACCGGACAACGCACCACAGGCGATGGTGACGAAGAGGAACGGGAAGAGCGCCCCCGAGAAGACCGGGCCGTTCTCACGTCCCGCGAACTCGCTAAAGGCCGGGACGCTGATTTCCGGGCGGACCACGATGATGGCGACGGCGAGCATCACGATCACGCCGATCTTCATGAACGTCGACAAGTAGTCACGCGGTGCAAGGAGCAGCCACACGGGCAGGATGGCCGCGATGAAACCGTAGATGATGAGGCCCCAGGCGATAGTGACCTTGTCCAGGTGGAAGAAGGCAGAGCCCCACTCGGTGCCGGCCACGGCACCGCCACCAATGATCGCTGCCATCAGCAGAACGAAGCCGATGATGGAGACTTCCATGACCTTGCCCGGACGAAGATAACGCAGGTAGACGCCCATGAACAGCGCGATGGGAATCGTCATGCCCACCGAGAACACGCCCCACGGGCTCTCACCCAGGGCGTTGACCACCACCAGGGCAAGAATGGCCACGATGATGATCATGATGAGCAGCGTTGCCACGAGCGCCGCCGTACCACCAATGACACCGAGTTCCTCGCGGGCCATCTGACCCAGGGAACGGCCACCGCGGCGCATCGAAAAGAACATGACCAGGTAGTCCTGCACCGCACCGGCAAGAACGACGCCGATGATGATCCAGATAGTGCCGGGCAGATAGCCCATCTGGGCCGCAATGATCGGGCCCACCAAGGGTCCAGCGCCGGCGATGGCGGCGAAGTGGTGTCCAAACAGGACGTTACGGTCAGTGCGGACATAGTCCTTGCCGTCGGCCTTGTATTCGGCTGGCGTGGCACGCCGATCGTTGGGCTTAAGGAGGTATCGCTCAATGACCTTGGAGTAGAAGCGGTAGCCGATCAGGTAGGTACACACGGCTGCGAAAACAAACCAGATGGCGTTGACGGTCTCGCCGCGGACCAATGCCAGCATGAACCAGGCCACGGCCCCCAGCAGGGAAATCGCCACCCAGATTCCGATCCTTGCCGGAGTCCATCTGCGGTCCTCGGCATCCAGGACGGATTCATCCACGGCCGTTGCAGGCAGCGCAGGATCGACGCCCTTCACTTCTCCTGTTCGGTCGAGTTCTGTGCGGTCAAGCTCTGTGCGATCAAGTTCTGTTTGGCCAGGTTCTGTATGGTCAGGGGTCATGCCCGTGTCTCCTCCTTGAGAACTGCTGCGGTTGTGGCCGCGGGTGCGCTGAACAGTCAGGGCACGCTAACAAAGAGGACATACAGAAGTGGGGCGTGACACAGGAACCCCGATGGTCTTGCGGTAAGCGGTAGTACCTCTGCGGCGGGCGTACTAACTCAGCCCTCTGTTGCCCTGCGACTGGACCATGCGGGCCTCGCAAAGATCCAGCCACCGCACTTCCGCCTCGGCTTGAAAGATCAGGGAATCGAGCACCAAAAGCCATGCAGTATCAGAGGACCGCTGGTTGGCCGAGACAGCCTTCCGTGTTTGCGTATGTTCGTGCAGCGCGCGAACCGAAACCTCCCGCTGGGACTGGATCACGGCCGAGGCATCCACCCCGGGCAGCGTCACGGCCAAGGCTAGCTTAATGGCAATCTCATTCCGCGGCGGGTTGTCGCGGTCCACGGCTCCCTCAAACCAGGCCGCAACTTCGGCAACCCCGGCGTCAGTGATGCTGTAAACGACGTGGCCACCGCCGTCGTCGCCGTCTTTGCTGACAAGGCCATCGCGCTCAAGCCGGTCCAGCGTGGTGTACACCTGACCGATGTTCAGCGGCCAGGCAGCACCCGTACGGTCCTCGAATTCCACACGCAGCTCATAGCCATACCGGGGCTGGTCCTGAAGCAGGGCAAGCAGGCTGTGCCGGATGGACATGAGGCTCCTTGCTACTGGGGAATTGGTGGGGGACGTCCTGCATAAACGGGGCTGCCGTGTTTGTTAGAGGAGCAGGAGGACCTTACCTACATGCTCTCCGGAATCAAAGTATTCATGTGCCTCCCGGACATGGTCCAGCGGAAATGATTTGGCCACCAGGGGCTTGATGCGGCCGTCGGCAAGCATGGGCCACACGGACTCCCGCACGGCGGACATGATGATGCCCTTTTCGGCCACCGGGCGTGGCCGGAGGGCAGTGCCGATGACGGCAGCACGCTTGCTGAGCAGCTGTCCCAGGTTGATTTCGGCTTTGGTCCCGCCCTGCAGGCCAATGACGATCAGCCGGCCATAGTCGGCGAGCGCTTCGATGTTCTGTTGCAGGTACTTGGCGCCCACGACGTCGAGGATCACGTCTGCGCCTTTGCCTCCGTTTTGTGCCTTGAGGCTTTCAGGGAAGTCTTCTTCGTTGTAGTTGATGGCGATATCGGCACCGAGGAAGGCCTTTGCTGTGCCAACTTTTTCATCAGAGCCGGCGGTGGTGGCAACCTTGGCCCCATAGGCTTTGGCGAGCTGAATGGCCATGGTGCCAATGCCGCCGGTAGCGCCGTGGATGAGCACGGTCTCCCCCGGTTGGAGCTGGGCCGTCATGATGAGGTTCGAGTAGACGGTTGCCGCCACCTCGGGCAGTGCCGCAGCGGTGACCAGGTCTACGCCGTCAGGTAGTCGCAGTACTTGCTCTGCGGGCACGGCGACCTGTTGGGCATAGCCCCCGCCGGACAACAGGGCCACTACTTTGTCCCCCACCGAGAAGGCTTTGGTGACACCTGGCCCGAAGGCGGCAATGCGGCCGGAGACCTCCAGCCCGGGAATCTCTGAAGCCCCTGGGGGCGGTGGGTAGAAGCCACGGCGCTGCTGGACGTCGGCACGGTTGAGGCCGGCAGCCACGACGTCGATCAGTACCTCGCCCTCGCCGGGCACCGGAGCCGGTACGTCACGGACTTCGAGGACTTCGGGTCCGCCTGGTTCAGAAATATAGACGGCTTTCATGACGAACTCCCGGTTTCTTGCTTGTACATCCAGGCCCGGGGCAGGGACTGGAGAACGTGATGTTTTGGAACAGCCAACTCCCTATGAAACACTACTAGGCAGGGAAGGTTGTCCGAGCGGCCTAAGGAGCTGGTCTTGAAAACCAGTGTGCGGTAACCCCGTACCAAGGGTTCAAATCCCTTACCTTCCGCCAGCAGATGCCCCGGGCTCACGAGCCCGGGGCATTTTTGGCTTAAAACCGGGCCGGAAGTCAAGCTCCCAGCCGGATCTGAGAACTGACACCCAGAAAATCATTGAAACTGTCATAGCCCCCGCATAGTGTTCTGCTTGTCCTCACAACCGCCGACAAACAGCCGTAGCTTCCGCCGCGGAACGAACACAGGAGCCTCACATATGCCTACGCCTGACATCACCTCTGGCGCACCGTGCTGGATTGATTTGATGACATCCGATACGGACAAAGCCAAGTCCTTCTACAACGCACTCTTTGGTTGGACTTACGAGACAGGCGACCAGGAGAAGTACGGCGGCTACATCACAGCTTCCAAGGATGGACGCCTGGTTGCGGGCATCATGCAGAAACAGGCAGACATGGGGGCCATGCCGGATGTCTGGTCGACGTACCTGCGCACGGACGACATCAAAGCCACCACGGAGGCAGCTGCCGCCTATGGTGGCCAAGTCCTCCTGGAGCCCATGGATGTTCCTGAACAGGGCATCATGGCCATGTATGGCGACTCTTCAGGAGCTGCAATCGGGGCCTGGCAGTTCGGGGAAATGAAGGGTTATGAGGTCGCTGCCGAATCCGGCGCCCCGGCATGGCACGAACTACTCGCGAAGGACTACGAGTCAGCGGTCAGCTTCTACCAGAGCGTCTTCGGTTGGGAAACTGCCGTCATGAGCGATACGCCGGAGTTCCGTTACACCACGTTGGGCGCTGGTGACGATGCCAAGGCCGGCATCATGGACGCTGCCGGTTTCCTCCCGGAGCAGGTTCCGTCCATGTGGAGCGTGTACTTCGCAGTGGACAATACTGACGCCACGGTGGAACAGGCCACAGCTCTGGGCGCTACCGTCATGGAAGCGGCAGAAGACACCCCCTTTGGACGGTTGGCCACGTTGTCGGACCCTACCGGCGCCGTCTTCAAGGTAATCCAGAACATGGCGTCGGCCAGCTAAACCCCTGAACGTTCGGTTCCTGCCGGCTGCCTCCTGACCCGAGGCGGCCGGCAGGATCCGCGCGCCCTCCATCCATCACCGGTCCACTTCCTGTTCATTCCGACGTGTTCTGCTATGCCCGATACCCAGGTTTACCCGGAGTAGCTTCCGGCATATCGCCCACTTCACAAGACAGCGGGCGTAGTCCAAAGAGCCCCACAGGGCTCCTAATGAAAGTTAGAGCGGATGCACCAAAAACACTGGAAAACAGCAGCTGGAGCAGCCCTTTCGATTGGTTTGCTCTCGGCTCCGCTGACAGCCGTTCCCGCAATTGCGGCCGACGATCCGTCGGCGCCGCCGGGCACCTCGGCTGTGGTCATCAACGAGGCCTACCTCAGCGGGGGCAGCAGCGGCTCTGCTTTCAAGAACAAGTTCGTAGAGCTCTACAACTCCTCGGACACTCCGGTCAGCCTGGCAGGGTGGTCGCTACAGTACCGCTCGGCAACCGGCACGGGAGCGCCCACGGGCATCACTCCGCTCACGGGCAGCATCCCCGCCAAGGGCTATTACCTGATCCAAGGAGCCACGAACAGCAGCACCTCCACGGCGCCGGCCCTGCCCGCCCCGGATGTGCAGGCCACTGGAACCTTGAATCCCGCTGGAACCGCCGGCACCTTGGTCCTGGCGAAGCAAGCCAACGCGGTTTCTCCCCTGGCCGCTGGCTCAGTGACGGACAATGCCGCCATAGCGGATCTCCTCGGCTACGGCACATCAAACACTTTCGAAACGTCGGCAGCAACCGCCCCCACGGGCAACACTGACGTCAAAAGCCTCAATCGGAGCAACGGTGTGGACACCAACTCCAATGCCGCCGACTTCAGCTTGAGCGCCACCATAACGCCCACGGCGTCCGGCGGCGGGACGCCGCCCGCGGAACCCGAGCCGGACCCAGGATCCAGGACCATCGCCGAAATCCAAGGCACCGGCGCCACGAGTCCGCTCGTCGGCAGCACAGTAACTACCCGTGGCAAAGTAACTGCCGTTTACGCTTCGGGAGGTTTCAACGGCTACTACGTCCAAACCCCCGGAAGCGGCGGGGAGGCCGCAGGGGCGGCCAGGACGGCGTCGGACGCTTTGTTCATCTACTCCCCCACGACGGCGGGTACGGTACAGCCCGGCGACTACGTGGAACTCACGGGTGTCGTCAGCGAGTTCGCCAACCAGACACAGCTCACGGTTGAGGCTGCCGGCCTGCAGAAACTGAGCGAAGCTGCGCCGGAGGTAAAGCCCACTGCCTTCCAGATGCCCGCCAACGAGGCCGCGCGCGAAGCTCTTGAAGGCATGCTCGTCGCCCCACAAGGCCCGTACACCGTGACGGATAACTATTCGCTGAACCAGTATGGCGAAATCGGCCTCGCGGCCGGGACATCGCCGTTAGTGCAGCCGACGGCGGTCGCTACCTATGGTTCAGCAGAATATGCCGACGTGGTGGCCGAGAACGCCCTCCGTGCCATCAAGCTCGACGACGGCGCGTCCACCAACTTCCTCAAGGACGCCACCACGAAGGCCCAGCAACTGCCATACCTGACCACGTCCGATCCCGTCCGCGTGGGCTCTCCGGTGCAATTCCGGACAGACGTGATCCTGGGCTACGGCAATAATTCGTGGAAGTTCCAGCCCCTCACGGCGCTGACTCCCGTGAATGCGGAGACTGTGCAGCCTGCAAGCTTCACGACAACCCGTCCCGACGGCCCCCGCTGACGTTGGCGGAAACCTAAAGCTTGCCTCCTTCAATGTGCTGAACTACTTCACCACTACCGGCGACCAGCTCAGCGGCTGCATTTTCTACACCGACCGGGACGAGAATCCGATCACGGTCAAGGAAGGTTGCAACGCCCGCGGTGCTGCCAATGCTGAGAACCTCCAGCGCCAGCAGGGCAAGATCGTCGCTGCGATTACCAAGGCAGGTGCGGACGTCGTATCCCTTGAGGAAATCGAGAACTCCGCCCAGTTCGGCAAGAACCGTGATGACGCTTTGTCCAAGCTGGTGGACGCCCTCAATGTGAAGACGCCGGGCGTATGGGACTACGTGCGGACACCCGCAAACGCTCCCCCTCCCAGCGATGAGGATATGATCCGCACCGCGTTCATTTACAAGAAGGCCGTAGCCGAGCCGGTCGGGGAGTCAATCATCCACAACGACACCGTGGCTTTTGCAAGCGCCCGCAAACCGCTGGCGCAGGTCTTCAAGCCAGTCGGCGCGGACGAGGACAAGAAGTTCATAGCTATCGTGAACCACTTCAAGTCCAAGGGTTCCGCTGCAACCCCGGATGACACGGACAAGGGCCAGGGCGCCTCGAACATTGCCCGCACAAAGCAGGCTGAATCACTCCTCGCCTTCTCCAGGGACCTCCAAGCCACCAAGGGCACAGACAAGGTCTTCCTGATTGGCGACTTCAACGCCTATGCCAAGGAAGACCCCATCAATGTCCTCACTGGCGCAGGCTACGCGGACCTTGAAGCTGGTACCGGCAAGCACTCTTACCTCTTCGGGGGCATGGTGGGCTCGCTGGACCACATCCTTGCTTCCCCGGCAGCGGCCGGGATAGTCACGGGAACCGACATTTGGAACATCAACTCCGTGGAGTCCGTGGCGCTGGAGTACAGCAGGTATAACAACAATGTGACCAACTACTATGCCGGGGACGAGTTCCGCGCCAGCGATCACGACCCCGTGGTGGTGGGTATGAACCTGGGACCGGCTGTGCCGGCCACTGTTGACCTGCAGTTCCTTGGCATCAACGACTTCCACGGCCGGATCGACTCCAACACTGTCCTCTTCGCCGGCACTGTGGAGAAGCTCCGCGCCGAGGCCGCCCCCGGCGCAACCGCCTTCATTTCTGCTGGAGACAACATCGGCGCTTCGCTCTTCGCGTCCTCGGTTGCCAAGGACCAGCCGACCATCGACGTCCTCAATGCCTTGGAACTCCGGGCTTCGGCAGTAGGCAACCACGAGTTCGACGGCGGGTGGCAGGATCTGCGCGACCGCGTCATCGCCGATGGTACCAACGCCAAGTTTGCCTACTTGGGCGCGAACGTTTACCAGGCGGGCACCAAGACTCCGGTCCTGCCGGAGTACAAGGTCCTGGAGATGAACGGCATCCGGGTGGCTGTCATCGGCACCGTCACGCAGGAAGTGCCGTCACTGGTGACTCCCGCCGGCATCACGGATCTTGAGTTCGGTGATCCGGTGGAAGCCATCAACCGGGTGGCCGCAAAGATCAAGGCAGAAGATCTGGCCGATTTGATCATCGTGGAAAACCACGACGGCGCTGCATCGGGCACACCGGAGGGTGCCACCCTGGAGCAGGAAGTCGCAGCCGGTGGACCGTTCGCCAAGCTCGTCAACGAGACCACCCCCGACGTAGCCGCCATCTTCACCGGGCACACCCACAAGGAATACGCCTGGGACGCGCCCTTGCTGGACGCCAACGGCCAGCCCACCGGGAAAACCCGCCCCATTGTGCAAACCGGCAACTACGGCGAAAACGTGGGAAGCGTTACTCTCACCATCGATACCACCACGCATTCGGTCACAAGCTATAAGGCTGCCGTGGTGGATCGTACCACGGACACTTCGGAAAGCCTCGTTGCCGCCTATCCTCGCGTGGCCGCAGTCAAGGCGATCGTGGACAAGGCTCTTGCCGATGCTGCAGTGATCGGAAATCAGCCGGTGGGCGCAGTGACAGCTGATATCACCACCGCCTTCACTCCGGATCCGGCTGGCGGCGCCCCAAAGCGGGACGACCGCGCGAACGAATCCACCCTCGGAAACCTGGTAGCGGACTCCTTGGTGGACACGCTCCAGGCGCCTGAACTGGGTGCGGCGGAGATCGGCGTCGTGAACCCTGGCGGCCTGCGTAACGAGCTCTACTACGCACCGGACGGCACCATCACCTACGCTGAGGCCAACGCGGTCCTGCCGTTCGTGAATAACCTGTGGACTACCTCCCTCACTGGCGCCCAGTTCAAGACCCTTCTTGAGCAGCAGTGGCAGACCAACGTTGACGGAACAGTTCCCAGCCGCCCGTACCAGCAGCTTGGACTTTCCAGGAACGTCAACTACACCTACGACGCCGCCCGCCCGGAAGGCGAGCGCATCACGGGCATCTGGGTAGGCGGCGCAGTCATCGACCCCGCCAAGCAGTACAGGATCGGTACGTTCAGCTTCCTGGCTACCGGCGGCGACAACTTCCGCATCTTCAAGGAAGGCAGCAACACGAAAGACACCGGTTTGGTGGATCGCGATGCCTGGATCAAGTACCTCCGTGAGCACAACCCCGTGTCTCCGGACTTCGCGCGCCGGTCAGTTGCCGTGGTAAACACCACCGCCGCAGAGGTCAATGCGGGCGAGCCCATGGCACTCGCTATCTCCAAGCTGAATCTCACCTCGATCGGCAGCCCGGCCAACAACACTCTCAATGCCGTCTTCGTGGACAGCAAGGGCGCGGCGATAACGCTCGACTCCGTGCCGGTGACGGCAGGCACTGCCACAGTGAACCTCAAGGTTCCCGCGGCGGCAGCTGCAGGCAGTGGCACATTGGTGCTGACCGCCGTCGAGTCCGGAACCGTCGTGAAGGCCCTGGTGACGGTTGCCGGGAGCGGCACGAATCCTCCGCAATGCACTCCGCCCACCAAACCGTCCAAGTGGTACGACGCCGTGGGCTGGTTGCACTACGCGTGGGCCTGGTTGGAGTACCAGAAGTGTCTGAGGGGCTAGGCGGCCCCTTCGCATGACCCGCCAAGAAAGGTAGCCCCTCAGGAGGATGACTCGTGAAGGGCTACCTTTTTGGATTTTCGCCTACTTCTTGGCGAGCTCGGGTTCCTCCGCGTGCTTGGCGTCCTTCTCAAGCTGCGCCTGGAACTCCCTAAAGCGAACCAGGTGCGCTGGCCGGCGACGCAGGATGACCCAGGCCACCCCCAGAATCAGGAACCACAGCGGCGTGGCCAGGAGCGCAGCAAAAGTGTCCGGCTGCGTGGTCAGGGTCCAAAGCACGAAGGCAAAGAAGGCAAAAACCACCCACACCATCACCACGCCGCCTGGCATTTTGAACGCCGAAGCATCATGCAGGTGTGGCCGCCGCTTGCGGAATGCAAGGTAGCTGGCCAGGATGATGGACCATACGAAGACGAAGCAAACCGCAGACACGGTGGTCACCATGTCGAACGCCTTGCCGATGTCCTGCCCGGCATACATGAGGACGACGCCGGACAGCAGCAGGACGCAGGAAAGGAACAGGGCGTTGCGGGGTACTTTGCGGCTTGAGAGCGCGCCAAACACAGCCGGTGCGTCGCCTTCCTGGGCCAATCCGTAAACCATGCGGGACGTTGAGTAGATACCCGAGTTGGCTGAGGACATCGCAGAGCTGAGAACCACCAGGTTGACGATCGTAGCCGCCGCGCCCAGGCCGGCCAGGGAGAACATTGCAATGAATGGGCTGTGGCCGGCCGCGAACTGGGTCCACGGGGTGACGGACATCAGGATGATGAGGGCACCCACATAGAAGAGCAGCACGCGGACCGGAATCGAGTTGATGGCCTTGGGCAGGTTCTTCTCCGGGTCCTTTGCCTCGGCGGCCGTGGTGCCTACCAATTCAATGCCGACGAAAGCGAAGACGGCGATCTGGAAACCGGCGACGAAGCCCATGAATTCGTTGGGGAAGAAGCCACCGTGGCTCCACAAGTTGGTGAAGCTGGCCGGCCCGGCGTCGGACTGGAATCCGCTGAAAATCATGAACAAACCGACGATGATCAGTGCCGCGATGGCGACGATCTTGATGAGGGCGAACCAGAATTCGGTCTCGCCGAATGCTTTCACCGTAGCCAGGTTCAGAAGCAGCAGGATGCCGATGGTGATCAATCCGGGCACCCAGAGTGGAAGGGACGGCCAGAGCTCCTTGGAGTACCCGGCGATCGCGATGACGTCGGCGATGCCGGTAATGACCCAGCAGAACCAGTAGGTCCACCCGGTGAAGAACCCTGCCCACGGACCCAGCAGGTCCGCT
The DNA here is from genome assembly GCF_019977255.1 of Arthrobacter sp. StoSoilB13. NCBI lineage: Bacteria > Bacillati > Actinomycetota > Actinomycetes > Micrococcales > Micrococcaceae > Arthrobacter > Arthrobacter sp. StoSoilB13. The sequence continues at coordinate 906,249 of NZ_AP024649.1, read as the reverse complement.
GCAAAGTCGCTGAAGGATTTGTAGTTCAGGTTGCTCAGGAGCAACTCGCCCATGGCGCGCATGACGAAGAAGAGCATGAAGCCGATGATCATGTACACGAAAATGACAGATGGACCAGCAGCAGAAATGGTCTTTCCCGAGCCCATGAACAGGCCCGTGCCAATTGCACCGCCTATCGCGATCAGCTGGATGTGCCGGTTGCTGAGCTGCCGTTCGAGGTGTGGTTCGAGGTGTGGTGAGCCTGCTGGATGCGGGACCGAGGAGGGTGGGCGCTGAATCGTCAAGAGGAACTCCATTGTTCAGGCGGCACTGGGTGCCACGATGATTCGGGTTCCTCCCCACTCTGTAGGTGGACCTGAGAGTTTCCGCAGGGATGGCCTGCTTGCACCTTCGGTGAGCCCGGATGCCCGGACTGCTTTCCAGAGTTGCCTCGCCGCGGCGGTACATGGGCCTGAGAGATTCCTGGGGAGGGTTTGCTCCTACGGCGCCTGACGGGATGTACCGGCAGGACTCTCCCGCCGCAGATCAAAAGCGCGCACCACTTTGCCGGTGATGCAGCTCACACACTAGCGAAGCATTGGACACACCGCAAACAAAGGGAGCTAGCTGGCCAGAATGCTACGGGCGATTTCGTCGGCATCCCGCAGGGTTCGCTGGCCACTGGCATAAGCCTTCCCGGTCGCTGGACGCGCCTCGGCAGCAATGGCCGTTCCCCACTGGGTCGCCGACAATTGCAGGCCCAAAACATACATCCCCCGGGTCACAGAGCCGTTGGACGCCACAGGCCGGTACGGGTGCGGTTCCACATCCAGTCCGGTTGTCTGCACCGGCGTGCCCTCGGCACTCATCATGATTTTGGTTCGCACAAGGCCGTCAGCCATGAGTTGTTCCAGGAGTGGGGAAATATTGATGCCCACCCTGTTGGCCGGCGACATCGCTTCAATCAACGTGGGTGCCTCCGCTGGCCCGTCGTGGACCCATGGAGAGACTGCCCGGAAAACCTTGGCGCTTCTGTCCACACTGAACTTGGGGTCGGGTCCAACGAAACCCACGACGCCGGCACGCGCCAAAGCAGCCAACTGCTCCGAACGCAGTGCCGGGGCCCCGCTGGCAAGGCCTTCGACGAACGATTCGAACCATCCCCTCAGTTCAGCGACCCACGATTCGTCCGTGATACCACCGTCTGCCACGACGGACTTCAGGATCGCCCTGCCGGTGTGCAGTGCGCCGATTGCCATTTTCACGGGATCCGCTTCGCCCAGTGCGGAGCGTCGTGCGTCGTCGTCCAGGTAGGCCGTTATCGCCAGATCCAGTTCTCGGCGGGACGCGAACGTTCGGCCTGCCAAGGGCGCAGCGAGTCCGCGGACATTCAGTCGGCGGGAGGCAAGCACGTGCTTGTCCACCAAGGCGGCGACGTCGCTTTCCCAGTTGGCGGTGGTGTGCGCGTGGGGTTGCAACGCGTCCTCAAGGTCCGCTAGGAACTGCGCTGCATCGCGGATGGCGGCAGGCTGCGACCTTGCCAGGGTGGAGTAATAGGCCCACAAGGCGTCCCGGTGCAGGAGCGGCCAAAGATCGTGGTCGAATCCGGGCTGGATACCGGCTGCCCTGAACCGGTCCACTGCTGCCTCGGTCAGGTAACGCATTGTGATGCTGCTGGGGTAATACCCTGCCAAACCAGCCTTGGCCCGGTACGGGGTTCCGCGCCGGGATGCAGCGATAATCCTGGGTTCCCTGCCCGAGGGCCGGTACTCGAGAACTCCGGCTCCCGGTACGCCGGCTTCGACGAACTTGCCTCCCCGGCCCTCAGTCAGCTGGCCCATGACGTCGAAGAAATTCAGTCCCATCCCACGCACCAGGACGGGCTCGTTGTCCGGCACCCGCTGCCAGTCGACGTCGGCTGGCGGTGCAGGCGGGAAGTAGAGGAGGCCGTGCTCGTCGGCTGCCCGTTGGAACGATCGCTGCTCCGGATTCAAACGTGACTCGATGTGTCCCAGCGCGAGGACCACCGAGCCGACGGTGAGGGTAGTGCCGTCGGCAAGTTCGACGTCGAACGCTTGCCCACCTGCGATGCCTGAGCTTGCCGGGACCGGGCGCGCCGCTACGGCGGTCGTCTCATGGAAGGTGACCTCCACGCCGTCGGGCATTCGCTGAAGCAGCTCCGCCAAAGTCTGCCGCAGGTACCGTCCGTAGAGCGCCCTGCTGGGAAAATCGTGGGACTCCAGGGTGGCCAACTCCGCCTTTTCGGCGTCGTTCAGGCCCTGTCCATCACGACGTCGGGCGGCGCGCCACTGGTCGAACGAACCGCCTGCGAGGGGCTGCGCAAGCTTGGGGTCTTCCGGGATGAGCGTCGGATAGAACGCCTGTGTGTTCATCAGGTACAGCCTGGACTGCTCCGGCTGCCACACATGGCCGGATGCTGGCGGGAAAGGATCCACAACGTGGATGTGCAGTGTGCGCTGCCCGGTATCGGTCCGGTTCGCGCGGCTGGTGGCCCCTGCAGCCCAATTCGCGAGCAGCCGCTCAAGGACACTCGTGCCCCGGGGGGCCGGCCCCAATAAGGGCAACACGATTGATTTGCGATTTAGCCACGCTCAAGCCTAACTTCTGCGTGACTTGCTTCCAGTTGAAAAGTGTTGCTTGGATGGGGCGATGACCACCACAGAAGCTGATCAGACGCCCCTTCCTGACAATGACACGGATCTGGAGACCAAGTCCGGGCCTCGCCACGCTGCGACCATCGCGCCCGAACCCACGGATGAGAACGTGTGGTTGGAGGACATCCACGGCGAAGAACAGCTGGCCTGGGTCCGGGAACAGAACGCGCGAACCGAGGACTTGCTGGAGGACGCAGACTACGCAGCGGTTGAAGCCGGCATCCTGGAGGTCCTGGATTCGACTGACCGGATCGCCATGGTGAACAAACGCGGCGATTTCTACTACAACTTCTGGAAGGACCAGGAGCACCCCAAGGGCCTTTGGCGCCGCACGACCTGGGAAAGTTATGTTTCCGAGGCTCCCGAATGGGACGTGCTGCTGGACATCGATGCCCTGGCCGCGGCAGAAGGCGTCGAATGGGTGTTCCATGGGGCCGGGTTCCTTCGTCCTTCGGACGGGGACACGTACCGCTTCGCGATGGTTTCGCTGTCCCCCGACGGCGGTGACGCCAACCGTCACCGCGAGTTCGACGTCGAATCCCGCACCTTTGTTGACCCTGCCGCCGGCGGATTCGATCTGCCCACGGCAAAAGGCAACGTGAGTTGGCTCGATGCGGACACACTGCTTGTCTCCAGTACGGCAGAAGGGTTGCCTGCAACCACCTCCTCGTACGCCCGGACCGGCGTGAAGCTGCGTCGCGGCCAATCCCTCGCCCAGGCAGAGCGGATCTTCGACATCCCCGAAGACCACATGCTGGCCATCGTGGCCCATGACTCAACCCCGGGCTTCGAACGGACCTTCGCCGTAGACTACATCGACTTCTACAACCGCAAGACGTGGCTGCTTCGCGACGACTCATGGCTTGAAATCGATGTGCCCACCGACGTGAACATCAGCGCCCACCGAGAATGGCTGATGCTCCGCCCGCAGAAGGACTGGGACGTTTCCGGCGTTACCTACGCGGCCGGTTCCCTGCTGGCCGCTGACCTCGAGGGCTACCTGGCTGGATCGCGCCAATTTGTGCTGCTGTTTACCCCCGATGACCACACGTCGCTGCAGTCGTGGAGTTGGACCAAGGACTATCTGCTGCTCAACCTCCTGCGCGACGTCTCTTCCGAAATCAGGGTGCTGGACCCTTCCCGCGTCGATTCCGACAGCAGCTGGGTTGCCACCGTCCTGGACGCGTGCCCGCCGCTTCACGACGTCAATGCCTACGCGGTGGACGACGAAGACGAAACCGGAGCCGGAAATGACTACTGGTTGGTCGCCACCGGTTTCACTACGCCCACTACCCTCACCCGCGGCACCCTCACTGCAGGGCCGGCGGGTTCGTCTGTTGCCGGAGCAGCTGCCGGGGTCACCAGCCAGCACGCCGTGGTGAAGCGATCGCCGTCGTTCTTCAATGACGGCGACTATGAGGTCCAGCAGCATTTCGCTGTCTCGGCGGATGGGACCAAAGTCCCCTACTTCCAGGTGGCATCCAAGGACCTGGTCCTGGACGGACAAAATCCCACGCAGCTCTCAGGCTATGGCGGATTCGAAGTTTCCCGCACCCCCGCCTACAGCGGCACCATTGGCAGGGCTTGGCTGGAGCGTCGCACTTCGGCTGCTGCCTTGGCTGACGGTCCCGGCTCGCACACCCGTGGCGGTGTGTACGTTGTGGCGAACATCCGTGGCGGCGGCGAATACGGGCCCTCGTGGCACCGGGCAGCGCTGCAGGAAAAGCGGCACCGTGCCTACGAAGACTTCGCCGCCGTGGCACAGGACCTCATCTCCCGCGGCGTGACCAGCCGCCGTCGACTCGGCTGTGTGGGCGGCTCAAATGGTGGGCTGCTGGTAGGCAACATGCTGACCCAGTACCCGGAACTGTTTGGTGCAGTGTCCTGCGGCGTGCCATTGCTGGACATGCGCCGCTACACCAAACTCTCTGCCGGATATTCATGGATCGCCGAGTACGGAGACCCGGATTTGCCTGAGCAGTGGGAGTTCATCCGGACCTTCTCCCCCTATCACCTGCTTCACGACGGCGTCGAATACCCCGAAACCTTCATTTGGACTGCGACGTCGGATGACCGGGTAGGCCCCGTCCAAGCCCGAAAGATGGCAGCTCGGATGCAGGCGATGGGTATCCCGAATGTCTGGTTCCATGAGGCACTCGAAGGCGGGCATGCCGGCGCCTCGGACAACAGGCAGGCAGCCGCACTCCAAGCCCGGAGCAACCACTTCCTGTGGCGTGTGCTGGCCGGGAGCAGCTGAGGTTTCCTTTCGATGGCCCATTGCACGCAAGGTCCTGCGAACGGCCCGGCAGGTAGCGAGCCATCGAAATGGGCAGCCGATCGAAGGCGGTTTTGCACTGGACGGCACGTTCTGCGTATCCTTGGTGGGCTAGCAATAGCAAATGGAGACGTGCCAGAGCGGCCGAATGGGCTTCACTGCTAATGAAGTGTGGGGCACAACTCCACCGGGGGTTCAAATCCCCCCGTCTCCGCGAATTGGTCCCGGTTTTCGAACCGGGACCTTTTGCGTTAACCCGGTTTTTACCCCGAGCCCTGTGCCCGCGTCGGTCTAGCTGCGCTTCGCCCCGTGGCTGACTTCCGCGCCGGCATGCCGCTGCAGGGTCAGACTGTCCACTGTACTGACCAGCATGAGGACAGCCATGGCTATGAAAGCCCCCTTGTAGGCTGCTACCTGGTCAACCCCGAGCACATCCGTGGACTCGAACAGCCTCAGGAACAAGGCCCCCACAGCGATCCCTGCCGCAGCTGCCAGCTGTACGAGGGTCGCAGAGATGGCGTTGGCCGAGGGCAGCTGCCCCGGGACGATGTCGGCATACTGCACGGACGCGTAGGCCGAGAAGCCTATGGATCGGAAGGCACCGCTGAGCAGCAACAACGCGAAAATGAGGGGCTCGGGTGTTTGGGCATTCAGGAACGCACACAAGGCAAACGTCACAGCCGACGCGAAGGATGCAAAGACGAGCACCGGTTTGAACCCGAAGCGCCTTATCAGGGGTGTGGTGGCCGGCTTGATCCCGATGTTGCCCACGAAGACTGCGGCTACCATGACCCCGGCCCTTCAAGGGATCCCACCCAAATCCATCCTGGAACATCAGAGGCAGCAAGAAGGGAACCGAGCTGATGGTCAGCCGGTAAATGAAACCGCCCGTGGATGTCGCCCTGAAAGTCCTGGTGCCAAATACGCTGAGGTTGAACAGCGGAACCCTTGCTTTGCTCATCCACCAGACCGCACCTGCGAGGGAAACCAAGCCGGCAGCCACCACCACAACAGCCAGCAGATTCGATGCGTGTCCGCCCAGCGTTTCCAGCCCCACCACAAGGGAACCCACGCCCAAGGTAGTCAGCAAGAGGCCAAACCAGTCAAGACGGCGGTTGGCATCAAATTGAGTCCGCGGAACCAACCTCAGTGCCGCAATGAAGGCAGCCAGGCCGAGGGGGACGTTGATGATGAAGATCCAGTGCCACGACAGGAAAGTCGTGAGGGCGCCCCCCACCATGGGAGCCAAAACGGGGGCAAGAAGGCCTGGCCATACCAAGTAGGCGGTGGCACGGAGAAGTTCGGATTTGGGCGTACCCCGCAAAACCACCAGGGTGCCCACGGGAACCATCATGGCGCCGCCTGCCCCCTGCGCCACCCGACTCAACGTCAGCATGGTCAAGTCGGTGCTTACTGCGCAGAAAAGGGAAGCAATAGTGAACACCGAAATAGCCAGACAGAATATCCTGCGGGCGCCAAACCGCTCGGCAAGCCAACTGCTCAAGGGGATCCCCATGGCCACTGTCACCAAATAGGCAGTCATCGTGATGTTGATGTCAGCCGGTGCCACCCGGAAATCGGCCGCAATGCTGGGGATGGCCGTGGTGAGGATCGTTCCGTCAAGAAACTCCATGAAGAACGTTGCCGCCACCAGCAGTGCCAAACGCGGCCGCCAACTGGTTTCATTGGCCGCTTCGACGTCGGTGTTGCTCGGTTTTGTGCTCATGGTCCGGTCCAAGTCTTGTCTAATGGCCCGCAGCAGCAGGCGCGCGTGTTTGCTCGATCCTCGTATTTGCTCGATCCTATAGAGGCACCGTGGGAGCGTTCACAACATGACGGTTTTCAGCGCACTTCCTCGCCTTGAAGCACTGCCCCGGGTTGAGCGAATCGCCGCCTGCGCCCTACCCCGCCTGTGCCAGGGCGAGCGGCAGTACCGCACCTACCCCGGACCGTCTGAGCGCCCTCGCCGCAACAGTCAGTGTCCAGCGGCTGTCGATGAGGTCGTCTACCAAGAGGACAGGTTGGTCACCAATGCCTGCCAGTGCCTCTGCCAATTGCGGTCCGACCGCCAGACGGTCCCATACTCCCGCGAGCCTGTAAGCGCTGTTGCCTCCACGGGATCCTGTGGGCCCGCCGTGCTCTGGATGCAGTTGACCCAAGTACGGCATCCGCCCTATGCCCGCGATCCCCTGCGCCAGCGAGTCCACAAGTTGTGGTTTGCTCCTTGAGAGAATGCTGACGACCGCCGCCGGGCGCCCCGCCCCGCTCCAGGCGGTTCCGCCGTCGGCCCCTGACCATTCGCGCAGAACCTGAACGCAGGCCTGCAGCATCGCGGGGTCCACTGCCCTATCGGGTGCCCCGGCGGCAAAGAGCTCGCGGAGCGCGCCACCCCAGCCCAAGTCCGTCAGCCTGGCCAGCACACGGCCTTCGGAAATGCTTTCGTCCGGCTTGATCTTGCCTTTGACTCCCACTCCCAGCCTGTCCATTCCGCTGGGCCACTGGAGCCGCGGTTCCACCACGATCCCGGCGCGACGGAGCGTCTGGCCTGCTGCATCAACGGCAGCCGCTGCAATGTCCACTGGGAACCAGCGTCCAGCACAGTTGTCACAACGGCCGCAAGGGGCGGCAGTCTCGTCGTCGAGCACAGAGGTGATGTACTCCATGCGACAACCTGCAGTGTCCTGGTAAATCACCATGGAGTCCTGCTCATCCACCCGGGCCTCCGCGATGCGCGCGTAGCGCTCTGCATCGTAGGTCCATGGCCGTCCGGTAGCACGCCAACCGCCGCCTACGCGTTCAACTGCCCCGTCAACGGCCAAGACCTTAAGGAGGAGTTCCAGAGGCGTGCGCCGAAGGTCCACGCGTGCTTCGAGCGCCACCGTGGACATGGCCGCGTTGGCCTCACCAAGCACCCTCAAGACGGCGTCGGCCTTTTCAGCTGAGGGCATGGACGCGGTGGCAAAATACTGCCATATTTCGCGGTCCTCGGAGCCCGGAAGCAGCAGGACGTCGGCGTTGGCTGCACCTCGGCCTGCTCGACCAACCTGCTGGTAATAGGCGACCGGCGAGGACGGCGCCCCGAGGTGAATGACGAAACCAAGGTCCGGTTTGTCGAATCCCATCCCCAACGCCGAGGTGGCCACAAGCGCCTTGACTTGGTTGTCCTTGAGGAGTTGTTCTGCCCGCTCCCGATCGGCAGGATCAGTCCGGCCGGTATAGGACAAGACATTGTGTCCAGCCTCGGAAAGAAGCCGGGCAGTATCCTCTGCGGCTGAGACGGTCAGCGCGTAAATGATTCCGCTGCCGGGGAGGTCCGCCAGGTGCGTCAGCAGCCACCCCAGGCGATCGCGGGAGTCGGACAAGTTCAGAACCCCGAGTCGCAGCGACTCGCGGCCCAGCGCACCCCGGATGGTCAGCACTCCGGCGCCGAGTTGTTCCTCGATATCGTGGACAACGCGGGAGTTGGCGGTAGCCGTGGTGGCGAGGACCGGAACCGGGTCGGGCAGTTGGGCAATGAGATCCGCGATGCGCCGGTAATCGGGCCGGAAGTCGTGGCCCCAATCCGAAATGCAGTGGGCTTCGTCGATAACAAGCAATCCGGTCCTGCGGATCAGCTCGGGCAACTGGTTCTCCCTGAACGAGGGATTGGTGAGGCGCTCCGGCGACACCAGGAGAACGTCCACCTCGTCAGCTGCCAACTGGGCCAGGACAGTGTCCCACTCAAGCGCGTTGGCTGAGTTGATGGCCACAGCCCGGACTCCCGCCCGTGCGGCGGCCGCTACTTGGTCCCGCATGAGCGCGAGCAGAGGAGACACGATCAGCGTGGGACCGGCACCCCGCTGACGCAGCAACAAGGAGGAGACGAAGTAGACGGCGGATTTTCCCCAACCCGTGCGTTGGACCACCAAGGCACGGCGCCCCGCGTCCACCAATGCCTCAATGGCCTCGAACTGGCCGTCATGGAACTCTGCCTCGGGGTGCCCCACAAGCTCACGAAGACAAGCCAAAGCCCTCTGGCGGGTAGGGGATTCCACGGAAACAGCGGCATTTTGGGAGTTGTTGGCCATGGACCCAGTATTCCAGCAGCCCCTGACAGCCATAACCGGTGGCCCCGGCTATGTGGAAAGCGGTGTGCCAGGACCGGCTTTTCCACATAGCAGCTTCCCCCGTTCATGCTCAATTGCGCTGCCACAGTAGGATTGAGCCCGTGACTAGCGAGCAGAACAAGAACTTCGACCTCTCGGCATCCTTCAAGGCGTATGACGTCCGGGGCATCGTGGGGGAATCCATCACGGCTGAAATCGTCGAGGCAGTCGGTGCTGCCTTCATCGACGTTTTGGGTCTTGAAGGTGAAACCGTCCTTGTTGGCGGAGACATGCGCCCGTCCTCGCCGGAGTTCAGCCAGGCCTTCGCGAACGGTGCTGCCACCCGGGGCGCCAACGTCCAATTGCTGGACTTGATCTCCACTGACGAGCTCTACTACGCCTGCGGTGCCTTGAACGCAGCCGGTGCCACGTTCACTGCCAGCCATAACCCGGCCGAATACAACGGCATCAAAATGGCCAAGGCAGGGGCTCAACCGATTTCCTCCGAGAGTGGCCTGAAGGAGATCCAGGCCCTCGCCGAGCGCTACCTGAACGAAGGCACCATCCCCGCGGCGGCGACGCGGGGGCAGATCGGTGTCCGTGACGTGCTGAAGGACTATTCCCAATACCTGCGCCAGCTGGTGGATCTCTCCGGTTCCCGGCCATTGAAGATCGTCGTGGACGCCGGTAACGGCATGGCCGGGCTGACCACCCCTGCTGTGCTTGGCAACAAGCTCCTCCCTGCCCTGCCGTTCGAGATCATCCCGCTCTACTTCGAACTGGACGGCTCGTTCCCGAACCACCCGGCCAACCCGCTGGAACCGGAAAACCTCCGTGATCTCCAAGCCGCCGTGATCAAGCACGGCGCCGATATCGGCCTTGCCTTCGACGGCGACGCTGACCGCTGCTTCGTGGTCGATGAAAAGGGCGAGCCCGTCTCCCCATCGGCGATCACGGGCATGGTGGCACGCAGGGAGATCGCCCGAGCCCAGGCATCCGGGGAACAGACCCCGGTGATCATCCACAACCTGCTCACGTCCAAAGCCGTTCCCGAACTCGTTGCCAAGGACGGGGGGCCCGGGCAGTCCGGACCCGCGTCGGCCATTCCTTCATCAAAGCCGTGATGGCCGAAGAAGGTGCAGTATTCGGCGGGGAGCACTCGGCACACTTCTATTTCCGTGATTTCTGGAATGCGGACACCGGTATGCTCGCCGCGATGCATGTCCTGGCGGCCCTGGGCGAGCAGGACGGTCCGCTGTCCGAACTCGGGCGCCAGTACGAGCCCTACGTCTCCTCCGGGGAAATCAACTCCGAGATCGAAGACAAAGCAGGCGCCATCGAGCGGGTCCGCCTCGATTTCCAGCATGATGACGTCGAAATAGACCACATGGACGGCAGCACCTTCAGCGCCAAGGACGGCAGCTGGTGGTTCAACCTGCGCCCCTCCAACACGGAGCCGTTCCTGCGCCTGAACGCCGAAGCCAAAGACCTGCCCACCATGGAAAAAATCCGCGACCGCGTCCTGGCACTGGTCAGGGCATAAGGACAGGCAAACATGAGCGAGCAGCCAATCGACGAGGCCGATTCCACCGGGACCGTCCAAGAGCGTGAACTCCGGGAGATTCTGGGGACTGCACTGGGGACTGCCCAGGAGCACATTCTGCAAAACGGCGGCTTTCTCCCCTTCGGCATCACGCTTTCACACGAAGGCGAGGTGCGGATTGTCATGGTTTCTCCAGGCGAGCCGGACGAGGACGGCCACATTGACGCGGGAGCGATGTTGACAGACGTCCAGGAATTACTTCGCCAGGGTCGCAACGATTATCGGGCCGTGGCCATCGCAAGTGATGTCGCGCTGCCCGAGCATGGCTCGGATGGCATCCACGGCACCGCCGAGCACCGGGATGGCGGGGTCATGGCAGCAGTCATCCCCTACGTCCACACAGCCGACGGTTTCTCATTCGGCGCCCTTGAGCCGGACACCCACGAGCCCTCGCTCTGGGTGGACTAGACCTGACTACGTAAGCTGATCCCATGAAAATCAACGCGTTCGCAGATGTGAGCCTCCGCGCCGTCATGGTGTTGGCGTCCGCCCCTGAGGGCACGTTGCTGACTACCCAGGCTGTTGCCGACGCCGTGGGCACTCCGTATAACCATGTCAGCAAGGCCATGGTCCGATTGCGCAGCCTTGGATTGATTGATGTGGAACGAGGCCGCTTGGGTGGATCGCGCCTGAACGAAGCGGGACGCCAAGCAACGGTTGGCCAGCTCCTTCGCCACTTGGACAGCCGGCAGGATCCCGCCGAATGCCAGTCCCCCACCCATGATTGCCCCCTCATCACAGAGTGCGGTCTCCGCCACGCAATGAACCGGGCCCGCGAAGCCTTCTATCGTGAGCTCGACACCGTCGTCATCTCGTCCCTGCCTCATGCCCGGCAGATGAATCCGGTCTTCCAAACAATAGGCCTCCGACCCGAATTCAGGTCCCCCGCAACCCTGCCCTGACGGCGTCCGGACCGGATCGCGATCCGATTTGCACTTCTTTTCTACAAGGAGTAGAAATTGAGGTGTAAATACAGGCATTCGAAATGCTTGTATTGTGACGGTTCGAATAACCCACCGGACCCCTACCCGCAGGAGAATCATGCTCTCGGAAAAATCCCGCCCGATTATTGAAGCCACGCTTCCCCTGGTTGGCTCGCGTATTGGTGACATCACCGCCGACTTCTACAAGCGCCTCTTTGCAGCGCACCCTGAGTTGCTCGATGGACTGTTCAGCCGCTCCAACCAGCGCTCGGGTGATCAGCAACAGGCACTCGCCGGGAGCATCGCCGCCTTCGCCACCCACCTCGTGAACAACCCCGGCACGCTCCCGGAAAAGGTCCTGGCCCGGATAGCCCACAAGCACGCCTCATTGGGCATCGCCGAAGAGCAGTACGGAGTCGTCTACGAGCACCTCTTCGCAGCAATCGCTGCCGACTTGTCGGACGTTATTACACCCGAAATCGCCGAGGGCCCTGGGCGGAGGTCTACTGGCTCATGGCAGACGCCCTGATCAAGCTTGAGAAGGACCTCTACGCCTCCCAGTCAAACAATAAGATGTGGATGCCTTGGCGCGTGGTTTCCAAAGTACCGGCTGGCAAGGACGCCATGACATTCACCTTGGAACCTGCCGACGACACTCCGGTAACACCGGCCCTTCCCGGCCAGTATGTGAGCGTCAAGGTCGTACTCCCTGACGGCTTGCGCCAAGTGCGGCAGTATTCACTGTCAGGCGACGCCGGGACCAGCCGGACCTTCACCACCAAGCTAAACGACGGCGGCGAGGTATCCACCGCCCTGCATACCGCCGTCGAACCTAACGATGTGCTCGAAATCTCCAACCCTTACGGCGAGATCACCCTCAAAGAAGACGGGGGACCGGTGGTGCTCGCGTCAGCGGGGATCGGGTGCACGCCGACAGCCTCAATCCTGCGCTCCTTGGCCGAGGCCGGCACTGATCGCCAGGTTCTTGTCCTGCACGCCGAACGTTCCATGGACAGTTGGGCATTGAGCGGCCAAATGACTGCAGACGCCGCAAGCATTGACGCCGAACTGCAGCTCTGGCTTGAGTCGCCGCAGCCCGGCAATGAAATGCACCGCGTCAACGCAGGCTTCATGTCCCTGAGGGAAATCGACATGCCCGCGGACGCTTCCTTGTACCTCTGCGGACCGTTGCCTTTCATGAAAAAGATTCGCGACGAAGCGATCGAGGCCGGCATTCCGGCCACCCGGATCCACTACGAAGTTTTCGGCCCAGACGTTTGGCTCGCGAACTAAGGCGGGGCGGCAAACCCCTCTAAGACGCCGAAAGCACGACGGCGGCCCGTCACCTTTGATGAAAAAGGTGACGGGCCGCCGTCGTCTTAGGAACGCCGTTGTCCTTAAGAGGTCTAGCCCAGACGGCTCTTGAGGCCGTCCAGCTCGGACTGCAGCGCCGCGGGGAGAGACTCGCCAAAGTTGGCGAACCATTCCTCGATGGATGCAAGTTCCGTTTCCCATTCGCCGGCGTCAACGCGGACGGCCGCCTCGACCTCGGCCGGCGTCATGTTCAGGCCTTCAAGGTCGATGGAGTCGCCGGTCGGAACGAAACCGATCGGCGTTTCCACAGCGTCCGCCTTGCCTTCGAGCCGTTCAATGGCCCACTTCAGGACGCGGGCGTTGTCACCGAAACCAGGCCAGGCGAAGCCACCATCGGCCGTGCGACGGAACCAGTTGACCAGGAAGATCTTCGGCAGTCGCTCCGGATTGGCCTTCGCCGACAGGTTCACCCAGTGGTTCAGGTAGTCGCCTGCGTCGTAGCCAATGAAGGGCAGCATTGCCATGGGATCGCGGCGGACAACACCTACGGCGCCAGCTGCAGCGGCCGTGGTTTCCGAGGAAAGCGTGGCACCCATGAAGATACCGTTGGACCAGTCGCGGGCCTCGGTGACCAGCGGGATGGTGGTCTTACGGCGTCCGCCGAACAGGATCGCGGACAACTCCACGCCGTCCGGGCTGAAGTACTCTTCGGCGAGCATGTCGATCTGGTCGATCGGCGTGCAGAAACGGGAGTTCGGGTGTGCAGCCGGGGCGTCGGAGTCCGGAGTCCAGGACTCGCCGCGCCAGTCGGTCAGGTGCGCCGGAGTTTCCTCCGTCATACCTTCCCACCAAACGCCGCCGTCATCGGTCAGCGCAACATTGGTGAAGATGCTGTTGCCCTTGGCGATGGCACGCATGGCGTTGGGGTTGGTGCCCCAACCGGTGCCCGGGGCGACGCCGAACAGGCCCGCTTCGGGGTTGACGGCGCGGAGCTCGCCTTCCTTGCCGAAGCGCATCCAGGTGATGTCGTCGCCGAGGGTCTCGACCTTCCAGCCCTTGATGGTGGGGTCAAGCAAAGCGAGGTTGGTCTTGCCGCAAGCCGACGGGAAGGCAGCGGAGACGTAGTAGGTCTTCTGCTCGGGAGAGGTCAGCTTGAGGATGAGCATGTGCTCGGCAAGCCAGCCCTCGTCGCGTGCCATCACCGAGGCGATGCGCAGTGCGTAGCACTTCTTGCCCAGCAGCGCGTTTCCGCCGTAGCCGGAACCGAAGGACCAGATGGAGCGCTCTTCGGGGAAGTGGACGATCCACTTGTCGGTGTTGCACGGCCACGCGACGTCGGCCTGGCCGGGTTCCAGGGGTGCGCCCAGCGAGTGGAGGGCCGGCACAAAGAATGCATCGGTCTGCGTGATGCGGTCCAGAACGTCCGAGCCGATGCGGGCCATGATCCGCATGGAAGCTACAACGTAGGCGGAGTCAGTGATCTCAACGCCGAACTTCGGGTCCTCTGCATCCAGGTGGCCCATGACAAAAGGAATGACGTACATGGTGCGGCCGCGCATGGAGCCGGCGAACAGTCCGCGCAGCTTCTGCTTCATTTCGGCCGGAGCCATCCAGTTGTTCGTGAACCCTGCGTCGCGCTCGTTCTCGGAGCAGATGAAGGTCTGCTCTTCCACACGGGCAACGTCGGCGGGGTCGGAGAACGCCGCGAAGGAATTCGGGAACGTTTCCGGGTTCAGCCTCTTCAGGGTGCCGGCCTCAACCAGTTCGTCGGTCAGCTTCTTGTTTTCTGCTTCGCTGCCGTCAACCCAGTGGATGCGGTCCGGCTGAGTCAGCTCGGCTACTTCCTCAACCCAGGCCAGCAGGCGTGCATGCGTAGTAGGTGCCTTCTCAAGCAGCGGCAGTCGCGCCAGATCGCCCATTGCGGTTCCCTTCCTCGGGTTCAGTGGTGTGTCCTAAACGATAGGGGTCGCGGACCAGACCAATCCGTTGTCAGACGTCAGATGTCCAGTGGAGTCGAAACGAAAAACCCCTAGAATTCAGGGTTTCAGTTTCAGAGGACGGCGTTTTAAGTGAGGAAGGTCACATAGACCGGTCTAGTTGCGTAGATTACAGCTTTTCGATTTGGAACTTCACATGAACTTCTGTAAAGTTTATTGAGGTTCGAGGGGGTCAGAGAAACAGACCGCCGAGAATCACGCGAAATGCGCCCATAGCTCAGCTGGATAGAGCGTCTGTCTACGGAACAGAAGGTCAGGGGTTCGAATCCCTTTGGGCGCACAGATAGAGACCCGCACCGGTTCGCCGGTGCGGGTCTTTTGTTTTGCCCGCCGTGGCCCAACTACGTAGCAGTTAAGCGCGTTTAGACCGTTCAAAACGCGCTCTAATGCGACCCAGTTGGGTTACGCGGCAGGGAAGGTGAGCCACGCAGGAAACGCAAAGGGCCGCCGTCGTACTTTCCGAAAAGTACGACGGCGGCCCTTGCCGTATGTGGGGACGCTTACTCCCCCACAGCCTCGCTGATCCGGCGCCGGATGCCGTCGAAGTGACGGTTGAGCAGCTCGGCCGAGAGCACCTTGTCTCCCGCTGCAACGGCGGCATAGATATTCCGATGGATGGCGGCCGTCTTGGCCAGGTCCTCGTTACCTGCGCCGATCTCTACGTGGATCTTCCGGTACACCTTCCAGAAGACCCCCATGAGGTTGATCAGCAGCTCGTTGTTTAGAGGTTCGAATAGTCGGCGGTGGAACTCGGCGTCGGCCGCCACGAAGTTCTCACCGGCGGCGGCGAGTTCTTCCATTTGCTTCACCGATTCCTCGATGGACGCCAGCTGCTCCTTGGTCATCACATCGATGGAGGAGCCGATCAGCCCGGACTCCAACGCCTGCCGCACGTCCACCAGCTGCAAGGCTTCGAGTCCCTGGTGCCGGAGGGAAAGCCGGCCCCGGAATGTCAGGCCATCAGCCAAGGCATCGAAGTTGCTGGGCGCCACGAACATCCCGAAGCCATGGCGGATCTCGATCACCCCCAGGGGCCTGCAGCACTTTCAGGGACTCACGCAACGTATTGCGCCCTACGCCCAGGGCGACTGAAAGCTCACTCTCCGTGGGCAACGGGTCACCCGCCTCGAGCTCGCGCTCAAGGATGAGTTCCATAATGTCCGACTGCAATGCACGCAGCCGGGCCTGTGCACTGAACCGCGCTTGCGGAACGACACCGGAAGTTGTCATGGCGCTCTCCTTGCCGATGCACTCTTCACCTCAGAGGCTTGTGAACCTCGGACGCAGAAGTAGTGCGGTGTTAATATTGAGGCGAGCTTGATGCTCACCGCAGAATGAGTGACTCGCAACATACAATATCGGATGTCCCACCTCCTTGATAGGTATGTCTTCGGAATTCCTTGAGAATTCCGCATTCAGGCGCCCTGGCGGCGAGGAACCGGACGGTTCCCGGCTTCCCGTGCAGCCTCACCGTGATCCATTTCTCACTTGACGTCCCCTTGTGACCACCCTTACAGTTTCAATACGAGCATCGGACGTCCTACATCCGATAACCCACGACAGTCGAATGGTGAGGCACCCTTATGAGCAAGACCATCAACAGCCTGCCGCTGGTCAACGACGCCAGCCGCCGGAACTTCCTGAAGCTAAGCGGCGCAGTTGGTGCAGCAGCCGCCTTCACGGCAACACTCTCTGCGTGCGGCGGCGCTGCCAGCACCAGCACGGGGAACGCTTCAAACACCGCAGCCGTGAACAAGGACCTCATGATCGAGGCAGGCATCTCCTACGCCCTCTCCACAGGCTTTGACCCGCTGAGCTCTTCGGGAGCCACACCGATGGCGGCCAACCTCCACATCTTCGAAGGGCCTCATTGAGCTGCACCCGGCAACCCGCCAGCCCTACAACGCACTGGCCGCATCGGATCCGAAGAAGATCAACGACACCACGTACCAGGTGACCATCCGCGATGGTGCCAAGTTCCATGACGGCTCCCTCGTCACCACCGAGGACGTCGCTTTCTCCTTTACACGTGTCATGGATCCGGCGAACAAGTCCCTGTTTTCCCAGTTCATCCCCTTCATCCAGGACGTCAAGCCCTTGGATGCCAAGACAGTGGAATTCACCCTCAAGTACGCCTTCCCGGGCTTCGGACCCCGCATCTCGGTGGTCAAGATTGTTCCCAAGGCACTCGCCAGCGATCTGAAGGCCTTCGACGCCAAGCCAATCGGCTCCGGTCCGTACAAACTGGTCTCCGCCGTCAAGGACGACAAGATCGTCTTCGAAGCGTTCGCAGACTACAACGGCCCCAAGCCAGCGTTGGCCAAGGGCATGACCTGGCTCCTTCTTTCGGACGCAGCCGCCCGTGTTACTGCTGTCCAATCCGGACGCGTCCAGGCCATCGAGGACGTTCCGTACCTGGACGTCGACGGCTTGAAGTCCAAGGTCAAGGTGGAATCCGTCCAGTCCTTCGGCCTGCTGTTCCTCATGTTCAACTGCGCAAAGGCCCCTTTCGACAACAAACTGGTACGCCAGGCACTGCACTATGGCATGGACAAGGAAGCCATCATCAAGAAGGCCCTGTTCGGCAACGCCAAGGCGGCCAGCTCCTACTTCCAAGAGGGCCACCCGGACTATGTCAAGGCCAGGAACGTCTATGGTTTTGACACTAAAAAGGCCGAAGACCTACTCAAGCAGGCGGGCGTTGGCAGCCTCGAATTCGAACTCCTCACCACGGACACCGCGTGGGTGAAGGACGTTGCACCCCTGATTCTGGAGTCCTGGAACAAGATCCCCGGCGTCAAGGTCACCGTGAAGAGCCTGCAGTCCGGTGCCCTTTACAGCGACCGCGTGGGCAAGGGTGACTACACCGTCGTTGCGGCTCCTGGCGACCCGTCCGTGTTCGGCAACGACGCGGACCTGCTGCTGAGCTGGTTCTACTCCGGCGCCACGTGGATGGAGAAGCGCGCCTTCTGGACCACTCCGGAACGCACCAAGTTGCAGGAACTCATGAACAAGGGGTCGCAAGCCTCGGGCGACAACGCCAAGAAGATCGTGGCCGAAATCGTGGACATGGTCTCGGACGAGGTCCCCCTCTACCCGGTCCTCCACCGCCAGCTCCCCAGCGCCTGGGACGAGAAAAAACTCAAGGGCTTCCAGCCTCTGCCCACCACCGGATTGTCCTTCATCGACGTCGGACGTACCGCCTAGAAACCTGAGTTGCGAGGCCTGCTTTGCGGCCTAAATCCCCCAAATAGCACGCAGAGCAGGCCCCACAACCAGCAGCACCCCCAACCAACCGGAGAACAAATTGGTCACGATATTGCGTCTGCTTGGTCGCAGGCTTGCAGCATTGCCATTGATGATCCTGGGCATTACGTTGCTCGTCTTCCTCGTCCTGCAGGCCGCCCCCGGCGACCAAGCCAGTTCCGCCCTCGGTGACGGCGCCAGCGAAGAAGCCAAGCAGCAGTACCGCCAGGAAAATGGCCTGAACGATCCCTTGGTCCTGCAATACTTCCGTTTCCTTGGGAAGCTGCTGCAGTTTGACCTCGGCGTCACAACCCCGCCGGCAAAGTCGGTGGCTTCCATGATCGGCTCTGCGTTCCCTTTGACGCTCCAGCTGACCTTCCTGGGCGTCATTATCGCGATTGTTCTTTCTCTGGCATTCGGCATCCTCGGCGCCCTCTACCGCGACAAGTGGCAGGACCAATTGGTCCGCGTCTTCTCGATCGCCGCGATCGCCACGCCGTCATTCTGGCTTGGCATCCTGCTCATCCAGTGGTTCGCCCTGGGCAGCAACCCGATGTTCCCCTCAGGCGGAATTGCAACGCCGGAATCCGGCTTTGGCGGTTGGCTCAACTCGATGGCCCTTCCGGCACTTGCGCTCGGCATCCCCGTCTCAGCGTCGTTGATCCGAGTGGTCCGGACCTCCATGGTGGAAGAGCTTGACCGCGACTACGTCCGCACAGCCATCGGCAACGGCGTCCCCTACCGCGAAGTGGTTTCCAAGAATGTTCTCCGCAATGCCCTCGTCACCCCGGTGACCGTGCTGGGACTCCGCGTGGGCTACCTGTTGGGTGGCGCCGTCGTGATTGAAATGATCTTCGCCCTGCCCGGCATGGGCCAGCTGATCCTCAACGGCATCACCAACCTGGACGTCAACCTGGTCCAGGGCGTGGTGCTCACCATCTCGGTCACTTTTGTTCTGGTGAACATCGTGGTGGACCTTCTCTACCTGCTCATCAACCCCCGAATCAGGACGGTATAGCTCATGCGCAGCAAGCTCGCAGAACGGCTAAGTGCCCCGGGCATCCGCTTCAAGGCCCTGCCATGGGGCTCCCGCATCGCCCTGCTCTTCCTTGTCATGATTGTGCTCGCGGCCGTCCTCGCGCCGGTCATCGCTCCGCACGATCCCCTTGAGACGTTCATTCCGGCAACCCCGCCCGGCGCCGAGCACTTGTTCGGCACCGACCGCCTGGGCCGCGACATCTTCTCGCGCCTCCTGTTCGGGGCACAGTCGTCGCTGCTGATCGGCCTTGGCGCGGTTGGCCTGGCGATCCTCGCCGGTGCACTGCTCGGATCCTTCGCCGCGACGTCCAGCAAGTCGGTCAACGAGATCATCATGCGGCTCATGGACATCCTCATGGCGTTCCCGGGCATCGCACTGGCCGCAGTTTTGCTGGCCGCGTTCGGCAACTCGGTCCCGACCATCATCATCGCAATCGCCATCATCTACACGCCTCAACTGGCCCGCGTGGTCCGTGCCAACGTGCTTGCGCAATATGGCGAAGACTACGTTCGTGCCGAACGCGTGATCGGTGCTGGCCGGTTCTACATCCTGGTCAAGCACATCGTCCGCAACACCGCCGCTCCCGTACTGGTGTTCGCCACAGTGATGGTGGCAGACGCCATCATCCTGGAAGCCTCGCTCTCCTTCCTGGGCGCCGGCGTTCAGGACCCCGCGCCCTCGTGGGGCAACGTGATTTCCTACGGCCGCAATCTGGTCCTGTCCGGTGGCTGGTGGGCCACCACGTTTGCTGGCCTGACAATTCTGCTGACCGTCCTGTCCCTGAACATCCTCGCCGAGGGCCTCACCGACGCCATGGTGAACCCGAAGCTGCGCCGCGCGCCGGCAGTGAAGGACGACGACGGCGCGGCCGCGGCTATCGCTGTTGATTCCGAGGTCGCCACCTCCGTTGCCCAGCCGTCTGTGGTGGAGGCACACGAGCTCGACGGCGTTCGGCCGGCTTTCGGCGACACCGTCACTTCTGATGGGGGCAGCTCCACCGTCCTCACCGATGTGAAGTTGGCCGCCGCCAACCCGCACCTCCTCCTGGACCGCGAACTGGAACTGCTGGCAGCCATCGAAGCCAAGCGCACGGACCGCCTCCCGCAGGTCTCCCCCGGAGCCCGCAATGTCCTTGAAGTGAAAAACCTGTCCATCCGCTTCCCGGGCCGTTTCGGCGAGACCGCAATCGTGGACAACGTCTCCTTCACGGTCCGCGAAGGCGAAACCATGGGCCTGGTGGGCGAGTCCGGTTGTGGCAAGTCGATCACGTCACTCGCTGTGATGGGCCTCCTGCCCAAGACAGCACAAGTCACCGGTTCCATCCTGTTTGATGGCAAGGAACTCCTCGAGGCGAAGACGCAGCACAGCAACCCCAAGGCCTATGAGGGCCTGCGCGGCGAGCAGATTGCCATGGTCTACCAGGACGCGTTGAGCTCGCTGAACCCATCGATGAAGATCAAGGACCAGCTGGAGCAGCTCACCAAACGTGGTGGCCGAAAGACACCTGCTGAACTGCTGGAAATGGTGAAACTGGACCCCGCCAGGACGCTTGCCAGCTACCCCCATGAGCTCTCCGGCGGCCAACGCCAGCGCGTGCTGATCGCCATGGCCCTGTCCCGCTCACCGAAGATCGTTGTTGCCGATGAGCCCACCACGGCCTTGGATGTCACCGTGCAAAAGCAGGTGGTGGATCTGCTCAACGAACTCCGTGAGCAACTTGGTTTCGCCATGGTATTCGTCAGTCACGACCTCGCGTTGGTGGCCTCCTTGGCCCACCGTATCACCGTCATGTACGCCGGCCAGGTGGTGGAATCCGCACGGGCTTCCGAGCTCCTGCAGAACCCCAAGCATGAGTACACCCGCGGCTTGCTGGGTGCCGTCCTCTCCATCGAGGCCGACGCCGTCCGGCTGCACCAGATCCCCGGCACAGTCCCTTCACCGCGCGATTTTGCTGCGGGAGACCGCTTCGCGGCCCGCTCACTCAGGGCCGACGCCGACCCCAACCAGAAGCTCGTCCTCACCACCGTTCCAACCGCCAACGGTGACGACGCCGACCACTACTGGGCGAGCCATCTGAAGGAGGACGCAAAATGAGCGATTCAGGCTCCAAGCCGGTCATCGAGCTCAAAGACGTCAAGGTCTACCACCATGCAAGGACCGGCGGACTTTTCCGGCCCAACATCGTCAAAGCCGTCGACGGAGTGGACTTCACCATCAGCCGCGGCGAAACCGTGGGCATCGTTGGCGAGTCCGGCTGTGGCAAGTCCACCCTCGCGTCCGTACTTGTGGGACTTCAACCGCCGACGTCGGGGCAGGTCTTGTTCCACGGAAAGCCAGCAATCAAGCGGAACGCCGCCATGCGAAAGCGGTTTGGACGCTCCGTCTCGGTCGTCTTCCAGGACCCGGCTACGGCGCTCAACCCGCGCATGACCATCCAGGACATCCTCACCGACCCCCTGCAGATCCACGGCATCGGGAACGCTGCCAGCCGTGCTGCCAAGGTCAAGGAACTGTTGGCGCTGGTTGGCCTGCCGCACTCGGCAGCCGAGGTGACGCCGTCGCAGGTTTCCGGTGGTCAGCGCCAGCGTGTGGCAATCGCCCGTGCATTGGCGTTGGATCCGGACATCATTGTGGCTGACGAGCCGACGTCGGCCCTGGACGTTTCGGTCCGCGCGCAGGTCCTGAACCTGCTCTCGGACCTGAAGACGCAGCTGAACCTCGGCATGGTGTTCATCTCGCATGACATCCAGACCGTCCGCTACGTCTCGGACCGTATCTGCGTCATGTACTTCGGCAAGATCGTCGAACAAGGCACAGCCACCCAGGTCTTCGACAACCCCAGCAACGACTACACCAAGAAGCTGCTGGGCGCCGCGCCGAGCCTGCTCCACATCTAGCTTTTCCTTTCACAAGTTACAAACAACGGAGAATTCTGTGTCCACTCAATTCCAGGGCGTCATCCCCCCGGTCATCACCCCCCGCCACGCCGACGGCAGCATCGACACCGCGTCGCTGAAGAACGTCACCAAGCACCTGATCGACGGCGGGGTGTCCGGACTTTTCGTCCTGGGATCCTCCGGAGAAGTTCCCTACCTCACCAACGCCGAGCGTGAGCTGGTGGTCTCCACCATCGCCGACGCCAACGCCGGAGCGGTCCCACTAATCGTCGGCGCCAACGAGCAGACCACCAACCGGGTGATCGAGGAAGCGCGGAAAGTGGTGGATCTAGGTGCCGACGCGATCGTTGTCACGTCCATGTACTACGCCATCGGCAATGCGGCGGAAACCGAGACGCATTTCCGCAGCATCCACGCCGCCATCGAGAAGCCGATCTTCGCTTACGACGTCCCGGTCCGCACGCACTTCAAGCTGCCCACGGACCTCCTGGTCCGCCTAGGCCGCGACGGCGTCATTGCCGGCGTTAAGGACTCCTCCGGCGACGACGTTTCGTTCCGCCAACTGCTGCTCGCAGCCAAAGACATTCCCAACTTCGATATTTTCACTGGCCACGAAGTTGTGGTGGACGGCGCCCTCCTGGGCGGTGCGCAGGGCGTGGTTCCGGGCCTGGGCAACGTTGATCCTGCCGGATACCGCCGCCTGTTCGACGCTGCCCAGACGGGCGACTGGGCTCTCGCAGCAAGGGAGCAGGACCGTCTGGCCGACGTCTTCGAGATCGTCTACACCCCTAACGGTCGCGTCTCCGGCGGCGCTGCAGGTCTCGGTGCTTTCAAGACCGCGCTGCAGGTCATGGGAGTTATTGAGTCCAACACCATGAGCGAGCCCATGCTGTCACTGAACTCCGAAGAGACGGCGCTGATCCGTGAAATTCTGGAACGGAACGGGCTGGTCTAAATTTTCATGACCCCTTCCATGACCCACGTGGTCGGTGTTGACCTCGGCGGCACCAAAACTGCCGCCGGGGTTGTTTCCGAGCTTGGTGAAGTGCTCATGTCGGAGACCATTCCGACGTTGAACAGGGACGGTGGCGAAGCGATCCTCGACGCCACTGCGGCGCTGATCGCGGGCTTGGTGGAGCGGGCTGCCGACGCCGGAGTTACGGTTTCCGGCGTCGGCATCGGCTCCGCCGGGGTTATTGATTCTTCTTCCGGGGCCGTTGTGTCAGCCACGGATGCGATTCATGGCTGGGCCGGGACTGAGCTTGTTTCGGGGCTGTCCACCCGGCTTTCCCTGCCTCTTTCGGCGGTCCGGGCCGTCAACGACGTCCACGCCCACGCCCTCGGTGAGGCCTGGCTTGGCGCGGCCGCCGGCTCCTCAAGTTCGCTCATGGTGGCGTTCGGAACCGGCGTCGGCGGGAGCTTTGTGCTGAACGGCGAACCTGTTCTCGGACACCGCTTTGTTGGCGGGCATGTGGGTCACTTCGCGTCGCCGCTGGCTGTATTTGACGACATTCCGTTGTCCTGCGTGTGTGGTGGATCAGGACACGTCGAGGCCGTGGCTTCGGGGCCCGCCATCTACGAGTCGTACCTGCGCTTTGGTGGTTCCTCGCGTGAGGCAGCGGACACGCGGGGCGTGTTTGCGCTGGCCGCTTCGGGAACTCACGACGGCGGTGCTGCCGCCACCTCCAGCCGAGCAGTCGCCTTGCGTGCCGTTGGTCTCGGCGCGGCCGCCGCAGGCCAAGCGGTGGGCGGACTCATCAACATTCTTGACCCTGGAACCGTGGTGATTTCTGGTGGACTGGCCGACGCCGGCGATCTTTGGTGGAAGCCCATGGAGACGGCTTTGCGCCAGGAATTGCTGGCACCGTTGGCCGAGGTCCCCGTGCTGCGGGCAACCCTGGGCAACACCGCGGCCATCGTTGGTGCCGCGAAACTCGTCCTTTAGAAGAGAGACAACATGATCCTGACCCCCGAAGGCATCGAAGCCCTCCGTTCCCAGCTGATCGTCTCCTGTCAGGCGTATCCCGATGAACCCATGCGCGATCCCCGCACCACGGCCCAGGTGGCGGCCTCGGCTGTCATCGGCGGTGCTGCGGCGATCCGCGTCCAAGGGTTAGCCGACGTACAGTTCGCGCGTGCCGCCGTCGAAGTTCCCATTATTGGCCTCTGGAAGGACGGGCATGATGGGGTCTTCATCACCCCCACTCTCCGGCACGCGCTTGCCGTGGCTGGTGCCGGTGCACATGTTGTCGCGATTGATGGCACACGCCGGGCTCGCCCGGACGGTTTGTCGCTGGCTGCGACCGTTGCCGGCATCCACGCCGAGTCCCACGCGCTGGTCATGGCGGACTGCGGTTCCTTCGACGATGCTGTTGCAGCCGTTGAAGCCGGCGCGGACCTAATCGGCACAACGTTGGCTGGTTACACCGGCGAGCGCCCCAAGACCGACGGCCCGGACCTGGAGTTGCTGGAGCAGATCGCCTCTGCCGAACTGGGCAAGCCGCTCATCGCCGAAGGTCGCATCCACACCCCCGCCCACGCACGTCAGGCCCTCAATGCCGGCGCGTTCGCAGTGGTTGTGGGCACCGCGATCACGCACCCGGCCACGATTACGGGCTGGTTCAAGGGCGCGATGCACGCATAAGGGCTCAGCCCCCGCGTTGCTGGGCCTGCTCTGCGCCCCAAAACCCACGCTAAGCGCGCAAAACGGGCCTCACAACCCGGAGGAAGCGGTTGTAGGCTTCTCCCATGGCTGCCGAAAACTCCCGTGAATTCGACGTAATTGTGATCGGCGCGGGCGCCGTCGGGGAAAATGTCGCGGACCGCGTGGCTCGTGGCGGACTGACGGCAGTGGTTGTGGAAAGCGAACTGGTTGGCGGCGAATGCTCCTATTGGGCCTGCATTCCTTCCAAAGCGCTCCTCCGGCCAGGCAGCGTGCTCCACGCGGCACAGGGAATTCCCGGAGCGTCGGAAGCGGTCACCGGAGTTATTGACGCAAAGTCGGCCCTGAAGCACCGGGACTGGTTCACGAACAACTGGCAGGACGGGAGTCAGGTCGAATGGCTGGATAGTGCCGGCATCGAGCTGATCCGTGGGCGCGGGCGCATCACAGGACCACGCGAGGTCCAGGTGGACGGGCTCGACGGCAACAGCTACGCGCTCAAAGCGCACCATGCCGTAGTTGTGGCCACAGGCTCAACACCTACCATCCCGGATATCGAGGGCCTCACGGACGTACCCTTCTGGACAACCCGCGGTGCCACTGCGGCAAAAGTCATCCCACAGCGGTTTGCGGTGCTCGGAGGTGGAGTGGCCGGCGTCGAATTGGCCCAGGCTTTTGCCCGCCTTGGTTCCGTGGTGACACTTATTGCTCGTGGTCGCCTTCTGAGCAGCTATCCAGAAGAGGCAGCTGACCTGGTCCTGGCAGGGCTGCGCGCCGATGGCGTAACAGTCCACCTCCACACGGATGTGGACAAAGTAGAAAAGAACGACGACGGCTCGGTCACGGTCACGTTCAACGGCGGGACCGTCACGGCTGACAAAGTCCTGGTCGCATCCGGCCGGCATCCGGCATTGGCCAATTTGGGCTTGGAAAATGTGGGCGTTGAACCGCAGAACGGAAAACCGCTCCGGCTCACCACGGATGCCAGTGGGCTGGTGGAGGGCCCGGCAAGCGATGGCACCAGTGGACTGTGGCTGTACGCCGCAGGCGATGCCGCGGGCAATGTGTTGCTTACGCACCAGGGCAAGTACGAAGCCCGGGCTACCGGCGATGCCATCGTTGCCCGGGCAAATGGCAAGCTCCAGGGCACGCCCCGTCCCTGGAGCGCGTGGGCACATACGGCCGACGAGCACGCCATTCCAAGCGTCGTCTTCACAGATCCGGAAGTGGCCTCGGTGGGTCCCAGCCTTGAGCAGGGCCCTGCTCCAGGGCAAGCACGTCACGGGAGTGGAGTTGCCCATCAATGTCTCCGGATCCCAGCTCTATTCCGCCGATTACAAAGGGTGGGCGCAGATCGTGGTGGACGAGGACCGGAAAGTCATCCTTGGCGCTACGTTCGTCGGGCCGGGGGTAGCTGAACTGCTCCACTCGGCCACCATCGCGATCGTAGGCGAAGTCCCCTTGGACAGGTTGTGGCACGCTGTGCCGTCGTACCCCACCCTCAGCGAGGTGTGGTTGCGGCTTTTGGAGAAGTACGGCCTCTAGCGCTTATTTGAACTGACTGGTCAGTTCAGTTAGACTTTCAGCAGACACCATTTCTGCGAAAGGCTCATTGTGCTGTCCGTACAGCAACTCCAGATCAACGGCCGCCGGGATGACCTCCTTCCGGCAACGTCACTCCAGGCCCGTCGTGGCGAACTCTTGCTCGTCGCCGGCGAAGGCCAGGATCAGCGGACCGCCTTGGCCTTGGCACTCAGTGGCCGCATGAAACCCAGCAACGGCGTCCTCAGTTGGGACAACAACAGCAAGACCAAGAAGATCCGGCTGGCGAGCGCCTTGGTGGATTCGCCCGGCGTCAATGAGCCTGAACAGCATCTAAGCGTTCGCGACCTCGTCACAGAGGACCTCTCCCTCATCCCCCGCCGTTACCGTGGCGCGCTGCTCAGCAAACCGTGGCTGAAGATCAACAGTTTTGAAGACATTGCCGGCTTGTGGATCGAACAGCTTCCCGCCGGCCGCCGGCTCGAGCTCCTGACTGCCCTCGCCTTGGCAGATCCAGCTACCGACCTCCTGGTGGTCGATTCGCCCGATCGCCACAGTGCCGATCCCTCGGCGTGGTTGCCCCGGCTTGAGGCTTTGGCGTCCGACGCCGGGCGGCCCCTTGCCGTCGTCGCCGTCGTCAGCGCCCTCCCGGACAACTGGGCTGGCCCTGCTGCCGTAATTGGCAACTCAGTGGCCCACCCGCAGGAACCGGGAACCCTTGAAGTGTCCGAGCCGGCACAGGCGACGAACGCGCAAGCGACAACGAGCCCAATCCCGGCCCGCGAGATTCAAGACGAAGCATCCGAACCCGAATTCAAAGACCTTCAAAGGACTGCAAAGTGACTGTTCTGCGGCTTGCCCGCTCCGAACTCAAGCGCATGACCGGCGGGCTCCTGCCCAAGCTGACCATCCTGGCCCTGACCATGGTGCCGCTGCTCTACGGCGCGGTGTATCTCTACGCCAATTGGGATCCGTACGGCAATCTGAACCAGATCGACGCCGCCTTGGTGGTTGAGGACACGGGGGCAACGTCCAAGGATGGCACCGAGCTGCAGGCTGGCAAGAAGGTTGCTGACAGCCTGATAGACGGCCACGTCTTCAACTGGAAGCAGGTTTCCAGCGCCGAGGGCCGCAGAGGCTGGTGTTCGGACCGGCGAATACGCCTTCGCTCTGCGGATCCCCAAGGACTTCTCCGCAAACCTGGTCTCCCCCGGCAGCTTCGACGCCGCCAACCAGGCGATGCTCCATGTCACCACGAACGACGCCAACAACTACCTGCTGAGCACCATCGTGGACAAACTCACCACAGCAGTTCATTCAACGGTCGCCAAGGAGGTCGGCGAGGAAACAGCCAACCAGCTCCTCACCGGCTTCGGTACCATCCATGCCTCCATCGTGAGAGCTGCGGACGGAGCGTCCGAACTCGCCACGGGAGTGGGTCAGCTCAGTGACGGCGCAGCAACCCTGCACGACGGCACAACCCAGTTGGTCACCGGGGCCGATCAGCTGGTCGCTGGTCAAACGCAGCTCCGCGACGGCGCTGTGCAACTCAATGACGGCGCGGGCCAGCTGAGCTCGGGCCTCACGGAGCTGAAGAACAAAACGGCTACCCTCCCGCCGGATTCGCAAAAGCTTGCCGACGGTGCGGCGCAAGTAGCCGCAGGGAACGCCGAGCTGAATGCGAAGGTCCAGGACGTCGTCGGGCAGCTGGATGCCGCGGACAAGGGCCTCCGCAACCGTGTTGTGGAATCCAACACCCGTCTGGTCACCGCCGGCGTGCTGACGCAGGAGCAGGCAGACAAGGTCCTGGCGGACTTCGACGCGGCCGCCGCATCTAGCCCCGTCACGGACGCAAAGGCCAAGATCGCGGGCGACGCCGCCAAGATCCAGCAGCTCTCCGATGGTTCAGCTGCGGTGAGCGCAGGGGCATCGAAGCTCGCCGCCGCAACGCCTGCTCTCACGGACGCGATTTCGCAGGCAGCGGCCGGAGCCGGGCAGCTGAAAACCGGGGCGTCCGCGCTGGCCGCCGGCCAGCAGAGCGCACTGGACGGTGCCATAAAGCTCGACGACGGCGCCCACCAACTCAACGACGGTGCCGGACAGCTTGCCACTGGCGCAGTGAAGGCTTCCGATGGCTCACATACCCTGGCCACAGAGCTTGCCAAGGGTGCCGGGGAAATCCCGAACCCGAACGATGAACAGAAGAGCAGTGTGTCCAAAGTGATCGCAGATCCCGTCGCGGTGGACAACGTATCGCAGGCCAAGGCAGGTTCTTATGGCGCCGGACTGGCACCCTTCTTCCTGACGCTGGCGCTCTGGATCGGTGTGTTCATGCTGGTACAGGCCATGCGTCCTATCACCCAGCGGGCGCTGGCGTCGAACGCCCCGGCATGGAAAATCGCCGTCGGAGGCTGGCTTCCGTTCTTCGTTGTCTCGGTCCTGCAGGCCACGATCCTGACCCTCGTGGTGAATTTGGGCCTCGGCTTGAACGCCGCCCACCCAGTAGGCATGTGGTTGTTCATGCTGGCCGCCGTGATGGCGTTCAGCGCGATCATCCAAGGCATCGTGGCGCTCATGGGAACCCCGGGCAAGTTCGTGGTGCTGATCCTGCTGGTCCTGCAGCTCGTGTCCTCGGGCGGTACGTTCCCTTGGCAGAC
This sequence comes from Arthrobacter sp. StoSoilB13, assembly GCF_019977255.1. NCBI lineage: Bacteria > Bacillati > Actinomycetota > Actinomycetes > Micrococcales > Micrococcaceae > Arthrobacter > Arthrobacter sp. StoSoilB13. The sequence continues at coordinate 877,355 of NZ_AP024649.1, read as the reverse complement.
CACTCCCATGCCACTTCACGTGGTGCACGAAGTCCTGCCCATGGGCTACGTCGTCACCGGGATGCGGCATCTGATCTACGGCGGCGAACTCAGCATGATCTGGCCGACGGTCCTGGGCCTGCTTGGATACACTTTGCTGGGAGCGGCACTTTCCACGCTCGCTGTCCGCAAACACAAGATGTGGACCCTCAAGACGCTGAAGCCGGAGATCGCAGTATGACCAGCACCCAGCCGGCAGCCCCTTCAGAGCCGGGGCCCGACGCAGGAACCGCGGAAAAGAAGCTCCGCCCGGGACGCACCAACGCCACCCGGCAGCGCCTCTTCGAAGCGTCCATGGAGCTGATTGGCGAACGTGGCGCTGCGGGCGTCACCGTGGATGAGATCGCGGCCGCGGCCGGCGTGTCCAAGGGGACGGTCTACTACAATTTCGGCAGCAAATCGGACCTGATCGCGCAGCTGCTGCGGCACGGCGTGGACATCATGTTGGTCCGTCTCCAGGCAATCGAAGGCCAAGCCAGCGATCCCCTCGAAGCCATGAAGAACATGGTCGGCCAGGCCATGGAGTTCATGGACGAGTACCCGTCTTTCGCGCGTCTGTGGGTAAGCGAAAACTGGCGGACGCCAGGCGAGTGGAGTGCCGTGTTCGCCGAACTCCGGGCAGAACTCCTCGCCGTGATCGGCTCGGCGGTGGAACGTGTGGCCGCCGGATACAAGGTGGACGAGTCAATCGTCCGCGGCAGCCTGGAGGCGGCCATTTTCGGGGCCATCTTCGTGGTGGGACTCGACCGGCAAACCTACAACCCCGAGCGCACCCGGGAACAGAGTGTCGCCGCGGTCATGACCATCATGCACGGGTACGTCGTGAAGTAGGTCTTCCCCGGGAACGGTATCCAACTGCAATCTACGACGGCGTGGCGTGGCCCGCTGGTCGGCGATGATTAAACTCATGCGTCACATGGGGAACAGCGGAAAGCTTGCGGTGGTAGCCGCTTTTGTGTCCCTCGGGCTCTTGGTGCTCGCAGCCGTGGTCCTCGAAGAACTGGTTCTGTACTTGTTCCTGGGAGCTGTGCTGACCTGCTATTTGGCATCGATAGTGCAGGTCTTCAACCGGCGGCGATACTTCGTGGTTCTCCTTGGCGCTGCCGGGACCAGCCTGTTCATCGGCTTCAGCATTGCATTCCTGCGCATGTGGGGCCTCGCGTTCAACCAGGACGCCAACGCCATGGGGAGTGCTGTAAGCACCGAGGATTCAGACATCTACTTCTACCTGGCCGCAGTGGCTGGGGTGGGGACGCTGGCTGTGCTGTTCCTCGGGGCGGTCTGGCCATCGTTTGGTTTCAGCAGGGCCGGGCAACCCGTCCCAGTGCCTAAGCGGGCCATAACGCCAACCAAACGAGCTGCCAGCTCACGTCCAGCCGCACCTGCAAAACGGCCAACTACGTCGACGGCACGTCCTTCGAGCGCCGCAAAAGCCTCTCCGGCGAAGCGTCCCGCAACACCCCGCACGCCTTCGACGGCAGCCAAGCGTCCGCCGTCGGGCGTTTCCACACAGCGCAAGCCCGCCTCCAAGCGCTAGCCCCCTGCGTTGCGACGCCCGCTCTGCGTGCTTCGCGGGCGATTAGACGCGCAGAGCAGGCCTCACAACGGGAGTTTCCGGACGTTTTCGTGAGGCGCCGAGCACGGCGGTCGCGACTCCGACGAGCAGGATCAGCCCTCCCATAATCTCGGGCGCCGTTGGGATTTCGTCCAGGACCAGCCAGGCAGCCGTCATGCCGACCACTGGAACCAGCAGCGTGAACGGCACGACGTCGGAACTCGGGTAGAGCGTCAACAGCCGGTTCCAGATGCCGTACCCGATAAGCGAGGCGAAAACCGCCGTGTAGATGGCGCTCAGGATGGTGGGCATTTGGAGGTCCGTGATGGTCGCCCACACTGTGCTGGGGCCGTCCACTACAAGTGACAATCCCGCCAAAGGGAGCGGCACTACGGCCCCGGACCAGACCACCAACCCAAGGCCCGACGCCGCTTTCGAGTGCCGCGCAACCACGTTTCCGATCGCCCAGGACAACGCCGCCGCCAGCACAATCATGAGAGGCAGGATAGGAGCCACGGCGCTGCGCCCCACCGCGACCACGCCCAGACCCGCGAGGCCGAGCACAACGCCCAGCATCTGCCTGCGGCTGGGCCTCTCGCCAAGAAACCGGGCCGCGATCAGCACTGTGAACAGCACCTGCGCCTGCAAGACGAGGGAGGCCAGGCCGGCCGGCATCCCCAGAGCCATGCCCAGGTACAGCAGTCCAAACTGACCGGCACTCATGAAAAGCCCGACGCCGATGATCGCCTTCCAGTTCACGTCTGGTTTGCGGATGAACAGAATGAACGGAAAAACGACCAGCAGGAATCGGAAGGCGACGAAAAGCAACGGCGGGACATCGCGGCCGTTGGCGTGGAGGCCAAGGTCTATCGCGACAAAGTTCACGCCCCAAAGGACAGCGACGAGGACGGCGAGGGCGGAGTGGCGAAGGTTCACAAAAATCACTTTGGCACCTTGACTGGTTTAAGCACCAGCGTTGAATTCTGTATGAAATCAAGTAGGTTTACTTCATGATCGACATTTCAGCTCTGCGCGCCCTGGTAGCTGTGGAACAGCACGGATCTGTCGTGGCCGCCTCGGACGTGATGGGCTACAGTCCTTCGGCGGTTTCCCAGCAGATAAAGAAGCTGGAGAAGCAAACCGGAGTGGCCGTCCTGGAACGCAATGGCCGCGGTGTACTCCTTACGGAACGCGGCCTTGCCCTCGCCGGCTATGGACGGCGGATCATGGGCGAACTCGAGGAACTCCAGGCAACACTCCTCGCCGATCCCGCGAAGCCTTCCGGGCTGCTGCGGCTGGTGGCGTTCTCAACGGCCTGCCGTGGCTTGGTGGGGCCCATGCTCGGACGTATCGGTAGGGATTCCGAACTTGAAGTCAGCGTACTGGCGGAGGACCCGCGTGAAGCCGTGCACCGGGTTGCTTCAGGCGAGGCTGAGCTTGCGGTAGTGCACAACTGGAATTCCGTGCCGCTGGTCATTCCCGAGAACCTGGTGCACGAGGACCTCTGCCTGGACCAGGCCGACGTCCTCGTTAACAGCAGCCACGAACTTGCCGGACGGACCGTCGTCGAGCGTGAAGACCTGCTGGACGAAACCTGGGTCAGTACGCCGGCCGGCGCCATCTGCAACGAAGCCCTCCTCCAGATCTTCGCCGGGCTTGGGCGGGTCCCCGATATCCGTGTCTACGATCCCGATTTCTCCACCCATATTGCGATGGTGGAGCAGGCCGTGGCCGTAGCACTGGTGCCTCGGCTGGGCAGGCCACCCCTGCCACCCGGCGTCGTTGCAGTGCCGGTCGTCAACCCCATCCAGCAGCGAGCCGTGGGAATCGTGTATCGAAAGACCATGACCGCCAGCCCCAATATCCGGCATGCCGTCCGGCTGCTGCGCGAAGTGGCAGCAGAACACGAGCTGCCGTTGCCGGGGTAAGACCCCGCCATGGCTTGCCTTCTTAGGCAGAGCGCGGGAGCGGTCGGTGTCTTCCGCTCCCGCGCCGCTCATCGAGCGGAAGATGCCTGAAGGGCATCCGAAACAGGGTAACCGGCCGTTTGCTGGTGCCAATCCAGAATCTGCTCCCCCGTCATGAACACAGACCTGGCATCGGCCCGGATATGCGCCAGCGCCTGCTTGAAGTAGGTCAGGCGGTGCGGCGCGGCCATGATGTAGGGGTGGATGACCAGCGCCATAACCCTGGCCGATTCCGCCGAGTCCTCGGCAAGCTGGTCAAACTGGTCCTTGGCACGCTGGAGATATTCACGGGCGGGATGGTGCTGGATGAGCATCATTGCCACGTCATTGCACTCCTGCGTGTAAGGGATGCTGGTGATGGGCCTTGTCCGCGTACGGAGTTCAACAGGCTGGTCATCCAATACCCAGTCACAGACGTACTCATAGCCCTCCTCCACCAGGATGTCCGGCGTCTCCCAGGTTTCCGTCAGGCCAGGACCCAGCCAGCCACGCGGGGCCTTGCCGGTGGCTTGGCGGATGGCGTCGGTGGTCAGCCGGATATCTTCGCGCTCGTCCGGCACTTTCTGCATGTTTTTCTGGCCATAGCCGTGGCCAATGAACTCCCAGCCGCGTTCCTTTGCAGCCGCAGTTATCGCCGGGTAAGACGCTACGGCCTTGCCGTTGACGGCCAATGCCACCGGGATGCCGAACTCATCGAGCGCCTTCAAGAGCCTCCAGAAACCAACCCTGTTTCCATATTCATGCCAGCACCAGTTGGGCACGTCCGGCGTGGGGACGCCGCCGGCCGGAGGACTCAGGACAGTGCGCGGCATCGCCTCATCGTCATTCCACTCCTCAATGTTGACTATCACCCAGACCGCTACCTTCTTGCCGTCCGGCAGAAGTCGCACTGGACGATCAACAATCGCCTCATAGTCGATCCGTTCGCTCGGTTTCATGATTCCTCCTGCTCGGTCACTGCGATGCTCAGTTGTGGAAGGCCCGTAATCTCCACGGAGACCTGGTCGCCGGGAACAATGGCCGAAACGCCCGCTGGGGTACCCGTGTAAATCAAGTCACCCGGTTCCAGGGTGTACAGGGAGCTAAGCCGGGAAAGGATTTCCGGAACGGACCAGATCATCAGGCCCAGGCTCGTTCGCTGACGCTCCTTTCCATTGACAGTGAGAACCAAGGTTGCGGTTTCCAGGTCCTGCACCGATGCCGCTGGAAGGATCGGGCCGCAAGGAGCCGAGCTGTCAAACGATTTACCTGGCTCCCAAGGACGCGCCTGGGACACTGAATTTCTTTGCAGGTCCCTGCGGGTCAGGTCGATTCCAGCAGCGTAGCCAAACACAGCATCGGAAGTATCCTCTGGCTGGCTGTTGCGAAGCCGCTTGCCCACTGCCACTACCAGTTCACCCTCGAACTGGAAGTCATCGGTTGATTGCGGGTAGGCGATGGCCGCGCCGTCCAATTCGACGCAATCAGTTGGCTTCTGGAAGAAGAACGGATCGTCGCGTTCGTCGCCTTCACGCATCTCGCGAATGTGGTCCACATAGTTCCTCCCCACACAGTAGATGCGGCGGACGGGGAATCCGTGGTCGGAACCGGATACGGGAACAACGGGTTGGGTTGTTTTCCAAAGTGTTTGCATTAGTTACTCCTGAGTGGTGGTTACGGGGTCCGGAATAGTGGCCGAAGGGGCCAGCCGACTGAAGTCGGCCGTTCGCAGGGCCAAAGCCAGCAGACCGGAGGCCACGGACAGGCCCTGTGATCTGGACCAGGCCGGCGGTGCTCCAGTCGGTGTTTCCGACAAGAAGGCTGAAGGCCAACCCGGCGAAGCCCGCTGCCGTGTAGATGCACGTTGTGAAGAGTCCTGAAGCGCGGGATGAGTGGGATTCATTCATGCTTTTGACCAGGGAAGCGACGAGCCCAACGTAGAGCCCGGAGCTGGCCACCAACCCAAAGAGGAACGACCATACGGCCTGCCACGCAACGGTTGCGGGTCCTGCGAACAATGCAGCACCACAAACGGCCTGCGCGACGCTCAACGATGTGATGGCAATTTTGGGAGTCAGGCGATCAACAAGCCAACCCCCCAGGGGAGAGGCGAAAGCGGCAAGTCCGGATAACCCGACGGCAAGAGCTGCATCAGCCTGTTTGAAATGCAGGTGCTCGATCAGGAAACTGGCATACATTCCTATGTAGCCAAAATCTATGAGACCGAACAGCACTGTGATCACCGCCAGGATCAGGGGATTACGGCTGAAAAAGCTGGTTGCCCCACCTACGTAATGGGTTGCCTCCTGGACGGAGCGCCGTTCCGTGAATGACGAGCGGACGAACACCGCAACCAGAAGCCCAGCTACGATCCCGATGGCTCCGAAGGCAATCATCGGAGCACGCCAGGAATCAAACTCCTGATGGAGGAAGACTCCGAGGTTTGGGCCCACCAGCGCGCCTGTGGCGAAGGCGACGTTTACTGAACCGATCGCGATGCCACGGTGCCTGGGAAAGGCATGCGTTGCCACAGTAAGGATGGCCACCAACTGCAAGGCTTCACCTACACCGCTGAGGACCCGCCACAGCAGCATGTCCCAGAAACCGGCGCTCAACACCGTGAGTACCGTGGCGATGGAGAAGAGGACTGTACCCATGATCAGGACGTGTTTCCGGTTTACGCGGCGCAAGGCCATACCGGCCGGGATACCCGTAAGTCCCATTCCCAAGGCGAAGAGTGTGGATTGAAGCCCGGCCTCGGGAAGCCCAAACCCGTATTCTGTCCTGACCTCTGTCAGCAGGACCGGGAAAACCATGCGGTCCATTGCATTGACTGAGTAGGCCAGGAGGATAAGCAGGAACATGAGCATGGCTCCGGAGATGCCGAGCCGTTGGACACGCTCCGCTGACGCCGGAGGCCGTTCCTTGGGCACGGCCGTTGAGTTGTTTTGGCTTATCATCGTTGATTGCCTTCCTGATTGTTGCTGATCCATTGGTCCCAGGTTCCGGCTGCCGTTGCGCGCTGGACCAGGGCGTCGCGCCGCTCTGTGGCCGTATCGATGGCTTGGCGGGCCGTCTGTTGTACCAGTTCGCCATCACGAAGAAGAACGCGTCCATCGCTGATGACGGTGCGGATTGCCGCGGAAGTTCCGTGATAGACGAGGCTTTCGGCAGGATCACCAGTTGGAAGAAGCGAGGTACTCGACCTGTCGAAGACGATCAGATCGGCCCGTTTGCCCTGTCTGATGGATCCTGTGATGCCATCGATGCCAAGATCCTTGGCGGCACGGATGGTAGCCATCTCGAGGGCAATTCGAGGAGTCAGTGTTGCCCGTCTCGTGCGTGCGTGCTCAACGGAGAGCAACGCCCGCAAGCTGGAAAGTACGTCTGCGTTTGCCGGCATGGCGAGTGTGTCCACAGAAAGTGATGTCAGAACGTCCGCTTCAAGGAACTCCGTGACCACCGGAAAGCCCATGGTGCGCATTTCCGAAAGTGGGCTCACCGAAATCCTGGTTCCTGTCCGGGCAATGGCTTCAATGTCCTCCGCGCTCGCGTGCACGGCGTGAACCACCTGGACGTCCGGTCCGAGCAATCCCTCACGGTCCAGTCTGGTCAGACCACACGACTGGCAACCAGGTTCCCGCATGCAGCGGTCGCAATGCATGGTGATGGGAACGTTGCGTTCCCTGGCACAGCTCCATTCCCGCGCAGCAAGCTCCGTGGATGTGCGATAGGGTCCCCGCAACGCCACCCCGAAATGGATCCGCCCGTCAAGGCGGTCGGAAGTCCATCTGTTGATGGCATCGTCCAGACCGTCGAAATCCATCACTTCGTCGGCACCCGAGGAATCCCTTGGCCCGTAGGAGAATCGGCCCCTCAACCCCGAATCCAAATGCGCTTGGATGTTCGCATCTATATCGCCCGCACCGCGGACGTTGTGGTCCCAGTTATGGACGGTGGTGATTCCGTTCTGTACTGCTTCTGCCAGGGCGAACCTGGCGGACCAGTAGAAGTCATCGTCATTAAGGTGGGGGGCGAGGCCACGCTTGACTGAGAAGTAGTCCCGTCCGGGCCCATCCCCCACCGTTCCCCGCAGAAGTGAATTCCACAGATGCCAGTGTGTGTCTACGAAACCAGGCATCACCAGGTTTCCGGTGCCGTCTATCTGTTCCACTCCATTGGGGAGGGCGAGGCCCTGCCCGAGTTTTTCGATAATGCCATCCCTGATCAGGATGTCCGTGATCCCATCGGGGACGTCCGGGTCGAGGGACAAAATAAAGGCATTTTGCAGTAGCAAGCTAGTGCGTTGAGGAAGCATGATCCATCCAAAGAACGACGAAAATGACAAGGCCAAAAATGACTACGCAACGCCGCAGCAGGACATCCGGAATGCGTCGGCCCAGAACGGCACCGATCCATCCTCCGAGCAGTCCAGCAGCGGCCATCACAAATGCCGCGGGCCATGCGACAGTCGCGAAGATACCGAAGAAGACAAGGGAGACAGCGCTCGCGACGGCGGACAGCACACTCTTGAGTGCGTTGAGCCGGGGAAGCCGCTCATCGAGGGTAATGCCCAAAACACCGAGCATCATGATGCCCAGCCCGGCGTTGAAGTAGCCACCATAGGTAGCCACGCCCAACTGACCGAGACTGCTGGCATGCAGTCGTTCAGCTCTCACGCTTGAATTCTGAACCCCACCCACGCGTGCGACTGCCCATTTGGTCAAGACGGGCTGCGCTGCCAGCAGCAGGGTCGATGCAAGCACCAGCCACGGAACCACAGCAACAAATGTTGATTCCGGTCCCACCAGCAGGAGCGCTGATCCCACTGTGGCACCAACCACGGTGGTGGTTCCCAGGATCGCGACCCTGCGGGCCTGTCCTTTGAGTTCCCTGCGATAGCCCCAAACGCCACCCACATAACCCGGGAAGGCTGCCACCGTGTTGATGACGTTGGCCGCGACGGGCGGGTAGCCCAGCGCGAGAAGGGTTGGAAAGGTCACCAGCGACCCGCCACCTGCAACCGCGTTTATTGCGCCGGCAGCTGTGCCGGCCAAAGCCATAAGGGCTACAGACCCAATGTCCATGACCACCTCCCACACTCAGCGTACGCATTGCATGCAATGAATGCAATAGCTGCTTTCGCATGCCTTGTATACTTAGGTCATGAGTTCAGACGCGGCAGGAACAGGATCAGCACGCTCAACCTACGACGTCTTGTGGGCCAGATTTCTCGACGGCACCTACACCGCCGGGGACCGCCTTCCGGAGGCATCGATAGCAGAGGAATTGGGAGTCAGCCGCACACCCGTAAGGGAAGCGCTGAGCCGCATGCTTGCCGAAGGCCTGCTCACGCCCGCAGCCCGCGGCGTAGTAGTTGCAGGTTTGGACCACGACGCCAAACGCCGCCTGTTTGATCTGCGACGCAATCTTGAAGGATTCGCAGCCGAACTGACAGCCGCGCGGGCCCCGCGATGGACAGATCGCTCCTGCCTGGTTCGCGCGGCTGAACGACGCAGCAACGGGGTTCGCGAAAGCCATTGAAAGCGGTGACGTACGGGAGTCAACGCGAATCAACAGGCAGTTCCACGACCTGATCGTCGAAGCCAGTGGTAACGAATTCCTGGCCGATGCGCATCGCCGGGCCATAGCCAGGCTTGCGGTTTCCACAGCAGCGAATCTCGGCAAGGATGACTGGGCGCACAAGGCCGCCGAACAACACGTAGAAATTGCCCGGGCAATTGCGGACGGAGACGTAGCGTCTGCCCGCTCACTTTCGGAAGCCCACATAAGTGACGCCCAAAAGGTGGCGGATCTGGCGGCCTAAGGACGCCGGGGGATCACACAGCCTGGCGGGAAAGTCAGCGCCGCGGCACCTTGAAGTGCGTCAGACGGGCGTCCTGCCCATCCAGCTCCGCCCATGGCTTCTCAGTCTCCATCACGGTCAAAGCACTGGTTGGGAACCGTGTGGCGACATCCATGTAGGCATCATGCTCCGAGTCGCGCGAAGCAAGGTGCATGGCCAGGTCCTGCACGCCGGGCATGTGCGAGATCACCATCAAGGTGGTGACAGTGTCCGGAACATGGTTGATCACGGTCAACATCCGGTTTGCCGAGGCGGCATACAAGCCGTCCTCGAGCTTGGGCGTCGGGGCTTTGTCCCCCAACTCATCGCACACCCACGTGCAGGTTTGGCGGGTCCTCAGCGCAGACGAGCACAGAATGAAGTCTGGAACTACCCCATGCTTGAGCAACCATCGCCCAGCCAGCGGAGCTTCACGGTGTCCGCGTTCCTCGAGGGGACGTTCATGGTCCTGGACCCCCATGGGCCAATCCGCCTTGGCGTGGCGCATGATCACAAGGCGCCTGATGTGATGGTCACTCATTCCACAACCTTAGCGCCGCGAAGGCACATGCTCACTGGCCCCGAAAGCTCGAAAGCGTCCCACCGAAGAGAGGGCGCTGCAGCGCAGCGGGGGCGCTGCAGCGCAGCGGGGCATCCCGAAAGCGCCGTTGTTGCGTGAGGTACGAGCAGGCGCCGAGGGATCGTCCCGCGAAAGCGAAAGCGCCCGCCCTTTACAGGACAGGCGCTTTCGCGGAAGCAATAGCTAGATCGAGTATTCCGGAGCGGCCCAGACGATGACCTCAGGGTGCTCGTAGAAGCGGTAGCCCTGGCCACGCACGGTGCGTACGGTGTTGGCGAGGCGGCCCAGCTTGGAGCGGAGGCGGCGGATGTGGACGTCGATGGTGCGCTCGTTGGGCACTTCTTCGGCGTTGCGCCACAGGCCCCTCAAGCAGTTCGTCGCGGCCAACCGTGCGGGTGCCGTTTTCGACGAGGTAGTTGAGGAGCTCAAATTCCTTGAACGTCAGGTTCAGCGACTCACCGTCGAGGTGGACTTCGCGGCGGGCGAGGTCGATCAACACGCCGGAGGGGCGGGCTTCCTGCTGCGGTGCCGGGCGTGAAGCCTCGGTGCGCTGGCGGGCGGCGACCGTGGGGTCACCGAAGGTGGAACGTACGACGTCGAGCGCGGAGCCGGGTGCCCCGGCGGGTGCGACGGCGACTGCAGCGTAGCTCTCAGCGCCGGTGACCAGGGACTGGGCGTAGGCCCGGATTTCCTGGGCGAGCTTGGCAATGGAGGTGCCAGCCGCTGCTGCAGTTTCTTCGTCAATGCCCATGTAGAGCACGAAGCCGCGGGCCACGTTGTCGTTGGCAACGGGACGGAGGCGGTCAGACTGCGCAATGACGGGAGTAGGCGCCGTCATGGGTGCTGGCTCATTGGTGGGAACTGCCCGCAACTGGCCGTAGGAGTTGGGGTTGTAGCCCTGGGGCACGTAGCCGGGAGCCTGCTGGCCGTTGCCTTGGGTGGCGGGGGCGTAGCCGGGGCGGTTGCCGAAGCCGGGGCGGAGGCCTGCGTTGGAAGCGGCCTTGTTGGCGTTTCGGACGGAGATGTGGACGTAACCGGATGCAACTGACATGGAGTGATTACCTCAAAAGTGAATAGCCGTCATCGCGGCTTCGAATGCTGGTTGTCCCCGCAATGAGTTTGGGGAAGGGCGCCCAACGCTGGGCTAGGGGGCGAATGCCTGAAACTTCTTCGGGGTGGAAAGTTAGGCTTGCATTCGACAACAGCGGGTCTCGTCGCCAGCGGGTGTGCTGGACCAGATTGCTGCGGCTGCAGGTGCTGTTGAGTTCTTGTTCACATTGGAAGTGTGCAACGTAACAATGGCAACACGCAAGTAACAAAGCGTGAAACCGTCCACATTTTGAGACAAGAGGGTCTATTGTGCCGCAGATCACAATTCTTCCCCCACCGAAAATGAACGTCATTTCATTCGGTCTCGATGAGAAATATTCGGCTTATCGTGAATTTTCTTCGGCAGATAGTGCATGATGACCTCCCTGATTCCCATGAGGGGCAAAAGGACGGAATCTCAAGATCTGAAACACTTGCTGTCCAATCGCAACCTGCTCCAAGCTCGAATTTTTCCCTCAAAATCTGCTACAAGCCGTAGAAGGCGAGTATTCACTGCAGCACTCCCGCAACGCCTGCCATTGAACTCCCACGTGGCTAGTGTTGACCTCACAGCATCCTCACAGGACCGGCAAAGCTTCGACAAACCAGCAGAATGGAGAGTTGTCACATGGCATCCCCGCACTCCATGACGAACAACCTTCCCCAGCTTTCCCACCCGGACGGCTCCCCCATCCGAGCCTTGGTGGTGGACGACGAACCGAGTCTCGCTGAGCTCATGAGCATGGGCCTTCGCATGGCAGGCTGGTCCGTAGCGGTGGCAGCCGATGGACCGGAAGCTGTGAAGCTTGCCAAGGACTTCCGCCCCGACGTGCTGGTGCTGGACGTGATGCTTCCAGGATTCGACGGCGTCGAGGTCCTCAACCGGATCCGCGCCTTCGCGCCGGAAGTGCCCGCACTGTTCCTCACGGCCAAGGACGCTGTCCAGGACCGCATCGTTGGCCTGGCCGCCGGCGGGGACGACTACGTCACCAAGCCCTTCAGCATGGAGGAGGTTCTCCTGCGCCTGCACCGTCTCGTACAACGCTCGGGCGTTGCGGCCATGGATACCGCGGAACTGGTAGTGGGTGATCTCACCCTCAACGTGGACACACGGGAGGTTTCGCGCGCCGGCGAGGACATCCAGCTCACGGCAACGCAGTTTGAGCTTCTTCGTTATCTCATGGAGAACCCCAAGCGGGTGGTCAGCAAGTCACAGATCCTTGACCGCGTCTGGGACTATGACTTCGGCGGGCAGGCCAACATCGTGGAACTGTACATTTCCTACCTGCGCAAGAAAATCGAAGCCAACCACCCGCCAATGATCCACACCATCCGTGGCGCTGGCTACGTCATCAAGCCTGCGGACTGAATCTTGTCCACCTCTTCCGGAGTAGCCCGCAAGACCCAGCGGAACTGGCTCAATCCCTCCACCTGGCATCTGCGCACGCGGTTGGTCCTGGTGGCGATGGCATTGCTGGTGGCGATTTGCGGTGCAGTTGGAGTGGTTAGTTACGCCTCCATGGACATGTACTTCAACAAACAGCTCGACAAGCAGTTGGAGCAGGCATCAGGCCGCGCGAATGACTTCGGCAGGGCCGCCGTCGAACTTTCCCTCCAGCGGTCGGCCGGATCCGCTGGAGGCCCGTGGCCAAGGCGCCGGGACACTTAACGCGAGGATCGATGGTTCCACGGTCATCAACTCGGGCTTCCTCAACGCAAACGGTCGCCGCGTCGCACTCTCGGCAGAAGACAAGCAGATCCTGCTATCGCTCCCCCGCGACAACCGGCCCGTAGACCGTTCATTGTCCAACGGCGACTATCGGCTGGTGGCAGTTGAGACCAACTACGGCGATGTGATTGCGACAGGCCTGCCGTTGGCTGACAAGCAAAATGCCGAGGCCTCGCTGGTATGGACCATGGTGTTTGTTTCACTTGGCGGCCTGGTGCTGATCGGCCTCGCCGGCACCGTCATCATCCGCCGGACCATGCGGCCACTGGAGCAACTCTCGGAGGTTGCAACGAAAGTATCGCGCCTTCCCCTCGACGCCGGTGAGGTGGCACTCGCGGTGCGCGTACCGCCGTCGGCCGCTCATCCTGGAACTGAAGTTGGCAGCGTGGGCCACGCTTTGAACCAAATGCTCAACAACGTTTCCAGGGCCCTGGAAGCCCGTCAGGAGAGCGAAACCAAGGTCCGGCAGTTCGTTGCCGATGCCTCCCACGAACTTCGGACACCGCTGACCGCCATCCGTGGATACACCGAGCTGCTTCGTATGACGGAGAACTTCACGGAGGACGGCAGGAAGTCGCTGGCGCGGGTCCAGAGCCAGTCGGAACGGATGACCACGCTTGTGGAGGACCTGTTGTTGTTGGCGCGCCTGGATGAAGGCCAGCCGTTGAAGGTCACGGATGTGGACCTGACGCAGCTGGTGATCGAGACAGTCAGCGACGAAAAGGTGATGGCACCGGACCACATCTGGAAGCTACAACTCCCTGACGAGCCCATTACGGTGCGCGGGGACGCAACCCAGCTGCATCAGGTGCTGGCCAATCTGCTGTCCAACGCCCGCAAGCACACCGATCCAGGTACCACGGTGGTCGCAGGCGTCATGCTTTCCGCCGACGGTAGCGCGGTGGTCACCGTCACGGACAACGGGCCTGGTATTCCGACTGCTTTCCAGGGGCGAATCTTCTCGCGTTTTGCCCGGGCTGACGCGGCGAGATCGGGGTCGGAAGGGACCTCCGGATTGGGCTTGTCAATCGTCGAATCCATCGTCCAGGCGCATGGCGGCAGTGTGGAAGTAACGTCCCAGCCGGGACGCACGGAGTTCACTCTCCGACTCCCCGCAGCTTTGAACGAACGCATATAACGAATCAGGCAACATGACTCGCCGTGAACGTGATCTCTGTTACCCAAATGTGACTTAAGCCGAAACCTCCTGTACCTTCGAAAGGGTGGGTCGCCCCTAACTGGCCCACACCCGGGATGCGCCGAGCTCTGCCACTTCCCGGAGTTCCGTTCTCATTCGAGGCAGAGACGGGGGACCCAGAGTCTCCGGGCACAGTACTTTCCTTGCCCTTGGGGTGAAGCCGCAGCTACGCGCGCGGCCGGATGACCTCATCCGAACCCGACAGCTAACTCCGCAGGCGCTGAGAGGTAATCACACATGTCTGAATTCAACGATCAGACGCGCCCTTCCGCGCGTCACCGTGACGATCACAACGCTCCCCTGACGAAGTCGCAAACCGTTCTGAAGAACGCTGCACGCCGCGGCAAGACCGGGCAACGAATGTCCGTTGTTGCAGGAGTCGTTGCCGCAGCATTGGGCGTCGCATCGCTTGGCCAGGCCGCAAACGCCGCATTCAATCTCCCCGAAACGAGCCGGGCGTCCGAGACGCAGGCTACCGCCCAGGCCAGCAACAAAACAGCTGAAATCTCAGCGTCCTTGGATGCTGCTGCCAAGAAGGGCGCTGCAGACAGGGCCGCTGCAGACCAGGCAGCTGCGGCACAAGCCGCCGCCGAAAAGGCTGCGGCCGAGAAAGCCGCCGCCGACCAGGCAGCTGCCGCACAGGCCGCCGCCGAAAAGGCTGCCGCTGATGCAGCCGCCAAGCAGGCTGCCGATGCCGCCGCTGCTGCAGCCGCAGCCGCAGCCGCCACTCCCAAGGCCGTGGACGATCCCGCCGCTGCCAAGGCATACGCCGCCAGCATCCTCGCCAACTACGGCTGGGGTCCGGGTGAAATGACTGCCCTGAACACACTGTGGGAGAAGGAATCCAACTGGCGGACCACCGCGACCAACACCTCCAGTGGTGCCTACGGAATCGTGCAGTCATTGCCCGCTTCGAAGATGGCAACCGCAGGCGATGACTGGCTGACCAACTACCAGACCCAGATCAAGTGGGGCCTGAACTACATCAAGGAACGCTACGGCTCCCCCTCGGCGGCCCTTGCCTTCCACTTGGCCAACAACTGGTACTAAGCCGACTCAATAAGCAGGCTTGAGCCCACCCCAGCGGGCTCAAACCATGCAGGGCCCGATTGCCGCCCCGCTTTCCGCCGTTCGCAGCAGTACTGATGCGCCCGGGCGGGAGGCGGGGCGGTTTTCGCGTTAAATGTGCCTTCCGGGTTTCACACCCACTTGCACCTGACGTTGCGTCAGGACTTAGCGTTGTGCCCATGACGGGAACAACAGGATCCGGGCCGTGGAGCATCGGTGAGCTGGCCACAGCATGTGGTGTCAGCGTGCGGACGCTCCACCACTACGACGAGATCGGGCTGCTGTCCGCAAGCCAAAGGACATCGTCCGGTCATCGCAGGTATTCGGAGGGCGACCTACGCCGGCTATACCGGATCAGATCGCTTCAGATGCTGGGGCTTCCGCTCGCGGCCATCGGCAAGGCGCTGCAAGCGCCCGAGGATGATCTGGAGTCCCTTCGGGGCCTCCTCCAACAGCAGCTGGTCCATGTGCAGGAGCACGCCCGGCAACTCCAAGCGCTCCAAAACCGTTTGGGCGAGCTGTTGTCACGCATGGACGGACACGCCATGCCCACCCCTGAACAATTCATGTCAACGTTGGAGATGATTACCGTGCTCGAAAACAACTTCACAGCCGAACAACGCCAGCAACTCGCGGACAAGCGGGAAGAACTCGGCGCAGAAAAAGTCGAAGCTGCCAAGAAGCAGTGGGCTGCCCTTGTGGAAGAAGGACTGGCGCACGTCCAAGCCGACAGGCCCGTCACGGACCCCTCAGTCCAGGAATGGGTGCGCTCATGGGACGGCATAGGTTCCATGTTCCACTCCAGTGAGGACACCAAAGCCGCAGCACGTGCAACCTGGCAGGAAAACAGCCAGGCCATCAGCGCGGGACTGCCGTGGACCGCTGAGCAGCTGGGCGGGTTGATGGCATACCTGGAGAAGGCGCGCTCGGCCTTGTAACAGGACGCCTCTATGCTTCCGGTTCGGCCTCTGCCGCACCTCGAACGGCTGCGATGGAGGCAGCTACGTCACCTGCGTCCGTGGACCAGTTACTCACCGAAATTCGCAGGATATCGCGTCCGCGCCACGAGGAACCGGACATCCACACAATGCCTTCGGCCATGAGCCGCTGAGTAACGCGGCGTGTGCGGTCATCACTTCCGAAGACGACCGATACTTGCGTGAAAACGACATCGTTGAGAATTTCCACGCCCGGGATACCAGCGAGGCCTTCCGCCAACGCGCGGGCGTTTGCTGCAAGCCTGTCCACCATGGCAATGACTCCGGACCGGCCCAACTGACGGAGGGCAGCCCATACCGGGATGCCCCGGGCCCTACGGGACAGTTCCGGAACTTTGTCGAACGGATCGCCCAGTCCGGTCTCCGTTGCAATGAGGTAGCTCGTGTGGACGCTGAAGGCGCGTCTCAGCGCTTCCGGCCGGGAGACGATGGCCAAGCCACAGTCGTACGGGACGTTCAATGTTTTGTGGGCATCGGTGGCCCACGAATCGGCTGCCTCTACTCCGGCCAGCCGCCCGCGCAGTTGTGGGCTGACCGCAGCCCACAATCCAAATGCGCCATCCACATGCACCCAGGCCTCGCGGTCATGGGCTACAGCAATGGCTTCGGACATCGGATCGAACGCTCCGGAATGCAGATTGCCTGCCTGCAGGCACACGAGGGAAGGGCCGGGTTGTTCATCCATGGCATCCGCGAGTGCCTCCGGCAGGATCCTGCCTTGATCGTCAGTGTCCACGGGAACGCAGGCTCCCAGCCCCAGGTACCGCAGGGCGAGGTCCACGGCGGCGTGCCGTTCGCGGCCTGCAAACGTGGTGATCCGGGGCGCCCCGGTCAGGCCCAGGTCCGCGAGGTCCCACCCTGCCTCGTCCATCAGGTATTGACGCCCGGCAGCCAGCCCGGCGAAGTTGGCGGTGGTAGCGCCAGTGGTGAATCCGACGTCGGACCCTCGCGGAAGATCCAATAACTCCAGGAGCCACGCCGCTGCGGATTCCTCGATCGCGGCGGCGGCCGGGGTCGCAAACCTGAGCCCGGCATTTTGGTCCCATGCCGAGACAAGCCAATCTGCAGCCATGGCAGCGGGCAACGTCCCGCCCATGACCCAGCCGTAGAAGCGTCCGGACTGGATTGCCATCAACCCGGGCTCAGCCAATGCGGCGAGCTCATCTACTACGTCAGCCGCGTCCGTTGCTTCATCGGGAAGTCTCGAAAGAAGGCTCGAAGCGACTTGGTCGGCGTCGGACGTGGGCCGGACAGAACGGCCGGGCACCGATGCAAGCCAATCCGTAGCGTGCGCCATGGCCCGCTCCAGTGCAGCACCGTACGCCTCCGGCAACGCAGACATGCGCACAGCCTACTCCCGCTTCACTGGTTGGAACAGCGGAGGCGAACAGACTAAAGCGTGAAGCTGATGAGGTGACCGCCGTCGTCGTCCTTCACGGCAGTGACGGTGACTGCGGAGTAGTCGGGGATACGCCACATGCCCGGCTCAAGCTCGCCACCGGCGTCGCCGACCACCACGGTTCGCATCCCGGCGGCCCGGGCGGCTGCGATACCTGCCGGGGCGTCCTCAAAAACCACGACGTCGGCTGGTTCCGCGCCCAGCAATGCTGCGGCTTTGAGGTACCCCTCCGGGTGCGGCTTGCCGCGCGTAACGCCTTCGGCGGTGACCGCAGTAGTTGGCATGGAAAGGCCAGCGGCCTTCATCCGGATATCGGCAAGGATGCGGTCCGCGGATGTGACGAGCGCAATGGCGTCGTCCGGCAAGGCAGCGAGCAGCGCTTCGGCGCCAGGGAGGGCAATCACGCCGTCGGTCCGCGTTCGTTCCATCTGGCCGAGCTCGGCAGTCAAGGCTTCAAGATCGGCTCCTGCTGGAGCATACCGGCGCACAGTATCGCCTGCTTGCACGCCGTGGGACGTCCGCAGGATCTCGTTGTAATCCAGGCCGTATCGTTCCGCGAATTCCAGCCACACCTGCTCGACGATCGCTGTGGAGTCAACCAGTGTTCCGTCCATGTCGAACAGGACAGCACGGACGGTCAGGGTTGGCGATCGTTCGGCTTGTGCGGAAGGCGAGGTTGGTTCGGCAGGATGGCTCATGGCTCCATCCTGCCGCACCATGCAGGGGTGGCGTCGAACTGTGACCTAGCCGTTGGGCCGGTGCGGAATGTACTGCACAGCCCACTTATTGCCGTCCGGGTCCGCAAAGTGGACGAAGTGTCCCCAGTCCTGGACATCGATATCGCTGACTTCGACGCCATTGGCCTTGAGGTGCTCGTGCGCTTTGTTGATATCGCTCACCACCATTTGCAGGGATGGCGCTGTTCCCGGAGGGGCATCGCTGAGCCCTTCGCCGATGGCGATGGAACAAGCCGAACCCGGCGGAGTCAACTGCACAAAGCGGATGCCGTCCATGGGACGCTCATCGAAATCGGCGTTGAAACCAACTTTGTTGACGTAGAAGTCCTTCGCGCGATCCACGTCGGACACAGGGACAAACACCAGTTCAAGTTTCCAGTCCATGCGCCACAGGCTAACCGGGCACGCCGGAAAGCGGTAGGGGCCGCGTTGACTCATCAAAGATGCCCGCGTAGCGGTATTCGAGGAATCATTTGAGAATGCCCGCGTAGCGGCGTGTCCGCCGGGGCTGGTGTCCGCCGCTTCGGCAGTGTGAGCCATGGAGCTTTCGATGAGTGAACGCAGGGCTGTCACCAAGGCGATTGCCACCCGTTATGCCCGCTCGGACCGGGCGGCGAAGAAACAGGTTCTGAACGAGTTGTGCGCGACGACGGGCTGGCACCGGGACCATGCCCGGAAGGCTTTGCGGCCCATCAAAGACGCGACCGCCGCGTTCCCGTTCCCCATCCTTGGCATCGATTCCGATAACGGCACGGAGTTCATCAACTGGGAGCTGCTGGCCTGGTGCGAACAGGAGAGCCTAACGTTCACCCGATCCCGCTCCGGGAACAAGAACGACGGGGCGCACGTGGAACAGAAGAACTGGCACATCGTCCGCCAG
Source organism: Arthrobacter sp. StoSoilB13 (assembly GCF_019977255.1). Classification (NCBI taxonomy): domain Bacteria; kingdom Bacillati; phylum Actinomycetota; class Actinomycetes; order Micrococcales; family Micrococcaceae; genus Arthrobacter; species Arthrobacter sp. StoSoilB13. The sequence goes on along the minus strand of NZ_AP024649.1, from coordinate 858,292 downwards.
ACCGTCGGCTACCACCGCTACGACACCGCCGCCGAACTGGAACTCTTGAACCTGATCTGGGCGCTGCAGCGGCTGCTGACGAACCATTTCGGACCGCAACAGAAACTCCTCGCGAAGGTCCGGACCGGGGCGAAGATCACCAAAACCTACGACGCGCCCGCGACGCCCTACCAACGTGTCCTGGCCGATACCGGCACTGTCTCACGGGACGTGAAAACAAGGCTGCGTCGTGAAAACAAGCCCTTGAATCCGGCCGCCATCCAGCGCCAGATCCAGGCCCTCAGCGCCGACCTCCTGACCCTGACCACCGCCAAACGCGCAGCCAAACCCCAACCAACCCTCCGGGCAAAACCAAATGATTCCACGAATCAACCCAGACGGGCATCTTGACATGATTCTTCGGGGGGGCGTGCGGATCAGCCAGCCACGCCGTAGAGGCGGTCGCCGGCGTCGCCCAAGCCCGGAACGATGTACGACTTATCGTTGAGCTTCTCGTCGATCGAAGCGAGGACTACCTTCACGTTGGCATCCTTGAGTTCCTCTTCCAGCTTGGCCAAGCCCTCAGGGGCTGCCAACAGGCAGATGCAAGTGACGTCCGAGGCGCCGCGCTTGAAAAGGAACTTAATGGCCTCGCGCAGGGTGCCACCGGTGGCAAGCATGGGGTCCAGCACAAAGATCTGACGTCCGGTGAGGTTCTCGGGGAGGCGCTCAGCGTAGGTGATGATGTCCAGCGTTTCTTCGTCGCGGGCCATACCCAGGAAGCCGACCTCGGCGGTGGGAACCAGCTTGGTCATGCCTTCCAGCATGCCCAGGCCTGCGCGCAGGATGGGAACCACCAGTGGAGTCGGCTTGGTGAACGCCGTGCCAATGGTCTTCGTGACAGGGGTCTCGATTTCGACTGGCTGTGTCTTGACCTCCCGGGTGGCCTCATAGGCCAGAAGGGTGACGAGTTCTTCAGTGAGCTGCCGGAAGACCGGGGAAGGGGTGTTCTTATCCCGCAGAACGGTGAGCTTGTGAGCGACCAGCGGGTGGTCCACGACGAGTGTGCGCATCGTCCAAAACTATCATTGAGATATGAGCGCCAACGAGCCGTATCACGCAGAACACATGGCTTGGATGGGCCTTGCCTTGGACGAAGCCCGGCTGGCGCTGGAGACGGACGACGTGCCGATCGGCGCGGTTGTCTTAGGACCCGACGGCGGTGTGCTGGGTTCCGGACGCAACGAACGGGAAGCGCACGGGGACCCAACCGCCCACGCAGAGATCGTCGCCATCCGTGAAGCCGCGGCTGCCCTGCAACGCCACGCCCTCGAATTGGGCGAAGGGGGCGATGGATGGCGCCTGGAGGACTGCACCTTGGTGGTAACCCTCGAACCGTGTGCAATGTGCGCCGGGGCAATTGTCCTGGCACGGATTCCCCGCGTCGTGTTTGGCGCGTGGGATGAGAAAGCCGGGGCCGCAGGTTCCGTGTTCGATATCCTCCGCGAGCGCCGGCTCAACCATTGGGTGGAGGTCTACGCAGGCGTGCGTGAGGAAGAATGCGCCACGCTCCTTCGGGACTTCTTCGCTACGCACCGCGTACCGGCGGCGGAGCACCGATCGCCCGCTTGAGCTCTATGCTGAGGAGCCAATCATGACAATCGCTTTCAACCACACCATCGTCTACGCCAAGGACAAGCAGGCGTCCGCTGCGTTTCTGGCCCGCATCCTTGGGCTTCCCACCCCACAGCCTATGTGGTCCTTTGTCACTGTTTCCCTGGAGAACGGCGTCACACTGGACTTCCTCGAAGCCCCGGGAACCATCGCGCCGCAGCACTATGCCTTCCTGGTCAGCGAGCAGGAGTTCGATTCGATCTTTCTGCGGATCACCGCCGAACACATTCCCTATTGGGCAGACCCTGCACGGTCCCGTGCGCAACAGATCAACCACAACGACGGCGGCCGCGGGATCTACTTCTGCGACCCGGACGGGCACTTCCTCGAAGCAATCACCCGGCCGTATGGTTCGGGCTGAATGCCTCTTCGGGCTGAGCGCGTTACAGGCCAGCGGCCTCGTTGAGTGCGTCGATCCGCAACTGGCGGGACGCTGGTGAGTCCAGGCTGAACGATCTGAAGTCGCCAAGTTCCTCGCGGATCCATGCTTCAATTTCGGCGATCCGCTTACTGACTACGGCAGTGGGCTTGGCGAAGGTCCAGGCCGCGATGCGTTCCTTGCCGGGATCGTACTGCCACAGGCCGATGATCCTTCCCCGGTCCAGAACCGGGTGATCCGGGAGGTCGGCCTGAAGCGCAAGGGTGGTGTCCAGGACCTTCTTTCCTTTGTCTTCCTCAGCGAACATGTCAGCCGAATTCCGCCTGTGGAGGACCAGTGAATCCGTGCCTGCAAGCAACTGGATCTGTTCGTCTCCGGGCTCTTGGAAGTCGGCCAAGCGTTCGACGTCGTCCGGCAGCATCCACAGCACGTCACCGTTTGCCGTGGGCACTTCTACTGCCCCGACGCCGGCGAGCGCCGCTTTGGTCTGGGCTACGGTGAACGCGGTGAACCACTGGCTCTGCTTCAGGGTCGCTCCGCCAGTCCAGCGCAAGTACCGTTCGAGCAGGAGGCGGCGGGCGGCGTCGTCGTCGAGTTTGCTGGGCGGCAGGCCCCAGCTGGTGTAGGCGTAGCGCTGCTGGTCGAGGCGGCCGTTGATGGGGACCCGGCGGATGCGGCCGTCGGCTTGGAGCAGGCCCAGGGCCGTGGGCAGTGTGGTGGCGGCGCCCTTCTTCTTGCCTTCCTCCCCGAGGCTTCGGACGGAATCGCCCAGTTGGTCCTTCAGCTGTCTGGGGTCCAGGGGATCACTGGATTCTTTGAGGGCATCCTCAATCTCGTCTTCCAACAACGTGATCTCGCCGCGTTCGACACCCATCCTGGCCAGCACTTTGAACGGGGCGATGGCGGCGTCCCGGCCTACCTGCAGGCCCCAGGCAAAGTCGGCCTGGCCCAGGACGTAGGTGCAGGCGCGGGCAGTGGGCAGTTCGTGGATCCGCAGTTCTTTGACGTCGCGGTCCACCTGTTCGCGGCAGATCCCGGCCCGCGCAAACAGCGTCAGATACGGATTGGCGCCGCCCACGGAGCGTGCCCAGCCGGCGTGGTCCAGGACTTCCTCGGATGTCTTTCCTGCGAGTGACCCGTCGAGTCCTTGTTTGTGCCAGGCCCCAGGCCCGGAGACGCTCCGGGGTGAGGGTTGTTGCGGCAGGTATGGTCTGGACCTTGGGCGTCATGGCCCTATTCTGCACCCTCGCCGCTGCCGAGGGCTTTCAGAACGGTTGCTGCTGTGGTGTCCCACCCGGGAAGGTCGGACCGCGCCCGGAGTGCTGCCGTGCGCCAGCGCTGTTGGAGCTCTTGGTCGCTGAGCCATCTCCGGAGGGTGCTGGCAAGGTTGTTGGGCTGTGTGAGGTCAAGCGCCATCCCCGCTCCCGTGTTCCCGAGAGCTTCCACAGCACCGGTCCCCTGCCGGACAACAACCGGAACGCCATGGGCCAGGGACTCCGTCACTACCAGCCCGAACGACTCGGACTTCGAGATGAGGATGCTGAGATCGGCTGTGCTCCATTGGTTCTCCAACGGTTTGCCGGTTAACTCCCCAGTCATCATGATGCGGTTTTGGAGTTTGTAACGTTCGACGGCGGCCCTGACCTCTGCCGCGTACGCCGGGTCAGGCTGGTCTGTGCCGATCAGGGCGGCCGTCCAGGGGAGGTCCTTTAGCGTGGCGAGTGCTTCCACCAGTTCTCTTTGGCTCTTGTTGGGTAGCAACGCAGCGAGGGCAATGATGTGCGGCGGTTCCGAGCCCTTTGCTGTTTCAGCCGCTGCAACTCCGGGATGGGCAACCACCACGTTTTTGAGGCCATGGGTTTTTTCCAGTGCGGCAGCAGCATGGGCGCTCGGGCATATCACTCCCGTGGCCGCGGTCATGGCCCTGGACTCAAGGTCCGGGTAGTCTGCGAGCGCCATGTGGGACAGGATCCACACCTTGGTTCCGGCGCTCACCGCGCCCGCCACTTCGTCCGGTGCCCCACTGGCGACCAAGCCATCGGCAATCACTGTGGTGCCGCCGTCGAGCATTCCGGCAAACCGCTGCCGGTCCGCCGCGCTCCCAACCGGCCAATCGCCGTCGACGATGACTGTCTCTATCCCGACGCCCAGGGCTGTCAATTGCTCGGCGAGCTTGGCGTTGTACTTGTTCCCGCCGGAGCCGTGCCGGACGTTTCCCGGCACCAGGAAGCGGATGTGCATTACTTAGCCGGGAGCTCCAGTGAATATCCTGCCCACGCATCCGGATTCTCGCGAAGGAGGACGTCGATACCGTTGAGGGCTGGTCCATCCGGGGTGTCCGTGATGCGCGCGGCAACTGCGTCGGCGATGTGCTTGGCCAACGCCTCCGTGGTGGACAACTTGCCCTTGAACGCGGGGTGTTCGTCGAGGTTCTTGTAGTTCAGGTCGTCAAGAATTTCCTCGAGAATGCCGCCTGCAGCACCGATATCCAGGACGATCGCGTCCTCGTTGAGATCGGGGCGGCGGAAGGTCACCTCGGCGACGAACGTAGCACCGTGGAGGCCCTGCGCTGGGCCGAACGCTTCGCGGGGAAGGCTGTGGGCAATCATGAAGTGGCGTCGGACGGTCAGGCTGAACATGTCTTATTCCTCCGGCTTTGGATAGGCGACCACGTGGCAAAAGCCGCCGGGCTGTTCAAACAACTTAACGAGGGTGATGGGCAGATTCTGAAATTGACACTCGCTGCTGAGGAATGCATCGAACAGCGGATCTTTCAGGGTTGCCGCCGCGAGTTGGAGGCGCTGGGCGTTGGTTCTCCTGTGCCTCCTGGGCAGCGCCACTGCCCCAACCTGGCTGGAGCGGATGGTGAGCCTGCGCGCGTGAAAATCCTCGCCCAACGGCAGGGTGACTTCCTTGTCAGCGAACCACGACAGCTCGATCACGTCGGAATCATCGCCGGCAAGTTGAAGGCTCAGTTTGAGACCCTCGTTGGATGCGGAACAGTGGAAAACGATGTCGCAATCGTTCTCTGCCTCGTCCGGGAGCGCGAAGTCAATGTTGAGTTTTTCGGCGAGATTTCTCTTGTCCGCATCTGCATCCACGAGTTGCAGGCGGCCCAGCGGATACTTCCGGAGGATGGTCGCCAGGACACCGCCCACCAGGCCACCCCCGACGACGGCGACACGGTCTCCCAGCCTCGGCCCGGCTTCCCAAAGGGCATTGATGGCCACTTCCACGATGCCCGTAAGCACGGCACGGCGGGCAGGCACCCCTTCCGGGATGGCTGTGAGCTGGCTCGTGGGGACCACGTAGAAATCCTGGTGCGGGTGCAGGCTGAAGACGGTTTTGCCGGTCCAGTTGTCCGGGCCTTGTTCTACGACGCCGACGGACAGGTAGCCGTACTTGACCGGCCCTGGGAAGTCGCCCTCCTGATGAGGGGCGTGCATCAGATCAGCAACGCGCTCCGGAACGCGCCCTTCATGCACCACGCGCTCCGTGCCGCGGCTGACGCCCGAGTACAGGGTCCTGACGAGGGCTTCTTTGGGACCCGGAGTTGGTATGGCTTCCGGGCGCAACTCACCGTGTCCCGACTCAGTGACCCAGTATGCCTGGGCCTCGTGTTCTTGTTCGCGCGAGATAGTCATGATGCTTATGAATCTATCGCTGGGGCGGTGCGTGCGGAAGTTGAGTTCACTTCCCGGCGTTTCCCGGGCGCGTGTCCCAGGGCTCGCTTCGGGCTCGTTTTGGGGAACGGGCCCCAACTCCGGTACCCTATTTCAGTTGGTGACGTGTCCGAGCGGCCGAAGGTGCAACACTCGAAATGTTGTTTGGTGTAAAAGCCAACGTGGGTTCAAATCCCACCGTCACCGCCACGTAGAAAGGCCCTGCTTCCCTTTGTTTATGAGGGATGCGGGGCCTTTCTGCATCTATGGACACAGCGTGCATTGGTTCTGGCCCTTGCCCCGTTCACATTGCCCGGCACGTCATGGCGATTCGTTGGCACGGCCAGGTTTAGCAGCATCCCCATTTCCTTCCGGTGCGGGTAATCTTGATTTAGTAAGGGCGCTTAGTTTATGACTAGTTTGTTCGACAACGCGAAAGGAAAGAAATGATCATCCTGGGACTTGTTCTGCTGATCGTCGGCTGGCTACTCAATATCGGCATCCTCGTCACCATCGGCTGGATTGTGCTGGCCATCGGCCTCATACTGCTTATTCTCGGCGCGCTCAATCGCCCCATCTTGGCTGGGCGCCGGTATTGGTACTAGCCACGACGCCCCCGACGCTTTTCAGCGCTTCGAGCTAAATTTAGACAGAGGCATGCCGTTTGGATGACCGACCTGGTGCGTCCAAGTGTCCCGATGGTGCCCCGTTACGCCCCTCAGCCGGCAGCATGGCCTCAATGATGGACTCATGGGGCGTGCATGAAGACCGGCGTCTCAGGAGGATAGCTGCTCGTTCGAGTGGGCGAAGAACCCTCGCCACCGGGCTGGCGCGCAGTTCAGCCGAAGAGTGCCGGTGTTGGGATGTTCAGGAGCCGCCGTGTCCACGTAAAGCTGCCTGCCCCGTTGCCAGGATAGAGCCACATGGAACCCGCGATATCGCGGGCGATGACGTCGGCATGTCCGTCATAGTCAAAATCCCCGGGGGCGGCAATCAGATCCATCTTCTGCCAGCCCCACCCAACCTGTACGCGGCTCATCCACCCGCCAGCCCCGTTTCCCGGATACAGCCACATCGCACCACCCGTATCCACAGCGAGAACGTCCGGCTTCCCGTCCGCATTGAAGTCACGTCCACTGAAGATGGAAGCCATGATGTTCCACCCCGACCCGACTTGGGTGCGCCCGGGCAGCCATCCACCAGAGCCGTCGCCCCTATACATCCAGAGCGCACCCGCGTCGTCGCGGGCCAGAACGTCGGAGGCGCCGTCACCGTTCCAATCTCCAGGTGAAACCATTGCTGTCATCACGTCCCAGCCCCAACCGACTTGTTCCGCGTCGGCCCCCGCCAATGCCGGTGCGTAAGTACAAGCCGCCGTCGCTGCTGCGGAACATCCAGTCGGCTTGGGCGTTTCCATCCCAGTCCCCCGGCGTAACCAAGGCGTCCGCGTCCAAAACGACAGTGTTTCCGGGGCCCAGACCCTGCCCTTCCCAACCGGGCTTACCCTCATACACGATTACGTGGCCCTCGTCAGTGATGGTGACCAGATCGGAATAAACTACACCCCAGTCCCACCACAGCTGAATGAAGTTGTGCCAGGAGTCATCTGCGCGGGCAGGAGCAGCCACCGCGGGCTGGGTAAGCGTCATGGCAACTACAGCAGAAAGGATCATGACCAGACGGCGCACGGTAGCCCCCCCCCCAATTCCTAGCGCACCCCAGCGACACGCTCTTGCCGCGAGGGTACTCGGCCTGCAATAGCCGCCGCAATATTCACTGTTGCGATTCCACGCCGGCGTCGCGCATGGAAAGGAACAAACTCTGACCAGGGCAAAACAGGCGTAGCGGTAACGCAGCAGTAACGGAATCTCTGCGAACGGGTGTTTGAAGATGTGAGCGGATGTACCCGATCACCGCTAAGTCCCCGGGGATTCCGGCCGTGTTCGGCCCGGTGTCGTGGCTGTCCATATGGGTTCAAATCCCACCGTCACCGCCGCGTAGAAAGGCCCTGCTTTCCTTTGTTTATGAGGGAGGAGGGACCTTTTTGGCCGGGTGCAGCGAGGCAGTGAGGACATCTAAAAGTTGGCCAGCGCGTCACTCAGCATCCTGTGGCCCTGTCGCTCAAACCCTTCGTCCCCAACTTGGTATGCCCATGCAGAGGTAGCCACAGCCTCGCGCAGGAGCGCAACATCCCACTGCTCACGATCTCTGGGATCTGATCCGTACCCCTCAAAAAAGGCAGCCTCCAAATGAGGATGAGACCGCCACTGCTGCACAGCCAGACGACAGAAGTCAGTTGCAGCTGGCCTGAATCCGTAGCGGCCAAAGTCGATGATCCTAAGCTCGGTGCCGTCCATCAGCCAGTTGCGTGGTTGCCAGTCACCGTGAGTCGGGACGAGCACCACAGGGTTCGGCTGATATGCGCCGAGAATGGCCTGGACTTTCTCAGCGAAAGCTCTTTCGATGCGGTGGGGCGTCCTCAGCCACGACAACGCTTTGGAAGTGGCTGCCGACTCGTAGTCCGGGTCAGTCCGCGACGCTTGCCCGTGAAACGCACGCAGCAGGCACCCGGCTTGCAGATAGGTTTCAGCCTCATATTCAGCTTCGGTTCCCTCCACGAGGGAACCCTCCAGATATTCGGTCATCAAGATGTTCATGGAACGATCCGATTGAAGCAGCTTAGGCGCGCGGGTCTGCCGGGCCCACACATTCACCGAGGTCTCGTGGGCTTCTATCTCACGTCCTATGTGGTGATTCAAAGACCCAGCAGCTTTGACTATGTACTTATGGTGCCTGTTCGCTACTTCAAGGACTGCGGTATCTACGAGATTCCAGGAGAGATCCTTGAGGAGACGAACACCTGGCAACCAGCTTTCTACAAGTTCGGCCTGGCTCACGCTTAGCCGGTTACAGTGCCAGGATTCCATTCCAGAAGACTAATCCTCGATGCAGTCCCACATCAGCTTGAACGGAACTCTTTCCCGCGCGAGGCAACTGCTACTGCCATGACATCGTGAACCAGATGATCGCGATGACGTAGCCAACCAGTGCCAGCAAAGCGAAGCGTTTGGGCGTGCCCACTGGGTTCTTCTTGGTAAAGCCGAAGAACGAGTTGATATTGAACAAATGAAGCAGCAACCCTCCGCCAAGCAGCCCTACAAACATCGAGGGTGGCGCCACCAAAAGGACGCTCGCGGCAAAGAACACATACTCCAGCACGAACGCCAGTCGGGGCCGGGCCCACAGGCCAAAGCCGACGCGGCGATCATTCCGTCCCCAGCCAAGTACTGGAAGGTCCCGGAGGTGGACCACCGCATCCAGAAGCCAGTGAGACAGGACGCCGACCCAAAAAAGAACACCTACAAGAACACTCTGGTAGATCAGCCCGGCCAGCGCTGCGGGCACAATACTGAGCGCACCACCGAGGACCAGCGAATGCGAGTACGGGTAGGAGGTGAATTTGACGCAGGATTGCAGCGGATTGTTGCGGTCCACTTTGACCGACTCTTTGCCAGCGAAAACCAATCCAGGCCAAACAATGTCTGGCCACGCGACTGCCACGGCGATGGGTAAGGCGGGCGTTTCAGGCGCCACTGCGAGAATGACCGCAGCTGCGGCGAAATGACCTATGTACACAATCGTCAAGCCTAGTGTCGGCAACAACGGCATCGGCATTCTTAACCCGCCACCGCGAGTCGCCCTGATAGTCACCACGAGCGAGATCGGGGCGCTCCCGGAAAGCTAAGGCGGCGAGGCCAACCTCCCGGTAGGATTCAGCACAACGAACCAGCAAAAGCACCGACTACTAATTACGTGGCCGCACTCCCCCAAACATGATGCAGATCCGTGTCATCGGCTCTGTCTGCAGGCGGATAGACGGCGGCTAGCCATAAGGGACAGCGTGCTCTACGTACGGGGCGAAGCCAGGGACGATTTCTCCTGGTGTGCTGGTGTCGGAGTAGAGGCTCTTGATGCGGTGATACGCCCTACAACCAACACCAAGGCAAGAGCAATGATCACAGGCACGCAGACTGAAAGAACAATGAAGCTGGTATCCACGCCGAATCCAATGAGGACCCCGCCGAAGATCGGCCCAACCACGGATCCGAGTCGGCCCAGCGAAGCAGCCCATCCGACGCCGGCCGTCACGGTTGCTTGCGGATACAGTGTGACCGCCAGCGCCGTAGCGCCGATCATTCCGGCCTGGAGTCCCAGGCCGACTCCACCGAAGACCAGCAGCAGCAGAGTTTTGTCGGGGCCGAGAAACGCAGAAACAACAAGGAACGTAATGGCGACGGCCGAGGTTCCAGCCAGCACGGACGTCATGCGGAATCGACGCGATCCGACAATCAGCACGCCAGCACCCACGATGCTTCCGATGCCCAGAGCTGCTGACCCCAAGGGTGCTAGCCCGGCACTGAAGCCGTAACTGGTGAGCAGGGTCGGCAACCACGACGAGAACACGTAGAACACGGCGAATATGAGGAAGGAAAAGGCCCACAGGAGCAGCGTCCTGCTTCGAACAGAGGCATCGAACAGGCGGGCAACCGACGCATGGTGCTTGGCCTCGGGCGCTTCGTGGAGCGGGTCTGACGCTTGGCTGCCTGACAACCCGAACCACAGGAATGGCAGGAGAACGCCAGAGGCGATAGCACCCAAAATGAACACCCATTCCCACCCAAATGCGCCCACAATGCCACTGCCGGTGAGACCCGCAATGAGTGCCCCGAAGGAGATGCCCGTCATCACGACCACTGCAATGGATTGACGCAAGCGTGCGGGATTGACTGCGGTTGCATGCGATACAGCGGCTGGAAGAACGGCACCCAATCCCAGACCCGTTATGAACCGCAGAATCGTGAGTTCCACAATCGAAGTCGACCACGCTGTCAGCAGCGAACCAACAGTGAAGACCACAACTGCAGAAAGGATGACGTTCCGGGTGCCCAGCCTGGCCACGAGGCGTCCCACAGCGAGATATCCCAGAGCCACTCCGGCGCTGGTCAGCGAGAGGGCAGGAGTGAAGAACGAGGGCTGAACCCCCCAGTCCTTGGCAATCGTAGGTATGGACACACCCAGCGCGACCGTGTCATAGCCATCGAGCACTACAGCCGCGCATGTAAGAAACAGAACCCACCATTTCGGCTTTGCCTCTTCCTGTTTCTTGAATTCGCTCGTCGTGTCCATTGGACATCCTTAAGGTAGGGAGGGCTTCGAATCCAGTTTCGAAGCTGGGGCATCACCGGTTATCGGCGGCTGGACAAACCACGGCGAGAGATAGGCCCTCCGTCATTGGAGGCTCCCTCATGCGACTTCTCAATTACCAACAACAGATGCAAATTCGCCGTCAAACGTGGCCCAAGTGCGGGGCTGGCGAGGTGCCGAACGTGGTGAAGATTATTGGCACTTCGTCATTTTTATCTTCTTAGTGCTTAAAGGTCAAGACCTAATTTGCTTGATACTAAGTATCTTATTGATGTTGGTGCTTGCCCTGACCTGAACTTCAGTCCAGCTATTTCCTGCCGAGTCCTACCCATACAGGTCCGCCCAGCAGCGACTTTTCGTAGGAACAGCCGCCGTGTCAGCAGTACATTAATCACGGATGCCACAAGACACCCTCGGAGCCACACCCACTGCGGAGGCAGCAATGGCCGGGTTGACCAATAAGACGAGCAAAAGCACCGACTACGAGTTCGTCACCGTGTGGCGTGTGCCCGGAACACGTGAGGAAGTGGTGGATGTCCTCGGCAACGCCGGTACCCTCAAGCAGTGGTGGCCTGCCGTCTATCTCCAAGTCACCCCGGTAAACGAGGGCAACCCGGATGGCACCGGTAAATCCTTCGACCTCCACACCAAGGGCTGGCTTCCTTACACCTTGCGTTGGCGGCTCACAGTTACCGAACCCGTTACCCTGCACGGCTTTGCACTCAAAGCCGAGGGAGACCTCAACGGCACTGGCCGCTGGACTTTCGAAACCGACGGCCCTGAAGTCGTCATCACCTACGACTGGCGGGTCAGCGCCGCCAAGCCACTCCTGCGCAGGCTGAGCTGGCTCCTGAAGCCTGCATTCTCGGCCAACCACCACTGGGCCATGGCGCGTGGCGAGGAAAGCCTGAAACTTGAGCTCCGCCGTCGTCGTCCTGGTGCGGACCTCAGCCGTATCCCGGAGCCACCCCGACCAACCTTTGTCCGCACCTAAGGCGCCGGCATCGCCACAAAGCGTCAAAGTATCCACATAGGCACCCATCCGAGGCCAGTCCAACTCCGAACTCCCGATAGAATCAGGACGCTGACAACAGCAGCATCCAGGCAGGCAATTTAGGGAGGACTCCGTGCGCTTATCGCAGCCCCGGGCACCCTTCCATGCCTTGCGGTCCGGCGCGATCTCGCTCGTTATCGTGTTTCTTGCTGCCGGAGCCCATGTGATCGGCGGCGGCGAACTTCCCGTTGTCCCGGTCCTGTTGGCACTTGTCGCCTTGACGGCATTGGCCGCGACGCTGGCCACGCGCTTCAAACTCAACGTCGCCTCCATGACAGCCTTGCTTGGAACCAGCCAGTTCGTACTCCACGAAGCCTTCACAGCTTTGAGTCCAGTGACGGCAACAGCCCAAGGAAATGCGCACCACGCCGCGGCCGAGTCCCTGAATCCTTTGCTCTACACAGCGGCGCCCCACCTCCATGAGCTGGACTCAACTCTGGGCGCCGTGATGTTGGCTGGCCACATCCTGGCCACGATCGGCTCTGCCGTGATCCTGGCCAAGGGCGAGGACGCACTGTGGCAGCTGGCGGCGTGGCTGCGTCCATTGGTTGCGCTGCCCACGCTGCTGTTCAGGCCCGACGCCGGCGCCTCCCCTATCGCCGTCGGCGCACCTGACGTTTTCCTGCCCCGCCCCTGGCGGAACCTGAGGCAAGACAGCCGCCGCGGCCCCGCCCGCCGCCGTCGTTCTTCCCTGATTCCGCCCGGCACCAGCGCAACGCACCAAGCAGACGCCTTTGGTGACGGGCCATAAACCCGTACCCGGCGCCAACTCCGGCGCCCTTGAAAGGCAATCCCATGAAGAAGTCCACCCTCCGCCGTACCCTGTCCGCGACCGCTGCCGCCGGCGGAACCGCTGCCTTGATGATGGCCGGCCTGGCCGGAGCATCCGCACACGTATCGGCGGATCCGAACAAGACTGCCGCAAACTCGTACGCCCTGTTGACGTTCGGTATCCCCCACGGCTGCGACACGTTCGGCACAACAAAAGTCGCTATCTCGTTGCCCGAGGAACTGACCGATGCCCAGCCCACAGTCAACCCAAACTGGACCGTCGAGAAAGTTACGGAGACGTTGGCGGAGCCGAAGAAGCTGGACAATGGCACCACCATCACGAAGCGGACCAGCCAGATCGTGTACACAGCCAAGGCTCCGCTGGACCCGCATCTTCGTGATGCTTTGGTTCTCTCGGTCAAGCTGCCCGACGCCGCTGGCAAGACGCTCTATTTCCCCACTCTGCAGACCTGCGAGCAGGGCCAGACTGACTGGTCGGAGATCCCGAAGGAGGGACAGGACGAGCACGAGCTCAAGGCCCCGGCCCCGGCCGTAACCATCACACCGGCCGAAGCCGAAGGTGACCACCACGCAGCAGGCACGGTGTCAACGGAGCAGGCGTCATCGGTGACCGACGACGGATCACAGGCACGCAGCTGGGCGGGCCTTGTTGCCGGTATCGCTGGTTTGGGCCTGGGCGGCGCCGCGTTCTTCCGCGGCCGGTCAGCGAAGACAGCAGCGGCCAAGGTCGACGCAAAGTAACAGGGCGAACCTTTAGCGGATTGGCGTCCGGAAAGATCACGATCCGGACGCCAATCCTCTTTCCGTGCCGTGGCTCAATTGACTCGCGTCACACCCGGCGCAAGGCTGGTGCGCATGTGGACTCAGCGCATCAAAACCGGACTTGTGACAACGACGGCGGCAGCCTCGCTGCTGCTCCTTGCTGCTTGCGGGCCAAGCCCAAGCCCCGCAGGAAGCAGCAGTGCCCCGCCCACCTCATCTTCGGCATCTCCGACGTCGGCTTCCCCCAGCGCGAGCAACTCGCCTTCACCGTCGGGAACGGTCAGCTCCGAAGCACCCGCCGCCGAAGGTCAATGCAAGGCCGATTCCCTGACTGCCGCCACTGATTCCACTGGCGGCGGCGCTGCCGGAAGCATCTACGAAAAACTGATCCTGACGAACTCCGGAACCACGCCTTGTACCCTTGAGGGTTTCGCAGGCGTTTCTTTGACGGCCGACGCCAACGGTGCCCCTATCGGCGAGCCTGCTACCCGCGAAACCACCACGCCGGTCACCAAGATTGAGCTTGCCCCGGGCAAATCGGCGTGGGCTGAACTGCGCTACACCCAGGCTGGAAACTACGGCGACTGCACCAAGGTGCCTGCTGCCGGTTACCGCATCTACCCGCCAAATGACACCGCGTCACTGTTCGTTGCCGAGCAGCACGATGCCTGCAGCAACACCGGCATCAAACTACTGACCATCACTGCCTTCCAGGCCGTCTAACCATCAACCCACGGCTCGGGCTTATTCTGTCTGAGCCGTGGGGCATGATGGAGGAATGCAGGAGCAGCAGGCGTCCACGGGCGCCATCGGCCGTTTCAGCCAGGCAACCAGGGAATGGTTCCTTGGCGCTTTTTCCGCGCCCACCCCCGCTCAGGATGGCGCCTGGAACGCTATCTCTTCGGGCTCGCATGCCCTGGTGGTGGCCCCCACTGGTTCCGGCAAGACTCTTGCCGCCTTCCTTTGGGCCTTGGACAGGTTGCATTCCACGCCGTCGGACACGTTGCCGGGGTTGGAATCCGTCCCCGACGGGAAGGGGCGCGCCAAACGTCCTAAAACAAAGACCCGCGTCCTTTACATTTCGCCACTCAAAGCACTGGGCGTGGACGTGGAACGGAACCTTCGCTCACCGCTCATCGGGATAACGCAAACCGCCAAACGATTGGGACTGCCGGCACCTCTTGTGACAGTCGGAGTCCGCTCCGGAGATACGACGGCGGCAGATCGGCGCTCCCTGTTATCGAACCCGCCGGACATCCTGATCACTACGCCGGAGTCCCTTTTCTTGATGCTGACGTCCCGTGCCCGGGAAACGTTGAGCGAAGTAGACACCATCATCATCGACGAAGTGCATGCTGTAGCTGGAACCAAGCGGGGCGCCCATCTTGCGGTGTCCTTGGAAAGGCTGGATGCCCTTCTACCGAAGCCTGCCCAGCGGATCGGCCTCTCTGCTACGGTGCAGCCGCGTGAGCTCGTGGCCCAGTTCCTGGCCGGCCAGGCACCTGTGGAAATTGTGGCTCCGCCGTCCAAGAAGAACTGGAACCTCACAGTCACTGTGCCTGTGGAGGACATGTCGGACCTGCAAGGGGCCGCGGGCGCATTTGACTCCGGCCCTGCTTCCGGGCTTCAGCCGCAGGCATCCATCTGGCCCCATGTTGAGGAACAGATTGTCGATCTTGTCCTTTCCAAGCAGTCCACCATCGTCTTCGCCAACTCACGCCGCCTGGCCGAACGGCTGACCGCCAGATTGAACGAGATCCATGCCGAGCGGCAAATGTTGGCCGCGGCCGGCGGTGAGTGGGGTGCTGCCGGCAAGGCTGAGGATTCGGGAAGCTGGGGCACCGGGCCGGCCACCCAGTCCGCGGGGGCCGCTCCCGTGTCCACTGCGACGCCGGCGCATATGATGGCCCAGGCCGGCAGCACCAGCGGAGCAGATCCTGTCTTGGCACGCGCCCACCACGGCTCGGTTTCCAAGGACCAGAGGGCAATGATCGAGGATGACCTGAAGTCGGGCAGGCTGCGCTGCGTCGTTGCCACATCGTCACTGGAACTTGGCATCGATATGGGAGCCGTGGACCTTGTCATCCAGGTCGAGTCACCGCCCTCGGTAGCCAGCGGCCTACAGCGAGTAGGGCGTGCCGGCCACCAAGTGGGCGAGATCTCCGAGGGCGTGTTGTTCCCCAAGCACCGGGCTGACCTCCTTCACACCACCGTCACAGTGGAACGGATGCTGAGTGGCCAAATCGAGCGCCTCAGCATCCCCACCAATCCCTTGGACATCCTGGCCCAGCAAACCGTCGCCGCCACGGCCCTGGGCAGCATCGACGTCGAGGAATGGTTCAGCACCGTGCGCCGATCGGCGCCGTTTGCCAGCCTGCCCCGGTCCGCGTTCGAGGCCACGCTGGATCTCCTGGCCGGACGGTATCCGTCCGACGAATTTGCAGAACTTCGGCCACGCATTATCTGGGACCGGCATGCAGGCACCATTGAGGGCAGGCCGGGGGCACAGCGACTTGCGGTCACCTCGGGCGGCACCATTCCTGACAGAGGCCTTTTCGGCGTGTACATCATCGGCACGGAAGTTGAAGGATCCTCATCCCCGGCCAACGCCGATGGTGAAGGCCCCAGCGCCTCCGCCCGTGCCGCGAAAGGTGGGCGCCGCGTTGGCGAACTCGACGAAGAAATGGTTTACGAGTCGCGGGTAGGCGATATCTTTGCCCTCGGAGCCACCAGCTGGAAAATCGAAGACATCACCCACGACCGCGTATTGGTTTCCCCTGCTTTCGGCCAGCCTGGAAAGCTCCCCTTCTGGAAGGGCGGTTCGCTGGGCCGTCCGGTGGATCTCGGCCGCGCTTTGGGAGCCTTCATCCGCGAGCTTTCCGCGGCCGACCCCGCACCAGCCATGGAGCGCTGCCAGGCAAGTGGGCTCGATGCCTTCGCGGCCGGCAATCTGCTGCAGTATCTGGAAGAACAGAAGCAGGCCACAAACATCGTTCCCAGCGATCGAACATTGGTTGTGGAACGTTTCCATGACGAACTCGGGGACTGGCGTGTTGTTCTCCACAGCCCGTTCGGAATGCCTGTTCACGCGCCGTGGGCTTTGGCCGTTGGACAACGCCTTCAGCAGCGGTACGGCTTGGATGGTTCAGCCATGGCCGCCGATGACGGCATCGTTCTTCGCGTGCCCATGATGGAGGACGAGCCACCCGGTGCTGAACTGTTCCTGTTCGATCCCGAGGAACTCGAACAGATCGTCACCGCCGAGGTTGGCGGGAGTGCGTTGTTCGCCTCGCGGTTCCGTGAGTGCGCCGCCCGCGCCCTGCTGCTCCCCCGTCAAAACCCGGCCAAGCGCCAACCCCTTTGGCAGCAGCGTCAACGCTCGGCCCAATTGCTGGACGTCGCCCGAAAGTACCCGTCCTTCCCTATCGTGCTCGAAACCGTCCGCGAATGCTTGCAGGATGTTTACGATCTGCCCGCCCTGAAGGACATCGCGGCATCGGTCGAACGCCGCGAACTGCGCATTGTGGAGACCACCACCCAGCAACCATCACCCTTCGCGAAGTCCCTGCTGTTTGGCTATGTGGCACAGTTCCTTTACGAGGGCGACTCCCCCTTGGCGGAGCGTCGGGCGGCAGCCCTCGCATTGGATTCCACGCTGCTCAATGAGCTGTTGGGCAGGGTGGAACTGCGCGAGCTTCTTGACGCCGCGGTCATTGATGCCACGGAACGCGAGCTGCAGCGGCTGGTGCCGGACCGTCGCGTGCGGGGAATGGAAGGCGTTGCTGACCTCCTCCGGTTGCTTGGTCCGCTCAGTGTTGAGGAAGTGGCGGAGCGCCTTGAGGAAGGGCCGGACGCCGGCTCACACCTTGCCGCACTCCAGAAAGCCAACCGGGCGCTAAAAGTAACGATCGGCGGCGTCGAGCGTTTCGCGGCAGTGGAAGATGCCGCCCGGCTGCGCGACGCCATTGGTGTCCCCCTGCCCATGGGCGTGCCGCTCGCCTTCATTGAGCCCGTCCACGATCCCCTGGGCGACCTCGTCTCACGGTATGCGCGCACGCACGGACCATTCACAGCAGCCGAGGCCGCATCCAGGCTGGGACTTGGCGTCGCCGTCGTCAATACCGCACTGAAGCGGCTCGCTGCCGATGGCCGTGTCGTGGAGGGCGAGTTCCGGCCACATGCCGTGGCGACGGAGAGCACCCCACTAGAGCCTCTGGACTCCGAGCTCATGTCCGCCGAGGCACCGCCGTCCAGCGAATGGTGTGATGCCGAGGTCCTGCGGAAGCTCCGGCGTCGTTCTCTGGCCGCCTTGCGCGCAGAGGTTGAGCCCGTTGACACTGCCGCCTATGGGCGGTTCCTGCCGGCATGGCAGAACGTGACCGCACCTGGGAAGTCCCGAAGCCAGGCATTGCGCGGACTCGATGGCATCATTACGGCAGTTGATCAACTCTCAGGCGTTCCCATTCCCGCTTCCGCATGGGAGCCATTGGTGCTCGCGAGCCGCGTGGCGGACTACAAACCAGCCATGTTGGACGAGCTCATGGCGGCCGGTGAGTTGTTGTGGTCCGGGGCTGGCGCCTTGCCGGGTAACGACGGTTGGATCAGTCTCCATGTGGCTGACTCCGCCGAGCTGACGCTCAATCCCGCCCCGGATTTCGAGCCCGGCGACGCCCAACAGCGGCTCCTTGACTACCTGGGTGCAGGTGGCGGTTACTTCTTCCGCCAACTCACCGAGGTGGCAGGCGGAATGGACTCTGTGCTGAGCGATGATGCCGTGGTCTCGGCGCTCTGGGATCTGGTGTGGGCCGGCCGCGTCACGGGCGACACCTTTGCTCCCGTGCGGGCCATGATCGCCGGTGGGCGCACAGCACACCGGCAGGTGGCCAAGGCACCTCGCGCCCGTGCCCCGAGAATGAGCAGGTTGGGGCGCTCCCACGGTACGGGCCTACTGGGCTCCCCCGGGCTTACGGGTGGGCGCTATGGTTCCGTCTCCGGCACCGCTCCCGCCCCGCCATCGGCCGTAGGACGCTGGTCCGCGCTCCCCTCCCCCGAACTCGACCCGACCATCCACGCTCGCGGTACCGCCGAGCTTCTGCTGGACCGCTATGGCGTCGTCACCCGGGGCTCGGTCATGGCCGAGAACATCATCGGCGGTTTCGGCCTCATGTACAAAGTTCTGGCCCGTCTCGAGGAAGCCGGGCGTTGCCGCCGCGGCTACTTCATCGAGCACCTGGGAGCGGCCCAATTCGCCGTCCCAGCGACGGTGGACAGGCTCCGTTCCTTCACCGAAGATGCGCGCATCACCAAGGCAGAACCCACGGCACTGGCACTTGCAGCCACGGACCCGGCCAACCCTTACGGTGCCGCCTTGCCGTGGCCGGCGCTGTCCGTCGACGCCGGTTCCGGACACCGCCCCGGACGGAAGGGCCGGCGCGCTGGTGGTGATGGTCGACGGCGCGTTGGTCCTTTATGTTGAGCGCGGCGGTAAGACTCTTCTCACCTTCAGCCACGACGACGCCGTCCTTGCGGTGGCTGCCCAAGCTTTGGTGGACGTGGTGCGACGCGGAGCAGTGGACAAGCTTTTCATGGAAAAGGTCAACGGTCACGACCTCCTGGACACGCCGATTGCTGCTGCCCTTGCGGCTGCCGGAGCCTACTCAACCCCGAAGGGGCTGCGGATCCGTGCCTGAGGGAGATTCCATTTGGCGTGCAGCTTCACGCCTCAACGCGGCCTTGGCCGGGCAGGTCATAACAGCTTCAGACTTCCGGGTACCGCGTTTCGCCACCCTGAACCTAGCGGGTTGGACACTGACCGAGGTGGTCCCCCGGGGCAAACACCTACTCATGCGCTTGGCCGGACCGGAGGACGAGGAACTCGGAGCGAGCAGGAAACCGCGTGAGCTGACCATCCATTCCCATCTCAAGATGGAAGGCAGTTGGATGGTCTACCCACCGGGAGGCCGCTGGACGAAGCCAGGCCACACTGCGCGTTGCGTGCTGCGAACGGCTTCCGTTGACGCAGTCGGGTTCTCATTGGGCATTCTCGAGGTGGTCCCAACCAGCGAGGAAGATCGGATCGTCGGACATCTGGGGCCTGATCTGCTCGGCCCTGACTGGGACGAAGAAGAAGCCCTCCGCCGGCTCCAGGCTGAACCCGACGTCCCCATCGGCTACGCCCTGCTCGATCAGCGGAAGCTGGCCGGGATCGGCAACATCTATCGCTGCGAAGCATGCTTCCTTTCCGGAATCCACCCCGCGTTGCCTGTGGGCTCAGTGCCGGACCTCGCCAAGACAGTCAACGATGCGAAGCGGCTCCTGGGCGAGAACCTGGGTCCAGGCCTGCGGACCACCTTGGGGCCGCGGGCGATGAGGCCCGGCTACTGGGTTTACGGCAGGGCCCGGCAGCCATGCAGGCGCTGCGGAACACCTGTTCGTCGCGACGTCCTCGCAGCGCCGGATGGAACTGAAGAGCGGGACATCTACTTCTGTCCCAGATGCCAACCACTTCCGTAGGCGTGTTGCTACCCACCGCCCACGAGGTTGTCGTCGCCCCTAAATCCTGTTGATTCCCGTTTGACGATTTTGAAGTCTGCCTTGACCGTCTTGGGGGGTGATTTCCCGTCCCTTTCCTGGATTCGGTTCACCAAGAGATCCACTGCCGTCTCTGCGATCTCAAGCCTGCCAGGGTCAACGCTGCTGAGCGAGGGCAGGGAGAACCTGCCCTCATCGAGGTTATCGAATCCGATCAGGGCAACATCGTCGGGTACGTGGAGGCCGGCCTGGGCAAGAGCGCGGAGGGCACCGAGCGCAAGGGTGTCGTTGAGGGCGAATATCGCGTCGAATCCGGTGCCGTCGGCAATCAGACGCCGTATGGCGGCCACGCCCGTTTCCCGGACCCAGGTCCCACCTCTCACTACGAGTTGGGGGTCATACTGGATGCCTGCAGATTCCAAAGCTTGACGGTAGCCCCGCTCGCGCAGACTCGCCGAACTCGCGTCATCGGCTATGGCCTCTGGAGCCCCGATGAGCGCGATTCTGGTTCGCCCGATGTCCAATAAGTGTTCCACCGCAGCCCGGGCGGACGACGTATTGTGCATTGTTACGTGGTCGGTCGGCCCTCCGAAAATACGTTCGCCGAGGAGGACGAGTGGATCGCCCGTGGTGAGGACATCCACGTCCTGCTGTCCGATTGCCGCGGGACTAAAAAGCAATCCGTCGGTGAAACGCATCTGTCCGCCGGAGAGGATCGAAATCTCCAGCTCACGATCCCCGTTGGTTTGCTCTATGAGGACACGCAGCCGTCGCTTGGCAGCAGCACGAATGACAGAATCCGCCAACTCGGCGAAATAGGTCTCACGAAGGGAGGGAACCGCGAGGCCGATAACTCCGGTCTTTCCCGAACGCAGACCACGTGCCGAAAGATTGGGCCGATAGCCCATCTCATCCACAATTTGCCGCACCCTAAGTCTGGTGGCCGGGCCGACCTTTGGGTTGTCGTTGAGGACATTCGATACTGTCTTGATCGAAACTCCGGCTGCCCGGGCCACATCATGAATAGTCGGATTCGCGTTCATTCAGTGCCCTTCCTACCCTGCAGCATCTCCTGCGAGGGCAATGCCTAGATCATAGCTTCACGCAATCTTCCGGATTTTCCTTGACGCTCTCGCAGCATCCACCTACCATGAGGTTCAACGTTGTACCTACAGACGCTCACCTCCTCTGCGCGACCCGCAAGACACATGAGCACTGAGCCCTGAACAGCTCCGAGCCTGTGGAACACCACACGAACTACACGTGCCATGGATGCTTTTGCATCTAAGGTACAACGTTGTACCCAACACGTTCACCCCGGCCCATGGCGGAGCTCCCCGGGCAAAAATCATCGATACGAAGGAGTATGTAAATGCCAAAGAAGATTCTTGCGGCAGCGGCGATAATTGCCTCTGTCGTAGCCTTAAGCGGCTGCTCGGACGGAGGAAACGCTTCGGCCAAGAGCGGAGTTCCTACCGACAAAGCCATCACCCTCACCGTCTGGAGCTGGGACGGTACTGTCAAGGAAGCCGTGACAGGGTTCGAAAAGCTCCATCCGAACATCACTGTCAATGTGGTCAATGCCGGTTCATCCACCGATGAGTACACAGCATTGGACAACGCTATTCAGGCCGGATCAGGGGTGCCGGACATTGCAATGTTCGAGTACTTTTCGCTCCCCCTCTTCGCTATCCCCGGCAAGCTCACTGATCTATCGCCGTATGGCGCCCAGGACCTCGCTTCTGACTATGTCGATGCCGCCTGGGGCAACGTGACCATCGACGGCAAGCCCTACGCTCTTCCGTCTGACTATGGCCCGGCTGCGATGTTCTACAACCAATCAGTCCTCGCACAAGCAGGCGTCCCTGCACCTCCCACAACCTGGGACGAGTTCTATCAGGCCGCCAAGAAGGTCCGGGCACTCGGCGGGGACCACTACATCACCAATGACTCTGCCGACATCTTCCTGCTGATGTCCCTGATGTGGGAGGGTGGCGGCCACCCATTCAAAGTGAACGGGACGGAGGTGACCATTGACTTCAATGACGCGGGCAGCAGCCGCGCCGTGGCCTTCTGGCAGAAGCTCCTCGATGAAGACCTCGTCAACACAAAGGTAACCAACTGGTCCGATGACTGGAACCGGGGACTGAACGAGGGCACCCTTGCAACGCAGCTCATCGGCGGCTGGTTCACCTCCACCCTCCCTGAGCGCGCACCCGACGCAGCTGGAAACTTCCGGGTCGCCCCACTCCCCCAGTGGGAGGCCGGCGAAAAATCCGGCGGGGAAAACGGCGGAAGCGCCATGGCCATTCCAGCGGCAGCGCAAAACAAGGAAGCGGCCTACGCATTCCTCGAGTACTTCACCCACGGTGACGGACTCCAGCCGCGCATCGACGCAGGAGCGTTCGTTCCCAACCTCTCAAACCTCAACAGTGAGGCTTTCCTGAGCAAGACAAACCCCTTCTTCGGAGACCAGAAATACAACCAGGTCCTCGCAGACGCATCCAAGAACGTGGCCACCGGCTGGCAGTATCCGCCGTTCTTCGGATGGGCGCGCTCAAGCTACGAGGACGTTGCCGCCCCCTTGTACGACAGCCGTCAAGGCACTCTTGCGGAGGTCCTGGAGACCTGGAAGAAGCGCAGCATCGAGTACGGCAACGAACAAGGATTCTCTGTCCGTTAGCGGCGTGCGGTGCCGCGTGAGCCTTCACGCGGCACCCACCGGCCGTTACTGCAGATGAAACATGAAAGAAGGACTCCTCCATGAGCAGGCAAACGCTCACGAACCGCATAAAGGTTTCAGACAACGTACCCGTTCGCCAATCCCTCAGACAGCCTAAACGCCGCAAGGTGGGCCTGCTCTTCATTGCGCCCTTCAGTGTGCTGTTCCTCTTCGTCTTCATCGTCCCGATCTGTTATTCCGCCTACATCAGCCTGTTCCAGAACAAGCTGATCGGAGGAAGAGTCTTCATTTGGTTCGACAATTACGTAAAGCTTTTTCAGGACAGCCAGTTCTATGACGGCGTAATTCGAGTCGTTCTTTTTACCGCCATCCAAGTCCCCATCATGCTGTTCAGTGCCATCGCCCTGGCGCTTGCCATCGATTCCCTGCGGCTTCACGGTTCGCGGTTCTTCCGCATCGTAGTGTTCCTGCCCTATGCCATCCCCGCCATCGTCTCAACTCTTATGTGGGGCTTTATGCTCGGCATCCGGTATGGACTTATAGGAAGCCTCAACAAGGCTGCAGGCACATCCTTCAATCCATTCGCTCCCGAAACGACGATGGTTTCAATTGGTGTCATGGTGACGTGGGGATTCACCGGCTACAACATGCTGATCTTCTATGCTGCTCTCCGGGCAGTCCCCCGCGAGCTCTACGAGGCCGCGGCAATCGATGGAGCAAACGAGTTCCAGATCATCCGGCACATCAAGCTGCCGGCGCTGCGGAGTTCACTAATCGTGACGATCATTTTTTCGATTATTGGCACCTTCCAGCTGTTCAACGAACCAAATATTCTCGCAACGCTCGTGTCCAACAGCGGCATAACCTCCTACTACACACCGAACATGTACGCGTACAGCCTCGCTTTCACCGGCTCACAGCAGGGATACGCCGCGGCACTTGCCCTGGTCATGGCAATCTTCACCATTGCCATCGCGTACGTGGTTCAAATCAAGGGAATGAAAAATGTCCTCAACAAGTAGCCCCATTGCACCAGTGACCGACCGGGCGACACCTACGCCCCAAGCTCCCGTGCGGCGCCAGAAGACTTTGTACACGCTGGCCAACCCGAGGAAGAGCACGTCCCTGACCCTTGTGACCGGGCTGTTCGCGCTTTACTGTCTCATTCCCATGGCTTGGCTCGTGATAAATGCCACCAAGTCGCAGGGAGATTTCGTTTCATCATTCGGGCTGGGCTTCGGCGAACGGTTCGCCTTGTGGGACAACATCGTCCAGGTGTTCACCTTCCAGGACGGCATCTTTTCGCGTTGGCTGCTGAATACCATTCTTTACGTTGTAGCCGGCGCACTGGTGTCGACGTTCCTTGCCGCCTTGGGAGGCTATGCGCTCGCGAAGCACGACTTCGTGGGCAGACGCGTATTCCTTCTCATCGTGCTCGGTTCCATTTCTGTTCCCGGCATAGCACTTGCCATTCCGCAATTCCTGCTCTTTGCCCAGCTCGGAATAACCAACACGCCGTGGGCCGTCCTGATCCCTTCCTTCATCAACCCCTTTGGCCTGTATCTTATGTGGGTATTTTCCGATCAGGCCGTGCCCAACGGATTGATCGAGGCAGCGCGGATCGACGGCGCCGGGGAACTGCGCATCTTCCTGCAGATCGCTTTTCCCCTGCTTGCGCCCGCAACTGTCACCGTGCTGCTTTTCTCGTTCGTCTCAATCTGGAACAACTACTTCCTGCCGCTCATCATGCTTAAGGACCCAGCCTGGTACCCGCTGACGATCGGAATCAACCAGTGGAACAAGCTGGGCTCCACGGCGGGGAATGGCGAGCTCATCCAGAATTTGGTTATTACCGGCTCACTACTGATGATCGTTCCACTTATCGCGGCCTTCCTCAGCCTCCAGCGCTATTGGCAATCGGGTCTCTCGCTTGGAGCCATCAAGGACTGACGGATTCCAAACGACCAAGCTGCTGGCCTTTCGTCAGGCAGCTGGCGCCGCCGGCGCGGCCTCCACGGCTTCCGCGTGGGTGGTCGCGTTGGCCGTTTCCGGGATGTTTGCCGTTTCCGGGACCTTGGCCGGTTCCAAGGTCTTAGCTGGCTCCGGCACCATGAACTTCGGCAGGAGAATCTGCACGATCGGGCCGATTGCCAGCGCGTAAACCACCGTACCCACACCAACGGAGCCACCCAGCAGGAAGCCAACGGCGAGGACTACTACTTCAATTCCCGTCCGGACCAGGCGGACGGACCACCCTGTTCGGCGAACCAGACCCGTCATCAGGCCATCGCGGGCTCCCGGGCCGAGGCGTGCTCCGATGTAGCAAGCCGAGGCGATTCCGTTGAGGATCACGGCGCCGGCCAGCATGGCAATTTGCCCGCCCAGATGTGAGAACTCCGGGATGAGCCACAAACCCAGATCGGCGAAGACACCCACCAGCACCGCGTTCGCCAGCGTTCCGATCCCGGGCATTTGCCGCAGCGGGATCCAGAGGAGGAGGACGAGGAAGCTGACGGCGATCACCACAACACCAATGCTGAAGCCAGTCTTTTCCGATAGGCCCTGGTGGAAGACGTCCCAGGGATCCAGGCCAAGCCCGGCGCGGATAAACATGGCCAAGGAGATGCCGTACATCGCGAGGCCGATCAGGAGTTGTGTGATTCTTCGGGTCATCATGTAACCATGGTCGTGGAAAACTGGCCTTGCATTCCATAGCCAGTTTGGAATACTGGTCCTATGCCCGGCTCACTGAATCCCACCGCACTCGTCCGTCTCCTGGGCTCTTGGAACAACGGCGCCCTGCCCGCCTACCGGGAGCTGGCCGACGTCGTGCGCTTGCTGGTCATGGATGGGCGCATCCCGCTTGACGTCGCGCTCCCCAGCGAGCGGGCGCTGGCGCAGACCCTCGGCCTAAGCCGCACCACTGTCACCGCGGCCTATGCGAGCCTGCGCGAGCAAGGTTTTCTCACCTCGGGCCAAGGCAGCCGTGGCAGGACGAGCATCCCTCACCGCGCCGCACCTGTGAGCATTCCGGGCCTTGCCGCGCCCGAGGGACTCCTGGACCTGGCCTACGCATCACTTCCGGCCGCCGGCGAAGTTGTCCACCGGGCATTCGCTGACGCCCTCACCGAACTGCCTGCGTTGCTCCCCGGCTTCGGGTACGACGCCCTTGGAGTTCAGGCGTTGCGTCAGGCGATCGCTGGGAAATACTCCTCGGAAGGAGTGCCCACCACCCCGGATCAGATCCTGGTGACGTCCGGCGCACAGCACGCCCTCAACATCGTTCTCCATACGCTGGTGGGAAAGCAGGACAGGGTTCTGGTGGAACACCCCACGTATCCCAATGCCTTGGACGCCATCCGGGCAGCCGGCTGCAAAGTGCTGCCCGTGGCGTTACCGCCCCACGCCTCACCTGCTTGGGACGTTGATGCGATGGTCTCCACAATGAACCATCAGCGCCCCGCAATGGCCTACCTTGTGCCCGATTTCCACAACCCGACCGGGCGCATCATGTCGGACCTGCAGCGCCGCCGCTTGGCCCGGGCGGCCGCTGCCGCCGGAACGGTTCTGGTGGTGGACGAGACGTTGCGGGGGTTGAACCTCGACGGCGTCCGGACCTCGCCGATGTCCGCCTTCAATCCCAGCGTGGTTTCGATCGGTTCGCTCAGCAAATCCCATTGGGCGGGACTCAGAACGGGCTGGATCCGGGCGGAGGAGGAGATGATCACCCGGTTCGTGGCGACGCGGACCACCATGGACCTGGGCGGACCAGTGGTTGAGCAGTTGGCCGCCACACGATTGGTCAGGTCCTTCGCGGAACCGCTCGACGCCCGCCTGGACCAGTTGCGGCACAATCGGGAATCGCTGCTGGCCTTGCTTGCAGAACACCTGCCGGAATGGGAAGTGGAACGGCCCCGCGGCGGGCTCACGGTTTGGTGCCGCCTGCCCAGCGCCTGCAGCACCGCCCTCACTGTGCTGGCGCCGGATTTCGGGCTACGGTTGGCGGCCGGACCACGCTTCGGAGTCGGCGGAGCTTTCGAGCATTACCTGCGCGTCCCCTACACCCTGCCGCCCGCGCAACTCGAATTCGCCGTCAGTGGACTGCATGCCGCCCAGCAGAAGCTCGACGCCTCGCCCCAACTCCGCCGGACCCTGAAGACCGAGCGGCCGGCCGCCGTCGCAATCGCCTAGGCGCCCGCCGTTGAGGTCCGGGCAGCTGAGCCCATGCGCTGCTTCGCCGTGTTGCTGCCCGGGCCGACGGGAACATGGGAAGTTGCCTTGGCCAGGCCAAAAAGCGGCATCCCGTTGTACACCACTTCAATGCCCGACGCCGGTACCTGGTACGTCTCGTGCCAGACCCCGATGTCGCCACTGCCGGCAATTTCCTTCATGAACTTCCGCCATGGCCCCAGGTGTGGCGAATCGCGGTCCGCGGCAAAGCGCCTCAGATGCTCAGGACTTTCCCAATAACTGAGCAGGATGGTGGTGCGCCCAAACCACTGCTCGCTGCCGAGCAACCCTGCCTCGGGATTGGCGGCCAGATGTCGCATCATCGTAGGCATGGCTGATGCCACCCGCCCCACCTTGCCCATCTTCCACCACCGGTTGGCGCGCATCCCGATCAGGAAGACGGTCACTGTTTCGCGCCCGATGTCCGCCGTAAAACGGCCGGGAAAGATCTCCTGTGCCATGTCACTCCTTTGGTGGGGAATTCGGGATTCCCGGTTTCATAACGTTGTTATGAAACAATGTTATGAAACACTTGGACGTATGGCAAGACCCATAGTTCACGATCAGCACGTCCAGCAACGGCTCCTTGAAGTGACCGCCGAACTTGTGGACCGTGAAGGCCCCGCGCGTGTCACTCTCCGCGATGTTGCCACAGCCGCAGACACGTCCACCTCTGCGATCTACTCGCTCTTCGGTGGGAAAGCGCAACTCCTGACGGCCGCCGTCGACGACGGTTTTCGCTCCTTTGGGGAGTCCCAGCAGGCTGCGGCAAAAGACGGACTCCGCGGCCTGGGCAGCGCATACCGCGAGTGGGCCTTGCAGCATCCAGCCCTTTACCGGCTGATGTTCGGCGGCGCACTGGCGGCCTATGTTGATTGCAGCCCGACGCCGGAGGTCGCCTCAGCCTCCATGCTTCCCCTGGTGGAGGCGGTCACCAAGGCGCAGCAAGCGGGAGGGCTCCGACAAGACGACCCCGCTACCGTGGCCATGTCGATTTGGGGGCAAGTTCACGGCTTGGTCAGCCTGGAGCTGGCGCAAGTGGACAACCATGGCACGGATTGGGCGGGAATCTACGAGGCAGCATTGGACGGTGTCGCCCGCGCGTGGGCCCCGTAAACGCAAAGTGACTGGCAGTAGTTGTTGTTCCCAGCGCTGGGAACAACAACTACTGCCAGTCAGTTGGGCGGGAAACCCCTACGCGTAAACCTTCTCCAGAAACGCACCCCACGCCTTCGCCGTCAGTTCGGAGTCCCCCGAGCCACCGAATTCATGCACGGTCATTCCTACCGGTGCACCAAAAGCGTTCCTACCGAAGAATCGGAAGAGCGTATCTGCGGTGCGCAAGCCCAGGAAGTTCTCGTTGGAGAAGTCCACCTCGCCACTCAGCCGGCCTACGCCGTCGACGTCCACCTCAAATGGCGTACCGGCTTCCACGCCGTCCACGCCCAAGGCCTTTTTCAGTTGCACAAATCCGTCGGGAGTCTGCGACGAAGTAGGCGCCTGGATATCCGTGAAGACCACGGGCTGCCCATCGAAGTACTGCAGATACTGGCCCAGGGTGTGGAGGTAGAACTCCGTGTGCTTGCTGGCGCCGTCGTACTGTTCGTCCCAGTTGTCGTCAAAGATGCCGCTGTGGACATAGTGGAGCTTTGCCCGGCCACCCTCCACCGGCTCCAGGACATGCTCCAATTGGTTGAACCAACCGTTGGGACCCTCCATCCGCGACACAAGATGGTTGGGGAATTCCTCTACGGTCTTCACATCGGGCCACTGGTCCGTGGGAAACATCCAGGCCGCCGTGTCCTTGGTGACCGCCTGCCACACCCGCTCAGGAGTGCCCGGCAGTTCGGTGTCCGCCACGATCTCGAATTTCCGGTGGTCAGTCATTGCCTTGTTCCTTTTCTGCTGATTTTTCCGTTGACGAGGTCTTGAGGGTGGGATGAAGTACGACGACGAGCCGGTGCTTTCGTGCGCCGCCCGCCACTGCGGTAGCACCGCCGTCGTGGTACTTATCGACGAGGCGCGTGACCGCTACGCCGAGTTCCTCAGCGAAAGCGGCGCGGTCCGCAGCTGATCGGAAAGTAATTTCGCCGTCGATCGCGAAGCTCGCGAGCTTCTTCTTGGCCGCGGCCGCACCCGAAATGAGCTTGCCCATTTCCTGGACAGTGCGGGAGGCGAGCGCCAGGAGCCAGAAGGCGGAGAACCTGTCGGCGAAACGCTGCGGATCCGGGGCTACCGAAGCCAACGCGACGGGCGAGATCAGGTACGAGGCCGCCGTCGCCTGGAGGACGCGCTCGGTGACGTTGCCTTTCCGGCGCTCTTCCACAAGCTCCACCAAGCCATGCCGCTCGAGGGCTTTGAGGTGATAGTTGACCTTTTGCCGGGGTAGCCCTACCTTGGCGGCCAGTTGAGTGGCCGACCCAGGCTCGGCGAGCTCCTGCAGAATGCGCGTGCGGATCGGATCCAACGACGCCTCTGCCGCGGCCGCGTCCTCAATTACTTCGATGTCCAACATGCTTCCAGTATGCCTACCGACAAATTTTATTGTCAAGAACTTTTTTATCGTCGGTTTGCGACTGCGATGTCGGGCCACAGTAGAATTGTCCGGTGATGCAATCCCCCCTTCCCGTGCGCGACGGCGTAAACGCGACCCGCCTGCGCCTCCCGGATGACGGGCCGTGGGACACCGCGATGGACTACATGATGCATCGCTGGGGACACATTGATCCGCAGGGCATCGAGGACCGGTTCGATGCCGGCGAAATCGTGGGCGAGGGCGGCGTACCCCTGGACCGCGGGACAAAACTCGAAGACCACACCTTCATTTGGTACTACCGCACGCTCCCGCCCGAAACGCGGCTGCCCGTGGAAATCAACATCCTCCACCAGGACGAGCACATCCTCGTGGTGGACAAGCCACACTTCCTCCCCACCACTCCAGGCGGAACGTACATACAGGAATCCGCGCTGGTCCGGCTCCGGAACCTCCTGAATCTTCCGGACCTCATCCCCATGCACCGCCTCGACCGGATGACCGCCGGCATCCTGCTGCTCTCCACCAACCCGGAGACGCGCGGAAAATACCAAGTCCTCTTCGAGAAGCGACAAGTCCAAAAGGAATACGAGTGCGTGTCCGCCGCGACGCCCGCCGCAGGCTATCCCGCCGTCGAGTTCCCCACAGTGGTCCGCAACCGCATGACCAAGTCCCGCAGCTATCTGCTCGCCGAAGTTATCGATGGCCTGCCGAACGCGGAAACGCGCATCGAACAGACAAGAACGTTCGACGCCGGTACTCACCAGCGCGCGCTGTACCGACTGGAGCCGCACACCGGTAAGACGCACCAGCTCCGCGTGCATATGGCCTCGCTGGGTCTGGGCATTGTCAACGACGCCTTCTACCCGGACCTGCTGGACAAAGCCCCGGACGATTACAGCAAGCCACTTCAGTTGTTGGCCCGCGGCATCACCTTCGTGGATCCGATCACCAACAAGCCCGTGGAATACCGTAGCCGGCTGGAGCTCAGCGAAGCACTCGACTGAGTCCCCCCGCCTCCGGGCACCATCCCAATCTGATCTGCGCCTGGGCTAGCGCCCTTGCTCCCGGCTGGACTTGGCACGGACATGCATCCGTTCCCCCTGCTGCCCGAAGAGGCTCAGCACTTCCGCAGACTGGTCGCCCGTACTGCCGAACCAGTGCGGCACCCGGGTGTCGAACTCAGCCACCTCACCGGGCCCCAAGTGTTAAGTCATGGTCACCCAGAACGAGCCGCATACGGCCGGAGAGAACATAGAGCCACTCGTATCCCTCATGGGTCTTGAGTTCCGGCTCGATCTTCGAGTTGGGGATGACGATCTTCCAGGCTTGGACTCCCCCGGGGTGCCTCGTCAGCGGAACTACTGTCCGCCCGTTTGCCTGCCGTGGTTTGAGGCGTATCCGGGGGTCTCCAACGTCCGGAGCGCCGACCAGATCATCCAGGGGCACATGGTAGGCGTGCGCCAGCGGAAGGAGCAGTTCCAAGCTGGGGCGTCGCTGCCCCGTCTCCAGCCGGGACAATGTGCTTTTCGAAATGCCGGTCGTAGCAGCGAGGCTGGTCAGGGTCACATTGCGCTGGTTACGCAATCGTTTGAGTCTGGGGCCGACCTGATCAAGCGCCGATGCGATCACTGTTGCTGTGTCATCCATGGCCCCATCCAACGTCAGATTCCCGAAAACAGCAACGTTTGTTGTCGAACTAGGGAAGTCCGAGGAGCCTTGAAGACATGAGCGACTATGACGTAATCATTATCGGCGGCGGATCTGCCGGCCTGTCCGCGGCACTGGTGTTGTCACGGGCACGCCGGAACGTTCTCGTGGTGGACTCCGGGGAGCCGCGCAACGCTCCCGCTGCCCACATGCAAGGGTTCCTGTCCCGTGACGGCATGCCCCCTGGAGAGTTTCTGGCAGCAGGACGGAACGAGGTCAAGGGATATGGGGGCGAGATCCTGAACGCCATGGTGAGCGAGATCGTGCAATGCGGAAAGTCCGCGTTCTCGGTCCTGCTGGCACACGGCCAACGGATTACCGCCCGACGCCTGCTGATCGCAACGGGGCCTCACTGATGAGCTGCCGGACATACCGGGACTTCGGGAGCGATGGGCCCGCGACGTTTTGCACTGCCCGTACTGCCACGGCTACGAGGTACGTGACCAAGCGTTGGGCGTCCTGGGTGGCTCTCAGGACACAGTCCGCTACGCACAGATCATCCGCCAATGGAGTGAAGACGTAGTGCTGTTCACGCCCGCTGACACTCTTTCGGTCGATCAGCGCTCCCAACTGGTCGCCAGATCCATCGGCATCGTCGAAGGCAAAGTGGAGCGCGTCCTGGTCGAGAACGGCCAGCTCTCCGGAATCCAAATGGATGACGGCCGCGTTGTCCCCCGCAAGGCACTGTTCGTGCCGCCCAGCTTTGCCCCAAACAACGAGCTTTCCGTTCGCCTCGGCTGCGAAATCGACGAGAACGGCTGGCCTGTCACGGACGTTCACGGACAAACAACCATTCCCGGCGTATGGGTCGCCGGCAATGTTGCAAACCCCCGAGCCCAGGTCATTACCGCTGCCGGTGAAGGCTCCGCCTCGGCCATAGCCATCAACGCCGACCTCGTAGATGAGGACATCCGAAACGCCGTCCGAACCTTCAACCTGGGTCTTTGACCCGGCAAACCTCCTCAACAGAATTAAGGAGCACCAATGACAAAGCCTGCAGCCCCCACCACACCCGTAAAGGTCCCGCCGCCAAACAAGCACCAACTTGCGCTAATGATCTGGCTCGCTGTATTCCCGACCCTCGTAGCGATCAATGCGGTGCTCGGCGAATGGCTTGGAACCCTGGCTCCTGTGTTGCGCACCTTCATCCTGGCCACCATCGCTGTCCCGATCGTCATCTACGGCCTCATGCCCCAACTGCACCGCATGCGCGCCCACCTGATTACTCGACGCGCGCCCAACTAGCTGAACACGGACCGGAAGACCGCCGTCGTATCCTCCGAAAACAGGACGAACTCCACCAACTCAAGGCCGCTGGCCGTCCCGGCATCAACTGCAGACGCAGATGAAAACGAACTCACGGCGTCGAACGCTACTTCCGCGACCTCCCGGGCATCCCAACCAAAGATTCCAGCGCTGATCGCGGGAAAAGCGATAGACCGTGCACCCAACTCCACGGCCGCATTCAGGCTTTCCCGGAAGCAAGAGGCGAGCAGAGCAGGATCGGTTTGGCCGGCACGCCGGTTGGGACCCACGGTATGAATCACCCAGCGCGCCGGGAGCCTGAATCCGGGAGTCACGACGGCGGCGCCAACAGCCAGACCGTCCGGCACTTTGGTGCGACGGACCTCGCGGCAGGCCTCCAGCAGTTCCGGCCCGGCGGCCCGATGTATCGCACCGTCCACTCCCCCTCCACCGAGCAGTGAAGAGTTGGCGGCGTTGACGATCGCATCTACATCGCGCGTGGTGATGTCCCCGTGCATGATTTCGATCTGCATTGCGCCAGTCTCCCGCCGAGCGGCCATGGCGGCAAGTGCGGTACCTTGTGCCAATGGACTTCATCGCCCCCGAGACGTGGGGATCCGCAATTTACTTGTGGATCGTTCCCATCGTGCTGGGCGACGCCATCTTCCCACCGATCCCGTCCGAAATGGTGGTCATCACCGGCGGTGCGCTGGCGGCCGACGGCCACGCCAATTTCTGGCTCATCCTCCTACTCGCAGCCTTCGCGTCCTGGCTCGGAGACATGGCAGTCTACGTGCTGTTCAAGCGGCGGGTGAGCCATGTACTTGATCGCTGGGGATGGGGCCGGAAAGTCCACCGTGGAATCCACGAGGCTATCGCCAAGGCAGGCCGATCCTCCACCTACGGCGCCATTATTGGCGCCCGGTTCGTCCCTGGCGGCAGGCTCGCAACCTCGTCCGCAGCTGGAATCGCCAACGTCTCGGCCCGCGGCTTCAGTCTCTGCGCGGGGTTGGGCGCAGTGCTGTGGGCGGTCTGGCAGGTGGGCCTGGGCTATTTCACAGGCTCTGCAACCAAACTGCCGTTCTGGGCCAGCTCACTGATTGGGGTGGGCGTCGGCTTGGTCATCGGTGTGGTGGTCGGGTTGATCGTGACGCGGCGGCGCGGGAGCCGTTCCCCAGTGGATGAACCGTTCGACGGCGACCTGCCACAGCCCGAGTGACGCCAGCCTAAATCGGCGCCCAGCGTCCGCGGCTACGACGCAGCACGTAAAGGCTCCCGGTCAACGCAACCCGTTCGACGGCGTCGCGCATCATGGCAGCCGAGGTTAGGGCTTCGTCGTTCTCACCCGTGTAATCGCGGGCGTCAACCATGAAGCGGAGGCTGAGCTGCGGGACTCCTCCCACGATATCGAGCTGGTTCGATTCGACATGATGGCGGGTTTCCAAAGCTTCGATGGCCGCTGCCATGACTGATTCGGGAGGGTTGCCAGGCTTAAGGCCAGTGATCTTCAACTTGGTCTGGAACGACGGCATCCAACAACCCTAACGCTCAGGCACAGGTGCTTTAAGCCGGAACGCTCCCCCGCCCCATCGACATTTCGAAGGGGGAGAGAGCGATCCGGAAAAACCGGCAGGATGTGAGAGAGCGATCCTGAAAAACCGGCAGGATGTGAGAGAACGTCTAGCCGGTGTTACGCAGGCCGGCTGCCACTCCGTTGACGGTGATCAGCATGGCGCGCTGGAGACGTTCATCAATTTCCGCGCCGGACACCGATTCCTCGCGGACGCGTCGCAGCAGCTCCACTTGGAGGTAACTGATGGGATCCAGATACTGGTCACGGATTTCCAGGGACCGCTTCAGCGTGGGCTGGGCGTCCAGAAGTTCAATCTCTCCAGTGAGGCGTTCGATTTCGGCCACGGTGAGCTCGTACTCGTCCCGGATCATGTGGAACAGGCGGTGCAATTCCTCCGGGACCAACGAGGAAACGTAGTGTCCCGCGATTTCCATGTCGGTCTTGGCCAAGGTCATTTCGACGTTGGAAATCACCGAACGGAAGAAGTGCCAGCGGTCCATCATTTCCATCAGCTGATCAGCGTCACCGGCTTCCCGTGCCGCCTTCAGGCCGGAGCCCACGCCAAACCAGCCGGGAACGATCTGACGGGACTGCGTCCAACCGAACACCCACGGGATCGCACGGAGGCCACCCAGGCCTGCTCCGGAATCGGGCCGCTTGGAAGGGCGTGATCCGATGTTCAAGGAACCCAACTGCTCCACAGGTGTGGAGGCCAGGAAATAGGCCGGAAGATCGGCGTCGTCGATCAATGCCCGGTAGCGTGCAAAGGCAGCATCGGAAATTGTTTCCATGACGTTCGCGTAGCGCACGCGCTCGTCTTCGGAGGTACGCGGAGTCCGGTGCAAGGCAGAACCCTGCATGACTGCTGCCAGGGATAGCTCAAGGTTCTCGCGGGCAAGCTCGGGAAGTGAGTACTTGTCCGAGATGACCTCGCCCTGCTCCGTGAACTTAATTTCGCCCTCGAGGACACCGTTGGGCTGGGCCATGATGGCGTCGTACGTCGGACCACCACCACGGCCTACGGAACCACCACGGCCGTGGAACAAGCGGACCCTCACACCGTGCTTGGCAGCCACATCGCGCAGCTTCCGCTGGGTCTTGTGGATCTCCCACTGGCTGGTCATGACACCGGATTCCTTGTTGGAATCGGAGTATCCGAGCATGATTTCCTGGACGTCGCCGCGGAGCCGGACCAGTTCACGGTAGGACGGATCGGAGAGCAACTGATCCACAATCTCAGCGGACGCGCGGAGCTCCTCGACGGTTTCCAGCAGCGGAGCAAAGCCGATCTTGGCGTGCGGCTTTGCCCCGAAGAGGTCAATCAAACCAGCCTCGCGTGCCAGCACAGCTGCCGCCAGGACGTCATCGGCGCCCCGGGTCATGGAAATAATGTATGTTTCCACGACGTCCGGACCGTACGTGTGCAGGGCCTGGCGGATGCTCCGGAAGACGTCGTAGGTGCCGTCCGCAGTGCCTTCGAGTTTGATCGGGTGGCCGGAGAGCGGACGGCGTGAGGCCAGCTCGGCACCGAGGAATTCGAAACGTTCCTCGCGGGTCAGAGAGGCGTACGGCTTCTCGGTACCAAGACGGTCCACGAGCTGTCCGACTGCATCGTGGTGGTAATCGGCATGTTCGCGGATGTCCAAGGTTGCCAGGTGAAGGCCGAAGGCTGCGATCGCACGGCGAACACGTGCCAAGGCGCCATCGGCAACAAGGCCCGCAGCGTGGTTCCGGAGCGACGCCTCAAGCAGGCCGAACTCGGCCAACAGCTCACTCGTAGTGGCGTAGTCCCGGCCGGGCTCATGATAAGTCGAGGCGGAAACGCGGCGGCCCGTATTGATGAGCTTGGCCTTGATACACGTGAGCTTGAGTCGATAAGGCTCCTGGGCATTGAGCTCCAGGATGCGCTTATCCAGACCGGGGAGGTTCTTGAGGTCCACCTCGATCGAATCCAGCAACTCCTGGTCGGCCCCCGAACAGGGCGGTGGAGTTGGACAGCACCGAGATCAGCTCGTCGATCAGCGCAATACTGATCCGGACCGCATTCTGGTTCTGCAACTGCAGGATCTCGCGCGTAACAGCCGCGGTAACGTTGGGGTTTCCATCGCGGTCGCCACCGATCCATGAACCGAAACGCAGCGGCGCGCTTGCGGCGGGCAGGACCACCCCGTGCTCGGCAAGGAGTTCGGAAAGGTCTGTCAGCATCTCCGGCATGGCATCGGTGAGGATGCTGTTCAGGTAGTAGATCGCGTTACGGGCTTCATCCACAGGCGTTGGCCGGACCTGGCGAAGCTCATCGGTCTGCCACATTTGGTCGATGATTTCCGAGAGCTGGCGATCCTGGCGGCGTCGGGCAGTGGTTCCCTCTTCCGTGGGCTGGGCCAGGACGTCGGAGAGTTTGCGGACCTTGTCCAGCACTGAGCGTCGCGAAGCCTCCGTGGGGTGTGCCGTGAAAATGGGCCGCACGTCAAGCTCATTAACAACGTCCTGAAGGACCTGAGGCCCAGCCTGGCCGGCAATTTCCGTAACGGCCTTCGCAAGCCAGCCGTCCTTCTCCTGTCGGGTCCTTAGCCCGCGGACGCGGTGGACCTGCTCTGCCGCATTGCTGAGGTGGAAATAGAACGCGAAGGCGCGAACCAGATCCGTCGCCTGGTCCAGAGGCAAGGACGCGAGCAACTCGCGGACCTGGGCTACGACGTCGTGCGCGCTCCATGGACCGGTCGCGTCCGCCCCGCCCCGCGCGGCCTCTTTGGATTCCTTGGTCAGCAAGCGGACCTGCTCCACGAGCTGCAGCAATTCCGGGCCGTGTTGTCGCACCAGGGACTCACCCAACAGGGTGGAAACCCGGCGTACATCAGCCCGCAGTTCTGCAGCGAGATCGGTGTCTTGATGGGCAGTGTGAACCATAAATACTTACCTTCGGCTGGTTTTGGCTCGTACACTGCGCTGGATACTGTGAGCCGGGTTACTAATGTTTCCTACGGGATCTTACCCGCACCAGACTCGACCTCGGGAATACGTCTCAGATTTTGGCCTCACCGGATTGCTGCCTGCCTATCATGTCGGCCGACGGCGGCAGGACCACCTTCCCGGCGAATAGCCCGACCTCTGCGGTGCCCGGACCGGCTACCAATTTCTCGTGCCTTCGCTGCCGCATTTCCTCGCGGGCTGCCGCGGCCTCCATTTTGGTCGGCGCACCAGTGGCCGGCTCGATCATGGATAGGACACTCCCGAGTGTGCCCGTTGCCCCCTTCGCGGAAACACCCTTCTGCACCAGCCGTGTGCCAGCCCAAACCGACCCGACAATCAGTGCAGGGCTTACTACTGCCGTCATCACGGATTCCATGCCCATGCGCTCAGGGTACGCCCCGGGATGAGCGCCGGACAGCCCGTAATTACCGGACCCAAGCCTTCCGCAAGACCTCCCAATGCGCGTCGGTCATGAGGCTTACGGGTGTCACGGACACCGAGGTGGCCCCGCCCCGGGAAGCCTCACGCAAAGCCGTTTCGAACCTTTCCGGGGAGATCGTGCCGTCATCGGACCAGAGCCCGATAGACAATGACATGCGGGAGCCCGCGCGGCGGGTCAGGGCTTCTGCGAGGTCCTTCGTCCGCGGCGAGCGCTCGGCATTAAGTCCTACGTACTCCCAAACGTGGAGCCGGTCGAGCTGCTTTAGCAAGAGGTCGTAATCGTGGCCGCTGTCGGAGCGGTCCGCCGACGGTGATTCCCGCGGCGAGCGCACGTCCATCTCCAGCCGGACGCCATAGGGTTCGACGGCGGCTGCCACCCTGCGCACGATGTCAGCCATGGCTTCGCTCCGCCAAGTGCTGATCCGGGCATCCGACTGGTCGATCCCGCCTTCATGGTTTCTGGGCCAGTCATCTTCTCCGGTGGTGGCTTTGAAGTCATCGAAGTCATCACTGCCAAAGGTGAAATCATCGAACATCAATTCCGTGAGATTCACCGCTGTGGGCCGGTACTTCTTCGCGACGGCGGCAGACAAGGAAGCCAAGCGGGCGCCGGCCTTGCCGTGCCGCAGGGACGACACACTGGCGAAGGCTTTGGATGGCTCACCAGCGATATTCCGACCGGCCAGGGAGGGGTCCTCACTCAGCGCACGGTCCAACAGGACATCGATCGTGAGGATCACATCCCGTTCCTTCCCACTTTTCGCCAATGCTGAGATCGCCTCCCCCACGAAGTCCCGTCCAGTGCGGGAAACCTCATAAGAGGCCGAGCCGGCTTGGCCGGACCAGGGAAAGGCCGTCCAATCTGTGCGTCCCACGGAGATCGATACGGCGGTGGCGTCCACGGCTTCCAATCGTTCCGCCAGGTCCACAAGGGGTAAACGGTCCTCGTTGACGACGTCCTCAAACCCAAGATTCACCATGCGGTCCATCGGACGAACCTCCGTTTCTGCTCCACACGCGGCGACACCCGTCAATGCAACGCCAAGGAGAACGGAGCCCACCAGGGCAGCACTTAGCCTGGCAAACAGCATCCTGGATCCGAAAGCCTTCATACCCCTGCCTCGTAGCGGGGGCCGGATTCTGTGGCAGTTATGGAAATGACGCCCGTCCGTTGCAACTTGTTCCAGACGGCAGGGCTGCCGCGGATCTCCTTGATGATTGCGCTGGCTAAAGCCAGGCCAACGAATACCGAATACAGGGGCCACAGGGGCAGCGTCCATAGAAAACGAAGGTCCTTCCATGAACGGTTGAGGCCAATGGAGAAGACAATTAGCGCCAGGGACACAAACAGTCCCAACCAGCCAAGAATGGCGAGGACTTCACCGGGTACCGGACCAGAACCAGCGAGGTACAGGAACGGCAGCACAGCCAAGATGGCAAGTTGCAGCACAGGGATCACCACCATGGTGATGGCGTTGAACAAAAGAAACATGCCAAACAGCCCGTAACGCCGCCGGCCCAGCATACCGATATGCATCCGGAGCGTCTGAAGCAAGCCCCGCGACCACCGCACGCGCTGCCGCCACAATCCGCCCATCGTTGACGGCGACTCGGCATAGACCAGGGCTGAGGGCTGGAACCTCACCCGGTAGCCGGCCTTGTAGACACGCCAAGTGAGCTCAAGATCCTCACCGAGCGTGTCCTCGTGAAAACCGCCTACCAGCTGGACTACGTCACGGCGGAAGGCACCTATGTTCCCGGAGACGATCGGCAGGCAATGCAGCAAGGACAAGGCCCTGCGGACCAGGCCTGTCCCGACGTGGCTTAGGACGGCAAGCATCATCGTTTGAACGCGATTCAGGTTAACCGGCCGGTCGTCGCCGCATACCGCTCCTACCTTGGTGTGATCAAAACCCTCGAGCATGCGCATCAGGGTGTCGGGGGCAAAAATCCCGTCGGCGTCGACAAACATCAGGATGTCTCCCTTGGCCTTGGCGATGCCATAGTTGAGCGCAGCCCCCTTCCCTGCGTTCGTTTGGGAGAGAAACCGGACCCGATCATATTGATCTGCAAGCCCTGCCATGATGCTGGCGGTGGAATCAGTGGAACCGTCGTCCACCAGAATCACTTCCAGGCGTAAATAGCGGCTGGCAAGTATCGACTCGACGCAACTGGTGATCACCACGGCCTCGTTATAGCCGGGCACGATCACAGAGACCAAGGGCCGGTCAGTGATGACGGAATAGCGATGCCTGGCGGAGTTGGAACGGTAAAGCCGGTTGAAATACAAGGCCAATGGAACGTAGACGATTTTGACCACACCGAAACTGAGAATCAGCACGCCTCCAACCTGGACAAACGCCAGGGCAGCATCAAGAGGTGTCACGCACGCCTTCCGGTCAATCGACCGGCAACATATCGGCCCAGGACGTTCTCCAGGAGTTCGGGGGCGAACGCACTGTTTGCACCGAACCTCGCGTTGATCTCCAGTACCACCGGGCTTCCGTCCTGCAGGCGGCGCACGTCCACGTCGATGGGCCCTGTCAACCCGAGCGCGGTCACGGCTGAATCAGCCAATTGAGCAACGTCGGCACTCCCGGCTCCCTCGATCCTCCTGACGGACACGGCGTTGCCCACGCGTCCCTCTTTGAGTTCTGTCTTCTCCAGCACCACCACAAGATCGTCCTGACCCGGCTCAGGCCTGTGGTGGAGGACCACGGGCGCGTACTCCGTTCCAGGCGCGAATCGTTGCACAATCCAGGAATCGTCCAAGGAGGACCAGACGTGGGCGGCGTTCCGGCCGCCGTCGGCAGCCTTTTCCAGTACCTGCACCCCGCGTCCGCCGCGCGAAATCCGAGGCTTGACCACCAGGGATCCCCCTAGCCGCGCCATCGCCTGATTGACAGAGGCGAAATCGCCGGGCAGCCCGAAATCCGGGACAGCGACGCCTGCATTTGCAAGGCATCCCATGGTGAGGAATTTGTCATTCGCGGTTCGAACGGGTGCGGGGTCCGCAATAAGGACCTCGACATTAGGAGCGAAGCCTTGCCTGGCTTCGGAAACCAGGACGAGTTCATCGCTGACGGTGGGCACCACAAGATCGATGGCATGGACGCCCGCGAGTCCCCGCAGTTCCCAGAGATAGTCGGGAGAGCTGGAGGGCGATACCAAGGAGACCATGTGAGCCGCGGAACCGTTCACTGCTTGCATATCAACGCCCAGGACCCAATGTCCCAGTTCTCTTAGCTGGCGCGCCAAGGAGGAGCCAGCTGGTCCTCCGACGCCTGTTACGAGTACCCGAACCATCAGAACTCCCCTACGGCAGAGCCAAGCAGCCGAACAGGTTCGAAACCCTCTGCGTATGTCGTCTTTACTTGCGAGCCCCTGAACGCTGCGAGGCTCCGTACTCTTTCTGCACTCATGTAAGGCTTGCCCTTTTGGTTCCGGTGCATGGCAACGGCGTGAATCTTTACGTCCACATACCCCGCGATATCCACGAAGACGCTGGGATCGAACTGACGTGTGGATGAAGGACTCTCGAAGCACAGGATGGAGGAGTGCTGGCGGGCCGCCCGCATAGTCGCACTGTGTACGGCCTGATGGTCCTGGTGGTAATCGTTACGGGAATGGGTAATCACAACGTCGGGGCGAAAATCGCCCATCACGACCTCAATCGCCTGGACCATTTCATCCCCGTGTTCGGCGAGGCTGGTGTCCGTAAAGTCGTGGACATGGACTTTGGAGGCGCCCATGAAATCCGAGCCTGACGCGGCTTCGGTCAAACGGATGGCACTGTCTCCACCCTTTCCCCCCGAGCTCATCACCATGGTTCGGACTTCATGGCCGGCATCGGCCAATTTGGCGAGGGTGGCACCGCAAGCCAATTCCAGATCGTCAGGGTGGGCTCCTATGGCCAGCACCCTTCGGGGCTGCGAGGCCACACCATGATGAATCCTGAAGGCGGGCGCGACAAGAAAGCCCACAATCAACCCGGCTCCTGCGAGAAGGACTATGATCTCAAGCCACGGGCGGTGCGCCGGCTCCATTGCGCATCCCACCAGTGACAGCAGCAACAGGGCGCCCAAACTTGCCATGGCCCATCGGAGGCCATGCGGCGAGCTGAACCTGCGGACGAACCAGTTTTGACCGATCGGGGCCAAAGCCCAAACCGCCGCCAACGTGCCCAGCAAGCCTGCAACGGCCAACAACGTTGCTTTCATATTTCCCCTAAATTGCACAGACAAAAGAGCGGCTGCCCTCTCGGGGCATTGCCTCTCAGTTAGTGGCCGGCGGAATAGGTTCGTGACGCTGCATCCGGCAGTGATTTACTGTCAGTATTTGTGCACAAATTCGCCCGCTGCGAGGCCACTCCCACTCAAGGAATATGTCAGGACACCGGCGCCCTTTTTACGCTTGGATTCGGCGGAAACCTGAAAATGGAGATCGCTCCGCCGTGCCGAAGCTGTAATGCAGGTGACGGCTGTCCGCCCCTCCATGGAGCAGGACCACCCTTCCGGAGCAAGCAGTGAACTCTCCTGGATCCGTGCATCCATTTCTACTGAGAACACGGCTTTGGCCGGTCCCAGGGACTGTGAGCCGCCGATACCAAAATCCACCTCCATGGCCGTCATGCCGGAACCACGGTCCTTGGGTATCCGCACCGACGCTGTCACCGCCCCAAGTG
Source organism: Arthrobacter sp. StoSoilB13 (assembly GCF_019977255.1). Lineage (NCBI taxonomy): Bacteria > Bacillati > Actinomycetota > Actinomycetes > Micrococcales > Micrococcaceae > Arthrobacter > Arthrobacter sp. StoSoilB13. The sequence goes on along the minus strand of NZ_AP024649.1, from coordinate 816,185 downwards.
ACGCGGGCAGGGCTCTTGCAGCTGGTGGGGTGGGGGGCCGGCGAGGGTTCAAGGTGTTGCGGCGACGGCTGGGACTCCGAGCCGGAAGGGACCGGGCCAACGGCCAAGGGTTCGGGCGCGGCGGCGGACGGTTCAGACGCGACGTTCGACGGTGACGGCTCAACGGCACCTGGCGAACCGGGCAACGCCGGGCTTGGATTCGACGTGGGTACCGGAGCCGGGGTCCCGATGAAAGATTCCTGACGGGAGGAACTCGTTTCAACGGCCAACTGCTCCATGGGGACATCCGGCGTCAAGCGACCAACGATTCCCACCGCGCCTAGAGCCAGGCCCAATCCTGCCACCGCAACCATGGCCATTACCGCTGGTTGCCCAATAGCCGGCACCACTATCGCCGCCTTGATGGGGACCAGCCCTCCCAAGACACCCAGTCCGGCACCCTTAGCTGCCAAGGTGGCGAGAGGTATGCCGGTCACGAGCGGGATAAGCACAGCCCTCATGGTTCCCTGAACGTCCTTTAGTTCCGAGAGGGCAAGGGTGCATTTCGAGCAACCATTAAGGTGTTGACGCATCTTGCGTTCAGCAATCCTTGACAGTCCTCCTCGAATGAATGTACCGAGTTTCGATGCGAATCCAGCGCAGTCACTGTCCAGTGCTTCCGCCACGTGGGCTTGCAGGTATTGCCGCCTCAGGCCTTCCCGTGCCCGGAGCGCCAGTGCTGACACGGCATTCGCGGACAGACCCAGGAGTGGTGCCACCGCCGCTGGCTTCATTCTTTCCACGTCCAGATACCAAAGCACCGCCTGCCACCGCTCTGGAAGGGCGCGAAATGCCTTTGCAACCGTATGGGATTCGAAGGCTTTGACTACGGCATCGGGTTCCGGCATCGTACGGTCAAGAATGGCGTCGTCGCTACTGGGCAGCGACCGCCCGGCCTTCCGGTTCCGATGATGTGACAGGCGGGTGACAGTGGACAGCAGATAGGCCCTGAAGAAGTTGTCCGGCCCCCGTCCCGCAACGAGGCTCTGCAATACGGCTTGGAAAGCCTCGGCCACAACATCCTCGGCATCACTTGGATTGTCCACGTTTCGCCGGGCCACTGTGGACGCGACAGACACATGGCGTTCATACAGTTCATCGAATGCGGACATGTCACCGCCGCGCACCAACCCGATAAGATGACCATCGCTCTCAACTCCTGCGCTGGAAGCGTTGTCGGTACCTGTCCCGGATGCCATTTAAGGCACCCCCACAACATGAAAAATCGTGCCCATATAGACGGAGTGGGCATCCCTTGCAAGTCATGACGCGAATTTGTACAGAACGTTTATTAAAGAGAACCTCCTGCCCGTTTTCGTCATGAATCCCAACTCGGATGCACTAGTCGGATATGACATCGTTCCGGACAAAATCATTCGCTGAATGTACATTTTCCCGACACCTGTTGATGCGCAGATGGCAGACCACCAGTTATCAGCATGGTTGGCGGTTCCCCGCAGACTGGTTCCTGCCCGAGGTCCGCTCGGTGGTGACGTCGCTGGCTACACGGGCCAGTGTTCCACCTCCTACAGCAAGATCCTTGGGCGCGGCGCGAGCCCGGAACGGCGTTGGTATCAGTGAAACCATGACGGATTTCCGCGCCCTCTTCCTTGCAGCAGACCGGAACATGGACATCGAGGCTCTCCAATCCTTGGCTGAAGGATGGGCAGAGGCCGCCGAATCGGCACCGCCGATTTCGTGCACGGACGTTCAGACGGGGCTGGCCACGCAAGCCCATTTCCAGCGACGTATCCACGAACTCTCCACTTTTGGGGTGGCATGTTCCCACCCTTACGCTCTAGCGGTCCTGTCACTGCCCCAACCTCTTGAGAGCCGCGGCCATTGCTGGACGCTTCTGGCGCGGCTCGGAGAAACTGTTCAACGGCAGCTGCACGGGACAGGCGCTACGGCCATGTATAAGAACTCTGCTGTCCACGTGCTGTTGCCCCTCTCAGCAGGCAACCTTGGGCAACTCATGGAGTGCAGGACTGCCATGGAAAGCCTGGGTGAAGGAGCCCTCCGCCCCGCGCGCATGCAGTTCTTCCCGTTGGCAAATTCCCCTTCAGAACCAGCGCCCCAGGATTACCTTCCCGAAGCAATGTGAGTGAAGCCTGTTGGTGCCGTCACGAACAGCGTCGAGCCGCCACTCACATGCGACGAGACACGCTTCCGCATTCGAAGGACTATCCAACACATGAAGAATCAGCTCCATCTAAAGTCCGCCTCTCTGGTGGCCGCACTACTGGCCGTCGTAATGACAGCCTTCGGGCTCGCCTGGTCGGCAGGGCCAGCCAATGCTGCCGTGATCCCGGGTGCAGCGGTCACCATCAGCACGGATTCAGTAGTTACGAGCCAATGGGACCAAGTAAACCTGACCTGTCAGTGGTCCGTCCCTGACAACTCGCAACCGGGCGATACCTTCAACCTGCAGCTGCCACCAGAACTTCGCTGGTTTGGTGCCGCGTCATTTGATCTTGACAACGCCGACGGCGAAACAGTCGCCAAGGCGGCAGCCAACGATGCCGGACAAGTGGTCTTCACGTTGACCGACTTCGTGGCGGAACATCCCAACAATGTGGGTGGGACGTGTAATTTCAGCACGCAATATGCTGTGCAGCCGGGCACCGGCGAAACGACCGAACTGAACTTCGCCGTGGGATCAACAGTGGTACGCGTGCCTGTCCGTGTCGACGGTCCATGCACCAAGGACTGCGATCCCGCTCCCCCTACTTCGGCGGGCAAGTCGATGTGGTGGGGCCGACGCTCCGCAAACTGAACTTGAATCCATCTTTTACATGCCTCCAATGCCTTCAGAATCAAACGACGTCGTTGTGACGGACACGCCCGCCGCTGGCATGGAAATCGATTGCGACCACATCACTCCGCGCGTCGGCAGAGTTGTCAGCAGCTCCGGAAACATCACCGAGCCAATGGACAACGAACGATACCCCGCAACTGTTGAGTGCACTCCCCACGAAGCAACGGTGCGATGGACGGGCCTGCCAAAGGGTGAACGGGTGGAGCTGTTCGTCGTCACCAAAGTGACGGACAGGAAGCTCAACGTGTACACCAACAGCGGAACCGTAACCATTGCTGGTGAAGAAACCCCTGTCGGCGCCGAAACGCGGCGGACCCACGCTGACGGAACAGGCGACGGAACGGCAAGCCCCACGGCAACACCCACACCGACGCCGAGCCCCAGCACCGGAACGCCCACGCCGACGCCGACGCCGACCACCAGCACAGCAACACCCACACCCAGCGCCACCGCAACACCCACGCCGACGGCAACCCCGTCACCGAGCCCGACCACCAGCACAGCAGCACCCACGCCGACGCCGACCACCAGCACAGCAACACCCACACCCAGCGCCACCGCAACACCCACGCCGACGGCAACCCCGTCACCGAGCCCGACCACCAGCACAGCAGCACCCACGCCGACGCCGACCACCAGCACAGCAACACCCACACCCAGCGCCACCGCAACACCCACGCCGAGCCCCAGCACAACAACACCTGCATCCACACCCAGCACAGCAACACCCACACCCAGCGCCACACCCAGCGCCACGGCAACACCCAGGCCAAGCACAAGCACCGCGGTGCCTGTAGCGACCGACGAGCCCACTCAGCCCGCAGAAGTTACGGCGCCAGAACCCCTTGCTTCGACTGGCGCTCAAAGCACGGCGTTCATCTTCGCAGCCGCCGCGCTGTTGGCCTTGGGATCGCTGCTCGCTTTCCTGGGCGCCCGGCGTTCGGCAAGTCGACAGCACTGACCAACCGACCGATGGGCCGTGCATTGGGTGCACGGCCCATCGGTGCCCTCCGGGAATGCCCGCTTCCGGGAATGCACACCGGCGGCGCATAGTTGAGGAGATTGCAAAGCCGCCAACCGTGGCTCACATCTGCCGAGGAGAACCATGAACTCGCCCACCACTGCAACAGACGCCCAGCTTGCCCGTTGGGAGCGGTTCCGAGCGTCTCGGAATGCAGCACTGGCCTCCGATCACGGCTGGCTGACGCTGACCTCGTTTCAGTGGCTCGAGCCGGAGCCCTCGGAAGTCGAGTTTGCTCCTGGGCTGTGGTCAACGGACGGCACGACTGCAACCCTCACGGCCACCAGAGGGGATGGCCTGACCCTCGTTGAGAGCGGGGAAAGCGTCGATGGCACAGTGACGGCGACCCTGCAGGATGAAGAGTCCCTCATGTGGGTGCAGTACGGCGGCGAGGACGGGAAGCAGGTGGTGGTGGAGCTTGCGATGCGGGCGGACAAGTACGCCATCCGGACCAGGGACGCGGGCTCGCCCGTTTTTACGGACTTCGCTGGGGTTCCCACCTACGACTACAGCCCGGACTGGGTGATTCAGGGCCGGTTCGAACCCTATGACCAGCCGGTGGATGTACCCATCGGAACGGCCAACCCCTTGGTGGATGGCGTCCATCGCTCGGTCGGGGAAGTGGTGTTCCGGGTTCCCGGCGTTGCTCATGAAGTTCGCCTCCACGCCGAGGAAGAGAAACTCGGTGCCTTGAACGTGACGTTCCACGATGAGACCAACGGCGACACCACGGATGAATGGCGGAAGGTTTTCATCCCCCGCCCACGCCCGGATGGATCCGTGGTGATCGATTTCAACCGCGCCATCAACTACCCCAGCGCTTTTACCCCTTACGGCACCTGCCCCATGCCGGTCCGCGGAAATTCCATCGATGTCCGCGTTGAGGCTGGCGAAAAGATCCCTCAGGAGTAAAGCGCGGGGCGCCCGGACAGCGAAAGAGGCTACACGATGGCGGAGACGCCCGTTACGGCACGGCCCACGATCAACGAGTTGATCTCGTATGAGCCCTCATAGGTGAAGATGGCCTCGGCGTCGGCAAAGATCTTCGCGATTTTGTAGTCGGTGACGATGCCGTTTCCGCCCAGGATGGAGCGGCCCAAGGCAACGCTTTCACGCATCCGTGCACTGCAGTATGCCTTTGCCAGAGCCACCTGGGCCATGTCGGCACCGCCGTGCCGGACACCCTGCGCGTCCCGGGAAATACCCTCCTGTAGTTGGGCGATCCGCACCATCATCCCCATGCTCGCCACGGCGTTGCCCAGCATATCCACCAGGTGCTGCTGGATCAGCTGGAACCTGGCAAGGGGTTTACCGAACTGCAGCCGTTCCACCGCATATTGCCGCGCGACATCGAAGGCTGCCAACTGCTGGCCGACCGCCTGCCAGGCAACCATGATCCGTGAACCGCGCAAGAGGTGGTTCGTATCCGAGAAACTGCTGATTCCGGCGAAACGGTCTGATTCCGCGACGTGGACGTCGTCGAAGAGAATGTCGGCGTTCTGCACAGTTCGGAGCGCGATCTTGTTCTCGATCCGGCTCCGGGTGATGCCTGGCAAGGAGGCGTCCACGATGAATGCCCGAACGGCGCCGTCGCTTTCGTCCTTGGCCCACACCAGCATGTAGTCGCAGAACGTCCCATTGCCGATCCAGCGCTTGGCGCCGTTGATCACCCAGTAATCGCCGCCGTCCGACGCCGCTCTTTCCACACGCCGGGCTGTGGTCTGCATGCCGCCCGCGACGTCGGACCCATGCTCTGGTTCGGTGAGCGCGAAGGCGCCTGTAGTGCGGAGGTTCGAGGCGTCGTCGAGGTATTTGTCCTGTTGGGCGTCGCTGCCAAAGTCGTAGAGCGACTCAACGAAGAGATCGTGGTGGACCATGAAGAACGTCGCGATGGAGGTGTCCACGCGCGTCATCTCGGCTATGACCAGCCCGGCGAACAAATGTGTGTAACCGCGCTGGGCCGGAGCACTGAGGCGAAGGGCCGCGAGCTTGGGCAGGATCTGTTCGGGGAACTCGGCCTTGTCCCACCACTGCCCTGCGTAGGGGGCGATCTCGGAGGCAAGGAAGGAACGGAGCTCGTTGAGTTTCCGCTGTTCCTGGACGCTTAGGAGAGATTCAAAGTCGAAGAAGTCAGCCGTAGGCAGGTCCGCCACAGATGCTGGTACCTGACCCACCAAAGCCGCAGTAGTCGGCCCACCGCTGTAGTCGCCCATCATTTCAGACCCATGCGGATGGCGCCGTCCAGCCGGATCGTCTCGCCGTTCAGCATCGCATTCTCGACGATGTGTGCGGCTAGATTGGCGTATTCGGCCGCGCGGCCAAGCCGTGCAGGGTGAGGTACCTGCTGGCCGAGTGACTCCTGGGCAGCCTGCGGCAATCCGGCCATCATTGGGGTCTCGAAGATGCCGGGGGCAATAGTGGCAACCCGGATCAGCGAGCGGGCGAACTCGCGCGCCAAGGGCAATGTCATCGCCGCAACCGCACCTTTGGACGCGGCATAGGCAGGCTGGCCGATCTGCCCTTCGAAAGCGGCGACGGACGCCGTGTTGATAATGACTCCGCGTTCGGGGCCGCCCAATTCAGTGGAAACCGGCTCGCTTTCCACCATGGCCGCAGCTGCCAAACGGATGACGTTGAAGGTTCCGACGAGGTTGATCTGGATGACTTTGTTAAATGTCTCGAGCGGCAGAACACCCTCGCGGCCCAGGACCTTGCCCGGCGTCGCGATGCCGGCGCAGTTAACGACTATTCGCAGGGTTCCCAGTGAAGCAGCGGCGTCGACGGCGGCCTGGACCTGGGCTTCGTTGGTTACGTCGGCGGGGGCGAAGACGGCCCGCGGACCCGCATCGCCGCTGGCGGAACCTACCGCATTCGGGCCAACCGCCGAGCCAATGGCGTTCAACTCCGCCGCATAATCTTCCCCGGCAGAGTTTGGCAAGTCCACCAGCACCACCGACGCTCCGCCGTCGAACAAGCGTTTGGCGGTTGCCGCGCCCAAGCCTGACGCCCCGCCGGTGACCAGCGCGACCGTGCCCTTGATGTCCATCCATCCTCCTTGATGCAGACTCAAATCCGTTAATGCATGTTAACTGGAATTGTGATCGAGCGCACCCTGGGCCCCGGATAGGCTGTTCCCATGCCCACCGAAAGCAACCCCACCGGCCAGCAACCACCCACAGCGGAGGCAGCAGTGTGGGCGATTCGCGCAGACGAGGCCGCACGGTCCGTGACCCACGCTTTCGGCCGACGGCTGCTCTTCCTTCCGGGTACGCACATCGGCGCCGTCAGCATCCCCCCGCGGCGCTTCCGCAGCGTTTTCAACCCGTGGCATTACTGGTGGCAGGCGCACTACGTGGATTGCCTGGTGGACACCGGACGCCGCGAACTGGCCACCAAAACAAGGTTCGACGGCGACTCCCGCCCGAGCGCGGGACGACTCGCTTCCCGGCTGGTCACCACCATCCGGCTCCGGAACTTCTTCAGGTTCGTCAACAATTACTACGACGACATGGCCTGGCTGGCACTATCCACCCTTCGATTGGAACAACTGGCCGAGGAGACGCGGAAGCCAGGACGCCGCCGAAATGCGTACGTCCGCAGGAAGCTAACGCTGCAATTCGATTCGGCTTCCACGGACGACCTGGGCGGCGGAACGTTCTGGAGTACCAAGCGGGATTTCAAGAACACGCCCGCAACGGCGCCCGTGGCACTCTACTTCGCAAGAACAGATCGCCGCGAGCGGGCTCAAGCCCTGGTGAACTGGCTGAACAGCAAGCTCCTGCACCCGCAACGCGCCCTGTATTTGGATGGACTTCGCATACGGAATGGGGAGATCGTCCTTGAGGACGCAGTCTACACCTACAACCAAGGCCCAATCCTTGGGGCACTTCTGGAACTGGGCGGACAGGAGAACCTGGACCGCGCCGCCCACTTGGTGGAAGCCGTTGCGAGGGAGCTCACCGTTCCCGGGACGCAGGTAATCCACGGCGATGGAACCGGGGATGGGGGCCTCTTTACCGGCATCCTGATCCGGTACCTGGCTCTCGCGGCCAGGGATCAGCGCCTGCCGGAAGCAACCCGCGAAACAGCCGGGGTCCTCGTTCTCAGCACAGCCGGGGCCTTCTGGGATGGCCGCCGGGAGTCCGGCGATGATCCCAAAAGTCCGGACCTCACCTTCTCCCCCAGCCCCTTGCGCCCGGCGAGTGAAACGTATCCGGCGGGGACCGCCGTCGAGCTTTCCACCCAACTGCAGGCGTGGATGGCGCTTGAGGCTGCGGCCACGCTGGAACCGTAGCGCGGTAATTACGGCACGCAATAGTTCCGTAATTGTTGTGATCCTTATCACATAACCCCTCTCGGCTTTGGAAGCATAGGTTTGCCTAACCTACGCTTTTCTCAGCGGGCTCCCCCAAACCTTCCCGCTCGTACGGACCAAGCCCCAAAACTTGGCACTCCGTGTCTTTGTTCGCAGAAAGAAGCCCTCATGAAGCTCTCGAAAAACGCGCTGGCGGGAATCGCCCTGCTCGCCTCCGCCGCCCTTGGCCTCACCGCCTGCGGTTCCAACGCCGGCACCCCCGCCGCCTCCGGTTCGCCGTCGTCAGATGCTGCTGCTTCCGGCGAAGGCATCACGGTGTACAACGCGCAGCATGAGAGCCTGACCAAGGAATGGGTGGATGCCTTCACCAAGGAAACAGGCATCAAGGTCACCATGCGGCAGGGCTCGGATACCGAGCTGTCCAACCAGATCGTCCAGGAGGGTGCTGCTTCTCCGGCAGACGTCTTCCTGACGGAGAACTCCCCCGCAATGGCGCAGGTGGAGAACGCCGGACTCTTTGCCGACGTCGACAAGGCCACGTTGGACCAGGTTCCCGCCGAATTCCGGCCTTCCACGGGCAAGTGGACCGGCATCGCCGCCCGCTCCACCGTCCTGGTCTACGACAAGAACAAGATCAGCGAAGACAAGCTGCCCAAGTCCATGCTGGACTTGGCGAACCCTGAGTGGAAGGGCAAGTGGGCCGCTTCACCGTCGGGTGCTGACTTCCAGGCGATCGTCGCAGCACTGCTTGAGCTCAAGGGTGAAGCCGCCACGGAAGAATGGCTCAAGGGCATGAAGGAAAACTTCAAGGCCTACAAGGGCAACAGCACGGCCATGAAGGCCGTGAACGCCGGTGAAGTGGACGCCGCACTGATCTACCACTATTACTACTATGGCGACCAGGCCAAGACCGGCGAGAACTCCAAGAACGTCACGCCGTACTTCTTCAAGAACCAGGATCCGGGCGCGTTCCTCTCGGTCTCCGGCGGCGGTGTCCTGAAGTCGTCCAAAAAGGCAGCAGATGCCCAGGCCTTCCTGAAGTTCATCACGGGCAAGAAGGGCCAGGAAGTCCTCAAGACCGGTACCTCGTTCGAGTACGCCATCGCCTCGCAGGTGGATGCCAATGACAAGCTTGTCCCGATCAAGGACCTGCAGGCGCCCACCGTTGACCCGGCCAAGCTGAACTCCACCAAGGTCACCGATCTGATGACCAAGGCAGGACTCCTGTAATTCTGTGACCACTGATCTATCGGCTCCCGACATTCCCCAGTCGGCAGGGAGCACGACGACGGCGGGCAAGGGCAAGCGCCCTCGCCCGCCATTCGGCGTTTCCACGGTGTCGTTGCTGGCAGTGTTGATTGCACTGTTTTCCCTGATGCCGCTGGGTTACGTCATCTTCATGACGGCAGCGACAGGCTGGGACACCGCCGTCGAACTCATTGTTCGCCCACGGGTTGGCGAACTGCTGTTGAACACCATCATGTTGACGGTCCTGACCGTGCCGTTGTGCCTCATTCTTGGGGTGGGCGGCGCTTGGCTGGTTGAGCGCACCAAGCTACGGGGAAGCCGCTGGTGGGCCGTGGCACTGGCTGCTCCGCTCGCCATTCCCGCCTTCGTGAACAGCTACGCATGGGTATCGGCCGTACCTTCCCTGCAGGGCATCTGGTCCGGCGTGCTGATAGCCACCCTGTCCTATTTCCCTTTGGTCTACATTCCCGCAGCCGCGACGCTGGGGCGGTTGGATCCGGCGATCGAACAATCCGCCGCGTCGCTTGGCCTGGGGTCCTGGGCCGTGTTCTTCCGGGTAGTGCTCCCGCAGCTTCGTATCGCAATGACCGGCGGTGGGTTGCTGGTGGCGTTGCACCTCCTTGCGGAGTATGGCGCTTTCGCGATGATCCGCTTTGATACCTTCACGACGGCGATCATGGTCCAGTTCCAGTCGACGTTCAACGGTGCCGCCGGAAACATGCTGGCCAGTGTCCTGGTCTTCCTCTGCCTCCTTCTTCTCCTTGCCGAGGTCAAGAGCCGTGGCACAGCCCGCTACGCGCGGATTGGTTCAGGCGCCCAAGCGAAAGCAACGCGGGCGCCCCTGGGCGGATACCAAGCTCCGGCGCAGCTCGCTTTGCTGGCCCTGACAGGGCTGGCGTTTGGGCTTCCTGTCTGGTTCGTCCTGCGCTGGCTTTCTGCCGGAGGCGCCGAGGTTTGGGCGGCCGACGAATTCCTGCCCGCGTTGCTGCAGACCCTCCTGTACGGGGCTGCCGGTGCCGCAGTTACCACGATCGTGGCTTTTCCCATGGCCTACCTGGCAGTGCGGCATCCAAGCTGGTTCAGCAAGATGCTTGAACTGTCCAACTACGTGACCAGCTCCCTGCCCGGAATCGTTGTGGGCCTCGCGTTCGTCACCGTCAGCATCCGCGCAGTTCCCGGCATCTACCAAAGTGCCGGAGTGCTGGTGGCCGCCTATGTCCTGCTCTTCCTTCCCCGGGCGCTGGTCAACATCCGCTCCGGGCTGGCCCAGGCACCCAAAGAGCTCGATGAAGCCGCTCAATCCCTTGGCAAAGCTCCGCTGGTGTCCTTTTTCAGGGTGACCTTGCGGCTCACGGCCCCGGCTGCGGCAGGTGGTGCTGCACTGGTCTTCCTGGCCATCGTCAACGAACTCACGGCCACCCTCCTTCTCTCGCCCAATGGAACCCGCACCCTGGCAACGGAGTTCTGGAGCAAGAGCAGCGAGATCGACTACGCAGGCGCTGCGCCCTATGCGCTGTTGATGATCGTGCTTTCCGCCCCGATGACCTACCTTCTTTTCCAACAGTCCAAGAAAGTTGCCGGACAGTGACCGAACAATCTCCCCCCAGGCTCCCGTCACCGCGCGTGGCGCCATCCATTGTGCCCACCACCAACACGCACTTGGACATCGCTGAGGTCACAAAGAATTTCGGTTCCCAGGCTGTGTTGAAGGGCGTCAACCTTTCCGTTGCCAAGGGCGGAACGACCGCCATCGTTGGCCCTTCCGGCTCCGGCAAAACTACGCTGCTTCGCCTGATTGCAGGTTTCGAGCACCCAGACACCGGCACTATTTCGCTGAACGGCTCAACGGTTGCGGGCGATGGCGTGTGGTTCCCCGCGCACAAACGGCAGGTGGGATACGTCGCCCAGGATGGGGCTCTTTTCCCGCATTTGACCGTGGGACAGAACGTCGCTTTTGGACTGGATTCGGGAAAGCTCGACGGCGGACGGCGGGCTGTAGCGTCCCGCGTCCAGGAGCTGCTCGAAATGGTGTCGCTGGATGCGTCCATGGCAAAGCGGCGGCCGCACCAGTTGTCCGGCGGGCAGCAACAGCGCGTCGCCCTGGCGCGTGCCCTGGCCCGCGAACCCGAGCTCATGTTGTTGGACGAGCCGTTCTCCGCACTCGACGCCGGACTCCGGGTAGCCACCCGGCGGGCAGTGGCCAACGTGCTCAACGCGGCCGGCGTTACAACCATCCTCGTAACCCACGACCAAGCCGAAGCCCTTTCCTTTGCCGACCAGGTAGCCATCATGCGTGGAGGCAAGCTGGCACAAATTGGCAACCCCTTTGTGGTCTACACCCGCCCAGCAGACCGCGCCACGGCCGAATTCCTCGGCGACGCCGTGATCCTGGACGCGTGGATGGAAGGGTCCCTGGCCACGTGTTCCCTGGGCGGGATTCCTGTCCGCCGGCCACCGGCACAGGGCAAAGTGCAGCTCATGCTCCGCCCGGAGCAAATACGCATCGCACCCGACGGCCCCGATCCGGGGCGTCGTTGTGGATACGGACTACTTCGGTCCCGAAACGACCGTCCGAATAAGGCTCGCCGCTTACACCGCGGCGGACGGCGTCCTATCCGGAAATGGCCACCGCTACCCCGGCGGCGGCGAGATCATCACCATCCGGCACTGGAACGCGTCCATCACCAAGCCCGGCACGGAGCTCAGCCTTCGCGTCGTGGGCGAAGGCGTGGCGTTCGCGCCCGAAGCCTGACTACCTGGGCTCGGAAGCGGGGCGCTTCTTCTGCGGGTACGGGGCCTCGTGCCGGGCAAGCATCTCCACAAAACCGGCGATTTTCCTCTCCCGCGTGTCTGCCCTTTTGACAAGGTTGGTCCGGTGGATGAGGGCGAAACGGTTCTGGGACGTCAGGACGTCGAACATGGCCTGCGCCTCCGGAACAGCAGCGATGGCAGCTGCGAGATCATCAGGAACCACAGAATCGGCGGGTCCGGCATACGCAGCTTCCCAGCGCCCATCGGCTTTGGCGGCGTCGACGGCGGCCCACCCGGCTGCTGTCATCCTTCCTTCCTGGTCCAAGCGCGTAATGTGCCCGACGTTGCGCGCTGACCAGATGCTCCGGCGGCCCCGGGGTGTCATGCGCTGGAAGTAGCTTTCGGCGTCGCGGCTTTTCGATTGGCCGTCGATCCAGCCGAAACACAGCGCCTCGTCCAACGCGGCGTCGTAGTCCAACTCCGTGACGTTCCCACCCTTCTTGTGAAGGACCAGCCACACGCCAGGACTGTCGGCAGCGTGTTCTTCAAGCCACGCCCGCCATGTGGCCGCGTCCTTGACGATCAATTCTTCGAGCTCAATGGGCATGGATTCATTCTGCGGCAAACCGGGCGGCATAGGCTGGAGGCCAGAAGCCGGAGTGCCAGCAGAACCCGGAGTGCCAGTGAAGCCAGCCCAGGAGGACCCATGTTGCGAGCCCGCCCCATCCACTTCACCTCCCGCCCGCATCAGTGGACTGAACTGCTGGAAGCACTGGGCATGGTCAACACGGTCAAGGATGGCGACTGGTTGGAGTTCGATGCCGGCTCGGGTCGGCTGGCGCTGCACCGCGTGGAACACACGCAGGCGATGAGCGGCACACCGCAGGACGGCGTCACGATCTTTGGCGTCGAGGTTGGAGTGCTGGAAGAGTTCGCCCGGCGCACACAGGAGGACGGGACCATCGCAGAAGTCACCGAGGCCTCGCATGGGCAGACCGTGCAGATCACTGCCCGGGATGGCTTCTCGTTCCTGGCGGACCCCGCCCCGCGCGCCGGGGATGGCACCTGGGCGACGTCGGACAAAGCCGACCCGGCCCTTGCCGTGGTAGCCACCTGGGTGAGTCCCGGCGTCGACGACTCCGCGCAGGAGCTCCGCAACATCGGCGGCCGCCCGCGGACGTCGGATGACGAATCGGCGACGTTCACCGCCAAAAACGGCGGGATCCTGCGCGTGATCCACGGTCCGGCGGCAGAGTCCGGCGATCTCGCTTTTGAATACGACGGCGATCTGGAACCACTGATGCAAAGGCTTAACGGGGCAGGGGTTGAGGCCCGCATTAGCGAGGGTGTCCTGTACGTCGCCAACCCGGATTCGGTGGGCGGCTCGGCACCGGCGTCGATCGTTGTGGAACGACCACGAGCCTGACAGGCGGCACGAAAAGTCGTTGCCTTTGCCCCTCACCGGGCCTAGTATCAAATGGCTGGGAAGGATGGGGGACTGCAGTAACGCGCGCCCCGAAGCTCAGCCGGGACGAAATTTTCGGCGTTTGGGGCCGAAAACGTGAACGCCCACAAAGGGCGATTCGTCCTGAACCATCACTACCACCCGCATGCATCACGCATCTTCGCAGCCGGCGACGCATGCCCGGCAGCGCCATCGCTCCACGGTCTCGGGGCGGTAACTCATCCCAGAAGGCAGCTTAAGCAAACGGGCTGCCCAAAACCCGGGGGAATGTCGCGGCGCCGGATAACCCCGTCCGGGCCGTACGGTTTCACTAGAAATCAGGCACCCTAATGAGAAACAAGAAACTCACCTCGATTGGCGCAGCCGCAGCCTGTCTGGCTTTGGTCCTCTCAGCAACAGCTGCCCAAGCCAACCTCACCGGAAGCCCCTTTGACGCGGCTGACGGAAACCTGGTCCTCAACGACGAAACACAGGATTGGGCCACGGCCCCCATCAGTTGCGTTGCTCCTATCTCAGGTTGCGGAATCGACCTGGCGACGGGCCAGAACGATAATTCGTTCGGCCAGGGCACCAAGGAGGACACAGAAGTCCCGGCTGTGGTCACCGGCTCCATCCCGAATAACAAGAGCGATCTGCTCCGCTTCTACGCCTATTTGAAGACCGAGTCCAACGGCAAGGACTACGCCTACTTGGCATGGGAACGGGTCCAGGAGCCTACGGGCACCACCAACATGGACTTCGAGTTCAACAAGAGCACCGCTGTTTCGGCCAATGGTGTGACTCCGGTCCGGACCGCTGGTGACGTCCTGATCAAGTACGACCTCTCGCAGGGCGGCACAAGCCCGACTCTGGGCTTCCACCGGTGGGTCGCCACCGGATCCAAGTCCCTCTGCGACTCCGCAAACAGCACTCCATGTTGGGGCCCCGTACAGCCCTTGACCGGCAACTTCGAGGGATCCATCAACGATCCTGCCAACAACCCACCGTCCGGTACGGTAGTTGACCCGATCGCGCCGAATGCACCACGCAACCTCTCTGCCCGCACCTTCGGCGAGGCCGCCATCAACCTGACCGATGCCGGCATCATCCCGGCCGGTTCATGCGAAACCTTCAGCGGCGCCTACCTGAAGAGCCGGTCCTCCGACTCCTTCACTGCGGCTTTGAAGGACTTCATTGCACCTGTGCCGCTGAACTTCAGCAAGTGCGGTTCCATCAAGATCCATAAGGTCACCGTAGGCGGCGACGGAACGTTCGGCTACACCACCACCGGTGGGCTGACGCCGTCGACCTTCAGCCTGAGCAACGGCGGAACCCGTGACTACGGCACCTCGGTGGCGGCGGGAAACTACAGCGTCACTGAAAGCACCTTGCCCTCGGGCTGGACGCTGACGGACCTGCAATGCACCTCATCCGGAACAGGCACGTCCACAAGCCGTAGCGGAGCAACGGTGAACATCGTCCTGGGCTTCCAGGGCAGTGTTGACTGCACCTACACCAACACGGCTAAGGGAACCATCAACGTCCACAAGAGGGACGACGGAACAGGCAGCGGAGCATCGCTGGCCGGTGCCGTCTTCACACTGTTCAACAACGCGGCCCCGCTTGAAACGCGTGGAGCGGAAGACACCACTACAGGAGTCACCTGCACCACGGATGCCAGCGGAAACTGCTCCTTCACGGACGTGTTGGCTGGAGAGTACTGGGTTGTTGAAACCACCACGCCTGCGGGCTATGACACAGCGGCGGACCAACGGGCAACAGTTGGAGCTGGCGGTACCGTCAGTCTGACCTTTACCGATCCCCGTGACTTCAGGATTATCGTGCTTGTCTGCAAGTCCGCGGACAGCTCACTGTATCCGAGCACAGTAACGGTCGACGGCGTCGACCTCACCTCGCTGGGTACAGCCCCGGCAGGCTTCACCGCCGCACAGGTTTGCGCCCTCGGTGGCGCTGCCTACGACGACAAGAAGGTCGGCGACCACCCGGCCAACGTGAACATCCCTCAGTAACAGGAGCGGATATCCCGGCCGATCCAAGGCCGTCATTCACCTAAACCAGGAAGCACCCCCACTGCGGCGGGGGTGCTTCCGTGCGGCGGGCAGGAATTTAGTCCGCCAATACCCCATCACAGAGCCGGCTGACAACCTCGGTGAGCATGGTGAGCCCGGCCACGATGTCTTCGTCCGTAGTGTATTCGTGTTCGTTGTGGGAGATGCCGTCCACGCTGGGCACGAACAGCATCACGGTTGGAACAAGGTCCTTCATGTTCGTGGAGTCGTGTCCGGCCAAGGTCATGACTTCTTTGTTGGACAGCCCCAGGTCGGCGGCGACTTTGGCGGCCAGCTCCACTCCTTCGGGCTGGTACGGAGTCACGGCCCAGGAGTGCGAGTGGTGCTTCTCCACCGAGACGTTGGCTAGCCGTTCGATTTCCGTGATGCGGGCATGCAGCAGGGCGTCGGCCTCGGCAAGGACGGCTTCGTCGGCGCTGCGCAGGTCCAGGAGCAGGTTCACGCGGGAGGGCACCACTACGGGCGAGTTCGGGTACACGTTGAGCTGCCCCACGGACGTGTGGAGTACACCGGGGAAACGATCCGCGAGTTCGCGCGCCGCAACCACCAGCATGGAAGCACCCAGGAGGGCATCCTTGCGATCCGCAATCACGGTGGAACCGGTGTGCGCCTGCTCGCCATGGACCACGAACTCGTACTTGTTCGCTGCCCAGTTGGAGCTGACCAGACCGATCGTGATGCCTTCGCGCTCCATGCTGCGGCCCTGCTCGATGTGGATCTCGGCGCAGTAAGCAGCCTCGGGCCCTTCAAAGGTTCCCCGGCAACCGATCGCGTCCAGGGCGTCGCGCACCGTAATCCCGGCAGCGTCCTTGGTGTTGAGCGCGTCTTCCAGTTCCAGCTTCCCCGTGTAGACGGACGAGCCCATCATGGAGGGCTTGAAGCGGCTGCCTTCCTCGTTGAACCAGTTGACGACGGCGAGATTGAACCTGGGTGCTGCGGCGCCGGCTCCCCAGCGTGCAGCCAAGCGGAACGCGGCGTGGGCCGCGGCGAGGACGCCGTACGCGCCGTCGTAACGTCCCGCCGTCGGCTGTGAATCCATGTGCGAACCGACCACCACGAAGGGCGCACCGGGTACAGCCTCGTACAGGCCCCACTGATTGCCAGCGTGGTCGAACTTGACTGTGAAGCCGTGGTCTTCCAGGAGTCCTGCCAGCCAGCGCCGCTGTTCGCCGTCGGGAATGGTCGCGGCTTGGCGGTCCACGCCGCCGTTCTCCGTGGCGCCGAACGCACTCATGGTTTGAAAGTCCTGCACGAAGGCGGTGTCCTGGGCGGTGAAACGTGTGGTGGTTGTCATGGTCTCCCCTATTAACGGTGGGCCGCGAAGGAACTTTCAGGGGAAAGTTCAGCGTGGAAGTCGGTTGATTCGTAGGTAAAGCGGCCTCCGACGGCGGTGGCCAGGACCTGCAGTTCGCTGATGTTGGGTGCGTCCAAGGGCGAGGCGGATAGGACAACGAAGTCGGCAAGTTTGCCCGGCTCAAGGGTCCCTTTTCCGGCAAGCGTCCCAGTGGCTGCCGCGGCGCCGCTGGTGTAGGCGGCCAGTGCCTGCTGTGGGGTGAGGCGTTCCGCTGGGTTTCCAAAAACGGCCCCCGATTCGGTCCGGCGGTCCACGAACGCCTGCATTCCGCGGAGAACGTTTCCGTCGGCGACCGGCCGGTCCGAGCTTCCCGCAAGCGTCACGCCGGCTTCCAGGAAACTGGCCGCACGGTAGGCCCATGGCAAGCGGTCCGGTCCGAGGGAAGCGGTCATCCCGTCCCCGCCATCACGGAAGAAACTGGCCTGCGGCGTGACAGCGATGCCTGCGTCGGCGAGCTTGGCCAACTGCTCAGGACGCGTCATGGAGGCGTGCTCGATCCTGTTGGGCAGGCGACGCGGCCCATACACGGCCTGGCAATCCGTGATGATGTCCACGGCGAGGTCGATCGCCCGGTCACCGATGGCGTGGGCCGCGATGGACCAGCCCGCGGCGTAGGCGGCCTCGATGCGTTCGCGCAGCTGGGCGGGATCGGCTTGGAAGTAGCCCACGTTGCCGGTGTTGTCCCGGTGTCCGTGGCTGCAGAACTCATGGCTCACGGCTGCGGTTTCGCCCAGGAGTGATCCGTCCAGGAAGACCTTTGCGGGGCCGAGGGACAGGTACTCGTTCCCGAATCCGCTGGTGATCCCGAGGTCCAGCCCCGCAGGTGCAGCTCCAGGGCTGTCCGAGGAATGCCCGTCCAATCCGTGCAGCACATCCAGCACCGGCATCACCTGTGCGCGGGCGTGCAACCGGCCGTTGGCGGCAGCGCGCTGGTAGGCGGCGAGCTCGGCCGGGCTGTGCCCGATCCAGCCCCCGCCTACCCCGGCTTCGGTGAAACTCGTGATGCCCTCGGAAGCGTAGTACAGGGTGGCCCGTTCAAGAGCGTCCTCGATGTCGTCCAACGAATACGGCAGGATCAGCTGCTGGATCAGTTCCTGTGCCGTCTCCTGGACGAGTCCGGTGGGACGTCCCGCTGCGTCGCGGACTATCGCTCCGCCGTCGGGATCGGGGAACGACGGCGACTCGGCACCTGCCAGCCGCAGCGCGGCAGTGTTGACCACGGCCATGTGCCCGGAGTTATGCCGCATGAACAGCGGCCGCTCCCCCGTGATGCGGTCCAGCTCGGCGATGTCCGGGAAGGAACCGCCGTGCTGGGTCTGGCTGAAGCCGGTGGCGAAAAGCCAGCCCTGACCTTCGGCTCCGGCGTTGATCACAGCACCGCGGAGAAGCTCATACAGCTCGTCCAAACCACGGGCACCGGACACGTCCAGTTCCGCGAGCCCCAGCCCGAACCACGTCGTGTGGCAATGGGCATCGATGAAGCCGGGAGTGACGGTGGCGCCGCCAAGGTCCAAAACCTCGCGGGCATCCAACCCGTCCAGGTCCTCGTCGAGGCCCACGATGCGTCCCTGCCAAATGCCCAGCGAACTGGCCATAGGACGGGCCGGATCCATCGTGATGATATCTGCGTTCCGCAGCAGGAGATCAAGTTTCATGATGTGTCTAGCGGTGGGACGTGGTGACGGACTTGATGCGCGTGTAGTCCTCAAGGCCGTACACGGACAGGTCCTTGCCGGTGCCCGAGTGCTTGAAGCCACCGTGCGGGGCCTCGGCCGGAATCACCTGATGGCAGTTGATCCACACGGCACCGAAATCGAGCTCGTTGGAAACACGGGTCACCACGCCATGGTTCTCGGACCAGACGCTGGAGGCAAGGGCGTACTTGGTGCCGTTGGCGAGTTCGATTGCTTCTTCCTCCGTGGCGAACGGCTGGACCGTCAACACGGGGCCGAAGATCTCGTCGCACACCACTTCGTCAGTCTGGAACACGCCGTCGATGACCGTGGGTTCAAAATGGAAGCCGGTTCCGGTGCGCTTGCCACCGGAAAGGACCCTGGCGTTGGCCGGGAGGCGGGACATGAAGCCCTCCACACGCTCCAGCTGTGCGGCACTGTTGAGCGGGCCGAGATCCGCATCGGAACCGCCCACCTTCAGCGCCGAAGCAGCGTCGGCCAGTGCAGCCGCGAACTCCGTATGGATGTCCTGGTGGACCAGGACCCGCGTCACGGCGGTGCAGTCCTGCCCGGCATTGAAGAAAGCAGCCAAGGCGATCTCGCCGGCGGTGCGCTGGATATCGACGTCGGCAAACACCACTGCGGGTGCCTTGCCGCCAAGCTCCAGATGGACGTCCTTGAGCGTCTTAGCCGCAGCGGACATGACCTGCGCACCGGCACGGGTGGAACCTGTGATGGAGACCATTTCAGGGATGTCGTGCTCCACCATCGCAGCGCCGGCTTCACGCCCGCCACAAACGATATTCACTACGCCGGCCGGGTAGACCTGCTGCGCCAGTTCGCCCAGGACCACCGTGGACCAGGGAGTCGTGTCTGCAGGCTTAAGGACCAGGGTGTTGCCCGCGGCAAGAGCCGGACCAATCTTCCAGATAGCCATCATGAACGGGTAATTCCACGGCGTGATCTGTGCGACCACGCCAATGGGCTCGCGCCGGATCGTCGAAGAGAAACCCTCCACATACTCCGTCTGCGCAGTCCCCGAGACCACACGGCAAGCTCCCGCGAAGAAACGGAGTTGGTCCGCGCCGCGCAGGATTTCGAGCTCACGGGTCAAGGCTGCGGGCTTGCCGGTGCAAGCAACCTCGGCCTCGAGGAGCCGGTCAACATTCGCCTCGATGAGGTCGGCCAACTGCAACAGCAGCGACTGCCGCGTACCCGGCGTCGTGCGCTTGTAGCTCTTGAAAGCTGCGGCAGCGGCTTGGAAGGCGGCGTCGACGGCGGCAGCGTCGCTGTCCGGCGCGGTGCCGATCTGCTGGCCCGTGGCGGGGTCGAAGAACGGCAGGCTGGCAGCGGCGTCAACGGACTCGCCGTTGATGATGTTCTGAAGCTGGATCACTGTGAGGGCTCCGGTCAGTTTGTTGAAGTCTTGGGGGAACGCGTGGTGGGGTCCTGTGGCAGGTGCAGCAAGGCCGGGAGACCGGAGTCGACGGCCCGGCGGAACGCGGCTGCGAAGTCTTCCGTGCGGTCCACGCGCTCGCCGTAACCGCCGTAAGAACGGGCGAGTGCGGCGAAGTCCGGGTTGGTCATATGCGTGCCCGAAGGGCGGTCCGGGTAGTGCGCTTCCTGGTGCTCGCGGATGGTGGCGAAAATGCCGTTGTCCACCACCAGGACGATGAACTTGGCGCCGTAGCCCATGGCCGTGGCGATTTCCTGGCCGTTCATCATGAAGCAGCCGTCACCGGCAACGGAAATGACCTGGCGCCCGGGGTACGCGAGGGATGCTGCCACGGCTGCGGGGATTCCCATACCCATGGCGCCGTTGCGGGGTGCGGCCAAGGAGTCGGCCGAGTTGTGGTCCAGGTAGCGTGCAGGCCACAGCGCGTGGTTACCGGCGCCGAACGTGAGGACGGCGTCGGCGGCCATTTCCTTCTTGAGGACCTCCATGGCGACGCCAAGGTCGACGCCGATGCCGCCGTCGGGCTGTGGCGTGGAGAACTTGAGCTGGTCGGCGCGGGCGCTGGCGAACCAGCCTTCCGCACGTTCGCCGGTGGTGTTGGTGGCTGCCAGCGCGCTGGCGAATGCCGTCACGTCGGCAATGATGTGCTGGTCCACCCGGCCAAAGTGGCCCAGGAGGTTGGCGTCGGCGTTGACCACCACGGTCTCGGCGTCGAGTCCGCGTTTGTAGCCATCGGAGAGGACGTCGCCGCGGACGCAACCCACAAAGACGAGGAGGTCGGCGTCGTCGAGGCGTTCAGCGTTGGCGTCGCTGCGGCCGTACCCCAGGAAGCCGGCGTAGGCGTCGCTCCGGTGCGGGACGGCGTCGTAAGCACGGAAGTCGGCCACCACCGGGACGCTGTTGCGGCTCGCCCACGCGGCCAACTGCTCGCCGGACTCCTGAGTCCAGCCTTCGCCGCCGACGACGACGAGCGGCTTGCGTGCGGTGCTGAGCTTTTGGTTCAGCTCGTCCAGGTCCGCGGCAGCGGGCTCGGGACGGGCAAACTTGCGCGGTTCCACCGTGGCGTCCGGGACGACGTGCACCAGCACGTCCTCCGGGAGGCCGATCACTACCGGGCCGGGGCGTCCGCTGAGGGCCGTGAAGATGGCGTCGTCCACCACGCGGGCGGCGGAAGCGGCGTCGTCGAGCGTTACGACTTTCTTGGCGGTGCTGCCGAACCAGGCGTTGATGTCGAACTCCTGGAAGGACTCACGGCCGCGGTCGGCAACCGGAATCAGTCCAACGAACAGGATCAGCGGCGTGGCGTCCTGATGGGCTGTGTGGATGGCAATGAAGGCATTTGCAGCACCCGGTCCACGGGTCACCATCGCTACACCGGGAAGCCCGGTCAGGCGGCCTTCGGCGAGTGCCATGAATCCCGCGCCGCCTTCCTGGCGGGCCACCACGTTCTGGATCGGCGAGCCGTGCAGGCCGTCAAGGACGTCCAGGAAGCTCTCGCCCGGGACGGTGTAGACGCGCTTGACGCCTGCCCGTTCGAGTTGGCCAACAATCAGATGGCCAGCCGTGGTTGTGCTCAATGCTTCATTCCTTCTTCTTCGATGGAAAGGCGTGGGAGGAACAGGCCGGACAGCGCGGTCAATGCTGAGACGACCAGCAGGATGATGGCGCCCGGCCAGAAGGAGTTATTGGCTGCCACGAGCGCGGTGGCGATCAGCGGCACGAAGCCGGAGATGACACCCGCCGTGTTGGACGTGATGGCGACGCCGGTGTAGCGGACCTTCGTGGCGAACAGCGCGGTCAGCGCGGTGCCGGAGACTGCGTACGGGATGGAAAGGACGGCGACGCCGATCATCATGCCCAGGACCACCAGGACGGGGTTGCGGGAGTCGATGGCCAGGAACACAGGAACTGCGATAAGTGCCGAGGCCACACCGCCCCAAAGGATGACTTTGCTGGCGCCGAACCTTTCACCCAGGCGGCCCTGCCCAGATCAGGGCGCCGATTTCGAGGGCTGCGGCCAGCAAGGTTCCCAGGAGCAGGAGTTCGGAGGGCAGCTTGAGGACCTTGGTGCCGTAGAAGACCACGAAGCTGGTGATGAGGTAGAAACCGCCGATGCCGAGCAGTGCCGAGCACATGCCCACCAGGATCTGGCGCCAGCTGTTCTTCAGGACGCCGCGGATGGGAGCATGTTCCGTTTCGCCGGACTCCATGAGAGCTTCAAATTCCGGGGATTCACTGAGGCGGCTGCGGATCCACAGCGAGATAGCCAGAAGCGGGATGGCGGCAATGAAGGGGATGCGCCAGCCCCAGGCGTCAAAGTTGGTCTGGCCTACCAGGAACAGCATGCCGAAGAAGCCACCGGAGGACAGGATGGTACCGATCGGGGAACCGATCTGTGGAAGCGCGGCGTAGCGTGCACGCTTTTCCACCGGCGCATTTTCGACGGCGATAATCACCGCCCCGCTCCACTCGCCACCGACGGCGAGGCCCTGGACGATGCGCAAGGCAACCAGCAGGATGGGGGCGGCCAAGCCGATGGTCATGTAGTTCGGCAGCAGGCCGATGAGCCCGGTGACAATGCCAATGCCCACGATCGTGACCATGAGGATCTTCTTGCGGCCCACCTTGTCACCGAGGGCGCCGAAGATGAAGCCGCCGATCGGGCGGGCCACGAAGCCAACGGCGAGTGTGGCGAAGGAGCCCATGGCAGCGACGAAGGGATCCTGGGATACGAAGAACTGTGCGTTGAACACCAGAGCAGCGGCTGTGGTGAAAAGGAAGAAGTCGTACCATTCCAGCGCAGTGCCCACGAGGGCAGCCAGGGCTACCTTCTTGGTGACGCTTTCATCGACGATGCGTACTGCCGTGGGACTGGCGTCCGTGGCTCCGCTGACGGTGCTTGCCATTGTTGCTCCATGAGTGCGAACGGGACCGGACGTTGGGGATGCCCGGGCGATTTTTGTGTGACTCGTTCCATAGTGCCAGTAGTTTTTCCCAAAAAGACTAGCAATCCACCACGGAATCATGCCGTTAGAATGTGTGAATGCACAATTCTGAAACCTCGGGGCATGCCGTTCGTTGGACTGAGCTGGTGGACCAGCTTGAAGGCCGGCTGGACACCCTGGCGCAGGCCTTCACCACGAGGGTCCGTGAGATCCCGGAGTACGGCGAAAGCCAGGTGACTGTCCTGGAGATCCAGGAGACGGCGCGGGAGACTTTCCGGCGCCTGATCAGCGGCCTCAGGAACGGGCGTATCGACAGCCAGGATGGCCTGCTCGACTTCGCTTCCGACCTCGGATCCAAGCGGGCCAGGGCCGGGATCCCGCCGGAGTCCCTGACCTCAGCTGTCCGCTTGGACTTCAGCATCCTCTGGGCTGAACTGCTGGAGATCGCGCACACCGAGGACGCCGCACTGCTGGCTACCCGCGTGGATCAGGTGTGGCGCGTCGTAGACGAATTCGCCACCCGCACGCACACGAGCTACCTGACCGAACGCGTCCGGATGGCCCAGGAAGAATCGAGCATCCAACGCGAGTTCATTGCCCGCCTGTTCAACCAGAGCACGCCGTCCCAGGAGACCTCCGCGCAGGTTGCTTCGGCATTGGGTATCAACCCCGAATCACGCTTTGCACTGGTTGCTGCGAGCGGCGATCCAGGCGCACGGCTGCGCGCAGCGGCATCCCAATTCGGATCAGGCCAGCACACCCGGCAACGATTGTTCCTCCATGAATCCGGCGGCAACACCTATGTTTTCTGGGCCTTGCCTGCACGGCGGACCCGTGGTCCCGAATCCCGAGGCGAGGCTCACGGAACCGAAACCGACGCGCAGCAACTGCCTCCCGGCGTCGTCAATGTCCCGTGCGGCTACGTTCCCGAGGTCCTTGGCCTTCGCTCCCTTCCCGCGGCCGCCCGCACGGCTGAGAGCCTCGCCGCACTCCTCCGCCCCCGCGACGCCGGCCCACTGTCCGCTGATTCTGCTTGGGCGCGATTGGCCCAGCAGAACCTGCAGGACGCCGGCCTGGACCTCGCCGCCGAACTTGAAGAAGCACTGGCGGAGTGCCGGGGCGGCGAGCGCGAGCGCCTGTTGGAAACGGTTCGAAACTACCTGGCCACCGGCAACGTCACCGTCACTTCCGAGCAACTCTTCTGCCACCGGAACACCATCCTCAACCGGCTCAACCGCTTTCAGGAGCTGACCGGGATCGACCTCGCCGTTCCCGCGAAGACGGCACGACTGGTGGTGGCGTGGGCCTAAGCGACGAGGTGCCGCCGTCGGGAGTTGATGCCGAGCGTTGCTGCATCGCTCCGCTGTGTGTTTTCACATTCCCAGCCGCGTTTTGATGGAAGTAATGCCATTGATGGTGTGATCGGGCACACACCATAGTTGTAGCTACTTTGCACCGGACATTCGTCCCCGCACCCCATCCGGAGAATCAGATGGCCCCCACGGTAGATACTTCCTCCGCATCCACAGCCAGGTTGGACCTGACCAAGATGCGCAAGATTGCCCTTGCCAGCGTTATTGGCACCACCGTCGAGTGGTACGACCTTTTCGTCTTCGGGACGGCGTCGGCCCTCGTCTTCAACAAGATCTTCTTCCCCAGCTTCGATCCGATCGTCGGCACCATGCTGGCCTTCGGCACCTTCGCTTCCGCCTACATTGCCCGCATGGTGGGCGCCATCATCTTCGGTCACTTCGGCGACCGGCTGGGACGCAAATCCATGCTCCTGGTCTCGCTACTGACCATGGGAGCGGCAACGTTCGCCATCGGTCTGCTGCCTGACTACAACAGCATCGGCATCATGGCCCCGTTGCTGCTTCTTCTGCTCCGCGTCATCCAGGGCCTGGCCCTCGGCGGCGAATGGGGCGGGGCGGTGCTCATGACGGTTGAACATGCACCTCCCACCCGGCGTGGTTTCTACGGTTCCCTGGTGCAGGTTGGCGTGCCCGCCGGTACGTTGATCGCCAATGTCGCATTCCTGATCGTGGCCTCCACGGTCAGCACCGAAGCACTGTATTCATGGGGCTGGCGTATCCCGTTCCTCGCCTCCGTCCTCCTGGTCACGGTGGGCATCTACATCCGCCTGAACATTGAGGAAACCCCGTCCTTCCAGGCAGTCAAGACCGCTGGCGCCAAGGCCAAGATGCCGTTCGCCGCTTTGATGGCCAAGTACTGGAAGCAGGTGGTCCTGGGCGGCATCGCCACCCTTTCCACGGGCAGCACGTTCACCCTGTTGGTTGCCTCCGGCGTCTCCTACGGCAAGAAGGAACTTGGTCACTCCGAGAGCCTCATGCTCTGGGTGGTTCTGGCCTCCTGCATCCTGGGACTCTTCCTCATCCCGTTCTTCGGCCGGCTTTCGGACAAGTACGGACGCAAACCGATCATCTTCGCCGGTGTCGCAGCCGAGGCCGCCCTGGCCTTCCCGATGTTCTGGCTCATGGACACCAAGTCGGTGGCACTGCTCTTCGTTGCCTACCTCGCCATGATGACCGCGTTCTGCGCCAACTACGGACCGATAGCCACGTTCCTTGCCGAGCTCTTTGGATCCAAGGTCCGCTACTCGGGCCTGTCCGTGGCCTACATGCTGTCAGGCCTGCTGGGCAGTGCCGCCACCCCGTTCGTCACCACGTGGCTCCTGGGCATGACACACCAAAGCTCCTCGATCGCCTGGTACATCATGGCCGCCGCCGGGTTGTCCCTGGTTGCCCTCTTCCTGCTCACAGAGACCCGGTACGGCAACATCGACGCCGTCGACGAAGCACCCGCAGAAGCCCCCTCCACGGAAGCCGCGGCAGCGCGGTGACCGTCACCGCCATCGAGCGCCTGGCCGGTATCCCCGGCCAGGCGCCCGCCGTCGGGCCCTTCTCCCCGGCGGTCATTGCCAACGGTTTCGTGTTCACCTCTGGACAGATCCCCGCGATCACGGGCCTGGACGATCAGCCGGACACCTTCGAAGGGCAGGTCCGGCAGACCATCGAAAACCTCGCGGGCGTGTTGGAAGCAGCGGGATCCAGCCTTGAGCACGTGGTCAAGGTCAACACGTACCTGACCAACCAGGACCAACTGGAGGAATACAACCGCGTTTACGTGGAGTACTTCGGCACCGCCAAGCCTGCCAGGACCACCGTGTGCGTGGGCCTGTGGGGCGTGTCGTTGGAGATCGAGTGCGTGGCAGTTGTTCAGCGGAAAGAAGAGGATCCCACGTGAATTCAACACTCCTTGAAGACCTGACAGCCGTCAGCTACCCCACCATCGGCCACTTCCTCGAAGACGGCTTCGTCTCCCCGACCATCCAGTCCCTGCTGGCAAACGTGAAGATCGCCGGACCCGCCGTCACCGTCCGGATCGCAGACCACGACGCCATCGCCATGAACCGTGCGCTCCTCGCACTGCAGCCCGGCGATGTCCTCGTGGTGGACATGTGCGGTGACCACCAACACGCGCCCGTGGGGGCCGTAACCGCAGCCGCAGCACTCGCCCAGGGTGCGGCCGCCGTCGTGGTTGACGGTGTGGCGACCGATGTCCTGGAACTGCGGCAGACCGGCTTGCCCGTATTCGCCCGCGGGACGTCGTGCCTCACCACTAAACGCCTGTACGGAACCGGCTCCGCCGTAAACGTCCCGGTGCTGGTTGGAGACGTGCAGGTCAACCCAGGTGACCTGGTCCTGGGCGACGACAACGGTCTGATCGTCCTGGCGCCCGAAGCCGCACGCGACATTCTGGGGAAGGCGCTCGCATCGGACGCGGCGGAGCCTGCCATCCTTGCACGCATAGCATCCGGGGAGCCGCTCCAGTCCATCCTGGCCGGCTAATGCCGCCAAGAGCGTAACCCCGCGGCCACGGCCTCGCTGCCAAGGAACTTCGGCCGGGGATGCGGTAGAACTTAACCATGAGCGTACGTACACCCGACCCGTATCCAGGCTGGCTTTCCGACGAAGACCTCTTCGAAGCCCGCGGCCGCCTTCCCATGGTCTACGTGGAGGCAGTCCCCGTCCGCCTGGATCCGCTCGGATACGTCAATGAAGTCGGCTCCCTCCTGCAGGGCGACGCCGACGGCAACATGGTTCGCTACCTCGTCTCCGGCCGCGTCCTTTACCGTGAAACCATCCGGGCAGCCCTGCTGCGGCACATGGAAAAGGACCTCGGCCCCCTCGCATTCCCGCAACTGCCCATCAGCCCCGTTCCCTTCACCGTGGCCGAATACTTCCCCGCGCCCTCGCAGACCGGATTCACCGACGACCGCCAACACGCCGTGTCGCTTGTGTTCATCATTCCGGTCACAGGCGAATGCGAGCCGCGCCAGGACGCCTTGGAACTCACCTGGATGACGCCACGGGAAGTCCTGAGTGACGATGTGCAGCAGGAGTTCGAGGGCGGCCGCGGCAACCTCGTGCGCCAGGCGCTGGCTTTCTCGGGCATCGTCCTTTAGTTCGGCCCTGCAGCTAGGCGGCGTCCTGTAGTTAGGCGGCGTCCTTTAGCGGGTCCCGCCTCTGGCGGCGGCCGGAGTTTGTAGACTGGACGGCGGACCGCAAGAGAACCAAAGGACTTCCGA
Organism: Arthrobacter sp. StoSoilB13; assembly: GCF_019977255.1. Lineage (NCBI taxonomy): Bacteria > Bacillati > Actinomycetota > Actinomycetes > Micrococcales > Micrococcaceae > Arthrobacter > Arthrobacter sp. StoSoilB13. The sequence continues at coordinate 788,422 of NZ_AP024649.1, read as the reverse complement.
TGACTCACAGCCCAGCCTCACAGCAATACCGCGAAAAGCAGGCTGGGGACCTGCAACCCGGAGACTTTGTGTTCCTTCCCGGAGACGGGCCCGCAGAGGAAATCGCCAGTATCGAGGTCCAGGACGATGATTACGGCGTTGCCGCGCTGTTGGTGGTGACAACGGTCGACGGCGGCATCGCGCGTATCGCTGCCGGCTCCAGCGTGCCCGTGGGTGCCGGAGCTTCGGATGGCTCGGCCGCGCCAGGCTCCGCAGTCGTCCTGCCGCCTGGATCCGAAGCCGACGCGGACTCCAGCACCTCCACTGAAGACGAGGTGCAAGCAGCCGCGGGCTCCGCCGTCGTCGTCCCCCCACGCCCACAAACGCCACCAGCCGTGACCACTCCGGCCCCCGAAGAACTCGCGCTGATCCCCGAGCCGGACGGGACGCCTGAAGCTGTGGTGCGGGCCGCCGTCGCCAATCACAAGGGCAAGAACGGCGTTCAGGTGCTCGCCGAAAGGCTGGCGAAGGGCATCAACACCAAGTCCGGCAGCTGCCTCCGGGACCTCAGCAACCTGGCGTTCGATCTCTGCATCGTGCTGCGCGATCCGGACAACGCCCTTGCGGTCGCGGATCTCCTGAACGTGCTGCCCTTTGACGGCAACCCGGACCGCTGGGCGTCGATCGAACGCGCGCTTGCGCTCTCCAGCTTCATCTGCCGTGAAGGCGGGCAAACCGAACGAGCTGCCGTGTACGAGAAATTGCTGCGCGCGCACGAGTCGGAGGAAACAGACCCCTTCAAGGCACGCATCGCCGCCAAGGTCCGCCAGCGCGCGCTTAACGAACCGAATCTGTACGACAAGGAAATTTTCCGCGCGATCGACAACGGCAACCACGAAGCGGAGCGGGAATGGCGTTTCCTTCGCCTCGAATCGCTGCTGTTCCTGCGAGCCCACGGCGGATCCGAGACACTGGGAGAAGAGGAATTGGGCCGTCGGATCGGCATCGAACTGGATGCAGTGCGCGCCTGAACCAGCCGTGTCCTGATACGTCCGCCTAATCCCGGCACTTCTAAACTTCAAGACCTGTTTTAGAGACGGGAACGGCGGTAGATTCGGGGCCATGACGAACAATCTGAGCGTTGTGGTTAATGCCGACGCGCAGCAGGTTTGGACAATGCTGCGCGAACCCTCCCTGGTGGCTCAATGGCACGGATGGGAGGCCGATGACCTGGCCGACGAAATCAAGCAGATCTACTTCCACCCGGATGTGGTGGAAAATCCCGATCACACCAAGTTGACTGTGCATGGCGGGGACGAGTTCGAGCTCCACCCTGTTTCCGGCGGCACGGAAGTGAAGGTCACGCGCGCCGCGCTGGACCACGATTCCGAGTGGGCGGAATGGGACGAGGACATCACCCAGGGCTGGCTCACGTTCCTGCACCAACTCCGTTTCGCCCTCGAGAGACACCCACACGGTCAACGGCGAACCCACTTCGTGTCCCTTCCGGGAAGTGGTGGTCCGGCCATTCAAAAGCTGGGGCTGGGCGATCTCCCGCCGGTGGGCGATGACTACTCCCTCACACTTGGAACCGGCGAGGAGATCTCCGGCCGGGTGTGGTTCAAGAGCCGTCACCAGGTGGGCCTCACCGTACATAGCTACGCAGAGCACGGCGATGGTTTGCTGATCGTTGCAGAGCAACTGCCGATCCCCGAGAAAAGGCCCGACGGCGGTTCAATGGTGATTGCCTCCACCTACGATTTGGGGGCCCACACCTTGGCGGACATTAGGTCCTCCTGGGACAAGTGGAAGGCTGAGAACTACAGTTCCTAGGCCGGGTTCCGCAGGTTACCCGCGGTAAAGCTGGCACACTTGGTAGCGTGCCAGCTTCCGCTTTCCTGCCCTCGTCGCCCCCGTCCACACCCGCCCGTGCCCTGCCGGATCTTTCATCCCAACAATCCGGGTTCTCCTTTTCAGTGGGCCAGCGGCTGACTGAAACGTGTTCGCCGTCGGGCGCCTTGGTCGAGGCCAACGGCGGCACTTTCCTGGGCCGGACCGGAACCATCACCACGCCGCACGGAACCATCCAGACGCCCGCGTTCATCGCCGTCGGGACCAAAGCCACAGTCAAAGCCGTCCTGCCCGAGTCGATTGCCGCACTCGGCGCGCAGGCTGTGCTGGCCAACGCCTACCATTTGTACCTGCAGCCAGGCCCCGAAATCCTCGACGCCGCGGGCGGGCTGGGTGCTTTCATGAACTGGTCCGGGCCGACGTTCACGGATTCAGGCGGGTTCCAGGTGATGAGTCTTGGTTCGGGCTTCAAGAAGGTCATCGACATGAAGAACGTGGACACTTCCGGGCCCGACGACGCGGTGGCGCCCGGCAAGGAACGGCTGGCGCATATCGATGACGACGGCGTCTGGTTCAAGTCGCACCTCAACGGCGACCGGCACCGCTTCTCCCCCGAAATTTCCATGCAGGTCCAGCACCAAATCGGCGCGGACATCATGTTCGCGTTCGACGAACTGACAACCCTGCAGAACTCCCGGGCGTATCAGGAAGAGTCGTTGGAGCGGACCCGGCTATGGGCGCTGCGGTGCTTGGAAGAGCATGCCCGTTTGACGGTTTCCCGGGTGGGGAAGCCCTACCAGGCGCTGTTCGGTGTGATCCAGGGTGCCCAGTATGAGGACCTGCGCCGCAAAGCATGCCGGGACCTCGGCGCCATGCCATTTGACGGGTACGGGATCGGCGGTGCGTTGGAGAAGGAGAACCTGGGCACCATCGTGCGGTGGTGCAACGAGGAACTTCCCGAGGACAAGCCCCGGCACCTGCTGGGTATTTCCGAGCCGGACGATATCTTCACGGCAATCGAAAACGGCGCTGACACGTTCGACTGCGTCTCACCCACGCGTGTGGCCAGGAACTCAGCCTTCTACACGCCGTCCGGACGCTTCAACTTGTCCGGTGCCCGCTACAAGGCCGATTTCGGGCCGCTGCAGGAGGGTTGTGACTGCTACGCCTGCCAGAACTACTCCCGCGCGTACATCCATCACCTGTACAAGGCCAAGGAAATGCTTTCAGCAACGCTCATTTCGATCCACAACGAGCGCTTCGTGGTGAAGATGGTGGACGACGCCCGGCTGGCCATCGAGTCCGGGGATTTCTTCGAGTTCAAGGCGGAGACCCTGGGCCGGTACTACTCGTAGGCGTCGAGATCGCCGGAAGCCTGCGTGAGCGTGCGGAAACTTCCGGCGAACTCACACGGTTCCGGCGATCTCGGCCCGAGGCTAGGCTGCGGCTACCCCGTAGCTCGGCTCGCGCTTCTTGATGTAGCCAACTACCAGGACTGTGATCGGGACAAAGAGGAACTCGACGGCGGTCTTGTACACGAAGCCCACCAGGACGTAGTTCGCGAACATTCCAAAGTCCGTGATGCCAATGACCGAGGCCGCGATGCTGCAGAAGATCAGAGTGTCCACGAATTCGCCCACCACGGAGGAGCCCATGAGCCGGGCCCACAGGGTCTTTTCGCCCGTGCGCTCCTTCATCTTTACCAAGATCCAGGAGTTGATGGTCTGGCCGGCGAGGAAGGCCAGAAGAGAAGCGAGCACGATCTGGGGGACCGGTCCCAGTGCGCCTTCGATAGCGGCCTGCTTGGCGGTTCCATACTCGTCCGTGAAACCGGGAAGCACGATGATCACCCAGTAGCAGAGCGAGGCGAAGACGGAGAGGGCGAACGAGGTAATGATGGCCTTGCGGGCCACTTTGAAGCCGTAGACCTCGCTCATGACGTCGCCCAGGATGTAGGCCAGCGGGAACAGGAAGAATCCGCCATCAGTGATGATGGGACCAAGCACGACGCCCTTGGATGCGCCGATATTGGACAGGATCAGCACCACGGCCATGATGGCGAGCATGATGCCAAAGTACGGGGAGCCGATCGAGGCGAAGCGGGGTGCAGGCTTGCTCAAGGTGCTGGAGCCGGAAGGCGAGGGCATGGGTCATCCATTTCGTAGTGGTTCGCGCGGGCGCTGTTGGTTCAGGCACCCGGCTGTATTAGCACTGTGGTTGGTGGGGCCGCTGGCCCAACACCGGTCTTATTGTCCCACCCCACCGATCCTCACTCACATCCTGACCCGCTTCCACCGATCCTCACTCACATCCTGACCCGCTTCCACCGATCCTCACTCAGCTAATCCCCCTTTCCGGGGAACGCTCGGCCACATCACACGGTGGTGTCAGCGGTTCACCGGGTGGCGACGCCGGAATCCGAGGTAGCGAGGAGTCTTTGTCGCGTATTCGGCGTACTCACGGAAATATTCCGAAAGTTCGCCTTCTTCGCGGAGCACGCCCTTGTGTTCCACTAGGATTCCAGCCGGCAAAGTCATGAGCACCCACGATGAACCGGCGAGGATCCCCCCACCCAAGTGGATGAGCCACCACCCCACATACATTGGATGGCGGGTTAGTGCGTATGGCCCGCTGGTCACCAATTCCTGCGGCCGCTCCAACTCGAAGCGGCTCGCCGAACGGCGGGCCCGCTCAGCCAAAGCCCAAGCATTCAGCCCTCCACCGATCACCAGCAGGCCAGAACCCGCAATCTTTTGAAGTGCTTCAGATCCTGGCAATGGCCAGGGGAACCGTCGCTTCAGGACCACGTCGACAATCAAACCGGTCACCTGTCCCGGAGGAAGGGGCAGGTTGCCGAACACGCTCCTTAGTGCGGTCCAAGTACCCATGCCTGAACAGTAATCCCGTGGCCCGTTCTTGTCCGCAACAAGGGACAGGATCTGAGAGAACGACCGCCAAAACCCGTCCGGACGTGAGAGAACGACCGCCAAAACCCGCCCGGACGTGAGAGAACGACCGCCAAAACCCGTCCGGACGTGAGAGAAGGATCGTCAAAACCCCGCACGATGTGAGAGAGCAACCGGCTAGTGTGGGTGGGCGGCACACAAGGCTCCCACGACGGCGGCAGCCGGGTACCGCCGTCGTGCGTCCAGGCCTTTTGAAACCTAAGGAAGTGTTAGGAAATCCGTTCCGGCGTTGGTTGTGCCGTGCATCACCAATAGTTTGGAATATGTCCTCTTCACCCATGGAGGACCTTTCTTAGTCGACGAAGAGCCATGCGCAAGGACGCCATGAGCACGAGCTTCATGGACAGAACGAACTCATGCAAGACACGGCTGCTGTCGCAGGCCGTCCAGGAAGGTTCATTGATGAGCACCCAACAAGCTGCGCCCCTCAGCGAGGCCGCACAGACACGCAAGGCCGTGAGCAACATTCTTAAAGGCTCCGCGGGCAACCTCGTGGAGTGGTTTGATCTGTACGTCTACACGGTTTTCGCGGCTTATTTCCAGTCGCACTTCTTCAACTCCTCGGACGATCTGCAGGCCGGGCTTGAGGCGATGGCTGTCTTCTCGACGTCGTTCCTCATGCGTCCGATCGGCAGCTGGTTCTTCGGCCGCTATGCAGACCGGAAGGGCCGCAAGGCTGCGCTGACCCTCAGCGTCACCATGATGTCGGCCGGATCGTTCGCCATCGCCATCCTCCCGACGCAGGACGTGATTGGCCTCTGGGCACTGATCCTGCTGGTGTTTATCCGTGTTGTGCAGGGTTTCTCGGTGGGCGGCGAATACGGCACCAGCGCCACTTACATGTCCGAGGCCGCGACTGCCAAGCGCCGCGGTTTCTTCTCCAGCTTCCAGTACGTGACGCTCATCGGCGGGCAGATGCTGGCGTTGCTGGTGTTGGTGATCCTGCAAAACACCATGAACAAGGAAGACCTGACCGCGTGGGGCTGGCGGATTCCTTTCGCGATCGGTGGCGTGGCTGCGTTGGTTGTCCTCTGGCTTCGCCGGTCCATGGAAGAAACCCTTTCCGCCGATCAGCTCCGCGCCGCGCACGTCAAGGTTGAAGGCGAGGCACAGCCGGGCACCATGAAGCTCCTGTTCACCAAGCACTGGAAGCCGCTGCTCATCTGCATTGGCATCACGCTCGGTGGCACGGTGGCGTTCTACACGTACACCAACTTCATCCTGAAGTTCATGAACGATACGTCCGGCATCGCAAAGACCGATACCTCCGTCATCAACTTCTGGGCTTTGTTCATCTTCATGCTGCTCCAGCCGGTTTATGGCCTGATTTCCGACAAGATCGGCCGCAAACCGTTGCTGATCTGGTTCGGCGTCACCGGTGTGCTGTTCACTTGGCCGCTGCTCTCCACATTGTCCGGAACCAAGGATCCGTTCGTTGCGTTTCTCCTGATGCTCGGCGGCCTGCTCATGGTTGGCGGCTACACCTCGATCAACGCACTGGTGAAGGCCGAGCTGTTCCCGGCATCGATCCGTGCCCTGGGCGTTGGCCTGGGATATGCGATCGCAAACTCGCTCTTCGGTGGCACGGTTCCGCTGATTGGTGCCGCCCTGCAGAAATCCGGGCAGGTGGACATGTTCTTCACCTACGTAACTGCGGCGATCTTCATCTCGCTGCTGGTGTACATCTTCGCGCTGAAGAACAAGAAGGCCACGCACCTGGATACCGAGCAGGGAAGCGCGTTCGCCGCGAAGGACCTTGGCTCGCGGGATGCCGACGAGGACAAGAAGGATCTCGCCCGCGCCTGAATCAGCTGGGTTGTGAGGCCCGTTCTGCGCCCTTAGGTCACTCCGAAGGGCGCAGAGCGTGACTCACAACGTTAAGCTCTAGTAGCGAACCAGCCCATCAGCCCAAAAGGATCAGACCGTGCACGTGCTCATCGTCGAGGATGACGACGCCATGGCGTCCGCTTTGAGCGCTGCCGTTGCATCCGCTGGCCACAAAGCCACAAGGGTGTCCCGTGGCGAGGACGCGCTCCTGGGGCATCGGCATCACGAAGTGATCCTGCTCGATCTCGGTTTGCCGGACTTGGACGGTCTGGAAGTGCTACGGAAGCTGCGACAGGTCACGCAGGTCCCCATTCTGATCCTCACTGCGCGCGACGACGAACGAAGCGTGGTCCTGGGTCTTCGTTCCGGTGCCGATGACTATCTGGTCAAGCCTGTGAAGCTTGTGGAATTGCTGGCAAGGATCGAAGCTGTGACGCGCCGGACCCACCGTGCCGGGCATGCAGCACCCCACAGCATCCAAGTGGGAGACGTCAGGGTGGACCTGGACCGCAGGATCGCATCTGTTGGCGAAAGGGAACTCTCCCTTACTGCAACAGAGTTCGAACTTCTCAGCCTCCTGGCAAGGAATGCAGGATCAGTAGTGACAAGGGAACAGATCCTCGATGCCCTCTGGGGTGATGCCTTCGTAGCCAACTCAAGGTCCCTCGACGTCCACCTCACCGGCCTCCGGTCCAAACTCCAGCTGCCCGGTTTCATCATCAACGTCCGCGGCGTGGGATACCGCGTGGAGCAGGGATGAAACTCCGCGTCCTGGCCATCCTGAGCGTGATCGCAGTGCTCATTGTGGTCACCGTGTCCAGCGTGATCCTGACGTCGGCCGGCAGGGAGCTCACACAGGAACTCCAGATCAACCGCGTCACGTCATTGAACCGCTTCGCCCAGCTTGCCAATGACGCGTCTTTGGACAATGACACCACCCAGCTGCAACGCGAAATGGACCGCTATTCCGAGCTCTACGGCGAGGGGATCCTGATCCGCCTGCAGCCGCAGACAGTACGTTCAGGCGGCCTTAGTGAGGACCGGGCCGAAGTCCGTGAGGCATTGAACCGGGCGAGCTTGAACCTCAGCGACACCACGCTCAGCCCGCTCAGGCCCTTCGGATCCGGCACGGAGGTCATCTCGAGGTCCTTCGGCACAGCCAGCCAGGTACTTGGGGAGGCCGTCCTTGAAGTCAATCCCGAGGCGGCCCGGCAGAAATTGCGGGAGCGGTGGCTCGTCGTCGGGCTTGCCGCGGTGGCGCTCGGGGCGCTCCTGCTTCTGGCAGCGGCCCGCGTCACCGCCTGGGTTCTGCGGCCGGTCCATCGCCTGAGCAACGCCGTCCACGAACTTGAGACGACGGGCAAGACGAGCCACCTCCCCGACGCCGGTCCGCCCGAGCTGCGGGAGCTGAGTCGTTCGTTCACCGCGATGGCCAACACCGTCACGGAGAGCATCGATTCGCAGCGCCAACTGATCGCCGACACATCGCACGAACTACGGAACCCGGTGGGTGCGTTGCGGCTCCGGATCGATCTGCTGCAACTGGCGCTGAAGTCGGAGCCCGAGAAAGCCGCCGCGGCCGGCGTGGTTGCTGAGCTTGAGCGTGTGGAGGCAATTCTCGACGGCGTGCTGAAGCTGGCTACGGCCGAGCACCGCGCTTTCGAGGGATCTGCCCGCGCAGATCGTGCAACCGGGCACAAACACCACACGGTCATCGACCCCTTCCCTGTCCTGCAGGGGGAGGTGGAGCGGGCGATGCCTGCTGCTGAACGGGCTGGTTCGACCATCATGCTGATGCAGCCGGAGCAACCGCTCCACCTCGCATGCAATCCGGACGAATTGGCGCACATGGTGGGTGAGCTTCTGGCCAACGCCATCAAGTACGCCCCTGGCGCCCGGATCACGGTGGCAACGAATCAGACAGAAGGAGGGGTCGCCGTCGAGATTTCCGACGACGGTCCCGGGCTTTCCGCCGAGCAGCGCACCGCCTCCACAACGCGGTTTTGGCGGGCGCCGCAGCACAGCAAGATCGCCGGGAACGGCTTGGGCATGACGATCGTGGACCGTTTGGCGCATGCGAACGACGGTGAGCTTGTGCTTGAGGGAAGAGAACCGCACGGACTGACGGCCCGTCTTGAGTTCCAACACCCGCAGGGTGGCCGGGATGAGTAGCAGGATCATGCCAAGAAGGGCAGTTCTTAGAGCCGGGCTGTCGGCTGGTTTGGCTGGCGTACTGCTGCCGGTATCCACCTCCTGCACCCCTGACGAGAAGCCGCAAAAGCTAACGGTCGCCGGGGGTGAACCAGGTGGCTTTTACCTGGAGTTCGCAACCTTGTTCGCGGAGTTGCTCCAACGCGAGGGTGTAGCCGAAACGGCCGTGCCGCTGACCACTGGCGGAAGCCTGGAGAACATCCGGCGGGTGTTGTCCGGCGAGGCGACGTTCGCCGTCGCGCTTGCCGACGCAGCTGCCCAGGCTGCAGCCACCCCGCAGCCTGGCGGGAATCTTGTGGCGCTCGGAAAGGTGTACCAAAACTATGTTCATTGCATCGTGCGGGAGGACAGCGGCCTCCGCTCTTTCGCCGATCTGGCCGGGAAGACGGCCGGTGTTGGCGAGGTGGGCTCGGGAACGTCACTGACCGTGCCGCGCATCATCTCCGCAGCACCGGCGGGAATGGGTCTCACGCAGGTGAATCTCGGGCTGAACCAAGGGTTGGCAGCGTTGCGCGATGGCTCCATCGATGCCCTCTTCTGGTCCGGCGGCGTGCCAACCGCTGCCATCGCATCCACGGCCAATGAAATTGGCCTCCGCCTGATCGACCTATCCGAACACATCAAAGCCATGCGCGAACAATACGGAGTGTTCTACGACCGTGTCCTGATCCCCGCCAAGAGCTACGGGGACGCCTCTGCAACGTGGACCGTGGGTGTGGCCAACCTGCTCCTGTGCCGCAGCGACCTGGCCGACCACCTGGTTTCTGAGTCCGTGAAACTGCTGGTGCAACGGGCTCAGGAGCTGGTCCCGAAGACGAGCACCGGAGTGCAATTCCTCAGCCCTGAGACGCTCATCAACACCGCGGGCGTGCCCCTTCACCCGGCGGCCGAAACCGCCTATCGGACACTTCACGGCTAACGCGCGCGCTGCCGCCGTGCCCCAAAAATCGGGGCACCACCGGGCAAATGGCAAGATGTAAGACATGACTTCAGCCGTTGCACCTGCCATTGCACTGACCATCGCCGGCTCCGAAGCGACCGGCGGTGCCGGCGCGCAGGCCGACCTCAAGACCTTCCAGGAACTGGGAGTGTTCGGTATCGCGAACCTCACGTGCATTGTTTCCTTTGATCCCCAAGACAATTGGAACCACCGCTTTGTGCCGGTTGACCAGCAAGTCATTGCGGACCAATTGGAAGCGACGACGGCGGCCTACGGTCCCGCTTCCGGCGCACCTTCGGTTCTGGATACGGTGAAGATCGGCATGCTCGGCAGCCCTGCAACCATCTGCACTGTTGAGCGGGCGTTGGCCGATGGCGTTTTCGCGAACGTGGTCCTTGACCCGGTCCTGATCTGCAAAGGACAGGAGCCTGGCCACGCCTTGGATACCGACCAAGCCTTGGAAGCGCAGATCCTGCCTCTGGCGACGTTCGTGACACCAAACCATTTCGAGGCCGAATCACTGTCCGGGCTTCAGATCACGGATGAGGAAAGCCTGAAGGACGCTGCCATTCGCATTCACGAGATCAGCGGAGCAGCAGTCCTCGCCAAAGGTGGGGTGCGGCTGGAAGGCGCGGACGCCGTCGACGTTTACTACGACGGCGAAACGCTGGAAGTCCTCCGCGCTCCGAAGGTTGGCGACGTGGCCGTGTCCGGTGCTGGCTGCTCCCTGGCAGCGGCAGTGACGGCTGAGTTGGCCAAGGGTGCCACGCCGTTGGAAGCTGCCCGCACCGCGAAGGCGTTCGTTACCGCTGGTATTGCGAATCGCGTGGCGTCAGGTGCTCCGTTTGATGCCCTGTGGCAGGGCGGATCCCGCTAGCGCGAGACCTTGCCCATGAGCGAGGCTATCGGACGCAGGAACAGCGGGCGGGCCAGGAACCAGGCGGCCGCAGTAAAGACGATTGAGGCCGCGAAAATGCCGAAGCCCCACCAGCTGTAGTCGTTGTTCGAGGCGTACATGTGGTTCAGGTTGTTCAGCGCACCGGTGGCCAGGACCAGGGTGACGTGGACGATCACGAACGCCACAAAGTAGATCATCACCGGGAAGTGGATCTGGCGGGCGAGCTCGATGGGGTAGAACTTGTTGATCGCTGCCTTTTTCGGCCACGCACCGGACATCCGAAGGCCGGTGATGATTGCCAGCGGCGCGGCGATGAAGACGGTGACAAAGTACGTCAGCAACTGCAGGCTGTTGTAGTTGTTCCAGCCGTTCTCAACCGGCCAGTTCAGCGAGGCGTACTGCAAGGCGGCGGACAGAGCGTTGGGGAAGACGTCCCAGTTGGTGGGGATGATCCGCAGCCATTGGCCGGTCGCGAACAGCAGGACGATGAAAATGATGCCGTTCAACACCCACAAGGCATCCAGCGTGAGATGGAACCAGAGATCCAGGCTGATCTTTGTGGGCGGATTCTTCGTCTTGATGAAGCCTTTGTTGTTCCGGGTCCAGTTCGCGGCGGGTCGCGTGGTGGTGCGGACCTGCCAGCCGGATCGGATGATCAGGACCAGGAAGAACATGTTGAGGAAGTGCTGCCAGCCGAGCCAGGCAGGGAAACCTGTGGGCGTGCCTTCGGGGATCGCTGAATGTCCAGGGTAGTCCACGAGGAACTGCTGGACGGGTTGCAGCGTCCGCAGCCACTGCGCGATGAGCACCAGGACCAGCGCCACCACCAACGCTATGGCGGTAACGACGACGGGCTTGAACCACCTGTTCGACGTGATCCCGGACGACTTGCTTGAAACGGACATCAGGCCGCGTTCCTCTCTGGCTTGTTTGGCGTGCGACCAGTTGGCGCTCTCTCATAGCGATTCAACCAGTTGCAGCGCGACGGTAAAAACGGCACCCGGGTTTCGAGGCGTTTGACGTCAAAAATCGCAGCATTCGGATACATACCGCAACACATATTTCTAGAACGAGCTTCTAAGATTGTTTCCTTTAGTTGATTGACGGTCAAGGGGTTTGATTGCTTAAAGTTTCAGATTGGTGAAGGTACGATTCCAGAAAGAAGCCCGACGACACTCCGGCAAAACTGCATGTCGCGGCGAAGGGAGCATCCTTGGTTCGGAAGACATCCAACGCGGCAGTCCATGCCGGCTCGTGGCAATGGACCCGGACACCCGCCACCCGACGAAACCTCCTGGATGCGGCGAGGGACGTTTTCTGCGAGCACGGCTTCACCGACGCCAGCATTTCGGATGTCGTGGCCCGTTCCGGGTCAAGCGTCGGCAGCCTGTATCACCACTTCGGGGGCAAGACCGAACTCTTCCTGGCACTCTGGGACGATTATCAAAACGAACATGAAAGGCTCGTCGCCGCGGCTGTAGCAAAGGCCAGGAGGTCAGGCGAGAACGATCCGCTGGCCCTGTTCAACGTGGGCAGCCACAGCTACTTCGACTACACCTGGAAACACCGGGACCTGGAGCGGGTCTTCATCGAAGGTGATACTCCCCCTGGGTTCGAGGTACTGCGGCGCGAACGTGGACGCGAGTGGGTTCGGCAAAATTCCGTGCTGCTGGGAGCCAGCGATGACACTCTGGGAAAGCTCACGGTCGCGGTTATCACGGACATCGTCACTCTGGCCGGGAACGAGGTCGCCTTGAGTTCGTCCAAACGGGAGGCGGACGACGTCGTTGAGGCTGCGGCAGTGCTGGTGGGACGGCTGGTTCAATAGCCAACGCTCTCTCACATCCCGACCCGTTTCCTCATCGCTCTCTCACTCCCCGCCGCCTTTTCTGCGCTCGTCAAGTTTTTGAGACAGTTCTCGTTGTTGTTGGTTAGGCGGCCAGGGGTCCCTGAACGGTGGTTTGGTAAGCGGTGTGGGCTGTTACGGGTGGTGCGCCGCCGGCCCTGCGATTGGGTCGGCGACGGTTGTACCAGCCCTCGATGTAGTCCATCACCGCGGTCCGGGCGGCGAGCCTGGAACCGAAGCGGTGGTGGTGGTAGAACTCGGTTTTGAGGTGGGAGAAGAAGTTCTCGGCGACCGCGTTGTCCCAGCACACCCCTACCTTGCCCATGGACTGAGTGACCGCGTTCGTGCCGCACCATTGCTGGAATTCCTCAGAGGTGTACTGGGCGCCGCGGTCGGAGTGGAAGACCACAGAATCCTCGGCGAAGCGCCCGTGGTTCCGGGCCATCTGCAGAGCCGCGGTGCACAGGCTCGCACGCATGTGTCCGGCCATGGACCAGCCAATGACCATGCCGGAAAACAGATCGATGACGGTGGCCAGGTAGAGCCAGCCTTCGCCGGTGCGCAGGTAGGTGATATTGCCGACCAGACGGGTCCCGGGCACGGTGGAGGTGAAGTCGCGTTTGCCGTCGGTGTCGAGCATGTGGTTCTCGATGTGGGCGGTCTTGGCCTGCGGGTCCTGGACCGTGGTCTGTTTCCAGGCCCGAGTTCGGATGGCACGCAGACCGGTCTCGCGCATGATGGCTCCGACGGTTGGGGCGGAGACCTTGGTCCCGGCCGCGTTCAGCAACAAGGCCAACTGGTCCCGTCCGGCACGGCCTTCCTCCTTCGTATAGAGGTCGGTGACCGCGGTGACCAGATCCTCATGCCGCACGGCACGTGGTGAGGGCCCGGCGGGGTTGCGCCACCGATAGAACGAGGCCCGTGAGACCTTCAATGCCCGGCACAGCCACACCACTGAATGGTTGGCCTTCTCCGCTTCGATGAACTCGTAGAAATCCTCTACTTTTGCTTCGCGGCAAAGAAGGCGCTGACTTTTCCCAGGAACTCGACCTCGGCCTTCAACCTGGCGTTCTCGGCCAAGGCCTTTTGGTGTTCTTCCCAGGCAACCGGGCCCCTGTCCTCGGACGGGACAGGGGCATTTGGTTGACGTTCCCGATGTCGGTGAAGCCAGTTCCCCAGCGTGCTTTCCTTCACCCCGATCTCCTCGGCGACCTGCTTCACCGAACGGTTCGTGGACAGCACCAGCCGCACCGCTTCCTCACGGAAAGCGGCATCATATTTTCTTCTGGGCGTGGTCATCTGAAACGAATCTCCCATCAAGCTGTCTCAGAAAACCATACGGCCGCATTCCCCATCGCTCTCTCACATCCCGGCGCGTTTCCCCCATCGCTCTCTCACTTCCCGTCCCTCAGCGTGGATCAGCAACCCAACCCGTGAACAACGGCATGCCGGTTTCAACGTGCACAATCTGGTAGTGGAACGGGTGGTCAAGGACGATTTCACGATCCGGAATCAGGGCTGCGGAATCTTTGGCGTTGATCTGGGTCACCGCGGATGCGATGGTTCCCTTTTCAGCAACGGTAACGTTGGCTGCTTGCGCCGCCTGCGTCAGTTTCATGCCCTGTTGGATCACATCGAAATCCGTGTCCGTGTCGAGGGTCTCCCTGAGTCCGAGCGTTTCGAAGACCTTTCGCAAGTCGAACGTGGTTTTGTGGTCCCACTTTGGCAGGCTGATCCGGACCGTGTCCTGCGCCGCGCGTCCCAACCGTGCTGCCGCGTCCGAAAGCACCTCCGGCGAAACCGCAGCCGGACTTTCGGAACCCGGAGTACCGCCGTCGGGCAGTACCAGCCGCATGACGAAACCTTCGGCGTAAGGCAAGTCCACAGCTTTCCACCCGACGCCTTCGGCGTACGCCATGCTGAGGCCTCCGTGCATAGTAGGAACGGAGACGACTTCCCCGCCGGCCTTGCGGAAGGGCTGATCCGACGTGTCGTTGGCATCGAAGGGCGTCTGCCAAGCCGCGGCGAAGTAAAGCGCGTTGAGCAGACTGAAGGTGTTATCGGGATCGTACTTTGCGGGTGCTTCCTTGATCCTGCCACCCGTGTTCCTGCTGACCCACTGGTCGATGGCAGGTTTGGTCGCCGCCTCATCCTGGAAGGACACCGGGTACACACCCGTGCCATAGTGCTTTGCGAGCGTGGCCAGAAAGTCCTTTCCGGTGGGGATGCCCTTGTCGACGAACAGTCCGTTGGCTGCGTGCATGACGGGTTTGCGTGGCGGGTCGTCCTCGTCCACGCTTCCGGGGTCGCCGTCATACTTTTCCAGCGCCGCGAGTACGGCGTTCATGGCTTCGTCGCGACCCTCGATGGGCAACGCCAGGACTGAATCCATCTCAGCGGCCGTTTCTCCGGATGCTCCGGCTCGCAGCATGCTGAGCGCGAACAACAGGCTGGCGGGCGACGAAACAACGTTCCCGTTCGCGGCATCCCCTCCGTCCGCGAGCAGTGTCGCGCCGAGCTTGCGCGCAGAGGCATTCAGCGCCTCGCGTTGGGCAGGGTAATCCGCCGCTTGGACCGAAACCCGCGTAACGCCGTCGGCCTTTAAGAGCCCGACGTCGGCTGGTTGCGGCGCGCAGGCACTGATTGTCGCCGAACCGCTCGCCAACATGGCTGCCGCTACGACCGCGACCACTTTCCGAACTCGATACATGCCGATCCCCCCATTTGGTGTTCTCCTCACATGCTGCACGCTTTGCCTTCGGAACTCACGCGATCTGAGAGAGGGATTGCCGAATGTGGCCGGAATGTGAGCGAGCATCACGGAAAAGCAGTCAGGAAGTGAGCGAGCATCGGGTTAGCGCGCCGAGTGCGCCGCCAGGAAGCTGTACACCTCGGTCTCGTCCACGCCAGGGAACGCGCCGGGCGGCATGGCGGCGAGCAAGTGTGAGTGGGCGCGGGCGGAGGGCCACGCATTGCCGGCCCACTCGTTGGCCAGGGACGCCGGGGGCCGCTTGCAGCAGTTCGGATCCGGGCAGGTCGAGGTTGCCCGGGCAGTCGTCTCGCGCCCACGGAACCACTTCACATGCTGGTACGGCACGCCGATGCTCAGCGAGAATTCGCCACTGGCCGAACGCTCTGTGCGGGCCGTGCACCAGTAGGTACCCGAAGGCGTGTCCGTGTATTGGCTGTATGCGCTGAACTTGTCCGGCACGTCGAACACTGCCCGCGACGTCCAGGCCTTGCACGACGGCTGACCTTCGATGGCGCCCGTGTGGTCCTGTGGAAAGGTCACGCCGTCGTTCTCGTAGGCCTTGTAGATGATGCCGCTCTGGTGGGTCTTCTGGAAGTGTGTGGTGATGCCGAGGTGCTTGGTGGCCAGGTTGGTGAAGCGGTGCGCAGCGGTCTCATAGGACACAGCGAAGGCGTCGCGGATGTCTTCCACGGCGATTTCCTTGGCGGCCTTGGCCTTTTGGAGGAACTCAACGGTGGCATGCTCCGGCAGGAGCAGCGCAGCAGCGAAATAGTTGGTGGCCACGCGCTGGGCCAGGAAATCGCCGTAGTTGCGTGGAGTCTCGTGCCCCAGGACGTAGTGGCCAAGCGCCTGCAGGAGCACTGAACGCGGGTCGTGATCCTGCCGCTGGTTCTGCGTTAGATAAATTCTGCGGTTCTTCAAATCCGTCACGGAGCGCGTGGAATGGGGCAAATCACCTACGTGGTGGAGGGTGAATCCGAGGTTCTCGGCGATGTCCGCAATGACGTGCTGGCTCAGCGGCCCGGTGGTGTAGCCGACCCCTTTGAGGACCTTCTGCGCCTCGGCCTCATACTCGGGGAAATAGTTGCCGCGCTCACGCATCATGGCACGCAACTCGCCGTTCGCGCGGCGGGCTTCTTCCGGCGTCGCAACCTGCTCGTTAAGTTTGCGTTCGAGCTCCTGAAGCAGCCCAACCTGCGACTCCAGCACATCCAGCGGAAGCCGCGAGCTGATGCGGATTTTGGGCAGGTTCAGCGACTCATAAAGGGGTCCGCGCTGGTACCGTTCCAGCTCGATCTCCAAGGCCGCTCGACGGCTCGGCGGCTCGGCACCGAGCAGCTGGTCGATGCTCACATTAAGCGAGCTTGCCAGCGACTGCAGCAGCCCGAGTTTGGGCTCGCGCTTGCCGTTTTCGATCAGGCTCAACTGGCTGGGCGCGGTCCCGACGGCGGCACTCAAGTCGTCCAGCGTCAGGCCGGCCTGCTTGCGCAAGTGGCGCACGCGGCGGCCAAGGCTGATGACGTCCAGTTCGGGGGACGTAGGGGACGACGACGGCGACGCGACTTCGCGGTTCCAGCTCACAGGCGACATTTCTTGAGAATACGCGAAGAACTGCGTTTCTTTCCATAGTTTTCCCCTAGAAAGGCTATTGAAAGTGCAGAAAAGTAGGTCTCACGAAAAGAAACACAGACCCCCGGTAAGCCGGGCCGACGCAGCAAAGACGCAGCGGAGGCCGGCCCGGGGAGCCCCGCTTGGAAATTAGGAGATATGCAATGACCGCATCATTTGAACCAGCAGAGTCCGCACAGACTGCAGAGCAGCAGGCAGCAGCGCTGGAACTTGAGTGGTCCGCCAACCCGCGTTGGGAAGGCGTCACCCGTGATTACTCGGCCACCGACGTCGTCCGCCTCCGCGGTCGCGTTTCTGAAGAGCACACCCTGGCACGCCGCGGATCCGAGAAGCTGTGGAAGCAGCTCACCGAGGAAGCTCCCACCGGCGGCTACACCAACGCCCTGGGTGCCCTGACCGGCAACCAGGCTGTGCAGCAGGTCAAGGCCGGCCTCCGTGCCATCTATCTTTCCGGCTGGCAGGTTGCCGCGGACGCCAACCTCTCGGGCCAGACGTACCCTGACCAGTCTCTCTACCCGGCCAATTCGGTCCCCCAGGTTGTCCGCCGCATCAACAACGCCCTGCTCCGCGCAGACCAGATCGAATATGCCGAGGGCGTCAAGACTGTTGAGGACTGGTTGGTTCCGATCGTCGCCGACGCCGAAGCCGGCTTCGGTGGCCCGCTGAACGCCTACGAACTCATGAAGTCCATGATCACCGCCGGCGCCTCGGGCGTTCACTGGGAAGATCAGCTGGCCTCCGAAAAGAAGTGCGGCCACCTCGGCGGCAAGGTCCTGATCCCCACCCAGCAGCACATCCGGACCCTCAACGCAGCACGCCTGGCAGCCGACGTCGCCGGTACCCCGACCGTCGTCATCGCCCGCACCGACGCCGAAGCCGCAACGTTGATCACCTCCGACGTCGACGAGCGAGACCAGGAATTCATCACCGGCGAACGTACCGCCGAGGGCTTCTACAAGGTCCGCAACGGCATCGAACCGTGCATCGCCCGCGCCAAGGCCTACGCGCCCTACTCCGACCTCATCTGGATGGAGACCGGCACACCGGACCTGGAGTTGGCCCGCAAGTTTGCCGAATCGGTCAAGGCAGAGTTCCCCGACCAGATGCTTTCCTACAACTGCTCCCCGTCGTTCAACTGGCGCAAGCACCTGGACGACACCACCATTGCCAAGTTCCAGCGCGAACTCGGCGCCATGGGCTTCACGTTCCAGTTCATCACCCTGGCTGGCTTCCACGCCCTGAACTACTCGATGTTCGACCTCGCCCACGGCTACGCCCGTGAAGGCATGAGCGCATACGTCGAACTCCAGGAGAAGGAATTCGCCTCCGAGTCCCGCGGCTACACCGCCACCAAGCACCAGCGCGAAGTCGGCACCGGCTACTTCGACGACATCGCCACCGCGCTCAACCCGAACGCATCCACCCTCGCACTGGTCGGATCGACCGAAGAGGGCCAATTCCACTAAAACTTGCCCAAGTAAGTAGCAGTAGATGCCGTTATGAACGTCCAAAACGGCATCGACTGCGACTCAGTTGGGTCCCTGAAAGGACACTCCCATGAACAGCTTCACCGACAACTTCACTATCAACGGCATCACCATCACCGCGCAGCCCATTTGCCGGCAGAACGAGGTCCTCACGCCGGACGCCCTTGAGTTCATCGGCAAGTTGCACCGGGCTACGGCTGATCGTCGTCAGGAGCTGATGCAGGCACGGCATGCCCGCCGCAACCAGATTTCCAGTGGCCAGGATCCCCGTTTCCTGCCGCAGACCGAGGCCATCCGGAATGACCCGTCGTGGCGCGTCGCTCCCCCGGCACCGGGCCTGGAGGACCGCCGCGTGGAGATCACGGGCCCGGTGGATAAGAAGATGACCATCAACGCCCTGAACTCGGGTGCGAAGGTATGGCTGGCCGACATGGAAGATTCCTCCACACCGACGTGGCGCAACGTCATCCAGGGCCAGCTGAACCTGACTGACGCGCTGGAACGGCGCATCGACTTCACGTCCCCTGAGGGCAAGGAATACAAGCTCAAGCCTGCAGGGGACCTGCCCACCATCGTGGTCCGTCCCCGCGGCTGGCACCTGCCCGAGAAGCACATGCTCATCGACAGCAAGCCGATCGCCGGTGGCGTAGTGGACTTCGGGCTCTTCTTCTTCCACAACGCCCGCCGCCTTCTCGCCCAGGGCAAGGGCCCGTACTTCTACCTGCCCAAGATCGAGAACCACCTCGAAGCCCGCCTGTGGAACGACATCTTCGTCCTGGCCCAGGACCTGCTCGGCATCCCTCAGGGCACCATCCGCGCCACCGTGCTGATCGAAACCATCACCGCCGCGTTCGAGATGGAAGAGATCCTCTACGAACTCCGTGACCACGCGAGCGGTTTGAACGCCGGACGCTGGGACTACATCTTCTCCCTGATCAAGAACTTCCGCACCCGCGGCCCGCGCTTCGTGCTCCCGGACCGCGGCCAGGTAACCATGACGCAGCCGTTCATGCGCGCCTACACCGAACAACTCGTCCGGGCCTGCCACCGCCGCGGTGCCATGGCCATCGGTGGCATGGCTGCCGCTGTCCCAAACCGCAAGGACGAAGCAGCCAACCAGGCCTCGTTCGAGAAGGTCCGTGCAGACAAAACCCGTGAAGCCAACGACGGCTTCGACGGCTCCTGGGTTGCCCACCCGGACCTCGTGCCCGTGGCCCGCGAAGTGTTCGACTCCGTGCTCGGTGACAAGCCGAACCAGCTGGACCGCAGCCGCGAGGACGTCACCCCGGATGACCGCGCGCTGATCGACATCGCCAGCACCGAAGGCACCATCACCGAGGCCGGGGTTCGCCTGAACATCGAGGTAGGCATCCGCTACATCGAGTCCTGGCTCCGTGGCAACGGAGCCGTGGCCATCCACAACCTCATGGAAGACGCCGCCACCGCCGAGATCTCCCGCTCCCAGCTCTGGCAATGGATCCACTCCCACGCCATCACCGATCACGGCGACATCATCACCCGTGAATGGGTCCAGGACATGCTGGACGAGGAATACGCCCGACTGGAACGCTTCGACGGAGACCGCTTCGCTGACGCCCGCGCCATCTTCGAAGAAGTCACCCTTGCCGAGGAATTCCCCACCTTCCTGACAATCCCGGCCTACGCCCGTTTCCTCACCGAAGCCCGTGAAGAGGCCACGGAAGAGGAACTCGTCGCCGCCTAGCCCTGGGTCGAGCGACACACCGAGCCCCGACGCTGGGCTGCCTGCACTCTTCGCAACAAGTGACCCCGATGGTCGGGGAGGCAGCCCAGCAGCGGGGTATCCACCCAACTAGGTCGCAGTTAAGCGCGTTTTGACGGCTCAAAACGCGCTTAACCGCGACTCAGTTGGGTAAACCCGGCGGCGGCACTCACCTACCGCTGCCGGGCCACCCAGCGCACGGACAACGTAACGCACACACAGAACGCGAGCACCGAACCAAGGATCACAAGCAGCGGCACGGTCCAGCCCTCGGACACTCCATGGACGTACCCGATGACGGTTGGCGCCAGGGCTGCGACCAGGTAGCCCACACCTTGGACGACGGCGGACATCTTCCCTGCCGAGGCCTGGTCCTTGGCGAACTTGATGATGGCGATGAACACAACCGTGATGCCGCCACCCTGCGCAATGCCGCCCATGGAAGACCACATCCACCACAAACCAGGCGCCAGGAGCAAGCCCACGGGAACGGTCAGCCACAACGCACTCAAGGTGACGGCCACCGTCGTCGTACTGGCAAAGCGGGCAAGGAGCGGTACACCCAGCCCGCCCACAATCGCGAAGATCTGGAACAGCGATGAGCCTGCGCCGGCCTCGGCGGCGCCCATGGCGAGTTCGTCGGACAGGAAGCTTGGCAGCCAAGCGGTGACGCCGTAGTAGGAGAACGCTTGGCCTGCGAAGCCAAGCGTCAGGCCAGCGGTTAGCCAGCCCACGCCGGCAACCTTCCCCGGCCCGGAGGGAGAAGCAGCCGGAACCGCGGCTGGCACAAACGCCCGGCGCGCACCAACAGTTGGCACCCAGAACAGGATTGCGGCCAAGGCCAGAAGTGCACTCGCCGCGAGGGAAAGCCGCCAGCCCACCAATTCAGCAAGCGGCGCAGTGGCCACCGAGGTAAGGAAGGACCCGATGTTCAGCGCCGCCGTGTAGACACCCATTGCGGTTGCCTGCCGCCGCGGCGCAAAGTCGCGCCGGATGATGAGCGGCACGGCGATATTGCCGATCGTAATAGCCACACCGATGATCACCGTTCCCACCATCACCGGAATACCACCGCCGCTGGAGCGGATCACGACGCCGGCCAGCACGCCGAGCAGCGTGAGCATCACCGCGAATTCGGCACCCAGCCTGCGGCCGGCCATCGATGCCAGCGGCGAGGCAAGCGAGAAGCAGAGCACCGGGATACCAGTCAACAGACCCAGTTCAACAGGCGAGAATCCGAGGTCGGCCTGCAGCGAATCCACCACGGGGGCCACTGCTACGAACGGCCCACGCATGTTGAGCGCGATCAGCCCGATGCAGGCAAGGATCAACCATCCCCGGGGAACTTTGGCGAGGAACTGGCTCATGGCGTGCGCTGGAAGGTGGCGGGAAACGTTTTCATCACCTTCATTGCTATCACGCCGCCACCGGCCATCCGGTCACAATCGGCGTCTATCCAGCTGCTTGGAGCGTGGCTTCAATCACTGCCGGTGAGAGCACGTACTGCGTCACCATCTGGCTGGCGCCCAGAATTGCGGCGCGGTCACCGGCCATGGAAATGCCGATCCGCAGGTGCGTGGTGGCCAACGGCAGCGAGCGCCGGTACACAACCTCGCGAATGCCGGCAACCAGGTGTTCGCCAGCCTCCCCCACGCTGCCGCCGATGATGATCATGGACGGATTGAGCAGGTTGACCACTGTGGCCAGCACATCGCCGACGTCCCGTCCCGCCTGCCGCAGCGCCTGGATGGCCTGCAAATTTCCTTCGGCTACCAGCCGGAGAACATCCGCTCCCGTGGCGGCTTCGAGGCCTTGCGCCTTGAGTTGTTGCGCGACGGCGGGACCTGAGGCGAGCGCTTCGAGGCATCCATAGTTGCCACAACGGCAGAGGACGTCGTCGCCGCGGGGCACCCTCACGTGGCCGAGGTCCCCTGCAGTGCCGTTGGCGCCGCGTTGCAGCTGGCCGCTGCTGATGATCCCTGCGCCGATGCCGGTGGCGACTTTGATGAACAGGAAATTCTCGTGATCAGGCCAGTAGGCGGTCCGTTCGCCGAGCGCCATGATGTTGACGTCGTTGTCCACCAGCACGGGTACGGGCAGTGAGCGCTGGACGTAAGGGACGACGTCGAACCCGTCCCAACCGGGCATGATGGGCGGCTTGACCGGCCGTCCGGTGGCGTGTTCCACGGGGCCCGGAAGGCCGATACCCATTCCTGCGAGGTCGCCCGGTTCCCGTCCCGCTTCGGCGAGCAATTCGCGGCCCGCGCTGATGACCTTGCCCAGCACGACCTCCGGGCCGTCCGCGACTTCCTGCGAGAGGCGCCGTTCGGCGAGGACACTTCCGCTGAGGTCTGTGACGGCGACAATCACGTGGGTCGCTCCGACGTCGACGGCCAGGACTACGCGCGCGGCGGGGTTGAAGGCAAAGCGCGACGGCGGCCTGCCGCCGCTGGACGTGGCCTCACCGGCAGGGCCCACGAGGCCGGATCCGATCAGGGCGTCGATGCGGGAAGCGACGGTGGAGCGGGCGAGTCCTGTGGTGAGTGCCAGTTCAGCACGGGTCCGGGCCTGGCCGTCCCGCAGGAGCTGGAAGAGGTCCCCGGCACGTGAAAGGTTACCTGCGTCCTGCGCGGGGGCGTCTTTTCCGCCTTGGTGTCCGGGTCCTGAGGTCATGCCATTAGTGAAGCACGATTGCTTATGCGTGTCATGCAGCAGAAGTTTGTCGGCCATATTTCAACTTTTGCTTGACGCTCGGCAAAAGTCCCCCTAGGTTGTGAGGAGCAGCACATCACCCCCTTGGATGCCGGAAATCAGCGGCATCGATTTGCCTCCACCCACAACGACGAGGAGAGACAGTGTCATATTCGATCCAGCTCTACACGGTCCGAAAGGCCCTTGAAGAGGATCTGGCGGGAACCATCCGGCGCCTGGCCGACATCGGCTTCACGATGGTTGAGCCCTACCGTTTTGTTGCCAAGGCCGAAGAACTTAAGCGGGTATTGACGGAGAACAACCTCACCGCCCCGTCCGGCCACGCTCCCTTGCTTAGCGATGACCAGGACGCAATCTTTGCCGCTGCGCAGCAGCTGGGTATCGGAACTGTCATTGACCCGCATGTTCC
The DNA here is from genome assembly GCF_019977255.1 of Arthrobacter sp. StoSoilB13. Lineage (NCBI taxonomy): Bacteria > Bacillati > Actinomycetota > Actinomycetes > Micrococcales > Micrococcaceae > Arthrobacter > Arthrobacter sp. StoSoilB13. The sequence goes on along the minus strand of NZ_AP024649.1, from coordinate 765,174 downwards.
GATCGAGCGCTGGAACACCATCGAGGACATCAAGGCCACCGCCGAACAGCTCAACGCGGCCGCTGCCAAGGGATCCGAGTACGGCGTGCGCGTCGGTTATCACAACCACTGGTGGGAAGTTGAATCCGTCATCGATGGCAAAACTGCGATCGAACACCTGGCCGACCACCTCGATCCTGAGGTCGTCCTGGAGCTCGACACGTATTGGGCGGCAGTAGGTGGGCAGAACCCCGCTGAACTCCTGGCCCGGCTTGGTGACCGCGTGAAGTTCATTCACGTCAAGGATGGTCCCGTGACCTCGGACCCCTCGAGCCAGCTCGCCGTTGGTGCCGGCCAGATGCCTATCTGGGACGTCTTGAACGCCGCCGGCTCACTTGAAGCAGCGGTCGTGGAACTGGACGACTTCCAGGGCGACATGTTCGATGCCGTGGAAGACAGCTACAACTACCTCAACGCCGGGAAGGTGTCCGCATGAGCCACGCAGCAGGAGCCGCCTTCGGTTCTCTGACATCAAGCCCTGTCGGTTCAGGCCCCGGTGGGCGTCGGCATCATCGGCGCAGGTGTCATCAGCAAGCAGTACCTCGACAACCTCACAAGCTTCCCTGATGTCCGCGTTGTGGCGATCGGCGACTTGTTCGAGGAGGCCGCAGCCACCCGGGCCAACGAGTACGGCATTCCCGTGCACGGCGGCATTGATGCTGTCCTCGGCCACCCGGAGGTGGAGATTGTCATTAACCTGACCATCCCCGCTGCCCACGTGGAAGTTGCCACGCAGGCTGTGAACGCAGGCAAGCACGTCTGGAGCGAAAAGCCGTTCTCCCTGGATCGGGAAAGTGGCTTGGGCCTGCTCAAGGCAGCCGACGCAGCCGGCGTCAGGCTGGGTTGCGCCCCGGACACGTTCCTCGGGGCCGGCCTCCAAACTGCCCGCCGGATGATCGAACGCGGCGACATCGGCACTCCACTGACAGCACTGACCTTGATGCAGTCGCCGGGTCCGGAATCCTGGCACCCGAATCCCGCCTTCCTCTTTCAGGACGGTGCGGGCCCTCTGTTCGACATCGGCCCTTACTACCTGACCACGCTTGTGCAGACCTTCGGTAGCATCCGCAAGGTGGGTGCTTTCGGCTCCAAGTCCCGCGAAACACGGGTGATCGGCTCGGGCCCCAAGGCAGGCGAGACGTTCGACGTCACGGTCCCCACCCACGTCAGCTCCATCCTGGAGTTCGAGAATGGCGAATCTGCCCAGAGCATCTTCAGCTTCGATTCCCCGCTCAAACGCGCAGGGTTCGTGGAAATCACCGGTTCCGACGCCACCATCGCGTTGCCGGACCCGAACAACTTCGACGGCGACATCAGGATTTGCGCCCTCGGCTCCGACGATTGGACAACCGTCCCTTCGGTCGGCTCAACTGCCAGCCGTGGAGCGGGCGTCCTGGAAATGGCCCGCGCCATCCGTGAGGGCCGGCCACACCGCGCCCAGGGTGAACTTGCGTTCCACATCCTGGACACGATGGCCTCCATCGCGGAGTCAATCGACAACCGGGCCTTCGTGGATGTGGAAAGTTCCGCAGCACAGGTCCCTGCGCTGCCCGAGGATTGGGATCCCACGGCAGCAACGCTTTCAGCCTAGTTTCAGCCAGCACCAGCTCGACGACGAGAAAACCGGAGCATCATGAAGAATCCCCTGAAAGTCCTATCGGCGGTTGCCGCGACGGCAGCCTTGGCACTGGGTCTCAGCGCCTGCGGTGGCGGCGGCAGTCCACAAGCAAGCAGTGACACCATCACCTACTGGGCATCGGACCAGGGCAACAGCCTGGACGACACCGCAGCCAAGCTGAAGCCGACGCTGGATCGTTTTACCGAAAAGACCGGAGTAAAGGTACAGCTGGAAGTCATCAGCTGGACCGACCTCTACAACCGCATTCTTACGGCCGTTACCAGTGGCGACGGTCCTGACGTCCTCAACATCGGCAACACGTGGGCCGTCACCCTTCAGGAGACGGGCGCTTTCGAGCCCGTGGAAGGTGAACTGCTCGAGGCCGTAGGCGGCAAAGACCGCTTCCTGAAGACCAGCTGGTCCACCGGTGGCGCGGAGGGCAAGACGCCCACGTCCGTGCCGCTCTACGGTTTGGCCTACAACATGTATTACAACACCAAGCTGTTCAAGGAAGCCGGGATCGAGAAGGCCCCCACAACCTGGGACGAGTTTGTAGCTGATGCCAAGAAGCTCACCAAGGACACCAACGGTGACGGCAAGCCCGATCAGTGGGGCTTCACCGCCGCCGGAGCATCCGTTTCCGCCAACTCGCACCAAGCCTTCGTTCGTGGCCTGCAAAACGGTGGCACCTTGTTCGATAAGGACGGAAAGCCCACTTTTGACAGCGATCCCCAGGTAGAGGGTGTCAAGCAGTTCGTGGACCTGATGGCCACGGAGAAGGTGATGTCGCCGTCGGACGCTGAACTGAGCCAGGGCAGCCAGAAGGTGGACAACCTCATCAACGGCAAGGCCGCCATGATGTTCGACCAGAGCCCGCTGAAGAACTTCGCTGCGCGCGACTTCAAGGACTGGGGTGTAGCCCCTATCCCCATGATGACCGCCGGAGCTACCGGTGACCGTGGCACCCAGAGCCACGTGGCCGGTATCAACCTCAGTGTCTTCAAGAACAGCGACAACAAGGCAAATGCCATTAAGCTGGCCGCGTTCCTGACCAGTGACGAAGAGCAGATTGCCCTCAACAAGGCCTACTCCTCCCTGCCTGTAGTCACCGCAGCGTCGAGCGATGCAGCCTTCCAGACCGAAGAAGTCAAGGCCAAGAATGACGCCCTGGCCAACCACTCCCTGCCCATGCCGCTGATCGCCAAAGAAGGTCAGATGGAGACCCTCACCGGCACGGCAATCAAGAACCTCTTTGCCAAAGCGGCAACGGGAACTGTTTCCGAAGACGACATCCGGGCGGCCCTCAAGGACGCCAACAACCAGATGGCCGCGGCCCAGTAACCAGGCCCAGTGAGTGGGGACGCCACCACAAAAGTGGCGTCCCCGCTCCGGCAAAGGAGTTTCCATGTCCCATTCAGCATTGGACAGCGGCCCGGCCGCTGCAGGCAGCACCCCTGCCGTTGATCCCGAGCCCGGCCAAGCACGGGCAGCAAGCACACCGCCTGTACGTAAAAGGCGTCGCTCATTCCTCCCTTACGGCTTGATCCTTCCGGCCGCGATACTTGAACTCCTGATCCACATCGGCCCGATGCTCCTTGGGATCTGGATCGCGTTCATCTCCCTGACGCAGCTCAACCTCACCAACTGGCTCAACGCGCCGTTCGTGGGGCTCCAGAACTTCATCAACGGGCTAAACCCGGACAGCACCATCGGTCAGGCCTTCTTCAGCACGGTTGGCCGCACGCTGGGCTACACCATCCTGGTGGTCGGCTTCTCCTGGGTCCTCGGTATGGCAGGCGCGGTTTTCCTGTCCTCCAACTTCAGAGGGCGTGCCCTTCTTCGCACGTTCTTCCTGGTCCCTTACGCACTCCCGGCCTACGTAGGAACCATCGCCTGGGCCTTCATGTTCAATCAGCGCGATGGTGCCGTGAACCAAATCCTGGTGGACACGCTTCACCTCTTCGGCGACGATCGCCCCTTCTGGCTGCTGGGCGAGAACTCCTTCGGAGCCATGGTGATAGTCAACGTCTGGCAGTTGTGGCCGTTCGCCTTCCTCATGCTGATGGCAGCCTTACAGAACGTCCCGACGGATGTCTACGAGGCAGCAGCCATTGACGGCGCTACGCTCTGGCAGCAGTTCCGCCGCATCACCTTGCCAATGGTCCGCCCGGCCAACGGCGTGCTGCTCATGGTCATGTCGCTATGGACTTTCAACCAGTTCAACGTCCCCTTCGTCCTGTTTGGAGCCACGTCTCCCAAGGAAGCCACCCTTATTTCCCCTCTGATCTACCAAAACTCCTTCGGCAGTTGGAACTTCGGCCTCGGCGGCGCAATGAGCGTGCTGCTGCTGATCGCTCTGTTCATTGCCTCCGCTTTCTACATCCGCATGGTGCTGCCAAAGGGAGCCGACAATGATTGAGACACGCAACTTCCGGATCCTCAGGAACGTGGTCCTGACCATCCTGTCCCTCTGGGTGGCGGTTCCACTCTTCGTGGTGGTCTCCACCTCATTGAAACCCCTTAAGGATGTCTCAGGGCTCTTCCAGTGGATTCCCCGGGAAATCACCGCCTCACCGTACCTGGACATCTGGACCACGGTTCCGCTGGCCAAGTACTTCCAGAACAGCCTCATCATCACCGTCTGCGCAACAGCGTGCTCAGTGACGGTCGCCGTCCTTGCCGCCTACGCCATTGCCCGATTGCAGTTCAAGGGGAAGCGCGCTTTCAGCCTGACTGTCCTCTCCACCCAGATGTTCCCCGGCATCCTGTTCCTCCTGCCGCTGTACCTGATCTTCACCCAGATCCGCAACATGACCGGCTTGCAGCTGCAGGGCTCCTACCTCGGGCTGATCATCACGTACATGACGTTCACCTTGCCTTTCGCCATCTGGATGCTGAGCGGCTACTTTGCCTCGATTCCAAAGGAACTGGAAGAGGCTTCGATGATCGATGGCACCGGCAGGATGGGAGCACTGTTCCGTGTGATCCTCCCTGTGGCCAAGCCAGGCATCATCGCAGTTGCCGTGTATTCATTCATCTCCGCCTGGGGCGAGGTTTTGTTCGCATCCGTGCTCACCAACGAGGCCACAAAAACGCTGTCCTTGGGGCTCAAGGCCTACGCCAGTGAATCGGACGTGTTTTGGAACCAACTCATGGCTGCTTCGGTTGTGGTCAGCCTGCCCGTCTTGATCGGATTCATCCTGGTCCAGAAACATCTGGTGGCAGGGCTCTCGTCAGGAGCAGTTAAGTAGGTTCACTGTTAAGTAGAGCCAACGGCCAGTACAACCAACACCGAGCAACACAGGGCAACACCGGGCGATCATCAAGAGGAACGCAAATGTCGTATTCACTCCAGCTCTACACGGTTCGCAACGCCATCCAAGAGGACCTGTCTGGAACCATCAAGAGAGTCGCCGAGATCGGCTTCAGGCAGGTTGAACCGTACAACTTCGTGGCCACCGCCAAGGAACTCGGGGCCGCCTTGAAGGAGAACGGCCTTACTGCTCCTTCCGGGCACGCACCGCTTTTGAGCCAGGACCAGGACGAGATCTTCGCCGCCGCCAAGGAACTGGGCATCACGACCGTGATTGATCCCTTCCTCCCGGCGGAGCACTGGCAGGATGCCGGGACTATCCAGGGCACGGCGGCGAAACTCAACGCAGCTGCGAAGAAGGGCGCTGAATACGGCATCCGCGTGGGTTACCACAACCATGCGTGGGAGCTGGAGTCCACCATCGAAGGCCAGACTGCCTTGGAGTACTTCGAGGGTCTGCTGGACCCGGAGGTAGTCCTTGAAGTGGACACCTACTGGGTTGCCGTGGGTGGCCAGGATCCCGTTGAACTCCTAACTCGTCTGGGTGACCGGGTGAAACTCATCCACATCAAGGACGGACCGGCCACCACGGAAACCAAGGCCCAGCAGCCCGCCGGCCAGGGCACCATCCCGGTGCTGGACGTCATCGCCGCAGCCAAATCGCTGGAAGTTGGCGTGGTGGAGTTCGATGACTACTCCGGCGATATTTTTGAGGGCATCACCGAGAGCCTGGCATTCCTGACCGCAGCAGCCAGCGCGCAGGCAGCCGAGGGAACTATTTCCCAGGAGGCTGGGGCATGAGCTTCTCTCCCTCCACCCGGAAAGGGCCCGTCGGTGTCGCGGTCATCGGTGCGGGCAACATCAGCAAGCAATACCTTGACAACCTCACCACCTTCCCGGATTTGAAGGTCCTGGTGATCGCGGATCTCTTCGAAGAGGCTGCCGAAGTACGGGCCAAGGAATACGGGATCGCCGAGTTCGGCGCGCCGGAGCTGGCACTGAACCATCCCGACGTCGAAATCATCGTGAACCTGACCATCCCGGCAGCGCACGTCGAGGTTGCAACGGCCGCGGTCACTGCCGGCAAGCATGTCTGGACCGAGAAGCCGTTCTCGCTGGACCGTGAATCCGGACTTGGCCTGCTCAAAGCCGCCGACGCCGCGGGGATGCGCCTAGGCACGGCCCCGGACACGTTCCTCGGCGCCGGCCTGCAGACCGCCCGCCGCATCATCGAGCGCGGTGATATCGGCACACCGCTAACGGGCATGACCACGTTCCAGACGCCGGGCCCTGAATCCTGGCACCCGAACCCGGCGTTCTTGTTCCAGCACGGCGCGGGCCCGCTGTTCGACATGGGCCCTTATTACCTCACCGCACTGATCCAGACCTTCGGCTCGGTCCGCAGGGTGGCCGCCGTCGGCTCCTCCGCCAAAGCGACCCGGATCATTGGTTCGGGTCCGAAGGCCGGGGAGGAATTCGCCGTCGAGGTTCCCACGCATGTCTCCGCGATGGCGCAGTTCGAAAGCGGCGCGTCCTCGCACAGCGTGTTCTCCTTCGAGTCCCCGCGCCAGCGGATGGGTTTCGTGGAAATCACCGGCTCGGAGGCCACGCTCTCGCTGCCTGACCCGAACTATTTCGACGGCGACCTCAAGCTGTGGCGCCCCGGCGCAGAAGAGCCCGAGATCATTCCCTCCACAGGACCGGCCAACGGCCGCGGCCTGGGCGTGCTGGACATGGCCCGTGCCGTCCGCTCAGGCGCCCCGCACCGCGCCACCGGCGAACTGGCCTACCACGTGTTGGACACCATGGTCTCGATTTCCGAATCCGTGGAATCCGGCTCTTTCGTGGACGTCACCAGCAACGCGCCCGCCTCCGAACCAGTCCCGGAGGACTGGGCGCCGGAAACCGCAACTCTCCAGGCAACCGCAACTCCGTAAGTAACGAGGAACCACACCATGAGCACCCCCGCCCACACTGACCAGAGCCAGGGCAACCCGCAACCTACCCGCACATTGGGGGTGGCCGCCATCGGCTACGCCTTCATGGGAAAGGCCCACTCGAACGCGTGGCGGAACGTGGCCAGCTTCTTCGACGTCCCGGCCATCGAACAAAAAGTCCTCGTCGGCCGGGACGCCGATGCCGTCGCTGAAGCCGCAGCAAAGTACGGCTGGACCGAGTCCGCCACCGACTGGCGGTCCGTCATTGCCCGGGACGACATCCACATCGTCGATATCTGCGCCCCGGGCTGGATGCACGCCGAAATCGCCATCGCTGCCCTCCAAGCCGGCAAGCACGTCCTCGTGGAAAAGCCGCTGGCGAACACGATCGCCGAGGCAGAAGCCATGACCACTGCCGCCGCAGCCGCCCGTGAGAAGGGCGTGCAGTCGATGATCGGTTTCAACTACCGCCGGGTCCCCGCTTTGGCGCTCGCGAAAGAACTGATCGCCGAAGGCCGGCTCGGCACGGTCCGCCACGTCCGCGCCGCCTACCTCCAGGACTGGCTCTCCGACGCCGAATCCCCCATGACCTGGCGGCTCCGCAAGGAAACCGCCGGCTCCGGGGCGCTGGGCGACATCGCCTCGCACGCCATCGACCAAGTCCTGTTCCTCCTGGGTGACGCCGTCACCGAGGTCACGGGCCGCCTGCACACCTTCGTGGACCGCCGCCCCGGGCCAAATGGCCCGGAAGATGTCACGGTCGACGACGCCGCCTGGGCTACGCTGACACTCGCCTCCGGAGCAATCGCCTCGGTGGAAGTCAGCCGCCTAGCGACCGGCCAGAAGAACTCCCTCAGACTCGAAATCTACGGCGACAAAGGCACCATCCTGTTCGACCTCGAGAACCTGAACGAGCTCGGCTTCCTTGATGCCACGGTCCCTGTCCGGGAGCAGGGCTTCCGCCGGATCCTGGTCAACGAACCCGAACACCCCTACATGGGCGCATGGTGGCCGCAGGGTCACATCATCGGTTGGGAACACACTTTCACGCACCAGATCCGGGACTTCCTGTTGGCCATTCGGGACGGAAGCCAGCCGTCGCCGTCGTTCGAAGAAGGCCTGAACGTCCAGCACGTCCTCGCGGCGATCGAAGAATCCGCCGCAGCCAAAAGCTCACTGATCCAACTTTCCCCGAAGCCAAACAGCACCACTACTGAAGGAGCCTGACATGCCCCGCCCGTACACCCTGTTCACCGGCCAGTGGGCCGACCTCCCCTTCGAGGAAGTCGCCCGCCTTGCCTCAGGCTGGGGCTACGACGGCCTGGAAATCGCCGTCTCCGGAGACCACCTGGACGCCTGGCGCTGGGACGAACCCGGCTATGCCGAATCCAAACTCGCCATCCTAGAAAAATACAACCTCAAAGTGTGGGCCATCTCCAACCACCTCAAAGGCCAGGCCGTCTGCGATGACCCCATCGACTTCCGCCACGAAGCAATCGTCGGCTCGCGCGTGTGGGGTGACGGCGAACCCGAAGGCGTCCGCCAACGCGCCGCCGAAGAAATGAAACACACCGCCCGGCTGGCTCGCGCGCTGGGAGTGGACACCGTCGTCGGCTTCACCGGTTCCTCCATCTGGCAGTACGTCGCCATGTTCCCGCCCGTCCCCGAAAAGGTCATCGACGCCGGCTACCAGGACTTCGCCGACCGCTGGAACCCCATCCTGGACGTCTTCGATGAATGCGGTGTCCGCTTCGCCCACGAAGTCCACCCCTCCGAGATCGCCTACGACTACTGGACCACCGTCCGCACCCTCGAAGCCATCGGCCACCGACCCGCGTTCGGCCTGAACTGGGATCCCTCGCACTTCATGTGGCAAGGCATTGACCCTGTCTCCTTTATCTGGGACTTCAAGGACCGGATCTACCATGTGGACTGCAAGGACACCAAGCTCCGGCCCACTGGCCGGAACACCGTCTTGGGCTCACATTTGCCCTGGGGCGACCCCCGCCGGGGCTGGGACTTCGTCTCCGCCGGACGCGGGGACGTGCCCTGGGAATCCTCCTTCCGGGCCCTCGCCGCGATCGGCTACGACGGCCCCATCTCCGTCGAATGGGAAGACGCCGGAATGGACCGCCTGCACGGCGCCCCCGAAGCCCTCGCCGCCCTGAAGAAATTCGACTTCCCCGCCTCCCAAACCAGCTTCGACGCCGCCTTCAGCAGCAAGGATTAAGAAAGGACCGACGTGATCCGCACCCTTCAATCCGGCCAGCGCTGCGAGGTGTGGATCGCGTCGGTCAACGGCCAGGCTGAGCTGCTCTACAGCTCGGACGACGTGTTGTTTGAAGCACCCAACTGGACCCTGGACGGAGGCTCACTCATCCTCAACGGGGATGGGAAGCTGTGGCGTCTCGATCTGGACGCGGGCTCCTTGGAGCCTATCTACCTCACCGGCGTCCCGCACCTGAACAACGATCACGTCCTGGCACCTGACGGCCAGGGCATCTTTGTCTCCGCGAACGACGGCCACATCTACCGTGCTTTACTGGCCGGCGGACCGGCGACGCGCATCACCGAGGACGACGGCTTCTTCCATTTCCTCCATGGCGTCAGCCCCGACGGTGCGCAGTTGGCGTACGTGGGCATCGAAGCGGGAGACTTCACACAGCCCGGCAGGCTGATGACAATAGCGTCCGACGGCGGTGCTCCCGCCGGCGTTGATGTCGACCGCTTTGATGTCGGCTCAGCCCACTGCGACGGCCCGGAATATTCGCCCGACGGGAAATGGCTTTACCTGAACACAGAATCCTTTACGTCCACGCAGGGCCACGCGCAGCTCGCCCGGATTCGCGTGGACGGCACTGGCTTCGAGCGGCTCCTCGAATCCGAATCAGTGGACTGGTTTCCCCATCTCTCCCCCGATGGCCGGTACGCCAGTTACATCCGGTTCCCCGGCGGAACCGTAGGACACCCCGCGGACCTGAGGGTCGCCGTCGTGCTTGTTTCGACCGAGGACTGGACCACTGCCCTCCATTCATGGCCACTTTTCGGCGGCCAAGGTACCCTCAACGTCAACAGCTGGTCGCCGGACTCCCGGCGTTTTGCGTATGTGGCCTACCCGCTTTCTGACTCGACGAAGGACTAAGCACGTGACCCTCAGCAATGGCACTTCCGATGGAACGATCCGCTGGGGCATCCTCGGCACAGGATTTATTGCCGGTCTCCAGACGCGCGATCTGAACGAAAACGGCTTTACTGTGCAGGCCGTTGGCTCGCGTTCATTGGAATCGAGCAAAGCCTTCGCTGAGCTGCATGGGGTGATGACCGCCCACGGCAGCTATGAGGACTTGGTGGCGGACCCGATGGTTGACGTGGTCTACATCGCTACGCCGCACCCGTTCCATCACGGCAACGCGCTCTTGGCCCTGAACGCCGGAAAGCACGTACTGGTGGAGAAGGCCTTCACGATGAATGCCCGCGAAGCCCAGGAAATCGTGGATCTGGCCGAATCCAAAGGCCTTGTGGCGTTGGAAGCCATGTGGACCCGCTTCCTTCCGCACATGGTCCGCATCCGCGAACTCCTCCAGGAAGGCGCCATCGGCGAGGTCCGGAAGGTAGTGGCCAGCCACAACCAGAGCCTGCCCAAGGACCCTGCGCACCGGTTGAACGATCCTGCCCTGGGCGGTGGGGCGCTGCTGGATCTGGGCATCTACCCGATCTCCTTTGCCTTCGACATCCTGGGTGCTCCGGAAACCATTCGCGCCAGCGCTTCCATGACGGCGACCGGTGTTGACCGGCAGACCGCAGCCATCTTTGAGTACTCTGGTGGCCGGCAGGCCCTGGTTGACTGTGAACTCGACGCCGCCAGCGCCAATCGGGCCATGGTCATCGGAACAGAGGGCTGGATCGACATCGAGCACACCTGGTACAACCCGGTTCCGTTTACTGTCTTTGGGGTTGATGGCACCGTTGTGGAGCGCTACGACCAGCCCGTGAAGAGCCGGGGAATGCAGTTCCAGGCAGCTGAGATGGAACGCCTTATTCGTGCCGGTGAGTCTGCTGGAAGCATCCTGCCGCCGGGTGAGAGCGTGGCGATCATGGCGGCTATGGACGAGATCCGCCGACAGATCGGGCTCCGCTACGACGCCGACACCGTTGTTTCAGAAGAAGGTGCAAAGAAATGACTGAATCTGCCCGCCTTGTGGAGTTGCGCCAGCAGGAAGAAGAGCTGGTGTTCGCAAGCTTTGACCACCACGACGCCTGGCGGCTCGGCTCACTGATCGCCAACCACGCGATCGCCTCGGAATTCGGAGTGGCTATTGATATCCGCCGGCACAACCTTGTGCTCTTCCGTTGCATCCTGCCCGGAGCCACAGCCGACCAGGAGGAGTGGATCCGCCGGAAGTCCGCCTCCGTGCTGCGGTTCGAGCACAGCACTGCCCTGCTGACTGAACAATTCTCAGCCCGCACCCACAGCCCTCTGGGAGGTGGCTGGCTTGCCCATGAGGATTACACGCTCGCAGGCGGCTCGTTCCCCATCCGGGTGCGGGGCGCTGGCGTGATCGGGGCTGTCACGGTGTCCGGGCTGAGCTCAGATGAGGACCACCAACTGGTGGTTGATGGCATCCGGAGTTACCTGAAGACGGTGGCGGTTTAGGGCAAGCTCGGCGAAGCTGCACAATCAGTTCTTGCCGCTGCCGGGCCCGCCCGTTCCGGCTTAGTCGATCCTCTGGCGCCCCAAGCGGGCGTAGATGTCGGGACGCTTTGTCCGCAGGAAGAAGGCATAGACGATTCCGCCGAAGAAAAGCGCGAAGGTGAAAGTCATGAAGATGACGGTCAGGACCGCCGATCCACCGATGAGTTCCGGGTAGTTGGCGATTGCCAGAAAGGTGATGGCACCAAGGAACAGAACGCTGATGATAGGTGCGATGACCGTCTTCCAGATTGATTCCGGAGCCAAGCCACGGCGGCGGATGAAGTACACCAGAACGGCGAAGCTGGTGATGAACATCAAGAGCAGCACAGCGAAGGTGCCGCTTCCACTAGCTATGGGATACAAGGCTTCCGGTGCAACACCCAAAACAGTGAAGAGCACGGTGGCCGCAGCCCAAATGAGGCCCACAGCCAACGCCGAAACGTACGGCGACTTGTGCTTCGGATGGACCCTGCCCAGGAATCTGGGCAGCGCGTGGTCTGAAGCGAGGGCGAAGCTGTACCTGGCTGCGATGTTCTGGATGGACAGCATGCACGCGAGCACCGATGTGATGAGCAGGATGACGGCGATATCGGCAAAGATCCTGCCCGCGAGGCCGACGAGTGCATCATTGAAGAGATTCACCGTGTTGTTCTCAGCCTCGGCCTGGATCTTATCCGCACCGAAGAAGGCGATGAAGGCCCACGCTGCCACTGCATAGAAGATGCCGATGCCTGCCACGGCCAAATACGTGGCGCGAGAGATGGTCTTGTCCGGGTTCTTGACCTCGTCCCGGTAAATAACGGTGGCTTCGAACCCGAAGAAGTTGCCAACGGCGAAAAGCAGTGCCAGGCCAAGGGTTGCGTCGGTGATGGACGGCAGGGCGAACCCTGCACTCTGCACTGCCCCTAGTCCGTTGGCCGAGAACGAAACGACGTCAAACACCACGATGATTGCCACTTCAAGCAGCATGACGATAGTGAGCAGCTTGGCCGACAAGTCGATGCGGTTGTACGCCAGCACGGTGGTTACGGCCGTAATGGCCAGCGCATACCAGTACCACGGTATGTCCGGCCCGCCGAGGGTATTAACCACAAACCCCTGAAGCGTCACCCCGAAGAATGATGGCGCGAAAAAGCCGATAAAGATGTACCCAAACAGCGCGAGGAAGGCGCCACCAAGACCTGCCGGCTTGCCCAGGCCCGCCGTGACAAAGGAGTAGAAACCGCCAGCACCTTGGACACTCCGGCTCATCTTGACGAATCCCACGGAGAAGATAAGCAGCATGAGCGTAACCAGCAGATAGATGGCAGGCGCTGTCTGCCCGCTGAACATCAGCAGGACCGGAAGGGTGCCGGCCACCGTGGCCAAGGGTGACGAAAAGGCCAGCACGTTCATGACGAGTTCTCCGACTCCCATGTTGCCGCTGAGCCGGTTTTGACTTGTCTGACGCGCCACCTGTGGTGCGTCAAGGGTGGTGTTATTCATGTAATCCTCATCACCGAATATTGAGTTCTGAATCACAGTATCGACAGGGCACAGAAGGGTGGTGTGCCATGTTGGGACAACGCCGGCTACGCGCCGGCGCGGGTCCCGGCGCCGACTTCAAGCAAGGAACGGGACAGGGCCACCCCGTGGTCCACTACGCTTTCAAGCTGAGCCTGGCTGCCATCCCATGCAGACCAACGCGCGGAGCCGTCGAGCAGCGTAAAAATAGCCTGGATGGCTTGCCGCGTGACCGCGAGTCCCATTTCTTCGGCCGCAGCGGCGTACATCTCCTGGTGCAGGATCTGCCAAAAGGCCAGCTCTTCACGGAGGTCATCACCCAGGAACCCCGCCACCCTATCCGAGGCAACCAGTAGGTTCCAGAGATCTGCCTCGGGCCGGCTCAATTGCTGGGTGACGTGGAAACGGACAAGGGCTGCCCAGTAGTCACCCGCGCACGGGGTTTCCTGCACCGCTTTGAGAAGGTCGCGGGCGAATCCGTGGGTGAACCAGAGGAGCGATTCGGCCACGATCTGCTCCCTGCCCTGCGGAAAAGTCGAATAGAGACTTGGCGCCTTCAGCCCAAGTTCGCGGCCCAGCGTACGCATGCTCACTGAGTTGTAGCCGTTGGTGGCGGCCAGCCGGAGGAAAGCCACGAGGATTCGCTTCCTGGCGGGCGTCTGTGCCGACCAGTCGCGTTTGGACAGGAATTCCCATACAGCAGCGTTCGCCTGCTCACGCGGAGATGGACTCATTTCATCCTCAAAAGGGTCGTGACGGAATGAGTCTAACTAACAGTCGTTAGGTTGAGAAGACCTTAGCCACACAGAGTCGCCTCTCCCTATAAGGCAGTCAGCAAAACACTCCCGGACGCGGCCCACCACGAGATCGTCCGTGTACGCATCGCAGCTGGTGAGAGTCACGCCAACCGCCGAGAGTGTGAGGGAACCTTGGGGCACGGCTTTGATCCGCCGCCCGGCGTAGGCCATTTGGTGCCAGTCGCTCCCCCAGGGAACCTCAATCACGGCAGAGGCCGCAGGCGCTGCGAAGGACCTGACGGTGTGTTTGGTCCGGCAAAGCCTCCTGATCAAAGTTCGCGCCGGCATATCGAGCAGCAGGCAGGCTGTCGCCAGGTCCGGACCTGCAGCACCACCAAATGCCACGGGCAACTCGTAGCTGGCTGGGGAGTCCTCCCACGTCCCGTACCGGGTCTGGGACGAAGCCGCCATGCCCGCCAATCCAAGACTGGCCAACTCTGCCTCCTGGCGTAAAAGGAAGCGGGCCGTAGCGCTTGGACCAGTGCCAGGAACAAACGCTACGGACCGCGGCTTGGGGGCTAGGCGCCCGGTGTCGGCCACGGCGAGGCATCGCGGATGTCGCGGCCTTCCGCCATGTCCTGGAGGAGTCGGTGAACGAGTTTCCCCGAGCGCTTCAGCTGAAGGTCAGTCCGTTCGCCAAGATCGGTTTCGTTGAAGTGTGCCGATGCCTGCAGCCATTCGACGTGCCGTCCTTGTGCGAGCTTCCTGTTCATCATCGAGATCAACTCTCAAAAGTAATGGGGCTATTGGGTCCCTTCAAGCATCCGTCCCGGGGGCTTGGGCCAACCGTGTCAGTTTGGGACAGGGCTTATCACTCCAGGTTGATGCCCACAGCGAAGATGAAAATGCCGCTTGCGGCCACCAGGAAAGCGGCGGCTCCCAAAGGAACCGCATGCACCCCGCGGAAGCTGGCCATTGAATGCGCTTTCTGTGAGGCGCCAAGATGCCTCCCCGCCAAGCGCAGTCCAGCCGCCACCAGGATGAGGAAAATACCGACGTATGCCACCCTAATCCTCCGTCCAACGGGCACTCAGTGGATCCAGGGCAATCGCCAGGTGCTTGCTGGAGCGTTCCGGATCGATCTGTGAGACCTGCATGGCGCAGCTGAACCCATCCGTGAGGACCAGCTGCGCCCCACCATCGAGCGCCGGGACAATGGAGTGTTCGGCGACCTTCATGGACATATCGAAGTGCTCGGCCTCGAAACCAAAGTTTCCGGCCACGCCACAGCAGGATGACGACTCCACGAGGTTCGGCACGCCCCAGGCTTCCAGGACCCGTTTCTGGGCACCTGAACCGAATACAGCGTGCTCGTGGCAATGGGTTTGCAGCACGGCCGTTTCCGGCGGCAGCGTCTTCGGTTTCCAGCCGCGTTTGATGGCTTCATCAACCGCAACGGAGAACGAGCGGACCCTGGCCGCAACCCGCGTAGCCGCGGCACCGCCCACCAATTTGGGACCTTCGTCACGGATAGTGGCCGCGCAGCTGGGTTCCAGGACCACGATGTCCCGATCCGTGCCGTCATCGAGTTTGTTGATCAGCCTCGCCAGCCGCCGTCGTGCTCCCTCGCGTTGACCGGTGGAGATCCACGACAGCCCGCAACAGGCGTCCGGCGTGCAACCCACGGAACTGCCCGAGTCCCGCAGCACCCGAGCCGCTGCCGGGACCACTTCAGGCCGGAAGGCGCGGGTGAAGCTGTCGATGAACAGCAGGACGTCGGCTTTGTCGGTGAAGCCTGCCTCTCCCACCCGCCTCCGGATGCGGCCGGACGCCGCGAAGGCCGGGAGCCGTCGTCGTGCGCTCACGCCCAACTTTTCGCCCACCCAACGGAACGGACGGAAACCGGTCCCCGCGTTGGCGATGGGCGCAATACGCGTCAACAGTGGCAGCCACCGCGGCAGCCAACCGATCGAATAGTGCGTGAACGGCCGGATTTTGCCGCGGTAGTGCTCATCCACCAGCTGCGACTTGGCTTCAGCGATATCCACGCCCGTGGGACAGTCGGCGGAGCAGGCCTTGCAGGACAGGCACAGGTCAAGGGCTTCCCTGACTTCCGGACTGGACCAACCTCCGTGGCCCGTGCCCTTGGTCCGCGTCAGTTCCTGCAGGACGCGGGCACGGCCGCGGGTCGAGTCTTTCTCGTCTTTGGTGGCTCGGTAGCTGGGGCACATGAAGCCGCCCGCGGTTGCCCGGCAGCGCCCAACACCAATGCATGCATGCGTATTGCCGACGAAGGGGCTCACCACGGGCAGGAGGCTGCGGTCCTCGGAAGAGGGTACGACGGCGGCACCCGGCACCGCGGCCGGTTCACCGTGCGCGGGGCCCGGCTGGGGCACGCCCTCCAGAGCCAGCGAAGCAGCGAAGGGCTCCGGGTCCACGATGATCCCCGGGTTGAGGATTCCGGCTGGATCCCAGAGGTGTTTGAACGCTTTGAAGATGCCCACCATGGCCGGTGAGTACATCACTTCCAGCAGTTCGCTGCGTGCCCGGCCGTCGCCATGCTCGCCGGACAGGGAGCCGCAGTGGGCCACCACGAGTGCCGCTGCTTCGCGGGTGAAGTTCTCGAAGGCCTCCCGGCCGGTGTCGCTGCGGAGGTCGTAGTCCAGGCGCATGTGCACGCAGCCGGCCCCGAAGTGTCCATACAGGGAGGCGGTGTAGCCGTGTTTCTCCACGAGGGGCAGAAGCTCCGCCAGGTAGTCGGCCAAACGCTCCGGGGCGACCGCCGAGTCTTCCCAGCCGGGCCAGGTCTGAACACCATCGATCCGCCGGGATGAGAGTCCCGCACCGTCTTCGCGCACCCGCCAGAGTTTGGCGCGCTCCTGGGGCTCCGTGACAAGGGCTTGGTCAACAACCCGGCCGTCGGCTTTGAGTTTCTCCAGCAGCTGTTCGCAATCGGAGGCCGCCTGTTCCGTGGTGTCCCCGGGGAACTCAACCATCAGGAAGGCCTTGCCCTGCGGGAGGGTGTCGACGCTGGCGGCACCCCGTCGGTGGCGCATGATGTCCACGATCGATGCATCCAGCCCCTCGATGGCACTCGGCTTGGCAGGGAGGATGGTCATCACATCACGGGCCGAGTCGATGGTATTTGCATAGCCAAGGCACAGGAGGGCCGTGGTCCGGGGCTTCGGCACCAGCAGGACCTTGGCCCGCACCACAATGGCGCACGTGCCTTCGCTGCCTGCCAAGGCCCCGGCGATGTCCTGGTTGTTCTCCGGCAAAAGGTGTCCCAGATGGTAGCCGGAGACCTGCCGGGGAATGTTCCCCAGTTCGACCCGCAGTGGGGCGAGGTTGGCCTGGGCCAACGCCTTCAATCCTTCGAGAATTTCCTCCGCCCGGGTGACGGAGTGCTGGTCACCTGCGTCAACGGCCCGCAGGAAGTCCCGTCCGGCATGCAGGTGGGCGCCGTCCGCCGTGACGACCTCCAATTCCTGCACATGCTGGGTCATTCGTCCGTAGGCCACCGAATGGTTGCCGCAGGCGTCGTTGCCGATCGATCCGCCGATCGTGGCCCGCGTCATCGAAGATGGGTCCGGGGCGAAGGTCAGCTCACCGCCACTCGCTTTCTCGACGTAGGAGCGCAGCTCGCCAAGCACGACGCCGGCGTCCGCCCAGACCGCCGCAGTACCGCCGTCGAGCGCTTCCACGTTCGTCAAGCGGCGCGAAAGGTCGATCACCAAGGACTCACCGATCGCGTTGCCCGCCATGGACGTTCCGCCGCCGCGCGGGGTGATGGGAACGCCGAAAGCCGAACATCCGCGCACGATGGCCCTGACGTCGTCGACGCTTGCGGGAAAGACGACGGCGGCAGGCCGGACACGGTAGTTGGACGCATCGTAGGAGTACTCGGAGCGCCGTCGCGGAGAGTCATCCACCTCGATGCCCTGTCCGCGCAACGCGACAAGCAGCTGCTCTACTTTCGTGTCTCCGTCGTCACCATGGGGCATGTTCGCCTTCTCCAATTCGTAGTGGTCCGCTGGAATTCTAGGCAGGCTGGAACCCCGGCGGAGTGTGCCAAAACAGTACGGGCACAGCGGGGAGACCCGCTGTGCCCGTACTTTTGTCCGGAAGTGGTTACTTCAGGAACTCAGACAGGTTGTCCTTGGTGATGAGCGTGAACGGCAGCGTGTAGCGGTTGTCCACGTTTGCGCCGTTCAGGAAGTCGGTCACTACCTCAACGGCCTTGACGCCCTGACCCGCGGAGTCCTGGCGGACCGTTGCGGACATGGTGCCCGCCTTGATGTCCTGCAACGCGGGATCGGTACCGTCGACGCCAACCACTGCCTTGAACTCCGCGGTGCGTCCCGCATCGGCAATGGCGGAAGCCGCACCGATGGCCATTTCGTCGTTGTTGGCCACAACCGCGTCAATCTGGCCGGACGGGAAGCGCTGAAGGGTGTCCTCCATGTTGCGCTTGGCGTCATCCCGGCTGCCCTTGGCCTGGAATTCGGCCACGATCTTGAAGTTCTTATTGATGGTCTTGTCGAAGCCGGACTTGCGGCGGTCCGTCCACGATGCACCGTAGATGCCTGCCGCGAACACGAGGTTGCCGCCGTTGGGCATCAGCTTGTTGAGGTATTCGGCCTGCATCTGGCCGGCCACGGTGTCATCCACGCCGATGTAGCTCTTGTAGCCGACGTCCGATCCGTCGGCGAACTCGGTGGACAAGATGAACAGCGGAATGTTGGCCGCAATGACCCTCTTTGCCGCGTTCTGGCTGGCATCGCCGTCCAGCGGCTGCATGATGACCGCATCCACCTGGCGGGTGAGGAGGTCCTCAACCTGGTTCAGTTCGCTGCCGACATCCTTTTTGGAGTCGGTGATGTTGAGCTTGACGCCCTTCTCGTCCGCCGTCTTCTTCATGGCGTCCGTCATGTGGGCCAGGTCCGGGTCCTGCAGGTCAAGGACCACAACGCCGATGTTGTAGGTCTTGGCCGCTCCGCCGCTGCTGGTTGCGTTGCTGCTTCCTGCGCAGCCGGTGAGGGTGAGTGCCCCCGCTGCCATCATGGCGACCGCCGCGGCGATCTTACGTCGCATACCCATGGTTGTTCCTTTCAGTGGTTTGTCTGTGCGCTTGGAGATTGTTGTGATGCATTGTTTGTTGCTGGGTCAGTCGGACTTCCAGCGGTTCAGCAGGACGGCGAGTACCAGGATCACGCCCTGCACGCCTTGCTGGAAGTAGGAGGAAACGCCCATCAGGTTCATGCCGTTCATCACCACGCCCAGCAGGAGCACGCCGATGACGGTCCCGCGGATGGTGCCGACGCCGCCAAAGAGGCTCGTTCCGCCAATCACGACGGCGGCAATCACCTGGAGCTCGTAACCGGTACCGGCCACGGGTGCGGCCCCGTCCAGACGGGCTGTTAGGACGAGTCCGCCAAGGGCAGCAGTGACGCCGCCGATGAGGTAAACGGTGAACAGCACGCGGCTGGTTGAGATGCCAACCTTCTTGGCCGATTCCTCGTTGCCACCTACGGCGTAGACGTGGGAGCCGAACTTGGTTCGGCTGAGCACAAATTCGCAGATGACGGCAGCCACCAGGAAGATGATCACGGGAACCGGAATGGGGCCGAGGAAACCGGATCCCAGCCACTCGGCTGGTCCGCTCAGGCCGGAGACAACCTGCCCGTCAGTGATCACCAGTGCCGCCGTACGGGCTATGGCCATGGTGGCCAAGGTCGCAAGGAAGGGGAGGATGGCTCCCCAAACCACCATGGCTGCGCTGAGGAAGCCCACCAGGAGGCCGACGCCCAGGCCGGCGATCAGCGGAAGCCAGAAGGCGCCTCCACTGGCAGGGGCAAGCAGGGCGAAGGTCATGCCGGCAAGGCCAACAACGGAGCCCACAGACAGGTCGATACCTGCCGTGATCATGATGAAGGTCATTCCCAGCGCGATCAGTCCGATGATGGATGACTGCCTGACGACGTTCACGATGTTGTTGAGGGTCAGGAAGTTCGGTGCCGCCGCGGCGAGGAAGACGAGGATCACCACGAACAGGATGATGATTCCGTAATCGCCAATGAATCGCTTGACCTTGGTGGCGGTCAGGCCTTCCTTGAGGTCGGCTGGCCCCAACTTGGTCTTGATGTTGTCCATGGTGATGCTCATGAGTCGCTCCCGGTGGTAGTACCGCGCGCGGCCAGTGCATCCACGGTTTCCATTGCTGATGTGCTTCCGATTTTGCGGCGCTCCTCCGGAATGCCGCTGCCGGTGTCGACGTAGTCGTCCAAGGTGCCGTGCGAAATCAGGTGGGCCACTTGGGCTTCGGAGACATCTCCCACGCGGAAACGTCCCACTACCTGCCCCTGGCGCATGACGGCGAAGCGGTCCGCGACGGCGAAGGCTTCGTCCAGGCGGTGCGTAATGATGATGACCGCGATGCCCAGGTCCTTGAGCCGCTGGGTTACTTCAATAAGCTTGTCCACCTTGGCCACCGAGAGGTTTGCGGTGGGCTCGTCCATGATGATCAAGCGGGCATCGAAGGCCAATGCCCGGCCGATTGCCACGGCCTGCCGCTGGCCGCCGGAGAGCCGCTTGACCTTGAGGCGCGGGTTGATGGGGATGTCCAGGCGTTCCAGCACGCGCTTGGTTTCCGCTTCCATTTTCTTCCTGTCGATGATCCTCAACAGGGGACCCAGGATGTTCTTCTGGGGCTCGCGGCCCAAGAAGATGTTGGTCCGGACATCGAGATTGTCGGCCAGGGCGAAGTCCTGGTAGACCATCTCGACACCTTGGTCCCGGGATGCAGATGGCGTGGGAAACTCGGTTTTCTTTCCGTCCAGCTCGATCGCGCCACGGTCGGGCTGGTAGACGCCCGTCAGCACTTTCATGAGCGTGGATTTGCCGGCGGCGTTGTCTCCAAGAAGAGCGAAGGTTTCGCCGGGCATGACATCGATGCTGACTCCGCGCAATGCGGACACCGCCCCGAATGTCTTGTGTATGTCCTTAAGGGCGACCAGTGGAGCTGTCGCCGGTGGTGCGTCGGTCATCTCATCCTCGTTTGATAGGGCCATGCAAATGAACCGGTGAAACACCTTTAGCGATGGGCCATCAAACAACGTTGTTTGACTTTGCAGAATCCGGGGCAATTCGAAGAAAGTCCCGCAACTGCGTGACCTTCGCCACACTGTTTCACTTACTTGAACTTTGGCGGATTGGAGAATGCGGGAGATGTGCCACTTTGAAACACCAACCTGACGTGAATTGTTGCCGCGGGACACAATTCCCTTCCCTTAAAAAACAAAGCCCGGCCCGGCACGGATTGTTGCGAAATAATCCGTGCCCGGGCCGGGCAGTCAAAGGGCTACGCTGACAGCTCCACGGCTATCGCAGCACCTGTCCGGGCGGACTTCTCTGCCGCGTCAGCCAGGATCAGGGCAGCACGGCCGTCCTCGAAGCCAGGACTCCGCGAGGGAAGCCCGCGGACAGCGCGCAGGAACTCTGCGACTTCAAGCCGGTACGCCTCCGCGTAGCGCTCCAGGAAGAAGCTCTGGTACGGCCCCATCCCCTCCACCGTCCTGGCACCCCAGTGCCGGACCAGGCTGTCGTTCTTGTTGGCCACCTGAAGCAAGCCCGCGGATCCGAAGGCCTCGATGCGCTGGTCATAGCCATATGCGGAATGCCGCGAGTTGAAGATGGTCACAAGCTCATCTTTCGAACCCCGCAAGGTCACCACCGTCGAATCGAAGTCGCCCGCCTGCAGGATGCCGTCACTGAAGACGTTCGCGCCTGTGGCCGACACCTCCACGATGTCCGGAATGAAGTAGCGGGCCATGTCCAGATCGTGAATAGTCATGTCCCGGAAGATCCCGCCGGACTGGGGCAGATAGGCCGCCGGCGGCTCCCCGGGATCGCGACTGGTGATGACCAGTTGCTCCAAGACTCCGATCTCGCCAGCCCCCACACGCCGCCTGAGCTCCACGAAATGCCTGTCAAAGCGCTTGTTGAAGCCCAGGGCGATCGGGATATCCGTAGCAGCCGCCTTGGCCCGGAGTGCATCAACCCGCGCAATTTCCAGGTCGATCGGCTTCTCGCACAGAACCGGGATCCCGGCGTCGATCGACTGCTCCATGAGGTCCACGTGAGTGGCCGTGGGAGACGCCACGATAACGGCATCGACCTCCCCGGAGGCAAAAACCTCTTCCGGGTCGTCACTCACACGCCCACCATATTCGGCGGCTGTTCGCTTGGCACCCTCTATAAAGGGGTCGCACACCCAGGCCAACGTCGCTTCTTCCAGGGTTGCCAGGCTCATGGCATGCACTTGACCGATCCTGCCGGTCCCGAACAGGCCAACTCTGATCTGTTGCGTCATTGCAGGTCTCCAGATGTTGAAGTGATGTTTTAGTCGATCTTTTGCCGGCCCAATCTGGCATAAACATCCGGACGCTTTGAGCGCAGGAAGTAGGCATAAACAATCCCGCCGAAGAACAGCGCGAACGTGAAGGTCATGAAGATGGCAGTCATAACGGCCGATCCGCCGATCAGTTCCGGATAATTCGCGATGGCCAGGTAGGTAATCAAGCCAAGGAAGATCACGCTGACGATGGGCGCCACAATCGTCTTCCACACAGATTCAGGAGCGAAACTGCGGCGGCGGACAAAGTAAACCAGGACGGCGAAGCTCGTGATGAACATCAGGAGCAGGACGGAGAAAGTGCCGCTTCCGCTGGCGATCGGGTAGAGGGCTTCAGGAGCAACCCCCACCACAGTGAACACCACCGTGGCCACGGCCCAGAGCAAGCCAACGCCTACTGCTGAAACGTAGGGGGACTTGTGCCGCGGATGCACCCGACCCAAAGCCTTGGGGAGTGCCCCATCAGCGGCCAGCGAGAAACTGTAACGGGCCGCGATGTTCTGGATCGAGAGCATCGAGGCCAGGATCGAGGTGATGAGCAGGACTACCCCGATGTCAGCGAAGATCTTGCCCACCAGCGCCGTGGCGCCGTCGTTGAACAAGTTCACGGTGTTGGCCTTGGCCGCTTCCTGGACGTTGTCCGCTCCCAGGAACGCGGTGTAAGCCCACGCAGCCACCGCGTAGAACAGGCCGATGCCCACCACGGCCAGGTAGGTTGCCCTGGGGATGGTCCTGTCCGGGCTCTTGACCTCGTCGCGGTAGATGACCGTCGCTTCGAAACCGAAGAAGTTCCCAACGGCAAACAGCAGCGCGAGGCCCAACCCGGCGTCGGTAATCGACGGCATCGAAAAACCGACGCCTTGTGAGACGTCACCTGAGACGAACGCCGCGACATCGAAGATGATGACGACGGTCGACTCGAGCAGCATGACCACCGTCAGCACCTTCGCGGAGAGATCGATCCGGTTGTAGGCCAGCAACGTGGTGACGACAATGATGCCCAGGCCGTACCAGTACCACGGGATATCCGGACCGCCCAGGGTATTGACCACGAAGTTCTGCAGCGTGAGGGCGAACAGTGACGGAGCAAAGAAGCCGATGAACACATACCCAACCAAGGCCAGGAGCGCCCCGCCCAAGCCGGCCGGCTTGCCCAGGCCTGCCGTGACGAAGGAGTAGAAGCCGCCGGGAGCTTCGACGCTCCGGCTCATCTTGACGAACCCCACCGAGAAAATCAGCAGCATCAGAGTGACCAGGAGATAAATCCCCGGAGCAGTGTGGCCACTGAAAAGAAGCATCACGGGTAAGGTGCCCGCAACGGTGGTCAGGGGGGAGGAGAACGCGAGCACGTTCATCACGAGCTCGCCGACCCCCATGTTGCCGCTGAGCTTGTGTTCCTGGGTCTGGGTAGGCGTTATCAGCTTCCCTTTTGTTGAGCTAGACATGTAATCCTCGTCGCGAAATTTAGAGTGCTGAATCACACTACCGACGCGGATTGTGGGAGTACTGTACCAGCCTGAGACACGGGCTTTGGAGCGGTTCCGCCCAACTTCTTCAGGTCAACAATGTCGTTCAGCGGCTGGTCCGCTTTCCACCGCTGCAGGTTCCTCTCGAAGCAGTCCACAACCCGGCCACGCCATCCGATCAGGTCTCCGGATGCGTGGGGCGAGACCAGGATATTGTTGCGGCTCCACAGCGGATTTTCGGCCGCCAGCGGCTCGTTCTCGAAGACATCCAAGGCCGCTGCACCCAAGTGGCCCGCATCGATGGCATCAAGGAGGTCCTGCTCCACCACAACCGCTCCACGGCCAACATTGACCAAGCGGGCACCCGGACGCATTTTGTCAAAGCGGTCAGCGTTGAACAGACCGCGGGTCTCCTCGGTGAGTGGCACGGTCAGCACAACGTCCTGGGCTTCTCCGAGGAGCACGTCCAGTTCGTCAAAGGAGGCGATCGCGCCCAGTTGGGAATCCTCACGGGCAGACCTGCCGACGACGGTCACGTCCATGCCCGCTGCCCGCAACAGCAGCACAGTTTCGCGCCCCACCGGGCCCGGACCGACCACCAGCACCTTGCGGCCCAAAAGCGGTTCGGTCTCGCGGTGCTGCCAAGTCCGTGCCTGCTGTAACTCGATGGTGCGGCGCAGGTCCTTGGTGAACATCAACAGCACGCCCAGGACCCATTCAGCGATGGGGCGTTCACACACTCCACGGGAGTTGCTGACCACGATGTCGCTGTTGATGATCTCCTCGGTCATGAGACTGTCCACGCCAATGCTGGAGGTGTGGATCCAGCGCAAGTCCCCGGGGCCCACTTCGCGCAGGAGTTTGGTCCGGAAATCGTTGAGGAACAGGATCTCCGTTCCCGGCAGCGCTGCCCGGAACTCATCCGCCGTCCGGACCACCACCACTTCGGCTTCGGCCTCCAGACGTTCCACGGGAGGAACCGGGCGGCCCTCCTGGACAATTGCAATTACTTTGGGTCGTGACACACCTTCTCCTTTCAAGGGGCCGCTCCCAGACGGGAACGGCCCCACCATCCGTGCTTAGGGCTCGCCGCGGCCTACCAGCCGCCCTGCCAACCGCTCATCAGGCCGTAGGGCAGCCGCTGGGGCTCCTCGTCCGGCAGGCCCTTGAGGAAGTCGAAGTCGCAACCTTCATGTGCCTGGTTGACGTGGTCGATAAAGAGCCGTCCGTAGCCACGGCGGTACTTCGGCTCGGGCAGCTTGAGCTCAGCGAGCCGGGCCTCGATCTCTTCCTCAGGAATATCGAGGTCAAGGCGCTGGTTTTCCACGTCCAGCACAATCGGATCGCCATCGCGGACAATGGCCAGCGGGCCGCCCACCGCAGCCTCCGGCGAAACATGCAGGACTGTGGTGCCGAAGGCCGTGCCACTCATTCGCGCATCGGAGATGCGCACAATGTCGCGGATTCCCCTGCGCAGCAGCTTCTCCGGAATGGGAAGCATGCCCCATTCCGGCATACCAGGCGCACCCACGGGGCCGCTGTTGCGGAGCACCAGGACCGAGTCCTCGGTGATGTCCAGGTCCGGGTCGTCTATCCGTCGTCCGAGATCGTAAATGTCGTCAAAGACAACTGCCGATCCCTTATGCTGCAGCAGGTCCTTGGAGGCTGCGCTCCGCTTGATCACCGCACCGTTGGGGGCCAGGGAACCACGGACGACGGCGATGCCGCCTGAGGCGTCGAAGGGCGCCTCGAGCGTGCTCACGACGACGCCGTCCGGCTCGGGTGCCGAGCTGTAGCCCTTTTCGAGGGACTGGCCGGTGACCGTGACGGCATTCCTGTTCAGCAACGGGTCCAACGCTTTTAGCACAGTGGGAATCCCACCGACCTGGAACAGTTGCTGCACCAGGTACTCGCCGGAAGGACGGACATTAACGATCCGCGGCGTCCGCTGCGAAATTTCGTGGAAGCGGTCCAACTCCAGTTCGTAGCCAACCCTGCGGGCCAACGCCAAAAGGTGAACCACTGCGTTAGTCGAGCCACCCACGGCCATGAGCAACGTGATGGCGTTATCGAACGCTTCCTTGGTCAGGATCTCGCTGGGCTTCGGACCTGACAACGCCATTTCCACCGCCCGGCGTCCGGTGGCTTCCGCTGCCTGCCCGCGGCGTGAATCGACGGCGGGAATGGACGCAGTGCCGGGAAGGCACATGCCCAACGCCTCCACGAGGGACGTCATAGTGGAAGCCGTACCCATCTCGCTGCAGTGGCCGGCGGAGGGCTTGGCAGCGGACTCGAGTTCGTCGAAGTCCGCCTCGGTGATCTTGCCCGCCCGCAGTTCGTCTGCGTACTTCCACGTGTCCGTGCCGACGCCCAATTGCTTGCCCCGGAAGTGCGCCGGCTCCTGCGGGCCACCCGTAAGCATGATGGTCGGGATGTCGGCGCTGGCCGCGCCCATGAGCTGGGCCGGAACGGTCTTGTCACAGCCACCGAGCAACACGATCGCGTCCAGCGGGTAGGCCCGGATGGATTCCTCAACGTCCATGGCCATCAGGTTGCGGAACTGCATGGCCGAGGGCTTCATCAGGCTCTCGCCCAAGGAGATGGTGGGAAACTCCAGCGGCAATCCCCCGGCCATCAGGACGCCACGCTTCACGGCCTCGGCAAGCAGCTTGAAGTGGATGTTGCAGTTGACCAGTTCGGACCAGGAGTTGGCAATGCCGATCACTGGACGGTCCTTGATGGCGAAGCGCGAGAAGCCTTCGGCCTGGATGGCGGTGCGGTGCACGAATCCGGTGAGGTCGTGCGGCGCGAACCAGCGTGCGCTGCGGAGATCGTTGTAGTTCAACTCGGACATATCCTTCAAAGCTCCTTGGCTTGTTTGTCTTTATGAGGTCGTGGGTGAGGCAGCTACGCGGCGGAAGTGCCGCCGTCGAACGCCATGCTGGTGCCGGTGGCGAAGGTGCCGTCAACCGCCAGGAAGTAGATAGCCGCTGCCACTTCTTCCGGATCGGCGAGGCGGTTCAGCGGGACGGTGCTTTCCTTCTGCTGGAGGGCCAGGACGGGGTCCGGTTCGGACTCCAGGCCCGAGCGCAGCATGGGCGTATCAATCGGACCAGGGCAGACAGCATTGACGCGGACATGGGGCGCCAACTCCACGGCGAGCGCCTTGGTAAGCCCCACGACGCCGGCCTTGGCTGCGCAGTAATGGGCCAGCCCGGCTACGCCCATGGTTGCGAGATCCGAGGCGACGTTGACGATTGCCCCTCCCCCGGCTCTGCGCATATGAAGGCCCGCTTCCCGGGCAACGTAAAACGTGCCGGAGAGGTTGGTGTCCAGCACCTCGCTCCAGCGGTGCTCGTCCAGGTCCTCCAGGGGCGCGTAACCGGCAACCCCGGCGGCGTTGACGGCCACGTCGAGGCCACCGAGGGAGTGGATCGCTCCCCGGACGCCGTTCCGGACTGATTCGGCGTCAGCGACGTCGGCGACCACCCGGTGCGCAACGCCGTCGATCGCGTCCGCAACCCGTTGCAGCTCGCCGGCGCGACGCCCTATGAGTGCGACCCGCGCGCCCCGCGCTGCGAAGAGTTTTGCGGTCGCTTCTCCGACGCCGGACGTTGCGCCCGTGACGAGCACCCGCAGGGGTTCCGTCCGAATCCGTTTGTTGCGGTCCATCATCGTCGACGGGCTCCTCTTGGTTGGCGTTGCTGGACTATACGTTCTACTCAAACAGCCGTAGGCCCTCGCCGGATGTCTCAGATTGAGACACAGCACAAACACCTTGCCTCCATAGGCTGATGCGCAGATGCCGCCTTTCTGTGCGGCACAGCACCGCCGGAGAGCGGCAAAACTAAGGAGTCCACTTTGAAAGACCAGAACCGCATTGGCGTTGGCCTCATCTCGGTGGGGTGGATGGGGCGCCTGCATTCCCGCGCCTACCTCGCCACCAAGCAGTTCTTCCCTGAACTGCCACGCCACCCTGAGCTTGTGATCGCCGCAGACCCCGACGACGCCGGCCGTCACCACGCCGAGGACGCGCTCGGTTACAAGGAAACGGCCACGGACTACCGCAAGGTGCTCGAGAACCCGGACGTTGACGTCGTTTCGATCTGTTCCCCGAACTTCCTGCACCACGAAATCGCCTTGGCCACCATCGAGGCTGGCAAGCATTTCTGGATCGAGAAGCCCATGGGCCGGAGCGCCCAGGAATCCCGCGAAATTGCCCAGGGCGCAGAAGCCGCTGGGCTGATCACCTCGGTGGGCTTCAATTACCGGCATGCGCCTGCGGTGGCAGAAGCCAGGCGGCTTATCCGCTCCGGCGCGCTCGGCCGTATCACCAACGTGCAGATCCGCCTGCTCACCGGCTATGCCTCCGACCCCACGCAGGTGTTCACGTGGCGTTACGAGCAGGCTCGGGCCGGTTCGGGAGTCCTCGGCGACGTCCTGAGCCACGGCTTCGACCTGGCGCAGTTCCTGGTGGGCCGGATCACGTCGCTCAACGCCGTCACCGAAACATTCATCAAGGATCGCCCGCTGCCCGACGGCAACTCCTCCAACTCCTTCGACATGGGCAAGGCCTCGGACGTGACCCGCGAAGTGGAGAACGAGGACTACACCGCCATGCTGGCCCGTTTTGAAGGCGGCGCGATCGGCATGTTCGAATCCACCCGTGTAGCCATTGGCCCGCACGCCGAGTACATCATCGAGGTGTATGGCACGGAGGGCTCGCTGCGCTGGAACTTCGAACGGATGAACCAGTTGGAACTCGCCACGGACCGCAGTGGATACCGGACCATCATGACTCCGCCGTCCTACGGCGAATTCGGGCGCTTCCAGCCGGGTCCCGGTCCGGGCATTGGCTTCAACGACCTCAAGACCATCGAGGGCCCGCGCTCTTCCTGCGGTCCGTGGCCGAAGGCAAGCAGCTAGGCCCCTCGGTGGCTGACGGGTGGTCGGCATCCGAACTGGTGGATGCCTCGCTGAAGAGCGCCGGTTCCGGTGACTGGGTGGAGATTCCGGAAGTCTCCGGAAACACGACCTACGGAGCCTAAGCCCCTGGGACAAGGAGGAGGCCGGATCGCGATGATCCGGCCTCCTCTTGTGATTAAGTTTTTCGAGCCTGTTTAGGGCGGGCCGCCTTAGTCCAGAGCGCGTCCAATCCGAACGTACGTATTCGGCTTCCGGCTTCTGAGGACCAGCGCCAGGAAGATCCCGGCGACTATCGACGCGTAGGGGATCAGAAGCAGAACCGTCAGCAGGAGCGGATCCCCGGCCACTAACAGCTCCATATTGAAGGAAGCTGTCAACAAAGCGAACCCAATCCCTGCCAGCGCCACGATCGGGGCGATCAGCGTCCGCCAGAACGACATCGAGGACTTGTTCCTGCGAAAATACACTATGACCGCAATGGCCGTCAGGCAGAGCAAAAGCAGCATCCCATAGAACGCAACGCCGGCCGCCGCGGCATACAGGGAATTCTCGTCACCGCCCGAGAGGACCAGGACCAGCAGGACAAGCAGGAGAACGGCACCAACTGTCACAGCGGCGCGGTGCGGAGACCCATGCTTGAGGTGCACTGCCGCGATGGACCTCGGAAAGATGCCATCGACGGCAAGGGAGTGGGTGTAACGGGAAAGGATGTTCTGGAGGGACAGGCCTGAGGCAAAGAAGCTGGTGACCAGCAGGATGGCGATGACCTGGTTGGCGAAGGCTCCGAAGTAGCGCAGTAGCGCGTCTGGCATCATGGCCGTGGGGTCCGCCCCAGCGACCGCCACTGCCTGTGATGTTCCCGCTGACAGGATGAGGGCAAAGGCTGAAACAGCGTAGAAGATTCCCAGGAAGGCAACGGCCAGGAAGGTGGCCCGGGGAATGGTGATGGCCGGCTTCTTGACCTCATCCCTGTAGATGGCCGTGGCTTCAAACCCGTTAAACACTCCGATGCTGAACAACAGGAGGACGCCGATGGTTGGGGTGAAGAGGTTGGAGGGGTTCCAAGGTTCGAAGGACGGGCCCTCTGGTCCTCCGTTGGAAATGATGACGATGTCAAAGACAGCTACCGAAAGGACTTCGACGGCCAGGATGACTGAGAGGACCTTGGCGGAGAGCTCCACATTGAAGTAGCTCAGCACCCAAGCGATGCCGAACATCACCATGCTCCACAGCCACCACGGCGTTGACACGCCATCGACGAAAGCACCAAGCAGGTTGTTCACGGCAATGCCGGAAACAACAATGCAGGATGTCACGTTGAAGCCGTAGGTGACCAGTGCAAGGAAAGATCCCCCCAAGCCGAAGGGACGGCCCAAACCCTCGCGGATGTAGGTGTAAAAAGCTCCAGGCCGCGGTATGGCCTTGGTCATTCCAGTGAATCCCATCGCAAATAGTGCCATCAGGACAGCGACCGCGACGAAAGCGATCGGGACTCCTATCCCAAAGGAGATGTTCACAGAGACAAAGCCGAAGACGACGCCCAGGGGAGCTGTGAAGGCCAGCACTGTGAAGAGGAGTCCGGTGGTTCCCATCCGGCCCCTGAGCTGATATGTCGACGATCGGGTTTCACTGACTTCTGGTTCGTCCGCTGCTTCGCGTTGGACGGGGAGTTCTTGTTTCACGTGTTTTCTCCTCGGAGGAGTGGAGTCACCGTTGACTCGCGCTGTGTTGGGTGAAAGAGCGGCCGATTGGCCGTGCTGCTATGACCAGAGGGTAGATTCAACCGGATTCGGGTCAGTTCCTAGATTGTGATCTTCGAACGGCACTGGAACTGTGCCAGGATGATGCATTCCGGACCACGCAACCGTCAGATAGGGACATCAGCCCAGCGCCAGATCGAACCCCTTGGCTTCATATGACTCGATCTTGCGGTAAAGCGTGGACCTTCCGATCCCCAGCAGTGAGGCGGCCCGAACGCGGTTACCTGATGCCTCGGCGAGCGCGGCCCTGATCTGCTGAAGCTCCGCTTCTTCCAAACGGGTAAGCGGCATGGTGCCGAGTCCACGCAGCTGCACTGCGTTGAGATCCGACAGGTGCAGTTCTCCGCTGAGGGACCGTGAGGCAGCGGATTCAACCAGGTCGCGGAGTTGCCGCACGTTGCCCGGCCAGTCCGCGGCCACCAGTGCATCCCGCAACTTCGGTGACATTCGGACCTCCCTGCCGACCGCTCTCCTTAGCAGATGCGACGCCAGCCCGACGATATCCTCACGCCGGTCACGAAGAGGTGGCATGGCAACCTCAATGCCTCTCAACGCAGACAGCACCGGCAGGAGATCATCGCCGACGGCGCCGGCAGTCAGGATAAGTTGGGGTTGCTCCAGGACGTGGAGCAGACCTCCCAAGTCGTCCAGGAAATGCGGCGGGCACTTGTCTGCCCTGTGGAGGATAACCGCCGCCCCTTGCTCAAGGGCAGCATCAACGTCGTCAACAGTGGCCCGGGCAGGCCTTTGGGTAAAGTCGAATACTCGCGTCTCCCTCGACAGGCGACCGGCCATGGCCTCCGCCAAAGTTCGCTTACCGCTTCCTTGTTCGCCGATGATGTGAGCAGGCATCCGCCTGCTCACGGCTGCAGCCGCAGCACCAAGGGCCCTCTTGAAGGCCCGGCTGGTTCCAACCATCCCGTCGAACTGCGCTTGGGGTTCACGGGCAGTTGGCGCCGCCCGCACACCTAGCGAGACGGACGGCACCTGGACGCGCATCACGGACGCTCCGCCAGAGCCTGATTCGCGGAAATCCATGGGACGGATGTGAAGCTGCACCTCCCTGCCAGTGCTGACATTCAGGCGGTGCTGGGACAGGCCGTCCCGCTGTTCGGCTTCCCGCGCCAGGGCCGCGAGTACCGCGAAATCGCTGGGATCCAGCATGCGCAGGGCACTCCGGCTTGCGATGGTGGTGCGTTCATCCATCGCCACCACAGCATCTGCTCCGCGTTTCCGGATCTCCTTCAGGTATTCGGACATCAGCGCCTGCTCCCGCGCCGCGAGTCGTTCCGCCAGCCTCCTGGTGATGTCCGCGGCCGCCCCATGGACGGTCAGGAGAACAGAGCCGGGGTCCGTGTTGCGTGCCAGCTTCTCGGGCAACATCAAGCCCAGGACACCCCTGACGGAGCGGCGTATCGGATCACGGATGGGAGCAGACGTGCAGTAACTGTTCTGGAGCGCCTCATTGAAGTGTTCGGCGCCCCAGACCTGTACTGCTTCGCCTTCCTCAAGGACAGTTCCGTCGGAGTTGGTTCCAATCAGGTCCTCGGCCATCTGCGCTCCCAGGCTCGGAAACAACAGCTCCGCCTTTCGACGTTCTGTGGCATCTCCGCGAAAGACGGCCAATGTGCCTTCTGCGTCAGTAAGCACCACCAGCCCCCCGGAGTCGCTGCACAGACGTTCGAGTTCGGTCAGGACGGGTTCGGCAGCAGCGAGCAACTGCTCGTCGGCCTGGTGGACAGCAGCCTGCAGAAACGGCGAGGTGGCCGTTACATTGCAGGCCAGGCTCCGCTGCCAGGATCTGGCAATGACCGGCCTCAGACTGCTCAGGTCCGTCGCTCCGGGTTCTGTCAGGAAACGTTCCCTGAGCGACTGAATTTCCGCGTTGGGCGTCCCGCCCACGCGCAGCGAAGAAGCCGTAGGGAGCCATGAAACGTCCTTCGAAGCCATGCCGTGCCTGCTTTCCCGATAGTGGCTGGGCTGATGTCAGTGCTGGAGCAGGTGCTGCAGGTGAGCGGGAAGTTTCCGCGCCTGCTGGCGGCCGAACAGCTGGAAGTACCACTTCCCGAGTGTCTGTTTCCCGGTCGTACCGCTCGCCTTCCAACCGCCAAAGGTCTGCGGTCCCGGCCACCACCCGGTCGTGGCATGGCCCGGGACGTTCACGTCCACACAGCCGGCCTCGACACGGTCAAGGAACTCCCGCGCTTCTGCCTCGTCACCGGTGTAGATTCCCGCCGTCAGACCCATTTCTGTGTTGTTGGCGGCCGCCAAGGCCGCTTCGAAAGTGGGCACCTTGCTGATGGTCAGGAAGGGCAGGAAGTGCTCCTTGGTGGCCAAGTGATGAGTTGCGGGCACTCCGGAGACCACAGTGGCCGGAACAAAGTAGCCGCCATCCTGGGCCTTGCCGGTCTCCACGTGGAATTCTTCACCGCGGGCCGTTGCCAGCAGTCCGGCGTAGCGATCCACGGCCTCGGCAGAAACAACGGGACCCGCGAACACACCTGCATCCACAGGGTCGCCGGCCTTCAGGTCCCTGACTCTCTCCCCTACGAGCTCCACCAGTTTGTCGTGGGCGGAAGGGGTAACCAACACCCGGGACAGCGCGCTGCACTTTTGCCCACTGAGGTCGAATGCCGAGAAGACGATGCCGTCGGCGGCCTGTTCCAAATCAGCCGTATCAGTGACAATTACCGGATTCTTGCCGCCCATTTCGGCAATGACGGGGCGGGGATACGGCCCGGAGGCGAAGTCCCCCAGGATCGACTTCCCTACGACCACCGAACCCGTGAAGCAGATGCCGTCGATGTCCGAGGCGACCAACGCCCGTCCGGGACTGTCGCCTCCGTGGACCACGTTCACCAACCCCCGAGGGAGTCCCATTGCCTCGCAGAGCTCATATACGGCGTGCCCGGACCACGGACCATCATGCGATGTCTTGACCACCACTCCGTTGCCCGCGATCAGCGCAGCAATGGCTGGACCTGCAGCCTGGACAATCGGGTAGTTGAACGGTGTGATGACGCCGAACACGCCGTAGGGCCGAAGCACGGATTCGTTGGCCAGTCCGGACGAGTCGTCTTCGCGTTGATCCTCAAAGGCTCCTGGAGCCGACGCGTAATCGGCGTACTGCCGGAGGATTTCAAGAACTTCTGCGCCTTCGGCCCTTGCACCCGCGTAGGGCTTGCCGATCTCAAGGGCCACCCGGACCGCCCACTCCTCGAGGCGCTCCTCAATGAAGGGAATGGCCCGACGAACGTGTTCAATGCGCTGTGCGGCCGGAACCCGGGACCATTCACGCTGGGCATCACGGCTCGACTGAACAGCCAGCTTGACGAGTTCATCCGGTGCGTCGTGGCAGGCACTGACCACCGAGCTGGGGTTGCTGGGGTCTTCCCGCTGCAGGAGCGCGCCTTCAAAATATTCCTGTCCCGCGATGACGTGGGGAACTGTTGTGTGGCGGCTGCGTCGTTGTTCCGTCATCCGGGCTGCGAAGGCCTGTTGCTGGTCAATCGTCATCGCGTGATTGCTCCTCTATGGATTGTTTGCGCCCCGACGGGCGGGATGGTTCTGTCGAGATTACGCAGCCAGGGCAGCGCCTACTGTCCCAAGGTGGGACATCTGTTCAGATGGCCTATAGCCCGCATCGACCATGACGGCAGAACCCGTCATCTTTCGTGATTCGTCCGAAACCAGGAACACTGCGACGTCCGCTACTTCCTCCGGGCTGATCAGGCCGAGCGGCTGGTAGGCGCGCTGGGCTTGTTCGTCCTTGAGGAACTCCTCGTCGAAAAAACCGGCAACCATGGGAGTACGGACGCCGCCGGGGCACAGGCAGTTAGCCCTGATGTTGTCCTTGGCGTATTCGACCGCCACGGATTTAGTGAGCATCAGCACCGCTCCTTTAGATGCGGAATATGCGGCGATGTCGGGTTCGGCCACCATCGAGTTGACCGAGCCCCAGAATGTCTCTTCTGCCGTGGCAACGAGCCGCTCCACGTCAGCAGGTTTGCTCATGTCACAACGATGGGTGGAGATTTGCACGTTCTCTCTTTCCAGTCGATCCAGCCCGGCTTCATCAATGTCTGCCGCAACGACATTTGCCCCTCGCCCGCCAGAGCGCGCACTGTCGCCATGCCCTGCCCGGATCCTGAGGCGAAAATGTCTCTTTCTGACACAAATCCCGTCAAGTGGCAGCAGTAACGTCTTCCCAAGCGTGAAGCACTTCACATCATCCAAACCAAAGGAGAGACTCATGGGCCGTGTGCAAGGCAAGGTAACCATCATCACTGGCGGCGCCAGAGGACAGGGCGAGTCCCACGCACGCCTCTTCGCACAAGAAGGCGCTTCGGTACTCGTCACCGACATGCTGGACGACGTCGGCGAGGCAGTAGCCAATGATCTCCGAAACTCCGGGCACGATGTCCATTACCTGCATCTGAACGTTGCTTCCGAAGACGAATGGAAATCCGTAGTAGCGGCAGCGGAAGAGCGGTGGGGGCGCGTCGACATCCTGATCAACAACGCCGGAATCGTCGGAACCATGAAGTCTGTCGAAGATGAAGGCCTGGACGGCTGGTCCAAGACCACCGCGATCAACCAACAGGGCGTCTTTCTTGGCCTTAAGCATGGTGCACCTGCGATTGAGCGAAGCGGCGGCGGCGCAATCGTCAACACGTGCTCCATCAATGGCACCGTCGGCAACCCCGGAGGCTTCTCCTACCAGGCCTCGAAAGGGGCCGTGAAGATGATGACCCGTGCCGCTGCCATGGAATACGCGCACCGTGGCGTGCGTATCAATTCCGTTTCGCCGGGACTTGTGATGACGCCCATGGCTGAGGAAGAGGGCGAGGAGTCCAACAAGGAGTTCAGCAACGCTACCCCCATGAAGCGGGCCGCTCAGCCCATAGAGGTGAGCTATGGCGTCCTGTACCTGGCAAGCGACGAAGCCAGCTACATCACCGGGGCGGACCTGCTGATCGACGGCGGATACACCGCGCAGTAATGAGGGCGGCTCGTCTACGGACGCCACAGTGAAAGAGACCATACACATGACACACACAAAGGAATCGGCACTCATGACTGATGTAGCCATAGCCCCGGCAATGGAGCCGGGCTCCACCACAACACCCCGCATGATCGTGCATGAATGGGTGGGACAGCTCACGAATGCTTTGTCCTCGCAGGACGTCGCCGCCGCTGCGGACCTTTTCCTGCCCGACGGCGTTGTCCGTGACCTCCTGGCCCTGTCCTGGGATTTCCGCAATGCAATCGGACACCAGGAGATCTCCACCTGCCTCACCGTTCCCGCAGCAGACCGGCCGACGTCGATCCAGGTGCGGCCGGGCAACGCATCGGTGGTTGTCGAGGAGGGAACTCCCGGCGCCATCTCCGCTTTCCTGCAGTTCAGGAACAGCGCAGGCAACGGGTTCGGCCACGTCCGCTTGGTGCAGCAGGACGACGACGGAACCTGGCTCGCGGCGACCCTCGTGTTGGCCCTCGACGCCGTGGACAGCCACCCCGAGTGCCATCTCGACGCCCGACCGAGCGGAAAAACCCACGGGCCGGTCCGGAACCGCGTTGGCTGGCAGGACGGACTCGACCCCGAGTTCACCCAGCAGGAGCCTGACGTTGTCATCCTCGGCGCAGGGCACAACGGGCTCATGCTGGCAGCACGCCTGAGGGCCCTTGGGATTCCCGCCTTGGTTCTGGAACCGAACGAGCGCGTTGGGGACAACTGGCGTAAACGGTACAGTTCGCTGGCGCTCCACACTCCGCTGGCTTCCGACCATTTGCCGTATCTTCCATTCCCATCGACGTGGCCCCGCTTCACTCCCAAGGACAAGTTGGGAGACTTCCTGGAGAGCTACGCGACACTCCTGGATTTGGCCGTCTGGACCGGCACCACAGTAGACGCCGCGGAGTTCGATGAACCATCCCGGCGGTGGATCGTCGACCTCAACCGGCAAGGGAAGCAGCGCAGGATCAACCCCAGGCACCTGGTTTTCGCCACCGGGATGAACGCTGCACCAAACATTCCGGAGGTACCCGGACGATCGGAGTTCGAAGGCACCGTCATGCACGCCGTGGACTACAGGGGCCATGCAGAATGGCAGGGAAAGCGTGCCGTGGTTGTCGGCTCCGGCGTCAGCGGGCACGACATCGCACAGGATCTGGCCGAGCACGGCGTCGACGTCACCATGATCCAGCGGTCCGGAACCTTTGTCATGAACACCTCCACTTTCCACAAGGTGATGCATGCGAACCACGTCAGCGGAAAATACAGCACCGAAGAAGCCGACCTCATCAACGCTTCAACGCCTTTCGGAGCACTCCCCGCACACGGACCTAAACATGTTGAGCTGGTCAAGGCGATGGACCGGGAACTGTTGGACGGCCTGATTGAAGCCGGCTTCGAACTGAGCGACGGCCCGGACGGACAAGGAGTCTTGGGGTTGATCTTTGGCCTTAACGGAACCGGCTATTACTACAACGCCGGCGCTTCCGAACTGATCATCGATGGAACCATCAAGTTGCGTCACGGCAGCGTGGAGGGCCTCAGCTCCAGCGGGGTCCTGCTGGACGGTGATCGCAGCCTGGAGGCTGACGTCGTTGTATTCGCTACTGGTTACCAAGGTGCTCCATCGGTGGTCCGCCAGGTCCTCGGTGATGACATCGCTGACCGGGTCGGAGAGTTCGCCAAGGTGGGTGCGGACCGCGAATATGGCCGGTTGTGGCGGCGAACCGCGGTGGACCAGCTGTGGTTCATGGTTTCCCTCGGCATCGGCGACGGCAGGTTCTACTCCAAACTGCTTGCGCTGCAGCTGGCAGCGATGGAGGCTGGCACTATGCCGTACACAGAGCAGGAGCAATAAGGCAGCTTGCTGCTAAAAGCCAGGAAGGAGGCCGGATCGCGATGATCCGGCCTCCTTTGTGCTGCGCTGAAACTTGTGCGCTGAAAACTACTTGGCGAAGCGGAACAGCTTCTTGTTGGCAAACTCCAGGATGCCCACCTTGCCCAGTTCCCGGCCGTAACCGGACTTCTTGACTCCACCGAATGGCACGTCCGCACCGCTGAGGTCGTAGGCACCTACGAACACCATGCCGACGTCGAGCTGATTGCCGACGCGCTCGGCGCGGTCGACGTCGTCGCAAATCACCACGGAACCAAGGCCATACGGCGAGGAATTCGCGAGCTTGATCGCTTCATCGTCGGTGCTGACCTTGTAGAGCTGTGCAACGGGACCGAACAGTTCCTCGCTGTAGACGTCCATGGACGGGGTGATGTTGGTGATCACCGTCGGGGTAAACACGTTGCCCTTTGGCTCATTGTTGCCCACCAGGATTTCGGCGCCCTGGTCCAGCGCACCCTGCACCTGGGAAGCCAGGAACTTGGTGGCTGAATCGGAGGACATCGGGCCGAAATCGCCGTTCTCGTAGGACTGGCCAGCAATGGCGGCCTTGAACTTCTCCGAGAACTCGTCGAAGTACTTGTCCAGCACCACGATCCTCTTGGAACCGTTGCACGACTGCCCCGTGTTGCCCATGCGGCCCATGACGGCCTTCTTCACCGCGA
This sequence comes from Arthrobacter sp. StoSoilB13, assembly GCF_019977255.1. Taxonomy (NCBI): domain Bacteria; kingdom Bacillati; phylum Actinomycetota; class Actinomycetes; order Micrococcales; family Micrococcaceae; genus Arthrobacter; species Arthrobacter sp. StoSoilB13. The sequence continues at coordinate 727,196 of NZ_AP024649.1, read as the reverse complement.
GGTCCACGTCGTCAGTGTCCAGAACCAGGAACACGTCGGCTCCACCAAGCTCGAGGACGCACTTCTTCAACGCGCGTCCGGCCTGCTCAGCGACGATCGCTCCCACCTGCTCGGAACCGGTGAGCGAGACACCCTGCACACGGTCATCGGCAATGATGTCCGAGATCTGCTGGTGCGTGGCAAAGAGGTTGACGTAGGCACCCTCCGGGAAGCCTGCATCGCGGAAGAGTTCCTCCAAGGCCAACGCCGACTCCGGGCACTGGCTGGCGTGGCGGACGATCACCGTGTTGCCCAGGATGATATTTGGAATCGCGAACCGTGCCACCTGATAGTAGGGGTAGTTCCACGGCATGATGCCCAGGATCACGCCGAGGCCCTGGTAACGGAAGAAGCTCCTCAGCCCGTCAGCAACCTCGAGTTCCTCATCGGCCAGCCATTCTTCAGCGTTTTCAGCGAAGGCCGAAGCGATGGAACCGGAAAACTCCGCTTCGCCTACGGCCTGCTGCAGCGGCTTGCCCATTTCGCGGTTGATGATGGCGGCAAGCTTGTCCTTGCGCGCAACGAACAGGTCCGCGAGGCGCTTGGCCATGGCCGCGCGTTCGGCGACCGTAGTGGTGCGTGACCAGTCCTGGTAGGTCTTCTGGGCTGCGCTGAGTCCGGCCTCGACTTCTGCGTCGGTGGCTGCGGGGTACTCGGCGTGAATGGTTCCGGTGGCCGGATCAGTAACGGCAAATGCGCTCATGATGAATGCTCCTTGGTCAATAAATCCCGTAAAAGAGACGGGCGGGACCGCCGGATGGAGCGGTCCCGCCCGGTGCGCTTAGCGCGTTTCAGGTGCGGTGGTGGCAGCGTAGAAGCGCTGACGCTCACGGCCCTTGAGGTGCTTGGCGATACCCTCCAGGGTGTCGGGTCGCTCCGAGGTCATCGGAGCTCCAACGTCCCAGAAGGCGCCGTTGCCGGAAAGATAGCGCCACGGCTCCACCCGGGCCACGATCACAGCAGGACCTTCGACTTCCTTCGCCTCGGTGAGGGCGGCCGAGAACTCCTCGATCGTCGTCGTGGACCAAGCAGCACAACCCATGCTGGCCGCGTTGGCCGCGATGTCGAAGTCGAGGATGGCCCCGTCCAGTCGGCCGGACTCTTTGCTGCGTTCCCGGTACTGGGTGCCAAATTCGCGGCCCGGACCGCCCTTGGCAACCTGGAGGGGCCAGATGCACTGGTGTCCGCGGTTGTCGATGACGATGGTGATGATCTTCTTGCGTTCCTGGACAGCCGTGACCAGTTCGGTTGGCTGCATGAAGTAGGTACCGTCACCGATCAGGACATATACCTCGCCCGGCGCATCGGGACGGGCCAAACGGTAGCCGAGGCCGGCCGGGATCTCATGGCCCATGCAGGAGTTGGCGTATTCAAAGTGAATTTCGGTGCCGTTGGAGGGATCCCACGCCTTGTGGATGCCTTCAACCACGCCGCCAGAGCCCAAAATAAGGGCGTCCTCGTTGGTGGTGCGCCTGTTGAGCACGTCGATCACCTGTGCCTGGCTCATCAGTTCACCGGCGAAATCCTGGAGATCGTGCTTGCGAACTTCCAGCGTGGCCTTGCGTGCGTCCGCCACGTCGCTGCGGAACTCGTCCGACGTCGAGTACCCGACGGCGGCGAGCCGCTCGCGCAGGGCGGCCAGGTTCAGCCTGGCGTCACCGATGACGGGGAACGAGCCCATCTTGTGGGCGTCGAACGAACCCACGTTGAGGTTCACGAACTTCACGTCCGGGTTCTGGAACAGCGAGTGCGAGGCCGTGATGAAGTCCTGCAGGCGGGAGCCCACGGTGACCACAACATCCGCACCGTCGGCAATCTCGTTGGCGCCCACAGTTCCGGTCACACCCAATGCCCCGACGTTAAGGTCGGTGATGGGTCCGCTGCCCTTGCCGGCGTAGGTCTCGGACACCGGGATGCCGAACTCGGCGCTGAAGCGTGCCAGTTCTTCCTGTGCCTTGGAGTAGCGGACGCCGCCACCGGCGATCAGCAGCGGTCGCTTGGCGTTGCGGATGATTTCTGCGGCGTCGCGGAGCTCATCCTCGACGGCGGGACGCCGGCGGATGTGCCAGACGCGCGGGGTGAAGAAGGACTCCGGGAAGTCGAATTCGGCGCCCTGGATGTCCTGCGGCAGGCAAACCACCACGGCGCCGGTTTCCACAGGATCGGTGAGGACGCGCATGGCCTCGGGGAGGGTGGACAGCAGCTGGGCCGGGTGGGTGATCCGGTCGAAGTACCGGCTGACGGGACGGAAGCAGTCGTTGGCGGACACGTCGCGCTCAACGGGGTGTTCGATCTGCTGCAGCACGGGGTCGCCGAACCGGTTGTTGATGATGTCCGCGGGGAACAGCAGCACAGGGAGTCGGTTGGTGGTGGCTGTGGCGGCGCCGGAGATCATGTTAGTGGATCCCGGTCCGGCGGAGGCCGTGCAGGCCAGCGTGGCCGCTCGGTTGGAAGCCTTGGCGAAGCCGATGGCCGCGTGGACCATGGACTGCTCGTTTTTTCCTTGGTAGTGCGGGAAGTCCACGCCGTATTCGTCGATGCCTTGGGCCAGGCCCACGGAGTTGCCATGGCCGAAGATGCCGTACATGCCGGCGATCAGGCGCCGTTTCTCGCCGTCCAGCTCGCTGTACTGGACCTGCAAATACTCGACGATCGCTTGTGCGACAGTGCGGCGGCGGACGGCCTTTTTATCGGCTGCGATATTGACCTCGGTGCCGAGATCAGCAGCGGCTGTGCTAGTCATGCGTTCTCCTAAATTCGTAGGTGCGTCGGCATTTGCAAACCGATTCGCCCGAACATCAGGTTTTCACCGTGGGGAAGCAAAGTTGTGTCCCAGTTTGGGACGCAGCCCCTTTGCCCGGACACGCAAAAACAGCAGCCGACGGCGGCACGCAAGTACCGCCGTCGGCTGCTGTTTAGTTGTTGTCTTAGTCGAAGCGGTAAGGCTCCTGCGGGCCGACCGAGGGCAGCGGCCGGGGACGCTCGCAGGTGCTTTCGATTTCGATGTGCTTGCCCTGCTCCGAGGATGCCTCGAAGGCCAGGAGGACCTCCAGCACGTGGTAGGCGAAGTCGCCGCCCGTCCGGGGCTCCACGCCGTTGCGGATGGCGTAGCCGAATTCGGCCAGGCCGATGCCGCGGTAGGCGTCGTCACGGTGGGTGATGGGCGTTTCGCGCCAGTCGCCACCGCCGGGAGGGGTCATGTCCAGCGCGAGGTCGCCCGGCTCGCCGCGGCGCAGCACTGGAGCGCCGGAGAAGTGGTCCGGGTTCGGCGCGGCCAGGGAGCCGCCGGTGCCGTAGATCTCCAGGTGCGGCAGGTTGTGGTTCCAGATGTCCCAGCTGACAATTACGGTGGCAGCAGCGCCGGACTCGAAGTCGAGGGTGCCCGTGACGTGCGTGGGGGTCTGGATCTGGATGACTTCACCCTCTTTGCCCGGGCGGGGACGAGTCTCGGACGAACGGGGCGTGGTCGCGGAAACCCGCTTCACCGGGCCGAAAAAGTTCACAAGGTTGGTGATCAGATACGGTCCGATGTCCAGCATGGGGCCCGCGCCGGGGCTGTAGAAAGGGTCCACGTTCGGGTGCCAGTGCTCATAGCCGCGGCAGGCGAACGAGGCGAAGGCTGCCACCGGCTCGCCGATCCAGCCGTCGTCAATGAGCTTGCGGCTGGTCTGCATGCCGGAACCCAGGAACGTGGTGGGCGCGGAACCTACCTTGACGCCGGCTTCCCGGGCTGCGTCCAGAATCTGCTTCGCTTCTTCAAGGGAGGTTGCGAAGGGTTTTTCGGAAAGGACGTGCTTGCCGGCAGCGATCGCCTGGAGCGTGACTGGTGCATGGAGCTTGGGCGGCGTGAGGTTGAGGACCAACTCAACGTCCTGATCTGCCAGTAGCTCGTCCGGGGTGAGAGCCTTGGGAACGTCGTACTCGGCAGCGCGCTTCCTGACTGCCTCGGGGTTCACGTCCGCGAGCGCCACGATCTGGACGTCGGGGTGGACGCCGATCTTGTCCAGGTATTGGTTGAGGACGTTTCCGACGCCGATGATGCCGACTCGAATGGGTTCCATGTGAATCTCCGTTTAATGATTGTTGGAACATCCCGGGGCGAGGAATATACCTCGCCCCGGGATGAGTTGCGATAGGCCGGTGCTAGTGGCGATAGCTCGGTGCTAGCCGGCCAGGCGTTCCTGGCGGGTCAGGGCCGTTGCTGCTTCGTCGACGGCGCCGTCGGTGATGACCACGCCGTAGTGTGCGGCCGCGGCTTCGAGGGTCACGCGTGATTCGCGATAGTCGTCGAGCACTGCCAGGACGTCGCGTTCCAGCGGGTCGCCGTAGCCACCACCGCCGGGGGTGATGGAGACGACCTTCTCGCCCGACTGCAGGTCGTAGCGGCCCACCACGGGGATTTCGTGGCGTTCGCCGGTCTTGAGGTCTTCCACCCAGGCTGAGGGCTCGGCGCCATCGTGGCCGCCACGGACACCCTTGGGCGGATTGATCTTGCCTTCGATGCCGTAGGTGAGGGTGACACTCTCGCTGCGGGGTTCCATAGTGACACGCGTGGCAAGTCCGCCGCGCTGGCGGCCGGCACCGCCGGAGTCGGCCACCAGGGTGCGTTCGTGGACCAGAATCGGGTAACGCTGCTCGTCCACTTCCACGCTGTCGTGGTACAGGAGGGCCCCGCACACGGGTCGCTGGTAGGTGGGCCAACCATCAACGTACGGGGTGGCCGGACCACCGACGCCGCCTACCAGGATCTGGTTGACGTAGGGGTTGCCGTTGCGTTCGTCCGTCCCGGAGATGACCGACTTGGCAGGCGCCTGGCCGGCTGCGCCCTCGGCGGTGCCGTAACCGTCGTCGATCTGGGAGAAAGCGGCCTGGACGATGTTGACCACTCGGTCCGCGAGGTTGGTGGTGCCCGACGAGCAGGAGTAGGGGTGTTTGGGAACACCCACGGCGCAGCCGTCACGCAGCAGCACCTCCACGCGACGGAAGGTTCCGGCGTTGCTCGGCAGGTTCTCCGGGATGCCGGAAAGGATCCCGGCCAGCGCGGCGCCGGTGGCCGTTGCCTTGGTGAGGTTCAGTCCGTTAGGCAGGTTGTCCGGGTTGTCGCGGAGGTCGATCACAACCTTGCCCTGCTTTGGCTTCACCTCAAGGGTTGCCTGCAAATGCACGCCGTCCGGGCCTGTGCCGGGGAAGGGATCGTGGGTGGAGGTGCCGTGGAGGACGTATTCGGGCAGCTTCTCGATCGCGCTGGCCGTCAGGCGCTCGGAGTAGTCGAACCAGGCGTCCACGAAGTCCACCAGGTCATCCACACCGAACTTTTCAGCGAGTTCGTGGATGCGGCGCTCGGCGATGCGCGAGGCTCCAACGGATGCCAGGTAGTCGCCGTACCACTGGTCGGGAACACGGATGCGGGACCGGCACATGCGGATGATGTCGTCGATGTCCGTGTAGTCGCGCTGGATCCGCACGCAGGGGAAGATCAGTGCGCCTTCCTCGTAGACGTCCCGCGCGGTGGCAAAGAACGTGGTGGGAAGCGAGTTGCCGCAGTCGGCCTGGTGGGCCTTGGTCACGGCGGTGAAGAGGTGGCGTCCCTGGATGAAGATGGGTACCAGGATCACGTGGTCTGCAGCGTGCGAGTTACCCATGTAGGGGTCGTTGTGCAGGAACGCGTCGCCTTCCTTGATGTCTTTGTGCAGCTCAACCATGTCTTCGCCCAGGGGGGCCGGCACCGAAGACGTGCACGGGCACACCTTCGGCGGCAGCGAGCAGCTGGTTGTCCGCGGTCAGCACGGCACAGGAGAAGTCGCGGGCCGTGTTGATGACGGATGAGCGGGCGGAGCGGAGCAGGCCGCTGGTCATCTCGCGGACAATGCCGTCGAATGCGTTGGCAAGGACCGAGAGCTTTACGGGATCGAATTCGCGGGTCACGGTTACGCCTCCTTACGGGTGAGGTAGATGTTGGATCGTTCATCGAGCGTGGCGTCCCACTCCGGCGGCACGACGATGGTGGTGGTGGGCTGATCGATGACGGCCGGTCCTACGATCTTGTCGCGCGGGGCGAGCGTCACGCCGCGGTAGCGCTGGGTGCTGAAGGGTTCGCCGCCAAAAACAATGCTGTCCGTGCGGTGGATTTCCGCGGTGCGGCTGAGTTCACTTTCGGACTTGGTGTGCTCCGACCGGGGGATTTCCACGCGGACACCCCAGGTGATGATCTCCACGCGGCTGTCCGGATCGTGGGTGCCGTTGCGGCGGTCGTGCTCCTCGTGGAAGGCGCGCTCGATGATGCCTGCCGCATCGCCGGAGGTGTCCGGGGCGGCGTCGAGGTAGACGCGGAGGTCCCAGGCCTGCCCGGGGTAACGGGCGTCCACGAAGTATGTGACCTTGGGTGCTTCGCCCACGCCGTCGAACCGCTTCACGAAGACTTCAGCCTTGGCCGTCAGGTCCTCGACTGCCCGGGAGGCCGAACCGGCGTCGAAACTGCGGGTGTCGTTGTGCAGCGGCGAGAGGAACTCGGTAGCGATCGGTGCGCGGTGGGCGCCGTAGGCGGCCAGGACGCCGGCGGTAGCCGGGATCAGGACGGTGTCGGCTTCCAGGAGCCTGCCGATGATCGCTGCGACCATGGCGCCTGCGCCACCTCCAGCAACAATGAGCGCACCCCGGGGGTCAACGCCCTGTTCGAGAGCAGACTGGCGGATGGCGGTAGCCATGTGGTTGGCGGAGACATCAAGGATGGCTTGGGCGGCCTGAAGAGTGTCCATCTTCAAGGGACCGGCAATGCGGGTATCGATGGCCTTAATGGCGGCCTCGCGGTTCAAGGTGAACCCACCTTCAAAGCCTTCTGTGTCGAGATAGCCAAGGGCCACACAGGCGTCGGTGACAGTCGGCTCTTCGCCGCCGCGGCCGTAGGCTGCCGGGCCGGGGGTGCTGCGCGCACTCTGCGGGCCTACGCGAAGGAGGCCACCGCCGTCGATCCAGGCGATGCTGCCGCCACCGGCGCCGATGCTCGAGACTGCCACGGAGGACAGGCCAGTGAGGTGCCCGACGAACGGCTCGCCCAGCCAGGCTTCACGGGTGTGGCGGACCACGCCATTCTCGACCAGGGACACATCGAAGGTGGTGCCGCCCATGTCGCAGACAACCACTGTGTCGTGGTCCGGAGCCGCCGCCGCGCCAACCAGTGGAGCCATGGAGGGGCCGGAGTTCAGCAGCAGTACCGGGCGGTCCAGTACATCGGCGACGTCGAGGACGGCACCCTCGGAGGTAACCACCAGCAGGTCGCCGGCGAAGCCGTACTTCTGGAGGTCGGAGCGGAGCTTGCCCAGGTGGTCGGCCATCAATGGCTTCAGGGAAGCATCGATCGAGGCTGCCGAGGAGCGGCGGTATTCACGGATGGTGGGGTTTGCCGCATTGGAGAGCGTGTACGGAACGCCGGGCAGGATCTCCTGGATCAGCTCGGCAACGCGCTTCTCGTGGGCATCGTTGATGATCGACCACAGGAAAGAGACGGCCACAGCTTCAATGCCCTGTTCCTTGAAGGAACCCAGGACTTCCCGTACCTGCTCTTCGTCCAGCGCCACCAGGATGTCGCCCTCGGAGGAGATGCGTTCAGTGATCTGGAAGGTCAGGTAGCGGGGAATGTAGGGCGGCGGGTACGCGGCTTTCGAGTCGAAGGCGTCACGACGTCCACCTTCGCGGAGCAGAAGCGTATCGGCAAAGCCGTCCGTGGTCAGCAACGCCGTCTTGGCAACTTTGCCTGTCAGGACTGCGTTGGTGGCGTGGGTTGTGCCGTAGACAATAACGTCTGCGTTGCGCAGCACGTCGTCACCGCTCCAGCCAACGGACTCGGCAGCGCGGCGGACCGACGCTTCGAAGCCGGTGAACACGCGGTCGTAGGTGGTCAGCGCCTTGCCGACCGCCATGTCGCCGCTGTTGGAACCGACCACGACGTCGGTAAAGGTACCGCCGGTGTCGACGGCAATGCGGTACCGGGCCTCACCTGGTTGTGTCTGTACTTCACTCATGGGTCTTCATTACTTTCGTAGGGCTTGCAAGGGATTAGAGCTGGGGTTTGCCAACGGTGTTGCGGAGGAGTCCAACCTTGTCGATCTCGATTTCCACCGTGTCTCCCGGTTCCAGCCAGACAGGCGGGTTCCGCTTGGCACCGATGCCCTGCGGGGTTCCCGTGGCAATGACGTCGCCTGGTTCCAGGGTGAGGAAACTTGAAAGATAAGAGACGATGCGGGCGATCGGGAAGATCTGGTAACTCGTGTTGGAGCGCTGCACTTCGATGCCGTTCACGCGAGTGGCGAGGTCCAGGTTCTGGGGATCGCCCACTTCGTCCAAGGTGACCAGTGCAGGGCCCCACGGGGTTGACCCGTCAACGGCCTTGCCTGCCAGCCACTGAGTGCCGCGGTACTGCAGGTCCCGGGCGGTGACATCGTTCAGCGGTGCAAGCCCGGCAACGTAGTTCAATGCTTCTTCTTCGGGGACCTCGCTGGCCTTGCGCCCGATCACCACAGCGAGTTCACCTTCAAAGTCGAGGTTCTCGCTGACCTTCGCACCGCCGATCTCGTCCTCTGGTCCGACCATGGTGGAGGCGAACTTGGCGAAGACGTCCGGGTACTCCGGGAATGCGCGGCCGGTCTCGGCAACGTGGTCCTTGTAGTTCAGGCCGATGCAGAGCACCTTGGAGGGATTGGGCACAGGTGTTGTCAGCCGGATATCGGCCCGGGCACCCACGTGGGCTTCCGGGTCCTGGCCGGCCAGTGCGCTGACCTCGGCCGAGAGGGCCTCAAGCCGGTCGCCGTAGAGTTCCAGGAATTCCCGGACGGTGGTGGTGGCTCCGTGCACTGCCTGGCTGGAGCCCTGCAGCAGCAGTTCCAGGTCATAGACAGTGTCGTCGATCAGGACGCCGCCGCGGATACCGGATTCGTGTTCGTAGGAAACGATCTTCATGGTTAGTTTGCGCCTTCCGTGGTGGGAGCCTCCGAGGCGACTGCCAGGACGGCGTCGGCCAGGCGATCAGCTATGTCGTCGACCACCTTTTCGTCCATAGGCGTGGACAGGGACAGCAGGTTGGCCGGAGAGCCCAGCAGTCCGCGCTCGTAGGAGGCCCACCACAGCTTGTGCTGGGTGTGCTCGTCCACCTTCTCCGCTCCGGCCGGAACCGCGCGGAGGAGCGAGCCGATGCCACGGATCTCCCAGCCGGCGTCGGCGATCCTGGCGTTGACCGTTTCGCGGGCCGTGTCGCCCAACTGGTTCAGGCGCTTGACCTCATTCTCGGTGTAGAGGCGAAGGGCCACGGAACCGGCGGCCATGCTGACCGGGTTGCCGGAGAACGTACCGCCGTGGGGCAGGCTGCCCGGGCGGGTGGGGTCCACTTCGGCCATGAGCTCGGCCTTCCCGCAGACCGCTCCGACGGGAAATCCGCCGCCGATGAGCTTTCCCGTGGTCAGCAGGTCCGGGGAAACACCGTATTCACCGCTGAAGCCGTTGTAGCCGAGGCGGAGGCTGATGACCTCGTCGATGATCAGCACGATGCCGTAGCGGGTGGCGAGTTCCCTGGCGGTCCGGACGAATTCCTCGTTGATCGTGAGGAGGCCGGCGCGGTTGGGCAGCAGGTCCAGGATGATGGCGGCGTAGGCGTCCGGAGCGGATTCAACCGCTTGGCGCAGGAATTCGACGTCGTTCAGCGGCACCGCTGTGACGTCGTCGATCACGCCGCGGGTCACGCCGCGCTGGTAGGAGGGTCCGCCCGGAACCAGGGCTACCTCTGACGTTCCGTGGTAACCGCCCTTGGTGACGATGACGCGCTCACGGCCGGTGCTGGCGCGGGCGATGCGGATCGCGGACATGACGGCTTCGGTGCCCGAGTTCGCGAAACGGACCTGGTCCAGCTCGGGAAGGCGGCCGAGCAGGAGTTCGGCGAGTTCCCATTCGTAGAGGTTTGGGATGCCCCAGCTGGCACCGGTGGTGAGGGCCTTGGTGGCGGCTTCGGTGATTTCCGGGTGGGCGTTGCCGTGGATCAAGGAGGTGAAGTTGTTGTTCGCGTCGATCAGTTCACGGCCGCGGTCGTCCCACACCCGGTAGCCCTCGCCCTTGATGGCGTAGGGGCTCGGTGCGCCGGTGTAATAGGTTGACCGGCCATAGCCGCCCGGCAGCAGCGGGAAGCCGCGCGGCCCACGGCGCAGGTGCGGATCCTCTGCGGGGTTCTGCAATGCAGCGAGGTCTTCCAAATGGTTGGTGGTAGCCAAGTCGGGTTTCTCCAGTCTGTTGATTCACAAGTCTTTTCAGGTGACGAGTCTTCTCAGTTCACGAGGTCGATGAGCGGCTGGCCGGTCAGCGCGAGGCGTACCCGCTCTACGGCACCGTCCTGCAGCGCACCCGTTGACCGGTTGGAACGCCATGCGATGTGCGGCGTGAGGATGGCGTTGGGTGCCGTGCGCAGGGGGTGATCAGCCCCGAGCGGCTCCTGGGCGAAGGTGTCGATTCCGGCGCCTGCAATGTGACCCGAGGTCAGCGCCGAGGCGAGCGCGGCTTCATCGATGAGGCCGCCGCGGGACACGTTGACGATCACTGTGCCTTTGCGCATTTTCGCGAGCGCGTCGGTGGAGATGAGGTTCGCCGTTTCATCGTTCAGCGGCAGATGGAGGGAAACGACATCGGAATTCTCCAGGATGTCTTGCAGCCCGGTCATCTCCACGAAACTCTCCGTGACAAAGGGGTCATAGGCACGGACGCGGGCTCCTACAGCCGAGTACATGCGGGCCACATGCTGCCCGATGCGGCCCATGCCCAGGACGCCGACCTCAAGCTCGGACAGGACAGGGGTGTCGTAGCCGATGGTTCCGGCCCAGCCAAGGTTGTCAATGGCGGCGTTTCCGGCGGGCAGGCGGCGGGCCAGTGCGAGGCCCATCGCGAAGGCATGGGAGGCGACTTCCTCCGACGCGGTGCCGGGAACGATCGAGACCGGGATGCCAGCTTCGGTGGCCGCGGCGACGTCGATGTTGTCGTAGCCGATTCCGTACCTGATCACTGCCCGGCACTTGCCCATCAGCGGGAAGTCGGCGGCAGTGAGCTTGGCGTAGGGCGTGATCATCACAATGTCGGCTTCGGGAAGCCCTTCACGGAAGGCGTCGGTGTCTGCCGCGGGGTTGAGTGTGTAGCCGAACTCCTCCGCGAGCGCGTGCTCACGGTCCAGGTCCGGGAAATGGTGGGGGGCCACAAGAATGGTTCCCTGGGCATCGCGGGTCATAGTCAGTCGTCCTGTTCGTCTTCGTACCCTCGGTCGCTGCCGGACACTCCTTGGGACGGGTGCCGGTGTCGGGTGATTTCCAGTACAACGCGATATCGGAACCGCCATCCGTGCCATATCGAGACACCGGGGTGGGACACTGTCCCACGCTGTTGCGTCGGCTGGGCGTTCGCCGCCGGGCAGCGCGGAGCAGCCGGCCCCCTTTGGAGGTCGGCTGCTGCTGCCTGCGTGGCGTCAGAGGTCGAAGCCGCGGCTGCGGAAATAATCCATGCGCCGGTACAGCGTGGAACGCCCGATCTGCAAGGTCTCCGCGGCCAGGCTGCGGTTACCTTTTGCTTCCTGCAGCGCAGTGCGCAGCTCGCTCAATTCTGCGTCTTCCAGGCGGGAGAGCCTGCCCTTCGTCAGGGCGCGGTGGAACCCTTGTGGCAGGTCGTCGACTGTTACCTCGGCGCCTTCCGCACGTTCGACGGCGTTGGAGACGGCGGCGCGAAGCTGGTCGATGTTGCGTGGCCAGTCGGCGTGGGTGAGGGTGGTGATGAGCCTCCGGGATAGGCGCCGCTCCCCCAACTCTTGCGCTATGGCGTTGGCCAGTTGCGGGATGTCTTCCCGCCGGTTGCGCAGGGGTGCCACGGAGATCTCGAGAACATCGAATGCCTCGGACAACAGCAACGTGGCATCCGTGGGACGTGTAACGGTGAAGATGATCCTGGTTGCGGAGTTGCCGTGAAGGTCGCGGGCAAAATCACTGGCTTCGTTCTGGGAGAGCTCATCGGCGTGCTCCACGATCAGCGTCGCGGGAAGCTCGGTGGCCACCTTGTGCAGGACATCGTTAAAGGTGGCGTTCCTGAGGTCTCCGTTGCGGGCGTCCACAACCATCTGTCCACCACGCAGCGATGCAATGGCACCGGCCAGACGCAGCTTCCCGCTGCCCAGCTCACCGATCATCACCACGGACCTGTCCTGGTCTACGGCTTTACGCGCCAGGTTGAGTGTGCGTTTGAACTCCGTGCTGGTGCCATCCACGTGCTTCAGCAATCGTTCAGCGGTTCCTTCCGGCGATGATGCCAGGAGGAGCGGGGCGCTGCCGGAAGCGACGGTGCGACCTTTGGCGGGAGCGTGGGGTCGAACAACAACAATGGCTCCGACGTTTGCAGCAGACAGCGTCACTGGTGAAATTTCCAACGTAGAATGTCCCGGGCCCTCCAGCATGACTTCACAATTCATCTCCCGGCCGGAGGACATCACGGCTTTGGCGTAGCCCGAGACAATGGAGAAATCGCCATCCACCAACGTCGCTGTCGCCGAAGCGTTCTGGAGCGAGTTCTTGCCGTCGACGGCGATAACAGCCCGGTTGCCCCTGCGGCGCGAGATCCTGAGGTACTCGCTGAGGAGTGCCCGCTCCCTGGACGAGGTTCGCACCTCAATGTCGCGCTCGATCCGTGAGGCAACGCCTTCGAGCATGAGCAGCGTGGAGGAAGGTTCCAGGGTGCTGACCCGGTTAGCAGGAAGCGTCAGTCCGATGACCGCCCGAACGCGGTTATGGAACGGATCCCGCACCAAGGATGCGAAACACCAGTTGCCGCGCATGTCCTCCCTGAAGTGTTCTTCCGGGGCTAGCCAGACACCACGCCCTTCTTCCAATGCCAGTCCTTCGCCGTTGCTTCCGCAGCTCTCCTCCAGCAGGGAGTACCCGGCGGGGAACCCGTCATCCCGCAGGAAATTGGCCTTGACCAGCACTCCGTTCGGGGCCGTGATGTTGACGTAGCCGCCCAGGTCGGCAGCCACTTCATCCAGTTTCTGCAGGTGAGGGCCGGCCGCTACGATGGTGTACTCGTCCACCCGTCCCTCGTCAAAGAATCCGCGGTCGGCGAATGCATCGACGCCGGCAGCGCGGCTGCGGTACCAGGAGCGGGCGATGATGGGGCGGATACCGCTGAGGTCAGCGTGGGGTTGCATCAGGAAAAGCTCGCGGACGCGGTTGGTTTCACGTGGGGTTTCATTCGGCCACGGTGACAGTACTTCTGCAGACATTGGGGCAGGTTCTCCCTTTGTATATGCGGGTCAGGATGCCAGTGCCGGGCCGGTGCCGCCTGGCTTGATCTTTCGTGGGCGCCGCCGCGGCAGCATTGGACGGAATGCCTGCCGTGCGCTCCAGTTCTCGATCAGTGACGCGTTGTCCTCCAGCGCCCGTGCGCCGATGTACGCGGCAACCATTCCGGAAAGCCCGCTTCCGAGGATGACGTTGTTGTTGCGAGTGGCCCCCAGGCTCGTGTTTTCGGTGACCATTGCTTGCTCTCCGCTCAAACGAATTGGGATGGTGGGTGCATGTGCTCCGCGCCACTTCCAGACTACCTAACTAACAGACGTTAGGGAAGTGCTGGAGGCAATTTACCTAACGAGTGTTAGGATGGCGAATTATGAGCGTGACGTCCTACGAAGCCGCCTCCCGCGCCTTCGAATCGCAACTGAAGGAATGGAACTGGACGGGCCAGAAGGTGGGCCGCCAGAACATCCTTGAGGCCTTCCTGCAGCTCGCCATCGCCAACGGTTTCAACTCCGTCTCGATGCGGACCATCGCCAACGCCGTCAACATCAAGCCGCCCAGCCTCTACTCGCACTTCCCTGACGGCAGGGACGAAATCGTTGCCGAATCGCTCCGCTGGCATTTCCACCGTTTCGGCGTAGCCTTGCTCGAAGCCATAGAGCCGGCCCGCAACGCGGACGAATTTTGGGACGCTATGGTCAAACTCCACTTCACGCGGCAGGTGCGATTGCCGGAAAGTAACCTGTGGGACCTCCTGGTTGCGACAGACAGGATGGCCGGAGTTCTCCCCAAGGAGCTGCGCGCCCAAGTCGATAACTGGGTCACGCTCCATGAACAGATGTATGTGGCCGCGGCACGCGATATAGGCTGCCCCGACGCCGAGGAGCATGTCAGGGTGGTCATGACCCTGCTTGAGGGCGCCACCCGCTGGGCCCCCCGCGACTGCACCGACGCCGAGCTTGAAGAGTTGGCGGACCGTGCCGTCACCTTGTCCCGGGCGATTCTGGCTGTGGACTTCGAGTCCCCAACCGCTTAGCCTCTGGTTGCGGCGATTTAGTTCATATGAGCCGCCAGGGGATACCATGCCCACACCCGGCCCCGCACATTCAATCGCCTGCTACCGCATTTCAAACCCGGCGCCGAGCCGAGCTCCAACCCCTACTCGAACTCGTCCAGAAGCCCGGAACGGCCGATGACTTCCGGCGGGGCTCCGCCTGTGGGTCTAAAGGTCTTCGCAGGCCTGCCGCGCACGCACCCTCAGCGAGCCCATCACAAAAGGTAACGTCCCGCCGTCGTCCCCGGTACCGGGACCTATTCTGGGCAGTAACTGCCGATCGATCGCGAAGGAAGTCCATGCCCAGCCCCGAACTCCCCCTCCGCAAACTTGGATTTCTCACTATCGGCCTTTTCGACCCCGCCGATCCGGCTGCGGGGCACCGGTCAACGTTGGAGATCATCGAGCTCGGTGAGCAGTTGGGGTTCGACAGTGCGTGGCTGAGGCACCGTCATTTGCAGTTCGGGATCTCCTCCCCTGTCGCGGTGATGGCCGCCGCCAGCCAGCGCACGTCCAGGATCGAGCTTGGCACCGCGGTCACCCCGCTGGGTTGGGAAAATCCTTTGCGCCTTGCGGAGGACCTGGCCACCGTGGATCTGCTCGCCGGGGGACGGATCAATCCAGGGCTTAGCGTGGGCGAACCCATGCACTACGACACCGTGAAGCATGAGCTGTTCCCGGATTCCTCAGAAACAGAGGACTTCTCCTATAGCCGCGTGGAGCGCTTTGCCCGCTTGGTCGCCGGCGAAAAGGTTCGGGAGTTCTCCGGCAAGCAAGGTGTTGTGGAGGAATTCTCCAACCGGGTGGAGCCACACTCTCCCGGCCTGCGAAGCCGCCTTTGGTACGGCGCGGGCAGCATGAAGTCGGCCGTCTGGGCCGGGGCAAAGGGCTTCAATCTCCTGTCCAGCAGCGTGATTTTCCCGGATGAGAACCAGGTACCGGACTTTGCCAAGGTCCAGCAGACACAGATCCGTGCATACCGGCAGGCAGCCGCAGCGTCCGGAAACACTCCCCGGGTCTCACAGGGCCTGGTGGTGATCCCCATCGATTCTGCTACGAGCGCCCAGCGGGCGAAGTACCAGCAGTACGTTGATGAACGCACTCCCCGGACGCGGGCGCCCCAAGGGCCGAAAGGCATGCTGTTCGCCCCGGATGTGATCGGGACCAGCGCTGAAATTGCCGAGCAGCTGTACGCCCATGCTGGGTTCCGGGAAGTCGACGAGGTAGCTTTCGCACTGCCGTTCAGCTTTGAACATGAGGACTACGTGCAGATCCTCACCGACATCGCAGCAAACCTGGGGCCCGCCTTGGGGTGGAAAGCCGCCGGATGACGAGATGTCCCGATGACGAGGTGCGATGACCGTTTCCGGGCCGAATTCTGATGGAGGGCCATGGTTAGCCAGCACTTCTGCGGCGAAGACTAGCCGCCCCGCGCCTTCCGGGTCGCGGCGTCGTTGGCTTTCTGCAGAGCTCCGACCAGCTCGTCCTTGCTCATTTTCGAACGGCCCTTGACGTCCATTTCCCGGGCACGCTGATAGAGATGTTCCTTGGAGGCGTTGGCGTCCACGCCCCCGGCGGTAGGTTTCGTTGATTCAATGCCTTCTGCCGCGTGCTGGTCAGAAGGACCCCGTTCCTCCTTCGCCTCCCAGTGGTCGCCGACCTTCTCGTAGCTGTGCTTCAGCGCGGCATAGGCGGTGCGGGCCGCACGACTCTCATCGTTGTCGTAGGTCTCCATGGCGGAGTCGTAGGTCTTGGCGAAAGTATCCTGGGCCTTCTGCTCGGAGCGCTGCAGAGTGGATGGAAGTTCGTCTTTGCGGGCATGATCGTTCTTGCCGGTCTTGGGCATAGTACTCACGCTCCTTTGTCAGAAAACCTGATCGTGGACGTGCATCCAGTTTATCAATTGACACCTGGGCCAGGCTGCCGGGGGCCCGCACTCGTCACCTCCCCTTCAGCACATACCTTCTTTCGGGACGCCCGACGCCGTACTTGAGCCTGACTTCCAACGCACCTTCATCGTGGAGGTACTCAAGGTAACGGCGGGCACTCACCCGGGAGGTCCCCAATTGCTCGGCAACTTCGGCAGCGGAGACATCGCCGTGAGCCGATTTCAGCGCAGCTTCCACCAACTCAAGCGTCTCTACACTGCAGCCCTTGGGCAGGGTGCGCTCAGATACGCTGAGCCCAAACACCCTGTTCACATCCGATTGCTCAGCCACGTCCTTGGAGGCGTCCAACCCTTGGTAGGCATTCAGGTAGTGCTGCAGGCGCTCCTGAAGATCAGCCTGCGAAAAAGGCTTAATCAGGTAATGGACAATGCCGCCGCGAAGTGCCTTGCGCACCGTCTCGGTTTCACGGGCCGCGCTGATCACCAACACGTCAAGGTCCGGGGCGACGTCCCGGAGCTGATGCATCAGGTCCAGCCCGTTGATGTCCGGGAGATGGATATCCAACAGCACAAGGTCCGGTTGGAGCCGCTGCGTCTCAAGGATGGCCTGGGCGCCGGTGTGCGCTACACCCACGACGCCGAACCCAGGCGTCCGCTGGATGAAACCGGCGTGGACCTTGGCCACCATGAAATCGTCATCGACAATCAGTACTTTGATCACGGCTGCGCTGCCCCTTCGAAATCCGAATCGTGCTTGTTGAATCGTGCGGTGAAAACTGCCCCGTGATCGTTCGCTACTGTCAGGTCGCCACCGGACCGACGGCAGATCACCCGCGAGAGCGCCAGGCCGAAACCGCGGGCATCGCCAGGTCCTGGCTCCTTCGTGGAAAAGCCCTGCCGGAAAATGTCCTCAGCGGCGTCGGAGGGCACACCTGGACCGTTATCCCGGACGGTGACTGAAACACCGTACGCTGAGTTGACCACCAACACACTCACCGCCGCCCCAACCAGCCCGGTAACGGCGTCGAACGCGTTATCCACCAGGTTGCCCACCACGGTGGTGAGGTCCCGGGACAGTTCCTCGTTGACGCGCGGGAGCCCGGACTGCGGGTCGATCTGCAGTTCCACGCCGCGCTCGGTGGCCAAACTGGCTTTGGCTATCAGGAGGGCTGCGAGCGCAGGGTCCTGGATGCGGCTGGTCACTTCGTCGTTGAGCCGGGTCCGGTCCACGGTGGCGCCGTTGACGAACTGCACCACGGAATCGTATTCGCCAATTTGGATCAGGCCGGAAATGACGTGGAGTTGGTTGGCGAACTCGTGGGCTTGGGCACGCAAAGTGTCCGTCACCGTTCTGGTGGCACCG
The DNA here is from genome assembly GCF_019977255.1 of Arthrobacter sp. StoSoilB13. Lineage (NCBI taxonomy): Bacteria > Bacillati > Actinomycetota > Actinomycetes > Micrococcales > Micrococcaceae > Arthrobacter > Arthrobacter sp. StoSoilB13. Next base: position 709,557 of record NZ_AP024649.1, on the reverse strand, counting down.
AGTTCACGTTCCAAGGACGACAACTCGGTGCGGTCCCTGAGCGTTGTCACCGATCCGATGTCACGCCCGCGGGAGCGGAGGGCCACCCTGTTCATGACCACCAACCGGTCCCCCACGAGCACCAACTGGTCCGGGTCTGATTGTTCCCGGGTGAGTACCACTTTCAGCGCACGGTCCACGTGAAGTGAGGCTAGTTTCCGGCCCACACAGTCTGCGGGCAGTCCCAGGAGCTGGCGGGCGCTCTCATTTGCCACGGTAATCCGCTCGTGAGGATCAAGGGCAACCACCCCTTCCTTCAGGCCTTGCAGCATCGCTTCACGGTTTTCCACGAGACCGGTGATCTCGCGGGGCTCCATTCCCAGGGTTTGCCGTTTGACGCGGCGGGAGAGCAGGAGGGAGCCGGCCACGCCCAGGACACTCGCAACGCCCAGGTAGGTGAGGAGGTTTGGCACCACGTCTTCCAGCCGTTCAAGGGCGGACGGATAGTTCCTGCTGATGGAGGCGATGCCGATCATGGTTCCGGAGTCGTCGAGCACTGGTACGTGTGCTGAGAGAACTTTGCCTTCATTGCCGGCAAGGACTCCGGTCCATGCCCGGCCTTCCTTGACCCTGCTGTCACCGAGCAGAAGCTGCTTGCCCAGCTGGCTGGGATCCGAGGAGGTCACCACTGTGCCGTCCAACTTAGCGAGTGCCACGTGGGAGGAACCGGAGACAGTCCGAATCGATTCGGCCACGGCGGGGAGGGAGGAGCCGTTTCGGGGTTCGGCAGTGGGCAACAGGGCGCGCACTGTGGGGTTGTTGCCCAAGGCCTCCGCGGCGGACAAGGCCCGGCGCCCTTCAGTTCGTTCGAATGCAGCGGCAGATTGGGCCAGGGAGATAGCTACGACAGCCACCAGGACCGCCAGGACGATCAACAACTGCAGCACAAGGTACTGCCCGGCCAGGGACATTCCTCTTCTTCGAGTCACTGTTTGGATCCTTTGGTGATTCCACTATGCAAGGGCCGCTAACAGCTTCAAAAGCAGTCCGCCTTGGCGTATCGGAACTATACCCTAAGCACGCTGAGCACCTTCGGGGCCGGGTGCCATAAGACGGCAAAGGCGTGAACGCAATGAACTTAAAGATCACTGCGAACACAAGAGTGATCACCGTCACGCCGGGACCTAGCATCAATTCACGGGGCACAACGCTGAGCGCCCTGCACAGAATTTCCATACTGAGAAGAGGAACACCATGCGCCAGATCCGCGCATTGCGAATCGCCGCCGTTGCCGCCGGCATCGCCCTGATGGCTACCGGTTGCGGCGCCACAGGTAAGAGCTCCACTGCTTCGTCCAGCTCCGGCGCCGCAGCCGGACCCATCACCGGCCTCCAGATCATGGTTCCCAATACTCCCGGTGGCGGTTACGACACCACGGCACGGGCCGCCGCCAAGGTCCTCGACGACGAGAAGATCGCCAACAACACGGAGGTCTTCAACCTCGCAGGTGCAGGCGGCACAGTGGGCCTGGCCCGGGTGGTCAACGAAAAGGGCAACGGGGACCTCGCCATGCTCATGGGCCTGGGCGTTGTGGGTGCCAGTTACACCAACAAGTCCGAGTCGAAGCTGACCGAAACCACCCCGCTGGCACGGCTCATTGAAGAGCCCGGCGCCATCATGGTCAGCAAGGACTCCCCGTACAAGACCATCGATGACCTCGTGAAGGCCTGGAAGGCAGATCCCGGCTCGATCTCCGTGGGTGGCGGTTCCTCGCCTGGTGGTCCTGATCACCTCCTGCCCATGCAGTTGGCGGGCGCAGTTGGAATTGACGCCACGAAGGTCAACTATGTGGCATACGACGGCGGTGGAGATCTTCTTCCGGCCATCCTGGGCAACAAGCTTGGATTCGCGGCTTCCGGTGCAGGCGAGTACCTGCAGCAGATCAAGTCCGGTGAAGTTCGCGTCCTGGCCACCAGTGGCGAGAAGCGTTTGGAAGGTGTTGACGCTCCCACCCTGAAGGAGTCCAACATCGATCTGGTCTTCACCAACTGGCGTGGAATGGTGGCCCCTCCGGGCATCAGCGAGGATGACAAGAAGTCGCTGATTGCCGCCCTGGAGAAGATGCACGAATCCGCTGGCTGGAAAGAGGCCCTGAAGACCCACAGCTGGACCGACGCCTTCATCACCGGTGACGAGTTCCAGAAGTTCCTTACGGACCAGGACAAGCGGGTGGCGGACGTGCTCACCAAGCTTGGCTTGGCGTGAGCACTATAGCAACAGGCCTGAAAGGCCGCGCCGAGCTGGGGGTAGCCCTCCTGCTCGGCGCGGTAGGCGTCCTTGTCTTCCTTGACGCCAACGGCCTGGTAACCCCGTATTCGAAGTCGGACCCCGTAGGGCCCAAGGCGGTTCCCTTCATCGTTGCCGGTCTTCTGGTGGTCTGCGCAATTTTGCTGGCCATCAACGTACTGCGTGGCGGCAAAGGAGAAGTGGAAGGCGGCGAGGACATTGACCTCGCACACCCCGCCGACTGGAAGACCGTGCTCCCCCTTGCAGGAGCCTTCATCCTGAATATCCTGCTCATCGACTGGGCGGGCTGGGTCATCTCCGGCACTGTCCTGTTCTGGGTCAGCGTGCTGGCACTTGGCAGCCGGCACTATGTCCGCGACGGCATCATCTCCGTTGCGCTGGCCCTGGCCACCTTCTACGGCTTCTACCTTGGCCTTGGCATTGCACTGCCGGCCGGACTCCTGGAAGGAATCCTCTGATGGACGTCTGGTCCTCTTTGATGGACGGTTTCGCCACCGCCCTCACCCCCCTGAACCTTCTGTACGCAATGATCGGCGTGCTCCTGGGAACGGCCGTTGGCGTTCTGCCAGGGCTCGGCCCGGCCATGACTGTGGCACTGCTGCTTCCGGTTACGGCCGCCCTTGAGCCCACCAGCGCCTTCATTATGTTCGCCGGCATCTATTACGGCGGCATGTATGGCGGCTCAACAACCTCCATCCTGCTGAACACGCCCGGCGAGTCTTCGTCTGTTGTCACGGCCATCGAGGGCAACAAGATGGCGAAAGCCGGGCGGGCAGCCCAAGCGCTCGCGACTGCGGCCATTGGTTCCTTTATTGCCGGCACCATCGGTACGGCGCTGCTGGCAGGACTTGCACCGTTGGTGGTTCAGTTCGCCGTGAGCCTGGGCGCACCGAGTTACTTCGCCATCATGATCCTCGCCTTGCTGGCCGTCACCGCGGTCCTGGGTTCCTCCCGGCTCAGGGGCTTTGCCTCCTTGGGACTGGGGCTGGCCATCGGTTTGGTGGGCATTGACTCCGTTACCGGCCAGCGCCGCCTGACATTCGGCCAGCCGATGCTGGCCGACGGCCTGGATATCGTGGTGGTGGCAGTGGCCATCTTCGCCGTGGGTGAAGCATTGTGGGTCGCCGCGCACTTGCGGCGTTCACCGCTTCACATCATTCCTGTCGGACGGCCCTGGATGGGCAAGAAGGACTGGGCCCGCTCCTGGAAACCCTGGTTGCGTGGCACGGCCTTCGGCTTCCCGTTTGGTGCACTTCCCGCCGGTGGTGCCGAGATCCCCACGTTCCTCTCCTATGTCACCGAGAAACGGCTGACAAAGCATCCGGAGGAGTTTGGCAAGGGAGCCATCGAAGGCGTCGCGGGCCCGGAAGCAGCCAATAACGCTGCAGCCGCCGGAACCCTGACCCCAATGCTTGCCCTCGGATTGCCCACCAACGCCACAGCTGCCGTCATGCTCGCAGCGTTCACCTCGTACGGCATCCAGCCCGGCCCGCAGCTGTTCTCCAGCCAAGGTCCCCTGGTGTGGGCGCTCATCGCCAGCCTCTTCATCGGCAACCTGCTGCTCCTGCTCATCAACCTGCCACTGGCACCCCTGTGGGCAAAACTGCTGCAGCTTCCCAGGCCCTACCTCTACGCCGGCATTCTCTTCTTCGCAACGTTGGGCGCCTACTCGGTGAACCTGCAGGCGTTCGACCTGGTGATCCTGCTGGTGCTCGGAGCCTTGGGATTCATGATGCGGCGCTTCGGGCTACCTGTATTGCCCCTGATCCTGGGCGTCATCCTCGGTCCGCGCATCGAAGGCCAGCTGCGCAGGACTCTCCAGCTGTTCGCCGGTGACCCCGCCGGGCTGTGGAGCGAGCCGATCGCCGTCGTCGTCTACATCATCGTGGCTATCGTTATCCTCTGGCCGCTGCTCTTCAAGCTGGTCCGCCGCAACCGTCCGGTGCCAGCCAGCGTGGTCCCGGCCCACCCCAGCGAAGTGCTCCTCAAGGAGGACGCCGCCATCCAAGCTGACGAAAACAGTACCCGGATCCACCACAACAGCCACCACAACAAGGAGAAGCCATGACCATCGTGGTGGGCTACGTCCCCACGCCCGAGGGCGAAGCCGCATTGACCCAAGCCATTGCCGAAGCGAAGAAAAACAACGACACCCTGTTGGTGATCAACTCTTCCAAAGGGGACGCCTTGGTGGATAACAGGTACGCCCAGGAACCGGAGATCCAGACCATCGAGGAACGCCTTGCCCTCCAAGGCATCGAGCACATCATCAAGCAGCCCGTCCGTGGCCATGATGCCGCTGCTGAGGTACTGGATGCGGCCGACGAGCACAACGCGGAGCTGATTGTGATTGGCCTCCGCCGCCGCAGCCCGGTTGGCAAGCTGATTATGGGCAGTGTCTCGCAGAGGATCCTGCTGGAGGCGGACTGTCCTGTGCTCGCCGTGAAAGCAGACTAAGCGTAAACCAGAAGATTGTGCCGGCTAATGCCCTTAAGATTCGTTCTTAGGGGCATTAGCTATACACAACTCCAAGGGGGACCACGTGGCCGAGACCATCCGCACAGCAACAACTGACGACGCCGGCAAGCTGGCCGAGCTTGCGGCCGTCACCTTCCCGCTGGCGTGCCCGCCCGGCGCCTCACCAGCTGACATCCAGGCCCATCTCGAGAAGACGCTCGCCGAGGCGAACTTCCTGGATTACCTCGCCGATCCGCACATCACGGTTTTGGTGCTCGACGACGACGGTCAGCTCAACGGGTACACCATGCTGATTGCCAAGCCTGCTAGCGACCCGGATGTAGCCTCTGTGCTCTCGGCGCTCCCCTCCACGGAACTCAGCAAGTGCTACGTCCACCCGGACCACCACGGCCAGGGAGCCGCATCCCGCCTCATGAAGGCCTCAGTCGCGGACGCTGCGGAAAGGGGTGCGGCAGGAGTCTGGCTTGGCGTGAACAGTGAAAACGCCAAGGCGATCCGCTTCTATGAAAAGAGCGGTTTCCAGAGGGTGGGCACCAAGTCCTTCAAACTGGGCGACACCGTGGAACATGACTTCGTCATGGAGCACACGCTCTAGCCAGCACCCGTTCTAGCCAGCAGCCGGGCAATACCCAGCACCCGGGCAGTTAGCCGAACAAGTCACCAGCCAGTGGCGGCCGGGGGTCGGAGCGCAGCTGCAGGCCGGCTGGCAATCCCGTCACCGTGCCGTTTCCCGAGGACGCCTGGATCGTGAGCCGCGAGCGCCCCAGCAGCACGTTTTCTGCCTTGAACTCCCCAAACGAGTCCGGGAGGATGGGCGCCAGGTGGAGTACTTTCCTGGTGAAATCGGGGTCGAACCGCAGGAGGATGCGAGCCAGCTGAATAGGGGCCGCAGCCGCCCACGCCTGGGGGGAACACGCCGTCGGATACGGCACCGGCTCCGGAAAGTCCGAGCGGTCAAAGCCGCAGAAAAGTTCCGGAAGCTGACCGCCGAAGTGCTCCGCGGCGTCGAACAATCCGCTCGCCACGCGGCTGGCTTCCTTCACGAAGCCATAGCGCATGAGTCCGGTGGCCACGACCGCGGTATCGTGCGGCCAGACCGAGCCGTTGTGGTAGCTGACAGGGTTGTAAGCACCCATGTCCGAACCAAGGGTGCGGATCCCCCAGCCCGTGAACATTTCAGGTGACATCAGCCGCTCGGCCACAAGTGCAGCCTTGTCCTCGTCCACAATGCCCGTCCACAGACAGTGGCCCATGTTGGACGTGCAGGAATCCACGGGTTTCTTGTCCTTATCCAGGGCAAGGGCGAAATAGCCTTTGTCCGGCAGCCAGAAAGACTCGTTGAATGCCTCCTTGAGCGCTTCCGCCCGGTCCGCGCAACGGCGTTCGACGGCGGTATCGCCCGCGGCGCGCGCCAGCAGCGAACGCCCAACGTAGGCTCCATAGGCGTAAGCCTGGACCTCACATAAAGCGATGGGTGTTTCTGCGATCGTGCCGTCGGCGAAGTTGATGCCGTCCCAGGAGTCCTTCCACCCTTGATTGATCAGGCCGTGGGTGTTGGGGCGTTGGTATTCGATGAACCCGTCGCCATCCCGGTCGCCGTATTTCTCCATCCAGGAGATAGCACGGTCTGCGTGGGGAAGGAGGGAATCGATGATGTCCGTCCCCAGACCCCACCGGCTGAGCTCGCCAAGCAGCATGACGAAAAGTGGCGTTGCATCGATGGTTCCGTAGTAGGCGGTTCCGCCCAAGGAGAGTCCGGCCGTGACTCCCAGCCTCACCTCGTGGGGCATGCGGCCGGGTTCTTCCTCGGAGTCGGCGTCCACTTTGCTGCCTTGAAGCCCGGCCAGTGTTTGCAGCGAACCGGCCGCGAGTCCTGGGTCCACCATGAGTGACATGTAGGACGCCATGATCGAGTCGCGTCCAAAGAGCGCCATGAACCAGGGCGCCCCTGCTGCGACGGCAGCACGACCAGGGTGCTCGTGGTCGAAGATCCGCAACGAACCAAGATCGCTCTGGCTTCGTTCAAGGACTTCCTCCACATTCCTGTCCGTGACGGCGATCCGGGGAACGTGCTCCGCCCAGGCCATATGCCGGCGGACGCCAATCGTGTGGTGCAGGGCCGTGGTTTCCGTAAACGGCTCGTCCGGCCCCTTTCCATTGATCAGGGGAATGGCAATGACGCTGGTGCTCCATTGGCTGCGGGCCGGGATGGTGACGTGGAATGTCAGTCCTTCCGGGTTCGCTTTGGCTCCCGAAGCCCGGAACGCCACGCCGCGACGTTCCCCGTTCGCGTGCACGGCCTCGATGTGCAGTTCCTTTTTGCGGGCCGTTTTCTCGGTGGCTCCTGCCCTGCTTGCCCGGCCACCTTTGACATCGAAAAGGTCGGCGAGGTCGGCGTCGATGAGCAACTCGATTTCGCACGGCGCCGGCTGGCCCGAGTAGTTCCTGATAGTGAGGTCGTCGCGCAGGCCAGCGCCCACATGCCGGTGGTGCTGGACCACCAGGGGACTGTCAAAACGACCATCGCTGGAGCACGCCCGGCCAACGTATTCGGCTTGGAAGGCGGTGCGGTTGGTGGTGACCAGGGGCTCCCGGAGGGCTCCGTTGATCCTCAGGATCCAGCGGGAGACGATCCGGGTGTCCTGGTAGTAAGTGCCCTGGGAGCCGCCGCCGTGGATGTCACCGGAATGCGAGGAGATGCAAAAGGATGAACCTTCGACGACGGTCACGGCACCCAGCTCGGAAGCGCCTGCCTCCGTATCAGCGTTCCAAGCAGTCATGGCCCACGAAGCCTTCCTCGGGAAATGTCCTGCTTATCGATCACAGGTTGATGGGGGCTTGCCTCTGATTGTCTTGCAACTTGCCGTTGCCGGGAAGGCCTCCGGCCTTGAATTCTTCGATGACCGTGGCATAAAGCTCCAGATGGTCCGCCGCCATCCGTGCTGCGTTGAAATACTCATCCACGGTACGCCGGCACTCTGCACGGCTAAGCCCTTGCACGTCCTGTACGAACCCTGCGAGTTCATTGGTCTGCGCCAGGTATCCTGTGACGCCATGCCGGACTATTTCCGGTGCCGCGCCCATAGGGGTGGACAGTACTGGTGTTCCGGTGGCCAACGACTCGATCATGACCAGCCCGAACGGTTCATGCCATTGGATGGGGTTGATCATGGCCATCGCTTCGCCCATCAGTTCGTACTTCTCCGGGTCTGAGAGTTCGCCCAGGAATTCTTCCTGGGAACCAAGGACCGGCTCCACGACGTCGTGGAAGTAATCCTGCTCATCCTTGGCATGCATCTTGGCAGCGATGCGGAGCGGCACCCCGGCCTCACGGGCAACAGCCACCGCCTCCAGCAAGCCCTTGTCCGGGCACATGCGTCCGACAAAGCATGCATATCCGCCGGCGCCGTCGCCGACGGAAACGGTGGACAGATCCAGGCCATGGTGGATGACGGCCGAAATTTGAAGGTCGGAGATGCGGCTGCATTGATCATGCGAAATGCCAATGATCGCGGTGTCCTGGGCCATATCCCGGTAGAGCCCTGCATACCTCGGTGTCAGCGGGCCATGGACGGTGGTCACCACGGGAACACCCGGCGGCCGGTGGGCGTAGAGAGGTCCGGCAAGGGTGTGGTCGTGGATAATGTCCACGTCCTTCATGCCGGCATAAGCCTTGATGACGTGGTGTAACTCGCTGAGCGTCAGCCCCAGCTCTTCAGGCTCGCTCGGCCCGAAGCCCCGCAGCAGCGGAACTGGGCAGGTGCTGTCAGACGCCGCCGCCAGGAGTACGTCATGCCCTGCATCGGATAAGGCACGGGCCAAGGCATCCACAACCCGTTCCGTGCCGCCATACCGTTCCGGGGGCACTGTGAACCATGGTCCAACGATGAGTCCAACGCGCATGCTGAAGGCCTCCACAAATATGCGAACCCGCGCACGGGGTTCAACCTCGTGTTCATCGCGGCCCCAGACACACGCGATTCTTCGGGACGAAGAGCGCCCCACCGGCTGACTGCATAACCTGCTTCACACATTAGGCTGGGCACGCCAGCCCCGGCAATGGGTGACGAAAATAACAGACTTTTCCGGAATGCGCGCGAGGCCCTCGAAGTTGACCACAGCATGAAGATTGAGATCTGGTCCGACGTCGCGTGTCCCTGGTGCTACATCGGCAAGCGCCGCTTTGAGACTGCCCTGGCACAGTTCCCCCACCGTGATTCCGTAGACATCGAGTGGAAGAGCTACCAGCTGGATCCCTCAATCCCCGGGCACTATGACGGCACGGAATTGGACTACCTGAGCAAACGCAAGGGCCTGGCTCCGGAGCAGGTCAAGCAGATGTTCGCCCACGTTACAGAGACCGCCAAGGGCGAGGGCCTGGACTATCACTTCGACAAGGTAGTAGTTGCCAACAGCTTCACGGCCCACCGCCTCATCCACCTCGCCGCAGCCCATGGCCGCCAGGATGCCGCCAAGGAACGGTTGCTCAGCGATCACTTTGAGCACGGTGAGGACATCGGCAACCAGGAATACCTCACGAAACTTGGCGCCGCTCTGGAACTGCCGCCCAACGAGGTCGCAGAGCTGTTCACCACCGACAAATATTCGGACGCCGTCAACGAGGACATCAATGAAGCCCGCGCCATCGGCGTCACCGGTGTTCCGTTCTTCGTGATCGACCGCAAGTACGGCATCTCCGGAGCCCAGCCGGCGGAGCTCTTCAGCGAGGCGCTGAACCAGGCGTGGCAGGAAGCCAATCCCCTGATCCCCGTGGGCGCATCCGACGCCGAAGCCTGCGGCCCGGACGGCTGCAGCATTTAACGCAACGCGGGGTCACTTAGGGCCCATGTTGGCTGTCAACATGGGCCCTAAGTGACCCCGCGTTGTTTCTAAGCGGCTAGTTTTTCACAACCTCAAGCTCGACGACGGCCCAGGACAATGCGGGCAGCGTCAGCCGGAGTTCCGAACCAGTCGCCTTGACGCCTTCCAGCGGCTTCATGCCGACCCGACCCTGCTGGTCCTGCGTGTTGATGGTGAACCTGTCACCGCCCTCGGGGATCTCCAGGACTTCGGCGCGGAGCACCTGGCGCGCGTCGAAACCTCGAAGGGCTGCCTCGACGTCGGCCGCTTCCTCCAGCCCACGGTTGGCGAAGAACAGCGCCACGCGCCCCGTTTCCTCGTTCCACGTGGCGCTGACATCCACAAGGTCCGTGCCGCCGAACCGCGCATTCTCGTATTTGTCCGAGTCCACGGAAAGCCGCAGGATCTGGCCCTTGGCAAGCTCGGCCATCCGGGCGAACGGGTGGAAGATGGTCTGCTTCCACGCCGGCCCGTTCTCTTCCGAGAGGATCGGTGCGATCACGTTGACAAGCTGCGCCTGGTTGGCGATCTTGACGCGGTCGCCGTGGCGGAGCAGCGAGTTGAGCAGCGTCCCCACCACCACTGCATCTGTCACGTTGTACTTGTCCTCGATAACGCGGGGGTGCTCGCGCCACGGGGCCTTGACGATGTTGCTCAACTGGTCCTCGGTGTCCCGCCCACGCTGGTACCAGACGTTCCATTCGTCGAAGGACAGGCTGATGTGCTTCTTGTGCTTGCCCTTCGCCCGAACGGCGTCCGCGGTGGCGATCACTGACTCGATGAAGTAGTCAGTATCGACGGCGGACGCCAGGAAGCTGCCGACGTCGCCTTCTTCTTCGAAGTAGTAGGCGTGGAGGGAAACGTAATCCACTTCGTCGTAGGTGTGGGTGAGGACCGTCTGCTCCCAGGCACCGAACGTAGGCATCCGGGAGTTGGAACTGCCGCAGGCCACCAATTCAATGTCCGGGTCCACGAAGCGCATGGCCTTGGCCGCTTCCTGGGCAAGCCGCCCGTACTCCTCGGCGGTCTTGTGGCCGATCTGCCAAGGACCGTCCATTTCGTTGCCCAGGCACCACAGCTTGATATCGAACGGGTCCTTGTGGCCGTTCTTGGCGCGGAGATCGGACCAGTAGCTGCCGCCAGGGTGGTTGGCGTACTCGACGATCTCGCGGGCAGCATCCACTCCCCTGGTGCCCAGGTTGATGGCTTCCATGATTTCCGTGCCGGCCTGCTTGGACCAGTCCACGAAGTCGTGCAGGCCGAAAGCATTCGTTTCGACGGTGTGCCAGGCTCCGTCCAGGCGGCGGGGCCGGGTTTCGCGCGGGCCGATGCCGTCTTCCCAGTTATAGCCGGAGACGAAGTTGCCGCCGGGGTACCGGATGACAGTGGCACCTAGTTCCTTGACCAGCTTCAGGACGTCTTGCCGGAAGCCGTTCTCGTCGGCCTCAGGGTGGCCGGGTTCGTAGATGCCGCTGTAGACACAGCGGCCCATGTGCTCCACGAAGGAGCCGAAGAGGCGCCTGGGTACCTCGCCGATGGTGAAATCTCGATCGAGGGTGATGCGTGCGCGGGACATTTATCTCCTTGGTTGTGTTCTGAAACAGTTGGTTGGCGAAGGTGCCGGATCAGGTTCCGGCGAGTCCCGTCGTCGCGACGCCCTTGATGATCTGGCGTTGGAAGAACAGGAAGACAACGATGAGCGGCAAAGCTGCCAGCAAGGCAGACGCCATGTTCTGCGCGTACTGGACGCCGTACGCGCTCTTGATGGTTTGCAGGCCCACGGGGAGGGTCAGCAGGGAGTCGTCGTTGGTGGAGATGAACGGCCAGAGGAAGTTGTTCCACGCACCGATGAACACGAAGATCGCGACGGCGGCCAGGATGGGCCGGGACAACGGCAGGACGATCTGCACGAAGATCCGGAGACGGCTGGCACCGTCCATCACTGCCGCTTCTTCAAGTTCATGCGGGATCTGGTCGAAGAACTTCTTGAGCACGAACACCATGGCGGGGTGAATCACCTGCGGCAGGATGATGGCCCACGAGGTATCGATCATTTTGAACGCAAGCATTTGGTAAAAGAGCGGAATCATCAGCACGGGTGGCGGGACAATGATGGCTGCGATGATCACGACCATCAGGACCTTCTTGCCTTTGAACTCGATCCTGGAGAGTGCGTAAGCAATAAGAGCCGAGATCACCAGTGTGATTGCCGTGATGGCCGCGGAAGTGTAGAGCGAGTTCCACGTCCAGAGCGGGATGTTCCCTGCCTGGAACACATTGACGAAAGCGTCAAAGGTAAAGCCCGACGGCGGGAACCAGCTGACCTTGGACGCTGACGCATCAGCTTCGGACTTGAACGCAGTAACCGTGGCCCAGGCGAAAGGAATCAGCCAGAGGACCGCAATGAAGGCGGCCACTGTGACTGCCGCGATCTTGCCCACTGTCAGCTTTTTGCGCGGCTGCCGTATGACTTGGCGGCTACCGCTGGCTGGGGTCGAACGGGTGAGGGTGGTGGTTGCCATGGCTATACGCTCCTGCGGCGGGTGATGACGAACTGCAGCGCGGAAACCAGCACGATCAGTCCGAAGAAGATGTAGGAGATAGCTGCGGAATATCCCAGCCGGTATCCGGTGAACCCGGTTTCGAAGATGTACTGGACCACGGGACGGGTAGATCCGCCCGGACCCCCGCCTGTCATCTGGTAAATCTGGTCAAAGACTTTCAGGGAAGCCAGGATCTGGAGCAACACAATCATCACGGTTGTGGGCGTGAGCTGCGGCATCGTGATGGAGAAGAATTGCCGCCAAGCGCCTGCGCCGTCCAATGACGCTGCTTCATAGTGCTGGACGGGGATGTTCTGCATTGCCGCCAGGTAGAGCAGGAAGTTGAAGCCAACAGTCCACCAGAGTGTCGCGATCACGATCGACCACATGGCCACATTGGGATCGTTGAGCCACCCCACTTTTGCTATGCCGAACTTTGACAGGAAATCGTTGATCAGGCCGAGCTGCGGGTTGTACATCCAGACAAAGAACAGCGACACAACTGTGGATGCCAGCAGGAACGGCGCAAAGTAGGAGAGCCGCCACAGCCACTGGGCTGGAAGGCCGATGTTCAAGAGGGCCGCCATCACCAACGCAATCAGCACCAGGGGAACTGTGCTGATGACTGTGAAGTACAACGTGTTGCCCAGTGAACGCCACATCCCGGCGTCGGCAAAGGCTTCGGCGTAGTTGGAAAATCCGATGAGGGTGTCGTTGGCGCCTGTCAGGGATTTGCCCGTGAGACTCATGTAAAAGCCGTACAGAATAGGCCAAATGAGGAATACGAGGAAGAAAATCAGGAAGGGCGCTGCGAATGCCCACCCGTTCAGGGTGTCCCGGCTTCTTCGGAGAGATAGCCCGGCCTTGATGCCTGGGCTGCGTGTTGTCCGTGGTTGGCTGGTCTGCCGGGACAGTGTAGAGGAACTCATGAAGGACTCCTTTGTCGCTCGGTGTGCTGTGCCGGTCAGACCGGATTGGGCCGGGATAGAAGGTCGTTGGTGCGGGCCACGAAGCCGTCCCACCCCTCAGCTGCTTTGGTGCGTCCCAGAAGTACGTTCTGGATGTACTCGGCAAAATAGTTTTGCCAGTCCGAGCCGGATCCGCTGAACCAGGCCTCGGGATCGTAGTTGATGATGTCCGCCGCGTTGGCGTAGTGGATCTGGGGCGTGAGCTCCCCGTAGGCCGGCGATTGAACCACAGGCTGGTATGCCGGGATGTGGCCTGCCTCAGCCCATAACAGCGAACCCTTGAGGATGTCGCTGACGAACTTATATGCGTCTTTACGCTTCTCTTCATCCATCACGAGTTGCCGCGGAAGGACGAAGGAATGCGAGTCGGCGTAGGAAGCCGGTGTCCCGTAAAGGGTGGGGATGGTGGCAGCGTCGACAGGCAGTTTCGCTTTCTTCATGGTGGGTAGTTCCCAGCCCCCGCTGAAGAGCATTCCCGAGTCGCCCCGGACAAACTCTGCGATGCCGGTATTGATGTCATTGCCCTTGGCTGCGATGGTGTCATCAAAGAGGGAGGCCATGAATTCCAGTGACTCTATGGCAGCGTCCCGATCAGCCTGCATGGGTTGGCCGGGAGTCAGCACAATTTCCGCGCCGTGCTGCTTGTACAGGGTGTAGAACAGCCGCCACATCTGCGCGCCGAGGTTCAGGTATCCAAGGGAAAGACCGTGGGCCTTGGTGACTTTTTGCATCTCCAGTGCCATGGCCTTGAATGCGTCCGGTGAATTCACCTCCTGCAAGAGGCCGTTGCTTTCCAGGAGACCCGCTTTGCCGGCTATGTCCGTGTTATAAAACATGATGAACGGGTGCGAGTCCAGCGCCAGGGAGAAGACCTTTCCGTCTTGCTGGCCCTTTTCCCAGATGCGCGGCGCGAAGTTCTCCGGCGTGATGCCATTCTCCGCGAGCAGCCCCAGATCCCAGGGCTCAATGAGGCCGCCCGGGGCATATCCGGGAACTCGGCTGGCGTGCATAATGGCTACTTCTGGAGGCCGGCCCCCGGCAGATGCCATGGCCAGCTTGGTGTAATAGGGCGGGCCCCATGCCAACACGGTGGGGTGCACCTTGAAACCGGGATTGGCTTGGTTGGCATTGGCGATCATCGCTTGCATCTTGGTACCGTCGCCGCCGGACAAGAGATGCCAGAAGCCGATCTCCCTGACTTCGCCGGCTTGGGCCGCGCCTCCACAGCCTGTGAGGCTGGTGGCCAGAAGCCCGCCGCCGAGGAGGGCCGATCCAGTCAATAACTGTCTCCGGGACAACTGTTTCCCGGTCAATGATTCAAACTGCTTCACCCGTAACTCCTTTGGAAGGGTGGCTGAAAAGGACACAACTGCTGCGCAAAATCCGGCTTCGGTGCATCCCCACTGCCGGGTAAAGGGTGGCCCGGGGGTGACGCGGCTCTCACATTACATCGTTGTAATAGTGGAGGCAAGAGAAAATTGTTAGCGCGAACAGTTTAATGTGGAAGGCCTCTTCAGCGGCTGCTGTCCCGCTCCACAATGCTGTAGTCAACGGTGACAACACGTTGCCCCTGGCCCCTGTCCGCCATTCGCTCGGTGAGGAGGCGCAGGGCTTCGGTGGCGATGGTTCGTTTATCGAAAGACACCGTGGTCAGGGAGGGAACCGCGTAGCGCCCATCCATGACGTCGTCGAAACCAGCCACCGCTATATCGTCAGGAACACGGACGCCCTTCTTCCACAGCGCATTGAGGGCGCCAATGGCCAGCGAATCCGTGAAGCAGAACAACGCCTCAGGCAGCGGGTTGGATTCCAGGTAATGCATCAGGGATTCGGCGGCGGAGCCAGGAGTCCATTGACCGCAGGAGATCAGCAAGGATTCATCCAGCGGAATCCCCAACTCCGCAAGCGCAGCCTCGTAACCCTGTCTCCGTTGGATCGAGGTGGCAGACTGCCTGGTCTTGTTGATGCCCAGCACGGCGATGCGCCGGCGTCCGGGCTTGGCCAGGGCAAGCGTCATATCTCGCGCCGCTGCGAAACTGTCCACGTAAACCCTGTCCGCAAGCTCCTGGGTCACTTCGCCCAACAGCACAACAGGAGGCAAAGCCACCCCAACTTTGACGGCACTTTCATCCAGCACCACCGGGTTGAGAATCAGGCCGTCAATGAGGTTGGAGCGCGCACGGGTCATCAGCTCATGCTCGCGCTGCGGATCCGAACCTGTTTCCTCGATCTGGACGCTCCAGCCCTGCTCATGGGCTACTTCCACAATGTTCTGGGCTATCTCAGCCGAGAACGGGGTGGCCAGATCCGGCAAGGCCAAGGCGATTACACCCGAGCGGGCCGTTGCGGAGTCCGCGCGCGGAAAGGTTGGGCACGTAGTCGAGCTCCTGCATTGCTTGCTCAACCCTGAGCCGCGTTGGAGCGCTGACCGGCACGATTCCGTTCATGACGTTCGAGACGGTTTTCGGCGATACTCCCGCGCGGCGCGCCACATCCTTGACCGTTGCCCGCAACAGTCCCCCTCATGAATTTAGTGTCCGGTTCACACGATGTTACGCGAGTCTGCGTATACCTCATGCGCCGGGGACGGGCGGGTTCCAACGACGGTCACAACCGATTTGCTATGAGCACACATCGTAAATGGCCAGCTCGGGGATGACTGGTGCGGGTCAACGCGGCACTCCTTCAGCCGCCCGCTCAGCGTTCAGCCTGCGGGCTGTTCTCATCCGTCAACGACGGACATCGGCAGGCCGCCCCCATGCACGGTAGGGGCGATGCTATCTAGCTGCCAGCCGTCCCCAGATACCCGGAATGTCGCGATCTGCGGCAGCGAGTAGCCCGATGGGACGCTGCTCGGCCCATTCGCTGTCGAGGATTGGTGTTCCTCGGTCAATTCCTTGAACCGGACGCTTGCCTCCGAACCGGTCACCTCGACCGACTCCACCGTTACCTTCGTCGAAAAGGACGTGTACCAGAAGCCCATTGACTTGAATCCGGCCTTTGACCGAGCCACCACTTCGAGGTCCCGATCGCGCTTGGACCGGTAGGCCGCCGTCATCTGCCCCTCGGCAAGGCGCGGGGCGGGGGGAGTGTCGAGGACTGTGCCGTTTCGATCCTCGACCGCAGCCTGGATGATGGCCGCGAGCTCGGACGACGACGGGCCTGGCACGGATTCGGACGACCCCACTGCGGGCGGCCCGGCGGCCGGCTGGCACCAAGCGAGGGCGAACCCGAGCACAGCCACCACGGTGACCATGTACGGCGAGTACTTCACCGTGCTCCCCCTTGCCCTGGATGTCAACACAGCCTGCCGCGCCGAACCCACCCCAGTCAATGGGGCCCAATGACGGCCCTGTCCTCCGCAAAGATTCTCCGCAGGCGGTCCGCTACGCTCCCCCCCCAACTCGTATGACGGCGGTCCGGACCCTGCCCCGGATTCATGCAGACCACGGTGAGTTAACGGATACAACGAATTAACCTCTCAGGCTCTTGACCGGGACGGGTCGCGCCCTTAGAGTTTTCTGATATATGAGTCATATGTCACACGTCGCCGACCTCGATTCCAGGTTTTGATCTCGATGGGTCGGCGCGAGGGTGCCGGTAACGACGGCCTTGGCATATGCATCTCGAAGAGCAGTGATACATGACGACGCCGAAATCATCTCGCGTCCTGCGGCCGTACCGGCTGGCATCGAGCCAGCCGGTATCGTCCACCGGGCGCTAAGGGCTGCGGCTGTCCGAGCATCTAAGCAACGGCGCTCTGGTGCCGTCAGCGGTCTGCGCTGAACCAGAAGGGAACAAATCTCAATGATCCATCCGACCAGGACGACGGCCTCCGTCGACACCCCCATACCAAAAGAGACCAGCTCCAAGTTCAAACGCCGCTTCATGGTGCGGCTTGTCGCGGTCTTCATCGGCGGGATGTTCCTCGACGGCTACATTCTCGGAATTATCGGCCCCGTCACCGGACTCATGCGGTCAGATCTCCAGCTCGACGCACTATCGCTGGGCATGATCGCCGCAGGTCCGCTGGTTGGTATCTTCGTCGGCTCCCCGCTGGCCGGCTGGGCTACTGACAAGTTCGGACGCAAACCCATGTTCCTCGTGGACATGGGCCTGTTCCTGTTCGCCTCAGCAGCCCAGTTCTTCATAACCTCCGGGGACGGGGCCGTGATCCAGCTTGCCGCCATCCGGTTCCTCATGGGCGTCGCCATCGGTGGCGAATACTCAATCGGTGGGCCGTTGCTATCAGAGTTCTCCCCTCCGAAGCTCCGCGGGCGATTGCTCGGGCTGACCTTGGTCGCCTGGTACGTCGGTTTCATGATGGCATTCATCATCGGCACGCTCCTGCACGACGCCGGCACCCCCTGGCGCCTGGTACTCGGCACGAGCACGATACTCGCACTCGTCCTGTTCCTCGCCCGCATGGGCCTCCCCGAATCGCCGAGCTGGCTTATTACGAAGGGCCGGCATCAGGAAGCACTCGCGATCGCACGCAGATACGTCGAATCGCCCCAGATGCACGACAGCATCACCGGAGAGATGGATCTGAGGATGATCCAGGAGGCCGAAGCCGCGAAGAGTGGGACCAAAATCAAGAACGCCTCCTTCGGAATGCTGTTCTCGAGGCAGAACTGGCGCGCCACCGTATTCACTGCAGGTTTTTGGTTCTGCGCGGTCACTCCGTACTTCGCAATCGCGACCTTCGCCGACGAGGTGCTCAACCAATTCGGCTTCGGCGGCGGCTGGGCCGGTGGAGTCGGCCTGTCCGCACTTGCGGTCGCGGGCGTTGTCACCAGCGTACTTCTGATTGACAAGCTCGGTCGCCGAATCCTCACTGTGCCCGGGCAGTGGCTCTGCGCGGGCATCCTGCTGGTCATCGGAGTCTGGGCGGACGCACCAGCAATCCTCGTGCTCGTCCTGTTTCTCGCCTTCTCCTTCTTCAATGCCGGCTACACCACAATGACCCAGGTCTATCCGGCCGAGGTATTCCCCGGCCATCTGCGTGGCGTCGGCATGGGCTTCGCCGCGTCCTTCAGCCGCATCGGAGCCGCACTCGGCACCTTCGCCCTGCCCTGGGCGATCGCCAACATCGGCATGGGCGCAACCATGGTCATAGCCGCCGCCGTCGCATTACTCGGCGCAGCCCTCTCGCAATGGCTCGCGCCTGAGACCAAGGGGCGCACCCTCGCGGAGATCTCAGCAGACTTCTCCCACTGACACCCGGACTGCGCGGTGACTTTGAGCAGGAGCTAAGAGCCATCATTCTTTTCCTGGTTGGGTAGGCGTGGCTACAGCACAGCTGTAGCCACGCCTACCGTCCATTCAGACCCGGCCCCCATGTTCGGGATACACGTACACAAGCTGGCAGGACTTGGTGACACATCACTGTAAAGTGTCTATATGCCCAGGATCACGGCCGCCACGAATGCTGCCCAACGCGCCGAGACCCAACGCCGTATTCTGACCGCCTTCGGTGAACTCCTCTTCACCCACGGGCTGCCCGGCCTCACCATGACCGACGTCGCGCGCCACGCAGGCGTTGGCCGCACCGCCGTTTACAACTACTACGCAGACATGGAGCAGTTGCTCATCGCGTACGCGCTGGATGAAACCGAGCGCTTCATCGTGGACCTTCGGGATTCGCTGGCAGCCCTTGAAAATCCAGTGGACAGGCTGGCACTCTACGTCCGCGCCCAGGTGGAGGACCTCAGCCGCCGCCACCTACCGCCAGGGCCAGCGATGGCCGCCGTTCTTTCCCCGGCCTCGTTCGCGAAGCTCGCGGATCACGTAGGGGAGCTCAACGTCCTCCTCCAGGACATCCTCACTGACGGCGTCCAGCAGGGCTATCTCCCGGACACTGATGTCGCCCAGTTGGCGCGGCTCATTCACGGCACACTGTCTGCCAGTGCCGCACGACGCAACCGAACGCCCGACGGCGAGACTCCCCCGCCTGCCCCAGCCTCCGACGTCGAGCCCCAGACGGCGCAAACGGTTCGATTCATCCAACTGGGTGCGGGAGCGAAGTTCGACGAAGCGGGCAAGCCCGTCCGCCTGGATGCACTGACGCTATAACTACCAGGCCTGCGACCTACTGCGCGGGGCGGGTGGGGATGATCGGCCACCGGGAGTTGTCCGCGATTCTCAGGTCCTCGCGCGGACAGCTGAGTTTGCCCGGAGTCTGGTCCACGAGTTGCGGTTCAACCAAGCCCTGAAAGCCCCGGGTGAGGACCACGTCCACTGATTCGTCTTCGCGGTTGTCCTGGAAGTAATCCGTTCCGGCCAAATTCCGCTGGACGTTGAATGCGGCTGCCTGGCCCTTGACTCCCGAGACCACCACCCCGATTCCCGAGTACGCGGTGTCGCTGTTGTCCACGGAAAGGACCTTGTACCCCCGTGCTGTGAACTCGTCGGCGACAGTATTAGCCAGCCCTGCCCGCGAGGTGGCATTGAAGACGTTGATGTTCACGGTTTCGTTCGGCACGTAGTCGAACGTAGTGGTGGGGCACAGGCTGCTTGGCGCTTTGCTGGCGATCGCCGTGGGAATCCTGATGACACCATTCATGATGGCCCAGGCACCAACTGCTCCGGCTGCTATGACGCCGACCAGCAGGACAAGGACAATGGCGTGGAAGACGCGGCGCCGGAAGCGGCTGCGTTGGGCACGGGCGTCCTCGGCGAACGTGGCGCGAAGCTCAGGGCCGGTCACCACATGGTGGCCGTGCAACTGCGTCACATCTTTGGGACGCTTGCCCTGCCTAGCCATCGATTACCAATACGCGTGCGTGAATGGCCGTCCTCTGGTGGAGCGCGGTCCGGACTGCCCGATGGAGCCCATCTTCGAGGTACAGAACGCCCTGGTACTGGACCACGTGCGGGAACAAATCCCCAAAAAATGTTGAATCTTCTGCGAGCAATGCCTCCAGATCCAGGGTGCGCTTGGTGGTAACAAGTTCATCGAGGCGAACGGGCCGCGGTGGAAGGGCAGCCCAGTCACGCGGCGCGGAATATCCATGGTCAGGGTACGGGCGTCCCTCGCCCACAGCTTTGAAGATCACCCTGCAAGCCTATGGAAGATGCTGCGCTAACGGAACTTGTGACCCCCGGCACACGCAGGTTGTGGCCAAACGGTGACTATCCGACGTCAGGCGTCATAGCTGTGATGCACACCTCGGGGACTGACAGAATAGGGGCATGACTCAATCGCTCCAAGGTACCGACCGGACCGCTGCCCACACGGCCCCAGCCCTCGCGCTGCTGCTGGACGTCGACGGCCCCATCGCCAGCCCTGTAACGCGTGACGTCAAGCCGGATATCATCGCGGACCTCGTCGCGCTGGCTTCGGCCGGCATCCCCGTCATCTTCAACACGGGCCGCTCGGACGCGTTCATCAGCGAACAGGTCATGGGGCCGATGATCGAGGCCGGCATGCCGGCCGGTACCATCATCCACGCCATCTGCGAGAAGGGCGCCGTCTGGTTCAGCTACACAGCTGCCGGCCCCGGACCCATCCACGTGGACCACGAGCTCGCCGTGCCCAAGGCCCTACGGGGATGACATCCGCAGGCTCGTCGCCGAGGACTATTCCGCGCACATGTTCTTCGATGAGACCAAGCGCGCCATGGTCTCCGTTGAGCAGCACCTTGACGTGGCCAGCGAGGATTACCTGGCCGAGCAGAAACTCTTCGACGCAGATGCCCTGAACATCATGGGCCGCCACGGCCTCAACGCAGCCATCCTGGACCACCACGCCCCGGAGTCCGATGACACGGTGGACTACCGCCTGGACCCCACCATTATTTCCACGGACATCGAATCCGTCCGCTTGGGCAAGGACCTTGGCGCCAGCCGGGCAGTGGAAATGTTGGCCGCGCAGGGAATCACCCCGCTCTCCTGGCGCACCGTGGGTGATTCCCGTACGGACTACGCCATGGCAGACTGGCTTCACCACAACGACCACGATGTGAAGCACGTGGACGTCCGGCCCGCAGACGGCGTTCCGGTGAAGCCTTACACCATTCTCACCGCCGCCGACCTCGAGCTGGCGGACGACGTCATTCACGACGACGCCGGCGGAGCCTTCCTGCGCAGCTGGCGCGAGGCCCTCGCCATCTAGACTCCCGCATTCCCCAGAAACGACTCACAACAGTACGGAGAAAAGCCATCACGCAAGCACAGGTCGATCCGATTTACCACGGCAGCCCCACCGTAGAGGAAGATGCGATCGCCGAGGCGGTCTCACCTGCCGTCGTTGCCCACCTGAAGCACAGGTCCGACGTCGTCCGTCACCGCGGGCGGTACGCCCTCCTTAACGGTGACCTCACGCCCCAACAGGCAATGGTTGCGGACCTGCTGGCCATCCGCGCCGCTTTGGACGCCGCCGGCGTGGACTTCATCCTGGTGCGTGGCAACGACGAAAGGCCGGTCATCGCCATCGACTGGGAGTCACGCAAGGACGTTCGCGAGGCACTGGTTGCTGCCTTCCGCAATGAGCCGTTCTACTCCATGACTGTCGACGCCAAGAAGAAGACCTCTGTCCTGGTTGCAGACGGCGAACTCTCGGCCAACCGGAAGGCACGGATCTTCCGCCTGTACCGGCCCAGGGTGGAACTCGGCGGCGGCCTTTGGTACGGCCCTGCCCTCGGTGTCCAGTTGGAACTGTGGAGGTTCGAAGGCGACCACCTTGAACTCCCCGTGGAGAATTCCCTGACCCGGCGCACCATGCTGCGCCAGGACGCCGTTCGCGGTACCGTGCAGCGCCACGGCCTCACTTGGCCGACCATCGAGAACATGTTCGCGGACCATGCCAGCGACATTGACTTCGACATCGACATCGTCTTCTCGTGGGTGGACGGCAGCGACCCCGAATACATCGCCAGGAGGCGCGCCCAGCAGGCTGGGGCAGTCCTGGGCGAGGGCGATGACCATGAGGCACGCTTCCGGCAGATCAACGAGCTGAAGTATGCACTGCGCTCGGTCCACATGTTCGCACCGTGGGTGCGTCGGATCTTCATTGCCACCGATTCGCCCACCCCGTCATGGCTTGCCGACCACCCCTCGGTCACGATCGTGCGCAGCGAAGAGTTCTTCGCCGATCCGTCAGTACTGCCCACCCACAACTCGCAAGCAGTGGAGTGCCAGCTGCACCATATCGAGGGATTGTCCGAACACTTCCTCTACTCCAACGACGACATGTTCTTCGGCAGGCCCGTTGGCCCGGACATGTTCTTCACGCCCGGCGGAATCACCAAGTTCATCGAGGCTGACACCCGGATTGGGCTCGGCGAGAACGATGCCGAACGCAGTGGCTTCGAAAACGCTGCACGCGTCAACCGCAAGCTGCTGTGGGAACGCTTCGGACGGATCACCACCAGGCACCTGGAACACACGGCCGCTCCCCTGCGCCGGAGCGTGGTGGCCCAGATGGAGCACGAATTCCCGGCTGAGTTCTCCAAGACCGCGGCGAGCCGCTTCCGCGCTGCAGACAACATCTCAGTAACCAACTCGTTCTACCACTACTACGCGCTGCTCACTGGCAAGGCCGTGACCCAGACCAACGCCAAGGTCCGCTACGTCGATACAACGCAGTGGTCCGGACTGCACTACCTTCCAAAGCTGCTGGCCAAACGGCACATGGATCTCTTCTGCCTCAACGATGGCAGCTTCCCGGAGGTTGAAGCGGACGAACGTGCGGAGCTGGTAACCGACTTCCTGGAGAAATACTTCCCCGTCAAAGCCCCCTGGGAGAAATAGAAAGCCTGGGTCAGTCCCGGTTGTTCGACTGGGAGACGAGTTCCTGCGACGCCGGGACTGGTACCCGCCGCGAACGGCTCGGAATCCGGATGCCGGCTTCCGAGAGGCGGCGCTGCACTTCGGCAGCGTCCACCGGCTCGCCAACAGTTACGCCACCGGACATGGGAACCACCGAATGCACGATCGTGTGTTCGTAGACGTGGACCATGTTGTAGGACTGGGCACCGTCCCGGCCCCGCTGTCCTCCGGCGCGCACGCCGAGGTCCTGCGTGTAGCACGTCGCCGAGGCGACTGATACCGGGATGCCGGCGAAGCCCGCCGTCGTGGAGTAATGCAGGTGACCGGCCAGGATGGTACGGACATCGGAATTGCGGACGACGGCGGCCAGGGCGGCTTGGCCGCGCAACTCCACCAACACTGCGAGGTCCTGGACGCACGGGACCGGCGGGTGGTGCAGGGCGAGGATGGTGCCGTCCGGGGCGGGGGTGGCCAACTCTGCTGCCAGCCACTGAAGCTGCGATTCGGACAACTCGCCATAGTGGTATCCGGGGACCGTGGTGTCCAGGGTAATGATCCGGAGCCCGTTGACGAAGTAGCTGCGGTCCACAGGGTCCTCCGGCCGGCTCGCTGCGGAGGCGTCCAGGAAGGCCGAGCGGAAGTTGGCGCGGTTGTCGTGGTTGCCCATCGCCCAAATGGCCTTCGCTCCGAGCGCATCGCACACCGGCTCAATCATTTCCCGGAGACGT
Source organism: Arthrobacter sp. StoSoilB13 (assembly GCF_019977255.1). Taxonomy (NCBI): domain Bacteria; kingdom Bacillati; phylum Actinomycetota; class Actinomycetes; order Micrococcales; family Micrococcaceae; genus Arthrobacter; species Arthrobacter sp. StoSoilB13. The sequence continues at coordinate 685,923 of NZ_AP024649.1, read as the reverse complement.
TTGTAGGCTTGGAACTCGCCCTTGTCCGCAAGGTCTCCGGTGAAAATGATGGCCTCTGGCTTGATCCTGGAGGCAATGATCTGATCGCAGATCTCCTGGAGCCTTGCAGCGCTGTCCACAGAACCGTGGAGCGTGCCTGGACCGGCCACCAGGTGAAGATCACTCAAGTGCAAAAGCACATGACCTGGTTTGGGGTACTCGGCCTCGATGAGCTCCATAGCTGCCTTAGCGTTTGGTGGGAGACGGTGTCCCCCGTGTCATTCCAGTACTGCCAATCCAACCAGACAACAAGCCAACAACAGGCTAACTGCCGGCGGAATGTTGGAAAATTACTTTCTCCCTTCGAAGGTATTGATGCTTATGACAAGGCCTTTTCAAGCGCGTCAACCAATTCCTGCGCGTCAGGTTCCACGCTTGAGGGAAACCTTGCAACCAGCTCGCCGTCACGGTTTATGACGAACTTCTCAAAGTTCCACTTGACCTTGACCGGCTGCCCGGACTCGTCCCTGGTCAGCTCGGCGAATAGCGGATGCTGCTCTTTACCCAGCACGTTGGCCTTGCTGGTGAGCGGGAACGAGACGCCAAAGTTGCGTTCGCAGAATTCCGCGATTTCCTCGTCGGCTCCGGGCTCCTGGCCACCGAATTGGTTGCAGGGGACGCCAAGGACTTCAAGGCCCTCCTCGCGGTACTTTCCGTAGAGCTCCTCAAGGCCGGCGTACTGGCGGGTGTAGCCGCATTTGGAAGCTACATTCACCACCAGGACGGCTTTTCCTTCAAAGCGTCCGAAGTCTGCTTCAGAGCCATCGTTGAAGGTGAGGGGAATGCTGTAAAGAGTTCTCATGTGATCGCTTCCTGACGACGTCGTCTGGCGGGATTGCCGCGATCGAGCTTACGGGGAGCTGCCCAAGCCACGAAATGTAGGGGTACCTACACTCGCCGGCTTATGACGTGGGAAGGATGAGCGAAGACAACGGCACGATTACACCGTCCGGCCGCTGGACCATGTCCGGGCCAACGAGGATATATCCAGGCGGAAGCACCACTGCCGGAGGCGTTGATGGAAGCACAGCCACAGGGCTGGGCGCCGGAACAGGAGCCGCCGGAACGGGAGCCACGGGCTCCACGGTTTGAGTCACCGCAACCGGAGCGGGAGCAACCACTACGGGCTCGGGTGCGACAACCACAGGCGCTGGCTCAACCACTACGGGTGCCGGTGCAACAGCCACGGGTTCCGGCGCAGGGGCTACCGGAGCAGGAGCCGGATCAGCGGGTGCCACTGAAGCGACGGGCGCCACGGGCTCGACGACGGCGGGTGCGGTGGCCGTGTTGGGGACCGCAGGCGACGTGCTGGGTGCTGTAGCCGTCGTGCCTGGCGTCGTTGTGGTGGACGTCGGCGTTGTGGACGTCGCCGTCGGCGTCGGTGTGGAGGTCGCCGTCGGACTTGGCGTCGCTGTAGCCGTAGGCGTTGCCGTAGCCGTGGGAGTTGGTGTGACAGTCTGCGTCGGCGTCGAGGTGGCCGGTGGCGTCTGCGTGGATGGTGGCGTTTGCGTGGCAGGGGGCGTAGTGCCCGAAGTGGCGGGCGGCGTAGTGCTCGACGTGCTCGGCTGTGTGGTCACCGGCGGAGCAACGGCCTCTTCGTCGTCGCCACCGATGACGGCCCGGTTGGTGCTATCTGACACCGGCACGGCCCACTGCGGCGAGGCAGAGACGCCTGTTCCAACTCCAGGCTGGTAGTTCACCATGGTGATGTTCTGCAGCGGATCGATCTGCCGGAGGGGCAGATAGATCCAGCCGTTGGGGTTGGTGTGCAAGCCGTTCACGATCGTCTCAAAGTGCAGGTGGCACCCAGTGGACCATCCGGTGGTCCCTACCTCGGCGATGACTTCTCCAACGCGCACGGACTGGCCCTGCGTCACACCAATTGCTTGAAGGTGGTTGTAGGTTGTGACCAGGCCGTTGCCGTGTTCGATTTCAACACGGTTGCCGCCACCCCAAAGGTGCCAACCGACGGCCCTGACAACCCCGGCATCGGCGGCGTAGACGCGCGTGCCGCATGCGGCGGCGTAATCCTGGCCCCAGTGGAACTCGCCGGGCAGCCCAGTGATGGGGCTGTAGCGGTAGCCGTATGGAGAACTCGGACTCAAGACTTCAAGCGGCGCGTAAAGGCTGCCGGCTGGTGGACGCGACAAGCCGGACGAAGCAACGGTCAGGCCGGATGATCCGTCCTTGGCCACGGTCCGGACAAGTGCGCGGTCGAAGTAAACCATGGGCGTGCCGGCCTCTTGGGCCGGCGGCTCGGGCATGGTGTCGATCACTGTGGTTTCGGCTTCCGGCGGCACAAGGCTGCCAAGCGAGAAAGGTCCAACGACGCCTTGCGCCACAGAACCATCCACAGAGCCGGTAGAGACGGAATTTAGGGGTTGGAAACCAAAAGCGAAAAAGGCTGCGGCTGCCAGGATTCCGGCGATGAGCATTCGACGAAAACCGTCGGTGCGCACCAAGTCTACGTATCGGTCAGATTCACTATGCTTGCCCACAAGAACACTCCCCAAAGCCAGCGGCACCAAACCCCAGCCTGGCGTGCAAGCACCATTGTTGCGGGAATCAATATGAAAATAAAGGCTTTCCGGCCCCAGTAAAGCGCAGGGTTTCCTCAGTTTTTGCTCAAGTGATCTTGAGATTCGGGGATGACTCCCTACCCGAGGTTTTCCTTGAGCAGTGCACGGTGTTCCACCGCAGCAGATTCATGCAGGGCGCGGCCGGCGTCTGTGAGCTCCAGATACAGGGAGCGACGATCATCGGCACACGTTTGGCGGGAGACCAGGCCTGCTTTTTCGAGCCTGTCCACCACCTTGGACACAGCGCTTTGGGTCATCGGCGTGCGCTCCCCCAAGGCCTTCATACGGCAAGCGGCGTCCGTGCTTTCGGCGACGAGGTCCAGAATTTCGAATTCATTCAGGCCGATGTCGAACTTGGCTTCCAGGGCGCGGTCAATGGCTCCTGCGGTACGGAAGTAGGAGTCCTGAATGCTGCGCCACTGCTCAACAAGCTGGCGATCACGCGTCGTTGCCATGCCCTGATTCTAGTCCATTCCGACTTTGGAATCCACGTCATAATATTCCACGTCATATTCCTTGTCATTCAATGACGCGTCATATAGCTTGGATGCATGACATCACCCACCACCCTTCAAAGATCCGCCGAACCCGTGCTTTCAGCCGTCCGTTGGACGCGCGCCCAGTGGCTCCTGCTGATGGTTGTGTGCACCGTCCTCGCCCTGGACGGGCTGGATGTTTCCATGGTTGGCGTAGCCCTGCCTTCGATCGGACAGGAACTCAACCTCGGAACCGATTCGCTCCAGTGGATCGTGTCCGCCTACGTCCTGGGGTACGGAAGCCTCCTGCTCCTGGGCGGCCGGCTCGCGGACCTGTTGGGCCGCCGTCGAATATTCCTCATCGCCTTGGCGGTGTTCGCCGCAGCCTCACTGCTGGGCGGCCTGGTGGACGATCCCGCAATCCTGATCGCTACCAGGTTCGTCAAGGGTCTCGCCGCAGCGTTCACCGCGCCAACAGGCTTCTCCATCATCACTACCAACTTTGCCGAGGGCCGCGAGCGCAACAAGGCCCTGTCCATCTTCACCACGTTCGGCGCCAGCGGCTTCTCGCTGGGCCTTGTGGTCGGAGGCCTGATGACCAGCCTGAGCTGGCGGTGGACGTTCCTGGTGTCCGTGCCGATCACCGTCGCCGTGGTCCTGCTGGGCATGAAGTTCATTCCGAAAGACAAGCCGTCTGCTGAAAACAGCGGGCATGACATCTGGGGTGCGGTGACGCTCGCGCTGGGCATGCTCGGCCTCGTTTACACGTTGGTTTCGGCACCTGAGCAGGGCTGGGGATCTGTGGCAACTATCGCCGGATTCGCAATCTCTGCAGCCGTGCTTGCAGCCTTCGCTGTGATCGAGAACAAGGTGAAGCACCCGCTGATCCGCTTCGGCATCCTCAAGGAAGGCTGGGTGGCCAGGGCCAACCTCAGCGCAGTGGGGCTTTTCGGTTCTTACTTGAGCTTCCAGTTCATCGTCACCATGTTCCTGCAGTCGGTGCTCGGTTGGACGCCTTTGGGCATGGCTTTGGCCCTGCTGCCCGCCGGGCTGCTGGTGGCCACCAGCGCACCCTTTGCTGACCGGCTGATCGAGAAATTCGGCGCCACGCAGCTGATCCTCACCGGTCTCACGGCCCTTGGATTGGGCTACGTCCTGTTCCTCCGGGTGGGCACCACGCCCAACTACGCCCTGGACATCCTGCCCTCGGTGATCCTGCTGGGCATCGGCTTCGCCCTGGCCTTCCCGTCCATCAACGTCCAGGCCACAACCGGCATCAAGGACTCCGAGCAAGGCCTGGCTGCCGGTTTGATCCAGACTAGCACGCAGGTGGGAGCCGCACTGGTCCTGGCAGTCACCACGGCATTGGTGAGCGGCCACGGTCAGGCGGCTGGAACCGTCAGCGCCCAAGCCATGCTGGAACAGTACCGTCCGGGCCTGATCCTGAGTGCCGCCGTCGCCATCGCGGCCCTCCTGGTGGCAGCAGCACCGTCAAGGCGCCGCGCCCGCGTTTAGTCCGCGCGAACCCTCCGGCCCCCCATGGCGTTGCCATGGGGGCCGGACCCGTGCACAAATTGCTCTGTACAGGTTCCGCGAAGAGCGGTCTCATGGGATGCATGAGGAATTACCTCACCGAGTACAGATACGACCTGCAACGCACGTTCACGGGAACATCCGGAACCCCACCTGCGTGGGTGCCGCGCCTTGCAGAAGGGAACGACGCCGGATATCACCTTCCCGGCTCGGCCGTCTGGGCTGTGCATGGGTCCATGGCCACCATCGTGGCCGGAATCCGGGTCCTGCTGATGCAGTCCTTGCACCCCGGCGCACTTGCGGGTGTTTACGAACATTCCGGCTTCAAGGAAGATCCGCTGGGGCGGCTGGCCAGTACCGTGCGCTGGATCTTCACCGTCACGTATGGCTCCAAAGAAGCCGCTGAGGCAGCAACCTATCGTGTCCGGAAGATCCACGAACATGTCCGGGGAAGCTACGTGGACGGAACTGGCGCCCACCGCAACTATTCCGCCAATGATCCCGAACTCCTCCGCTGGGTCCACGTCACCTATGCGGACTCCTTCCTCAGGGCCAACCGCATCTGGGGCCGCCCGATACCCGGCGGCCCGGATGCCTACGTCCGCGAATGGGCCCAGGCTGGCCGGCTCATGGGAGTGGAAGATCCACCGGTCACCGAAGCCCAGGTGCGCCAGGAACTGGAAGCCTGGTATGCCTCCGGGATCTTGCGCTCGGATGAGCGGCTGGCAGAAACCATCGCCTTCATACGCCGCCCGCCCCTGAGCCCGTTGCTTCAGCCGGGCTACCGGATCCTGTTCGCTGCCGCCGTCGCAAGCCTTGAACCCAAGTACCGGAACATGCTGGGTGTGCGACCCGCCCGCTTGGGTCCGATCCCACTGCCTGCCATCACCGCCGCCCGTGTTGTTCTGTCCATGGTCCGGCTGGCCCTGGGTTCACACGGTCCCAGCGAACTCGCAGCTCGGCGCCGGCTGCAAAGGCTGGGATATGCGGTGTGAGACCCGCCCACGAAGGTAGCCCAAAAGAGGCCCGCACACAGCTGCGGGCTTCTTTTTTCGGTCAATTGTTTCTTAATGCAATACAACCGTTGACTAGTGAGCAACCTCACAGTTACAGTTACGGCACCCCAAACGGCCGAACGACGGCCGGTCTACCTGACTTTCGAATGCTTTGATGAAGGGCGTGCGCAACCCGCCGCCCCCGAGCTTCGGGAGCCTTCTTCACGATGTAATCCCAGCACACGCCCGTCTCCCCCATGGCCCGTCTCCCTGAAGCGAGCCTGGACGTTGGCGTACATGAGAGGCAATGCGAGCCATGACAGATTTCCGTTCCCACGTTTTTGACCGCAGGCAGATCCTCAAAGCAGCGGCACTGACGCCGTTTGCCGGACTGGCATTATCCGGCTGCAGTTCCAAGCCAGCCGAAAGTGCCGCCGCCAACAAGACCGTCACGGTCACTTCCTACGGTGGTTCCTACAACGACCAGTTCACGCAGACCATCCTGGATCCCTTTTCGAAACAGACAGGTATCCAACCGACTCTCTTGGCCAACACGAGCTTGGCTTCCCTCAAAGCGCAGGTGCAGTCCGGCGATGTGCAGTGGGACCTGGTGGAAATCACAGCACCGGAGTATGAAACGGCCGTTGCCGAAGGACTGCTGGAAAAGTTCGACTACGACATCATCAGCGACAAGGGTCTTCCCGGCTACGCCAAGGCGGAGTACGGCATCAAGTACCTGAGCTTCCTTTTCGTCATGGCATGGGACCAGAACGCCATTCCGGATGCGCAGGCGCCCAAGGATTGGGCGCAATTCTTCGACCAGGACAAGTACAACGGCAAGCGCTCCGTCTACAACCAGCTATCCGACAGCTCCGTGCTGGAAGCCGCCCTGCTGGCTGACGGCGTGCCGTTCGACAAGATCTACCCCCTTGACGTTGACCGGGCTCTGCGGGTCTTGGGCCACCATCCCGGAAAAGATCGTCTTCTTTATCACTCGGCCAACCAGGAACCCATCCAGCAGCTCACGTCAGGAGAAGTCGCACTGTCAACGAGCTTCAACAACCGGGTCAACGCTGCGCGCAAGGACGGGGCCAAACTGAACTTCTCCGCCGAGAACGCGGTATTGGCCGGCGACTATTTTGTGGTCCCCAAGGGCGCAAAGAACAAGGAAGCCGCTTTCAAACTCATGAACTTCATGTCCAACGACGCCGAAGCCGGAGCTGCCTTCGACACGGTTACCAACTTGACCCTGGCGAACACGCCTGCGCTGTCCAAGCTGCCCAAGGAAGTGGCGGACACACTTCCCACCAGCCCACTGCTTGCGGACAAGATCCTCATCCGGGATGACAAGTGGTGGTCCCAGAACCTGAAGAAGACCGAGCAGCAGTTCAAGCTGTGGCAGGCCAGCTGACATGAGCGCCATAACTTCTCAAAGAATCCAGGCGAAAGGCCGCGGGACTCCGACGCCGGATGAAGCGAAGCCGCGCCGGAGAAGGAGCGGATGGTGGCTGCTGCTGGCACCTGTTCTTGCATTCGACGTCGTACTGTTCCTCACCCCGCTCGGGAAGCTGGTTGGCTCAAGCTTTTCCGGTAACGCCTATCAGCGGGTACTTGAGGATCCCCTGGTACTGCGTTCGCTGGCGAACACGCTTACCATCAGCCTGGCATCCACCCTGGTGACCGTTGGTCTTGGCTATGTCATTGCCCTTGTCCTCTGGCGTTCCGGGAACATCCTGCGGGTAGTCCTCTTCGCCGTCGTCTTGTTGCCGTTCTGGACCGGCATCCTGGTGAAGAACTTCGCGTGGGCGGTGCTCCTGCAGGACAACGGCATCATCAATGCCTTCCTGCAGGGCATTGGCCTGACGGACGCACCCATCGAGTTGCTCCATAACCGATTCGCGGTGATCGTCGGCATGGTTCACTGCCTGCTGCCCTACGCGGTCTTTCCGATCTTTTCTTCGCTGATGTCCATCGACGACCGCCTTGGATTGGCGGCGCGGTCGCTCGGCGCCAGGGAAGGCTCCGTGTTCCGTCACATCACCCTTCCGCTTAGCACTCCGGGCGTCTCTGCAGCCGGCCTCCTGGTCTTCATCATGAGCACAGGCTTCTTCATCACACCCGTGGTCATGGGTGGGCCAGGCGACATGATGATCGCCAACCAGATCGACTACTACGCCCGGCAGTTGACCGACTTCCCAGGCGCCGCAGCCCTGGCCGTGATCCTTACAGCGCTGGTCAGTGTCCTCGTGGCGGTCTACCAGCGGGTCCTCAAGGCCGGAGGCCACCATGAAGACAACTAATCCACAACACCGTTTGATACCCCTGCTTTCTTTGCCGGTGTTCCTGTTCCTGGTGATTCCGACCCTCATCGTGGTTCCCGTGGCGCTCAATGACAGCCGCTACATCACCTTCCCACCCGAAGGTTTGTCCTTCGCGGCGGTGGCGGGCTTCTTCGCCGACACCGCATGGACGTCGGCATTGGCCGCCAGTCTCCAGTCAGCGGGTATTGCCGTGGTGATCGGCGTAGCTATTGGTTCTACGGCGGCCATCGCCCTTCATGGCCGCACGTTTCCCGGGAAGTCCGCTGTGATGGGTCTGATACTGGCCCCGATGATCGTGCCCACCGTGGTGCTTGCCCTTGCCTTCTACCAGTTCTTCATCTCGGTTGGCATGGTGGGCAGCATCATTCCCATCGGCCTGGCGCACGCCGTCATCGCCACGCCCTACGTGTACCTCACAACGCGTGCCAGCCTTGCCGGGCTCAACCCTGCCCTGGTGCGGTCGGCCCAAAGCCTCGGCGCGGGGACGCTGTCCGTGTTCCGGCATGTGTACCTCCCCGTTATCCTCCCGGGTCTGGTCTCCGGAGCGCTATTCGCCTTCTCGGTATCGATCGATGAAACCGTGATGTCGCTGTTCATGCAGTCCCCCAGCGCCACCACCTTGCCGGTGAAGATGTTCACCGACATCCAATTCAACCTGACTCCCAAGATCGCCGTCTCCTCCGCGCTGTTGGTAACAGTGGCGACCATCGGACTGCTCCTGCAGGTCATGTTCGTCCTCAAACGCCGATCGATCTCCCGGATGGTGCCCCTGGCAGTGTCCGCCCAAACGTAAAGGAACAATGATGACCGCATCAATGACTTCCACCGCCACCGCTCCAGACGCAGCCACCAAAACGAAGGGACTTCTTGAGCTCAGGCAGGTCCGCAAAAGCTATGGTGGGTTCGTCGCAGTCGACCAGTTGGACCTGACTGTCCAGCCCGGCGAATTTGTCACCCTCCTCGGGCCCAGCGGATCGGGCAAAACCACCACCATGATGATGGTGGCCGGGTTCGAAGAACATACCTCCGGCTCCGTCATGATTGACGGGCAGCCCGTAGACACGCTCCCCCCAAGGGAACGGAACCTGGGCGTCGTTTTCCAGAATTACGCCCTCTTCCCGCACATGACCGCCCTCGAAAACGTGGAATTCGCGCTCCGCATGAGAAAGGTGCCGGCGTCGGAACGGCGCCAGCGGGCCAACGAAGCACTAAAGCGCGTGGGGCTTGGCACCTTGGGTGACCGAAAGCCACGGCAGCTGTCCGGAGGCCAGCAGCAGCGCGTTGCGCTCGCCCGGGCCCTGGTATTCAACCCCGCGGCACTTCTCCTGGATGAGCCCATGGCAGCGCTGGACAAGCGGCTCCGCGAACAGATGCAGGAGGAGATCAAAACCCTTCAGAAGAGCCTGGGCATCTCTGTGCTGTTCGTTACCCATGACCAGGAAGAAGCAATGGCAATGTCGGACAGGATCGTGGTGATGAAAGACGGCCGGATTGTCCAATCAGGACCGCCGGACGAGGTCTACAACCACCCCCTTACCGACTGGGTTGCCGGCTTCCTTGGCGACACCAACCTGATTCCGTGCACAGTACTGGAGCGCAACGGCAAGGAGGCCACCGTGGATTTGGGTGGTTTGGGAATCGCACGCGTGAGGGACCAGGGCGCTATGGGTGCGGACTACGCAGTATCGATCCGACCGGAACACCTGAAGCTCAGTTCAACGCCGCCTGTGGATGGGGGCTGCGGAGCTGTTATTACATCGTCCACCAACCTTGGCGCCACCGTCCGTCATCGGCTCACTGCTGGAGGCCATGAATTGATGCTGCGGGAGATGAGCCCGGAGTCCGGCACGCGGTCGGCAACGGACAGTCTTTGGGTTGGCTGGGACCCGGACAAGGCACAGTTGTTGGTCCTGGAATCCTAAGGCGTCAACGAAGACAGCCAGGCAGGACGTCGTTAGGGACGTCCTGCCTGGCTGTTTGTGCAACTCCGGCCTGTCTTGGTGGGATTAGATCAGGTGGTCCGAGAGGTGGTTCGGGGTGCCGAAGCGGTGCGCGGTGATGGACACGGCCTGCTCGCGCAGGAACGGGAGCATCTCGATGCGGCCGGCCTGGGTCACTGCACCGTGGTAGACGGCCACATCCGGGCGGCCACCCATGGCTGCGCTCAGCGCGGCGAAGTCGCCACCGATCAGGCGGATGCGGCCGGCGTCGAACTTTGCCGCACGGGCCAGCCACGCGGCGTCGTCCTCGACCCGGACGCTGACGCCCAGGTTCGCGAAAACATTCACCACAGCATCGGGAAGTACGACGGCGGAGCTCACCTTGAGGGTCGATCCCGCCACTGCGCCGGCTGCTACTACGCGGAGCAGTTCCGCGAGCCGCTCGCCTTCGGACAGGCGGACCGTGACGGGGATCGGACGGTAGCGGAACACGTTGCGCTCCGCGGACAGTGCGGAGACATCCTTGCGGGTGCCGAACTCGGATTCCCAGGCTACGGCGTCGCTGAAGAGTGCCTGCTGAAGGGTGTGGAGTTCCTCGGCAGTGACGTCAGCGGACGTGGCAGCCGTGAGGATCTGGGCGGCTGCCCCCTGGAGCACGGTGCCGCGCTTTGCCGTGGCTTCGGCGGGGAGCCAGCTGCCCAGGCCGATGAGGTAGTTCGGTCCGCCGGCCTTGGTTCCGGCGCCAACGGCCGACTTCTTCCAGCCGCCGAAGGGCTGGCGCTGGACGATCGCACCGGTGATACCACGGTTGACGTAGAGGTTTCCGGCCTGGATGGTGTCCAGCCAGATGCCCATTTCAGCGGAGTCCAGGGAGTGCAGGCCAGCCGTGAGGCCGTACTCGATCTCGTTCTGGATGGCGATGGCTTCCTCAAGGGTCTCGGCGGTCATGACGCCCAGGACCGGTCCGAAGAACTCGGTGAGGTGGAAGTACGAGCCACGCTTGACGCCAGAGCGGATACCCGGGGACCAGAGCCGGCCGGTTTCGTCCAGGGGCTCAGGCTTGATGGCCCAGGTTTCGCCGTCGCCCAGGGTGGTCAGGGCGTTCAGGAGCTTGCCGTTGGCCGGTTCGATGATCGGCCCCATCTGCGAGGTGGCGTTTTCGGGGTAGCCGACGGTCAGGGAGCGGGCGGCGTCGATGAGCTGGTTGTGGAACCGCTTGGACTTGGCCACGGAGCCAACCAGGATCACCAGGGACGCGGCGGAGCACTTCTGGCCGGCGTGGCCGAAGGCGGAGTACACGACATCCTTGGCTGCGAGGTCCAGGTCAGCGCTGGGGGTGACAATGATGGCGTTCTTGCCGGACGTTTCCGCGAGCAGTGGCAGGTCCTGGCGGAAGGAGCGGAACAGCTCAGCGGTTTCGTACCCGCCGGTGAGGATGACGCGGTCCACGCTCGGGTGCGAGACCAGCTGGGTGCCGAGTTCACGCTCTTCAAGCTGGACCAGGGCCAGGACTTCACGCGGCACACCGGCTTCCCAGAGCGCATCCACCATGACTGAACCGGAGCGGCGGGCCTGCTTTGCCGGTTTGATCACGACGGCGGAACCTGAGGCGAGTGCCGCGAGCGTCGAGCCTGCGGGGATTGCCACCGGGAAGTTCCACGGCGGTGTCACTACGGTGAGGTTCGCTGGGACGAACGTGGCGCCGTCGACCTTTTCCAGGTCCTTGGCGCGCTCGGCGTAGTAGTGCGCGAAGTCGATCGCTTCGCTGACCTCGGGATCGCCTTGGTCAATGGTCTTGCCGGTTTCTGAAGCCATGGCCTCCAGCAACTCTGCGCGGCGGGCTTCGAGGACGTCGCCGGCGCGGTGCAGGATCGCTGCCCGCTCGGCAGCGGGCCGGGCACCCCAGGCTTTGCCGGCCTCCACGGCGGTGGCGATGATGCGGTCCAGTTCGGCGGCGGCGGAAACCTTGGTGGATTCGACGATCTTGTTGCCCGCGGTGGAGCCGGGGATGCGCTTGAGGATGTCACGGCCCCAGGCGCGGTTTGCCGGCAGTGCCGGGTCCGTGTCCGGAGTGTTGCGGAAGCCCTCCAGCGGGGCAGGCTCGGCTGGCAGGCGGCGGTCCTGCTTGCGGTTGGGGCCCGGGACCTCGTCCTTCATGTTGGCCAGGGAGTTCAGGAAGCGCTGCTGCTCGCGCTTGAACAGGGCCTCATTCTCGCTGAGTTCGAAGACCGCGGACATGAAGTTTTCCTGGCTGGCGCCCTCTTCGAGGCGGCGGATCAGGTAGGCGATGGCGACGTCGAACTCGCCAGGGTGGACCACCGGTGTGTAGAGCAGGAGGCTGCCGACGTCCTTGCGGACGGCCGTGGCTTGGCCGGTTGCCATGCCCAGGAGCATTTCGAACTCGATGCCTTCGGTGACGCCACGCTGCTTGGCGAGCAGCCACGCAAACGCGACGTCGAAGAGGTTGTGTCCCGCGACGCCGATCCGGACGGCGTCGATGTGCTCCGGTGTGAGGGCGTAGTTGATGACGTTCTTGTAGCTGGTGTCCGAGTCCTGCTTGCTGCCCCAGGTGGCCAGCGGCCAGTCATGCAGGGAAGCTTCTACCTGTTCCATGGGCAGGTTGGCACCCTTGACCACGCGGACCTTGATGGGCGCGCCGCCCTGTGCGCGGCGTGCAGCAGCCCACTCCTGGAGTTCCTGCATCGCGCCGAGGGCGTCCGGGAGGTAGGCCTGCAGGACGATGCCGGCCTCGAGGTTCTTGAACTCCGGCATGTCCAGGATGCGCTTGAACACCGCGATGGTCATGCTGAGGTCCTTGTATTCCTCCATGTCCAGGTTGATGAACTTGGGCTTGGGGAAGGACGCGGCCAGGCGGTACAGCGGGGTGAGCTTCTCCACCACGTGATCGACGGCTTCGTCGAAGGCCCATGGGGAGTGCGGTGCCACGGTGGAGGATTCCTTGATGGAGACGTAGTCAACGTCGTCACGGGCCAGGAGCTTGAGCGTGCCTTCCAGGCGGCGCTGCGCTTCGTGCTCACCCAGGACAGCCTCGCCCAACAGGTTCACGTTCAGGTGCACGCCGTCCTGGCGGATCTTAGCGATGGCCGGACCGAGCTTGGCATCCGTGGCATCCACGATCAGGTGGCCCACCATTTCACGGAGCACCCGGCGCGCGATCGGAATGACCACCTGGGGCATGATCGGAGCCATGACGCCGCCAACACGGACCGCGCTGCGCATGTACCAGGGAAGGAACGCAGGAACCTTGGGAGCCAGCTCGGCGAGTTTCCGGGCGGCGACGGACAGGTCCTCGGGGCGGATGACGCCGTCGACGAATCCGACCGTGAAGTCAAGGCCATTCGGATCCTTCAGGACGCCGGCGAGGCGCTGGGCGGACACATCCACGGGAATCTTGCTGGCTTCGGTCAGCCAGTGGCGGACCAACGCGATGGCTTCCTGTGCCAAAGCATCGAACTGCCCGGAATCCTGGGTGCGCGGGGCGGCGGCAACCGGGAGGGTGCTGGTCATTGGGGCTCCTTCTGGGACGGAGAAGTTTGTTTGTTTCCATCAGTATGGATCTACAATCACGTTAGGAAAAGCGATCTTTTCTGACGAATATTCATTACCCATTCCGATCCTTTGGAGGCCGCCTTGCTGGACGTCCGCAGGCTGCGTTTGCTGCACGAATTGAAGATCCGCGGAACGCTCGCCGAGGTGGCCGATGCCATGCAGTACAGTCCCTCTTCCGTGTCCCAGCAACTGACCCTGCTGGAGAAGGAAGCGGGCGTCGAACTGCTCCGCAAGGCCGGCCGCCGGGTGCAGCTGACACCTCAGGCGGAGATCCTGGTTGCCCACACCGCCGCCCTCCTGGAGACACTGGAACGGGCGGAAACCGAGCTCGCGGCCTCCCTGTCCACAGTCACGGGAACCGTCCGGCTGGCCGTGTTCCAGTCGGCTGCACTCGCGTTGCTGCCTGACTTCCTCAGCATCATGCGCCAGGAGTATCCGGAAGTGCGCGTGGAAATGACCCAGCGCGAACCCGAGACGGCCCTCTATGAAACCTGGGCACGCGACTTCGACATCGTGGTCGCGGAGCAATATCCCGGACACGCCGCGCCCCATCATCCTGGGCTGGACCGGGCAACGCTGACCAGCGACGCCATCCGGCTGGCCACTCCCCCGATAGGACTGGGCGGGGAACGTGTAGCCTCACTCGCCGATACCGCGGACATGCCCTGGGTCATGGAACCCCGCGGCGCCGCCTCCCGGCACTGGGCCGAACAGGCCCTGCCGGTCCGCTGGCTTCGAACCGGACGTCCGATACGAAACGGCCGACCTCCAAGCGCAGATCCGCCTCATTGAATCGGGAAACGCCGTTGCCCTCATGCCGGACCTCGTCTGGACAGGTCGGACCCGCCCAGTCCAACTACTGGACCTACCCAGCCTGCCACAGCGGACCGTCTTCACGTCCACCAGGACGGCCGGGCGGATCCACCCCGCGATTCTTGCATGCCGCGAAGTACTGGAGCGCGTGGCCGCTGGGCAACTGTAGCGCAGCCCACTCCTTGGAGGGCCGGATTCCGGGAACGCAAAAGGCCCCGGTCCTGGGGACCGGGGCCAAACGCGGAGAATGGGGGATTTGAACCCCCGAGGGCGTTAACCCAACACGCGTTCCAGGCGTGCGCCATAGGCCGCTAGGCGAATTCTCCTTGCTTCCGAATCGAAAGCAGATACTACTGTACCTGAGAATTTCGGCATCGTGTAATCGGACCATTTCGCCCTCGCCGCACGTCCAAAAAGCGTTGTTCGCCTTAACGGAAAAATGGACGCCCCCAACGCGCCCATTCTTGCGGTATCACCGTTGAGCTGCCGGGTCCGGCCCCTCGCCCCCAGGCCCCGCAGCTCACAATCTTGAGATTGCCCCAATCGGTGTACATACCCATGGTCCGCTGTGACCCGCAGATATGCAATGGTGTGGGCCGCTTTGTAGCCGTTGTTACTGACAGGATGTTCCCATGACGCAGCTCCACGCCCTGGTTGTTTACGTTCCCGAGACCCACACTCCCGCCGTCCTGAAGGCAATCGGGGACGCTGGTGCAGGACGGATCGGCGACTACTCACATTGCTCTTTCACCTCGCCGGGCACTGGCCATTTCACTCCCCTGCCGGGCTCGCAGCCATTCATCGGCGACGTCGGAAGCCCCCAGCAGGTGCCCGAAACGCGGGTTGAGTGCGTGGTTGAGGAGGACGTGCTCGACGCCGTTGTGCTGGCTCTGCGAGCGGCCCACCCTTACGAGGAGCCGGCTTTCATGACGTGGCCAGTGAACGGGTGGCGACCTTCCCCGCCGCATCTGCCGGAGAGCTAGGATCGCTCCGTGGACGATAGGCAAATACCTCCCGACTCTGCCGGTTCGCTGGACGGGTCAGACGAAGAAAGCCGGGCCGCGGAAAGAATCTTTGAACGCCTCCAGGCCTTGGAGCCGCTCTGCGATCGAAGAATGGACGTTGGCGGCGTCGAGAACGGTTCGCCCCTTCACCAGTTGGATGACCTTTTCAGTTCCTCCCGCAGCGTCAGCCACCTGCTGACCCAGTCCCTCGTGGCCGCCATGGATAATCTGCAGGCGCTCCGCCGCCTCTTGTTCATCGAGGCGCCCGACGGGAACATCTACTTCCGCACCCAGACCCATGCACCGTATGCATTGGTACGCACCATCATGGAGTGCACTGCAACAGTGCTGTGGGCGCTTCTGCCGGAAAGCTCCGACGAACGTGCCCGGCGGGGCCTGGTACTCGTGTCCCGGGAGGTGTTCAACGCCGCCGCGTTCTGGGACTCCTACCTTCGGGAGTTCCATCCGGAACCGCACGAGGTCGCGGCGGATTACTTTGATGGGCTCCGCCGGGCGTTGAACTCATCGGCAGAAACCTTGCGGCTGCCCCCAATGTTTCGCCGGAAAGGCGATGGAAGCTGGGGGTATGCCACCAAGAACCGCACGGAGACTGCGATCCTCAAAGAGTTGCGTTCGAGCAGCAGCCTGCCTCCCGGGCTGATCTATGCCTGGCAGTTCTGTAGCGGCTACTCCCACGGGCTGGAGTGGACAACCGCCGAAAGAAGCGGTTACGACGTCGCAAGCAGCCTCGCCGAGGACGATGCGTTCCAGGCCGAAGGAATGGAACAACTCCGGCGCATGTGCGACGTCGCGTTCGATCTGATACCCCAGGCGTGGGAAGTCTTCGATGTCCGGCGCCGCAGCGGACCATTCTTAAATCCCGGGGAACCACTTTTGGACTGAAGAAGCGTCCTTGGATTGAAGAGCTGACAGGCCTTGAAAGTCAAGATTGTCGGTACTCCGGACCGGGAGTACAGTCACCCCATCGCTGGACACACTTGACCGGACGCACATGACCGGACGCACATGAGTTGGAGGACCCGATGAAGCTGCGCCAATTCTGGTTGGGGATCGCTGCGACACTGCTGTCCTTGGGGCTCCTGTCCCCGCAGGCTGCCGTCGCGGTCCAATACGACATCGACTCGGCCAACAGCCTGCAGGTTGTGGTTAACAAACACCGGATGCTGAATCCGCCGAGCTATGTCCCGGCGTCACTTACGCGGGTTTCAACTGAACGGCTGCGCCCGGAGGCTGCAACCGCATACAACTCGTTCGTGAAGGCAGCCAAAGCGTCAGGGGTCAACATCCGGGCCACCAGCGGATACCGCTCCTACTCGCAACAACAGAGTCTCTATGCCGACTACGTCGCGCAATACGGCCGGGAGACCGCAGATACCTTGGCTGCACGCGCCGGCTACAGCGAACACCAGACCGGCCTGGCCATGGACATCGGAAACGCCAGCGGCGTATGTGCTCTGCAAGCTTGCTTCGCCGATACACCGGTGGGTCGTTTCGCGGCCACGGACGGCTGGAAATACGGGTTCATCATCAGGTACCCGGCCGGGGCGCAGGACATCACAGGCTATGAATATGAGCCGTGGCATCTCCGGTTCGTCGGCGTGGCGATCGCCACAGATATGAAATCCAGGGGAATTACCACGCTGGAGCGATATTTCGGGCTGGAGGACGCGCCGGACTACCTGCCTTAACTCCCGCCGGAATCGGGCGGGAGCCACCCGCCGTCGAGCGTTTTCCACAGCCCCCTGCGCCGATTCGAACCAATAACCAAGTTCAGGTAAGCTTGTCGACGGCCCCTCATGTGGCGTCATCCTGTTGAACTCCCCCAGGACCGGAAGGTAGCAAGGGTAGATGGGCTCTGGCGGGTGCATGAGGGGTCTCTTATTTAAAATGTCAGTCCCTATAGGTAGGTTTCACTTGTGACTGTTACAACTGCCCTGTATCGAAGGTATCGCCCGGACTCTTTCGCGGACGTTATCGGGCAGGAACACGTCACCGAGCCCCTGATGACGGCCCTGCGGAAGAACCGCGTGAACCACGCCTACCTCTTCTCCGGCCCCCGCGGCTGCGGCAAGACCACGTCCGCGCGCATCCTTGCACGCTGCCTGAACTGCGCCGAAGGCCCCACTGACACGCCCTGCGGCAAGTGCCCCAGCTGCATCGAACTCGCGCGCGGCGGCTCCGGCTCACTGGACGTCATCGAGATTGACGCCGCCAGCCACGGTGGCGTGGACGACGCCCGCGATCTCCGCGAGCGCGCAACGTTCGCCCCGGTGCGGGACCGCTACAAGATCTTCATCATCGACGAAGCCCACATGGTCACTTCGGCTGGCTTCAATGCGCTCCTGAAGATCGTCGAAGAGCCGCCGGAACACATCAAGTTCATCTTTGCCACCACGGAGCCGGATAAAGTCATCGGCACCATCCGTTCCCGCACGCACCACTACCCCTTCCGGTTGGTGCCGCCCGAGCCTCTCATCAAGTACCTTGAGCTGCTGTGCCACCAGGAGAACGTTCCCGTGGCTCCAGGCGTGCTTTCACTCGTCATCCGTGCCGGCGGCGGTTCCGTCCGCGATACCTTGTCCGTGCTGGACCAGCTCATGGCGGGCGCCGGACCCAACGGCCTGGACTATGAACTCGCGGTTGCCCTTCTCGGCTACACGCACGCTTCCTTGCTGGACGACGTCGTGGACGCCGTCGCAGCCGCTGATGCTTCAACGGTCTTCCGCGCCGTCGACCGCGTCATCCAGACCGGGCACGATCCCCGGCGCTTCGTGGAAGACCTCCTGGAACGCTTCCGGGACCTCATCATCGTCCAGGCAATGCCCGAAAGCGCACAGGCCATCCTCCGGGGCGTGCCCGAGGACCAGATTGCCCGGATGCGCAACCAGGCTACCAACCTGGGTGCCGCGGAGCTCTCCCGCGCGGCGGACGTCACCAACACCGCGCTCACGGAAATGACCGGAGCCACCTCCCCGCGGCTGCACTTGGAACTTCTCTGTGCGCGCATCCTGCTGCCCAGCTCCGAGCAGACAGAACGCGGCATTGCAGCCCGGATCGATCGCGTGGAGCGTCGCCTGAATTACGCCGGCGACGCCGGGATCCCGGCTGCCGCTTCTGGCGCGCCTTCCGCCACGGCTTCTTCATCGGCGGCTGCGTCAGTTGCCCAGGCCGCCCCTCCACAGGCGCCCGCACCAGTTCAGGCACCCGCACCAGTCCAGGCGCCCGCACCTGCACCTGCACCTGTGCAGGAAACGTCGTCAACACCTGTGTCGCGGGAGCCACTCTCCGCTCCGCGCGTCTCAACGAACGACTGGCCGGTGGACGAGCCGACGCCTACACAGCGTCCCGTCCAGAATGCTCCCTCGACGAAGCCAGCCGCTGCCACGGCCCCTCCCGCCGTACAACCGGCTCCGCAAAGTGCACCCTCGCAGGCCGCACCCGCTTCCCAGCCGGCCCCGACATCACAGCCGGCTCCTGCCGCTGGCGGAGACGTCGAAGCCCTCCGTCGCGCTTGGCCGGAGGTCCTGCAGACGCTGACCAAGATCAAGCGCAGCACGTGGGCCTTGGTGGAGCCGAATGCCCAGGTGGCCCAGTTCGATGGCCAGGTGCTGACACTCGCCTTCACCACCCCGGGCCTGGCCGGTGCCTTTGGGCGCGCAGATCACTCCGAGAACCTTCGCCAGGCGATCCACAAGACCATCGGCATCGACTGCCAGATCGTCGCAGTGGCTGGCGGCAACAGCTCAGCGAGCTCTGAGCCAAACCCAAAAGCACCTACTAGCCGGGAGGTTCCGGCTTCGCCTGGCGCCGCATCGCCGTCGGCAGCCCCGGATCCAGTAGCAGTCCAGGTCCCAGTGCCAGCCCAGGAACGGGTGCCAGCGCAGGTGCCTAGCGCTGTTTCATCGGTCGACTCTGCCTGGGGCTTGGCCCCGGCTGCCCCCGCGGCAGCGACGCCGGCCCCGGCCGGGCCGGAGGCAGCAGCGCCAATTGCGGATGCCCCGGCTCCCGCAGAACCCACGGCGCCGGCGGCTCCACCCGAACCCACGGCGCCCGCGGCTCCCGCAGAACCCACGGCGCCGGCTGGGGACTACTCCTACGCCGACGATGATTGGGGGCCTCCCCTCGACGAAGATGCGCCGCCGTTGGACGAAGAACCTCCGATGGACTGGGAACCGTCCCGCGCCTTTTCCGGTCCGGACACCCCTCCGGCACCGGCGTCACCGACACCTGCTTCGCAGGCACCAGCTTCCCCTGCACGGGGGATTCCGTCAGCGCCATCGCAGCCAACACCTGCGCAGGACGCCCCTGGATCGGCCGCCGACACAGCTCGTAAATCCTCAGAAAGGGTGGGTTCCGTCGACCCTTGGTCCAGGGCAGTGGAACAAGCGCCTGGTACATGGGTGGTCGGCACCGAATCCAATGTTGGTGCCAAGCAACAGACTCCCATCGAGGCTGATACTGACGTGTCGAAGGTCCGCGACTACGAACCGGCGGCGGCGCAGGTCCCGGCGAACGGCGGCACAGCCCTTGAAACACCGGCGGAGGCGGCAGCCTCGGCAGCCCCGAGCTACGGCCACCCGACCAGCGGCGGGCAAAACGGATCGTCGGGCTGGGACGTCGCTCCGGCGTCGGGTTGGCCCGGCACCATGCCAGTCCAGGCGTCCGCCCCGGCGCCTGCCGCGTGGCCCACCACAGCCACGGAAACCCAGCATGCGGGCGGCTCCGTCGCGACGCTTGAGGAGGGCGCGCCGTCGAGCGGTCCTTCGGCCCGTCAGAGCCTGTACCAGCGCTTGACCAACAGTCCCGAAGCCCAAGCCGGACGGGTGCAGGCGCCCGTGCGAACCCAAGCCAGGCCGGAGTTGGCGCCGGAGGATATCCCCAGCCCGGAGGACGAAACCATCGAGGAATCGAGGGTCTTTGGGCGTGCTGCCGTGGAGCGTATTCTGGGCGGAAAGCTGATCGAAGAGCGCGCCTTGGACGGTTCTCCCCTGCAACCCCGCTGATGACAGCATCGATACCAAACAAACGAGGACATTTTGTACGAAGGTGCAGTTCAAGAGCTGATTGACGAGCTCGGCCGGCTTCCCGGTGTGGGCCCGAAATCGGCACAGCGCCTGGCGTTCCACATCCTTGAGGCCGATCCCGAGGACATGAAGCGGCTCGTAACGGCCATCACCACGGTGAAGGAACGGGTTAAGTTCTGCACGGTGTGCGGCAACGTCACCGAGCAGGAAATGTGCAACATTTGTCGCGATCCGAGGCGGGATCCGTCGGTCATTTGCGTGGTTGAGGAGTCCAAGGACGTTCTTGCTGTGGAGCGCACCCGTTCGTTCCGTGGCCGGTATCACGTGCTGGGCGGAGCCATCAATCCCATCGCGGGCATTGGCCCGGAGCAGTTGCGGATCCGCGAGCTCCTCACACGCCTCAACGACGGCGCCATCCAGGAAATCATCATCGCTACGGATCCCAACCTTGAGGGTGAGGCCACTGCTACCTATTTGGCCCGCATGCTCAAATCGATCGGGATCACCGTCACGCGGTTGGCTTCCGGCCTGCCAGTGGGTGGGGACCTTGAGTACGCCGACGAAGTCACGCTTGGCCGGGCGTTTGAGGGCCGCCGGAACGCGCTGACGTAAGGCGGCGCGTGGACAACCAGCGTCCCGGCAAGAGCACCAAGGCAGCAACCACTGCCTGAATCACGAGGCCAGTGAGGGCGACGGGCACCGAAGGCGCCAGCTGATCACTCGATTCCCCTCCGATACAGGGAAAATCACGGCCCGGTCCATCGGCGGCCCACTGCAAGCCGGACAACACCCATGCCAGTTCATGCTCCTTGGGGAGCGTCTCCGCGGCGACGCTACCGAAGAGCAGGATCGGATTGGACGCTGCCAGCCAAGCCACCCGCTCTGTATGCGCCACTTCCACGGGCCGGAGACGCCCAACACACTCGTATGCTGTGATCCGTCCGGTGTCGTCCCGCTCCACGTTGACGGGCACCGACGCCTGGTCCATCACAGTCGTCCATGGAATCAACGCGATGGTAGCCGCTACATTGCCCAGGCACAGGAACGCCACCAGCGCCGCAGTCAAGGCAACACCTGCCGCCGTTCGGCCCGAGCAGGCGCGGGCACCTGCGCCTATGAGTCCAAACAACACAATCTCAAGGACAACAACCACGACGCCGGCACCCGCCAAGGCGATCGGCCCGCCAACGGCCGTGCCCACCGTGAGCAGCAGGATGCCGGACGGCACCGCGAAGACCGCCCCGCGGAAGACTCCGGCGAACAGCCCGCCAAGGAATGTTCGAGCCTTTTGATGGAAGCCCCATACTGCCCCGAGGACAGCAGAAACAACTGCCATCAATCCGGCCATCAGTATGTACGTGGCGCTTGGGAGGCTGGATTCAAACCATCCGTTGGCTTCGCCGAATGCCACCACAGCTGCGGCCGTCGCCCAGGCCAGAAGGAGCCCGGACGCGCAGGCCAACCAGAACCACCAGGATTGCAAGGACATGCGGCAGTCATCCCAGGCCTCCCGCACAGCGGTTCCAAGAATGTCGGCGATCCCAGGTTGGTGGTCCAGCCTGTGTTCACTCCCCGCGGTTCCGTCACGCCGCGGAAACCGGTCGTCGATAACGCCGCCGCCGATCACTTCGTATTCCGATTCGCTGCGCGCCGGCCCGGGATCGTCCGGTGGCTCAGGAACCCTGGCCATGGCACCACGCAATGCTCATAAGAGGGATCGTACGCCCGGGGGCCTGCTGCCGAAACTGACTGCGTGGCCGCCATGTGGTCACAATTCCTGCGGGGACACAACACGGCGATAAACTGGCCGAATAAGCTACGCAGGCGTGTCCCAATTTCGAATTTGGCATGCCTCGTTCGAACCCTATTGATGCAGTGAGGGTGCGCGCATGACTATGCCCACTACCGAAGTGAAGATCGAAGAGCTCTCCGACGGAGCTGCCATTACCAAGCAGCTGATCGTTCAGAAGTTCGGCGGTTCCTCGGTTGCCGATGCTGATGGCATCAAGCGGGTCGCTCAGCGTGTTGTGGATGCGCAGAAGGCCGGCAACGAGGTTGTGGTTGTTGTTTCCGCCATGGGAGACACCACAGATGAACTCCTGGACCTCGCGGGCCAGGTCACGGACTCCGCTCCTGCCCGCGAAATGGACATGCTCCTTTCCGCCGGAGAGCGAATTTCCATGGCACTGCTTGCCATGGCCATCAACAAGTTTGGCGCCTCCGCCCAGTCCTTCACGGGCTCCCAGGCAGGCATGATTACCGACGGCATCCACGGCAAGGCCCGGATTATTGATGTGGACCCGCACCGCATCCGCACCGCCCTGGACAAGGGACACATTGCGATCGTGGCGGGCTTCCAGGGCATGAGCCGCAGCACCAACGAGATCACAACGCTGGGTCGTGGCGGCTCGGACACCACGGCTGTTGCCTTGGCTGCAGCGCTCGAAGCCGATGTGTGCGAAATTTACACCGACGTGGACGGCATCTACACGGCCGATCCCCGTGTTGTGTCGTCGGCCCAGAAGATCGACCGCATCTCCAGCGAGGAAATGCTGGAACTTGCTGCTTCCGGCGCCAAGATCCTGCACCTGCGGTGCGTGGAGTACGCCCGCCGTTTCGGCGTGCCGCTGCACGTCCGCTCTTCATTCAGCCAGCACGAAGGCACGTGGGTCATCCCGGGCGCCGATGAAAAGTTCACGATTCAAGAGGGAGTTGCCTTGGAGCAGCCAATCATCTCCGGCGTTGCACACGACCGGTCCGAAGCCAAGGTCACCGTTGTAGGCGTGCCGGACATCCCCGGCAAGGCTGCTGCGATCTTCCAAGTGATCGCCGACGCCCACTCCAACATCGACATGATCGTGCAGAACGTGTCCACCCACGGCACGGGGCGCACGGACATCTCGTTCACGCTGCCGATCGTCGAAGGCGCCGACGCCCTGGCCGCCCTTCGTGCAGCTGAAGGCCAAATCGGCTTCGAGAGCATCGAGTACAACGAGCACGTTGGCAAGCTGTCCCTGATCGGCGCGGGAATGCGTTCACACCCCGGCGTTTCGGCCACGTTCTTCAAGGCCCTCTCCGACGCCGGCATCAACATCGACATGATCTCCACCTCGGAAATCCGCATCTCCGTAGTCACCAGCGCTGACAAGCTGGACGACGCCGTCCGCGCCATCCACGCTGCGTTCGAGCTCGACGGCGATGCCGAAGCTACCGTTTACGGCGGCACCGGGCGCTAGGGCCGCCACTTTACCGGTCAGCGACCGGCTCTTCTGAGAAGGCTCCGTCCCCACTTGGGACGGAGCCTTCTTTGGGTGGCAGTATGCCCGTGATCAACAGGTGCTGTCGGCGGGCATATGTCTCTCTGGGTGGTCCTGCCTGACGGCTCGACGACATAACCACACGGGATTGCCGAAGCGGCGACCAGACGGCGCGGCAGCAACCACAATTACGACCTCGTTCTCCCGCTCGTATTCGAGGAACTCCACTCACGCTGCAGCGGCGGCGATATCCAGACTTTTCATCCGCACGCCCGCGCTGTTGGTCCTCATCTTGGCGAGCAGGCGGCCGGCGATCGGCAACCGGGCGAGGCGGATCATCGCGGACCGAAGCAGCAACTCGGCGCGGTTGCCTGGGGTGAAGAAACTGCGCATGCTCACACCGCTGCCGAGGTGGTGGTCGACGAACGGGCGCAGGTGGTCCTCCCAGTCCTGAAGGGCCCGTGGCACGTCGTGCGGGTGGCGTTCGAGCATGGTGCCGAGCAGGTCGGCCCCGGCCAGGCCGGTGGATGCCCCCATGCCGGAGTAAACGGTCAGGCACCACGCGGCGTCGCCGACGAGCACGACTCGGCCGCGGTGCCAGTGGTCGAGGTGCACCTGCTCGGCGGAGTCGAACAGGTGATCGGGGGCCTTCTCGAACTGGTCGAGCAGCCAACCGAGCGTGGAGCCGGTGGGCTCGGGGCCGTAAGCGGCGCGCAGCGAGTCGATGGCTGGCCGGGTGAACTCGGCGTCCACGTCGTCGGTGCGGTAGGAGAGCAGCACCGTCGGCGGACGGTCAGCGAACGGGAACACCCACGCTGATCGACCCTGCTCGGCCAGGATCAGTCCGTCTTGTTGACGGTAGCCGGGTACCGCCTCGGGCAGGCTGTACGCGGCGATCATGTAGTTCAGTGGACGGATCGGGCTCTGCTCGGGTTCGAACGCAAGCCGGCGCACCGTCGAGCGCAGTCCGTCTGCCCCCACCACCAGGTCGAACCGTTCGACGATCGTCGTCTCCGTCGTCAGGTTGCGGATCTCTACGTCCACCCCGTCGATGTACTGGTCCAGCGCGATCGGCACGGTCGAGTACCGGATCTCCACTTCGTCGGGCAGGGCGGTGAAGGCCGCGTCTTCGATGTCGCCGCGCAGTACGAGTCGAGATCCGCCGAACACATCGGCGTAGCTTAGACCGCGGCGGCGCCGGTCCGTGCGGTCGACTTCGTAGCTCACGGCTTCCGGAGCGACGCGATTCGGCACGGCATCGGCGATGCCCAGCCGTTCGGCGGCGGCGAGCCCGGTTCCGAACAGGGCGATGAAGTATCCGCCGCGGCGCCGGTCGGGGGCCTTCTCCAGCACCACCACGTCCCAGCCCGCGCGATGAAGTCGCAGCGCGGAGGCGGTCCCGCTGATCCCGAGGCCGACTACCAAGGCCCGCTGTCGTTTTGTCATGTTCTTGTCCATGGGATTGGGCGCTCAGTGGCTCGGGACAGACGCCAGCTGGCGCAGGTTGGTGTTGTTCTGCAGTGCCCATCGCAGGGTCCGCGGTGGGCGCCCGAGCAGGGTTTCCAGCTGGTCGGAGAGGACGTCGTACCGACCGCTGGCGATCAGCCGGGTCTGGATCCCCAGGTGGTCAGCCACGTGCCGGGCCGTAGCCGGATCGCCCAAGGACTCCTGCAGGACGGTCTCGTCGAGGAAGGTCTCATTCCAAGCCTCCAGCTCCTCAGGAATGTAGACGATCTGGCGTCCCAGCGCGGCTGCGTAGTCCTCAGCGAAACCGTGCATGTCCTTCAGCTCCGGGCCGGTGAGTTCGTAGGACTTCGAGATGTGCGGTGCGGGGTCGAGCAGCATCTTCACGGACACCTCTGCCAAGTCGTGAACGGCAATGGGTGCGAGCCGCTGGTTGCCGAAGGGCAGGCGCAGCTCACCCTTGCTCAGCGGGCCCAGCAGCATCCAGGTCAGATGGGGGTTTTCGGCGAACAGGGTCGAGCGCACGTTGATGGTCGGGAGGCCGGACCATTCCAGCACCCGCTCGCAGATCCAGTGCGCCCGCTGCTGCGGTGACCAGTCCGTGACCAGTCCGCCGAGCCAGGAACGCCGCTCCTCTTCCGGTGCGGTCATCTTCTCGAGCGTCATGTATGACTGCTCGTAGTTGGACAAGTGCACGAAGGCCTCGATGTTGCCCTGGGCTCGCGCCGCCGCGGCCATCAAAGTGAGGGCGTCAGCGTAGTTTGGCTGCGGGGTCATGCTGAAGTAAATGCGCTTGACGCCCTTCAGCGCTGCGGCCACATCCGCGGGTTTGAGCAGGTCGCCGACGAAGACGTCGGCCCCGGCCTCGCGCAGCGACTGGGCCCGTTGGTCGTCCCGTCGCACGAACGCGCGCACCGGGTGGCCCTGTTCGAGCAGCATGTCGACCATCAACCTGCTCACGCCGCCGACCTGTCCGCCGGCGCCGGTGATCAGAATGGGATTGCGTTCCGTCATTTGTGTGTTCTCCATCAGGTTGGGTGAGTTGTAGTCAGAGGATGGGTTCAGGTGCGCGCTGGCGTCGATTGCGTCCATCGGCGGAAGACCGGGCTGAGGGCCCTGTCGGGGAAGCGCGATGACACCGCGGGACTGCGCCGGGTCGGGAAGGGGCTGGAGTACGCGCGGATCCAGGTCGGCGTGGCGATCTCCGGTCGGGCGACGTGTTGCAGATCAATGGTGGGTTTCGACGCCGGCGCGTTCAGACATAGGTGTCGGAATCGGTCCAGCCGCGTGCAGGGCCGCGTCGGTATCCGCTATGGCCAGCATTCTGTTGATGTCGGCCCCGGCCAGTGCGCCGGCCGCGGCGGAGGCCCCGACCTGGGCGGTCAGATCGGTGGCGTTGCCGGCCACCCACACACCCGGCACTTCGGTGATGCCGGCCGTGCCGGAGGCGAAACTGCGGCCCTTGTTCGGCAGGTCCTGCACGGGCAGGTGCAGACCTTCCAGGCCCTGGGCGCGGATCTGCAGCTGCGCGAGGACTGCGATGACGCGGCGGGCAATGACCTGGCCGTCGGTGAGGCGCACCCCGGCGAGGGCGCCGTCCTCGTCGTTGACGACTTCGGTGACCGGGGTGTCGATGACGCGGATGCCGCGGGCGGCGAAGCGGGCGCGGTTGTCCTCGTCCAGGTCGGTGCCGTGCGTGAAGTAGGTCAGGTCCGCGGTCAGCTGACGGTACAGATACGCGTGGGCGATGGAGACCGGGCCGGTGGCGAGGATACCGATGGGTTCGTCGCGGACCTCCCAGCCGTGGCAGTACGGGCAGTGCAGCACGCTGTTCCCCCAGTGCTCGGCGAGCCCGGGCACGTCCGGCAGAACGTCGGTGAGGCCGGTGGCCACGAGGATGCGGCGGGCGGTGATGCTGCGGCCGTCGGCGAGGGTGATGGTGAACCGCAAATCCCCGTCAGCTGAGGGGGCGGCAGGCTCGGCCGAGACTACCTCGCCGAGGACGATGCGTCCGCCGTAGTGGCGCACGTGCTCCCGTCCTCGTCGAAGGATCTCGGACGGCGGGGTGCCGTCCAGGGCGAGGAGGCCGTGCACGGCTTCGGCTGGCGCGTTGCGGGGGTAGCCGCTGTCGATCACGACGACCGAGCGGCGGGAGCGGGCGAGGATCAGAGCGCCGTTCAGTCCTGCGGCGCCGCCTCCGATCACCACCGTGTCGATAGTGCCCTCGGCCAGTTCGTCACTCGTGAATGGAGGAGTCGTCTCAGTCATGGTTTGGTCAGCCTTTCGGGTTCTGGACGGCCATTGGGTTGGTTTCGCCGCGAGGGTCGGGTGAGCCACTTGCCACCCATGTCGTGATCCGTTCCGCGATCGCTTCGGGGGCTTCGATGTGCAGGAAGTGGCCGAGGTCGGGGACGATCTCTCGCACGTGCGGAGCGGCGTATCGATGCCGGTCGTCGACGTTCGGGGGGAGGATGCAGTCATCGTCTGCGCCGTGGATGTGCAGCAGGGGCACCGTGATGGGGTGGGAGAGGCGGCGTGCAGCCTTCAGCATGCCCAGGCGGGTCATCTCCCGGTAGTACTTGAGGGGTGCGGGAAAGCTCGCGCCGAGGTGCTCGTGTAGCTCCGCTTGGAGAGCCGGGTCGAGCGTCAGGTTTGGTGACCATTGACGCCAGAGTCGGTCGATGAGGGCGAAGTCGCGGGCTCGGGCGATCATGCCGCTTCCGGGAAGCTGGAAGAAGGCCATGTACCAGCTCCGGCGGAGCTGGGCGGGGCGGGGCCGGCCGATGAATGTCAGGGGGTGGGGGATAGCGAGCGTGACTGCGCGTTTGATGCGCTCCGGCGCGGTGACGGTGGTGTCGTACGTGATCAGAGCACCCCAGTCGTGGCCAATGAGGTCCACCTGGCGCTGGGGAGACCACTGGTCGATCAGTGCGACCACGTCGCTGGTCAAGGATGCGAAATCGAATGGACCCGCGGTCGGGGACGGGGCGTAACCGCGAAGCCAGGGCGCGAGGACGTAGCGACCCTGGCGGCCGAGCTCGGCGAGGAACGCCTTCGCCGTTGGCGGGTGGTCCGGGAATCCGTGCAGGAAGATCGTCGGTTGACCTGTGGGGTCACCGCCCTGCAGAGCGTGAAAAGTGCCGTGCGGCAAGTCGAAAGTGACGTGTTCGAAGTCCATGCGTTGTGAGCCTGCCTCAGAGGGGTCGGACGGGAGATGCTGGTGCTGGCCTCGGCGTCAGCCGGCCATTTGGTTGAGCTTGCGGATCTGTTTGTCAAAGGTGCGCGAGGGCACGAACCGGCGCAGGACGCTGACGCGTCCGGCCATCGAGCCGGCGGTGTACCTGGGTGTGGGCTTGGAGTCCGTGGCGGCAGCGACGATCACTTTTGCGACAACGTCCGGGTCATCGGCGGTACGTAAGGCGGTGGCCAGTACGTCTCGGGAGACCTCCCGCTGTGCGGAGTAGACCGGCAGGGGTGAGTCCGGTGCAAGGCTGCTCGCCTCGAAACCCGTGCTTGTAAAGGCCGGCTCGACCAGCAGCACCCGGACGCCGTGCTCGCGAAGCTCGTGGTCGACGGACTCCGAGTAGCCCTCGACTGCATGCTTGGTGGCGGCATAGATGGCCATGAAGGGGGCTGGGATCAGACCGAGTACCGAGGAGACGTTGACCACACGGCCACTGCCCTTGGCCCGCATGTGGGGCAGCACGGCGTTTGTCATCCGCATCAAGCCGAAGACGTTGATGTCGAAAACCTCCTTGGTCTGGTTGATCGAGCTTTCCTCTCCGGCGCCGACGGCGCCCACGCCTGCGTTGTTGACCAGGACGTCGATCCGACCAAACCGTTCGATCACCTTCTCGACCAGGGAATGGACCGATTCGTCGCTGGCTACATCGAGATCGAGGAACGACACCCCGGCAAGCGGGCGGGCGTTCGCCGCGTTTCGGCTCGTACCGACCACTGAGAAGCCGGCGTCCACGAGGGCGCGCGCTGCTGCCCGCCCGATTCCTGAGGAAGCGCCCGTCACGAGGGCCACCGGGGAAGCTGTCTGCATGTTGGTTCCTTCGACTATAGGCGTGACTTCG
Source organism: Arthrobacter sp. StoSoilB13 (assembly GCF_019977255.1). NCBI lineage: Bacteria > Bacillati > Actinomycetota > Actinomycetes > Micrococcales > Micrococcaceae > Arthrobacter > Arthrobacter sp. StoSoilB13. Next base: position 656,805 of record NZ_AP024649.1, on the reverse strand, counting down.
CCGCGCCAGATATGGGGAGTCAGACATTTATGTACTGAACAGTCAACAACGCTAGGCGGTTCTGTACTGATTTGTCAATTACGACCTTTCGGCTCTATCTTGTATGTATGGCGAGACCACGAACCTTCGACCGCGACCACGTTCTCCATGCCGCCGAGCGGCAATTTCGCGAGTCGGGCTACAACGGCACGAGCGTGGACGACATCAGCGCAGCCACCGGGCTGGGCCGCGGCAGTCTCTATGCCGCTTTCGACGGTAAACACGGTGTGCTGGTGCAAGCGATGACCGGATACTTCAACCGGTTGGGAAACGTTCCGGCGAAGGTTCTCGCCGGAACGGACGACGGCGCACTGGAACGGCTCCACAGCTACCTACTCCGCGCCGTCCACGGGGTGCCTCTAGCCGACGATGTGCCCCCAGCTTCCGACCGGGCGGCGGCTGCGTGCTTCGCGGGCAAGATGGCTCTGGAGATCGGTGCCTCAGACGCCGAGGTGCAGCGCATTGCTGCCGAATGTTTCTCTATGCTCGTGACGGCGGTGGCCGAGTGTGTGCGCGCGGCGCAGCGCAACGGAGACATCGACCCGGATGCCGATGCTGAAGATCTGGCATTCCTCGTGCTAACCGTGATCCGCGGGACAGATGTCGTCGGTGCGTACGGCCACAGCCCTGCCCGCTTGACCCGGATTGCCGAGAGCGCGTTCGCGTTGCTGCCACGCGTGAGCCGCTGAGGAGGGCGCAGCCGAGCGGCTGAACGCAAGCCGGATCTGCGGATGCTCCGCGGACACGCCGTCACTGCGCGCCAGGCACTACGAAAAGCAGTTGCGATGGCAGGAAATGATGGCCCCGGAGATCATACGGCGACTCGGGGCCAGCCCTGACCTTCCGGAGGAACCGCGGCCAAATGCTCCGGTCGCGGCCGCCCTCGCCTTCGATCCGGTACACTGACGCCCCGGTCCTTCCTTGCGTTAGCCGTTGCCGCGTTCACCTTTGCCGCGCTGCACCGGCGCCAGCAGGACGTCAATCAGCTGCCTTAGCCCATCGGCCATGTCCACGTCTTTGTCATAGAGCCACTGCAACTGCAGGCCATCGAACGCCGCAACAACCAACCTGGAGAGAAGGGCCGCGTCAACGTCGCTCCGGACTTCACCGGTTTGCTGCCGGCGGGCGATGTCTTCAGTAAGGCCTTGCACCAAGTCCTCGTAACGCTCTTTGAAGTAGCCGTGGGAGTCATGTCCGGGATCATTGGCTGTGGCCGACGCGACAGCGTACAGGGTGGTCAGCCCTGGCTCGTGCCGGTTCCGCTCGGCGATCGGCGCCATGAGGCCAAGCCCCGCTTCCTCTTGGCCGACCACTGACATGGACCGCCGGTCACGCTCTGCCAGGACTGCGGTGAGGAGTTCCTGCTTGCCCTTGAAGTAGTGGAAGAGGGTGGCTTCCTTGACCCCCACGAGTTCCGCCACGCGCTTGAGAGCAGTCCCTTCGAAACCTTCGGTCGCAAAGACGTCCGTCGCCGTTTGGATGATCTGTTCGCGGCGTTCCGCACCCTTCGCGTATTGCCCGCGGGCCTTGGAAGTTGACATTGAGTCAGTCTATTTCACGCATCAAAAATCGAGTCATCCTAGATTTATCTCCCAAAAATCTAGTCACACTCGATTTTTGTCGCTAAAGTCTTTCTCGAGACCCAACGGTGGGTCACCCGTTCATCAGGAGGCAATGTGGCCCTCAACCTCAAACAACAGGCGCCGGCGGCCGGCACCGAAGCTGCAGTCGTCGAAGCGGCCCGCGCTCCCCGCGCCTACGTCATCGGCATGCCAATCGCCAGCGCAGGTCTTTGGATGGCCGTGCTGGCCCCCGCGCTGGTGGTTTTGGCCATCAAGGTCTCGGAAATCACCACCCCGGACACCCGCGCCGGAGCACTGAGCGTGGTGGCAGGCGTCGGCGCCACGATAGCCCTGCTGGCCAACCCGCTCTTCGGACGCCTGAGCGACCGCACAACCTCCCGCTTCGGAATGCGCAAGCCCTGGATCGTCGGCGGCTCACTGCTCGGGCTGGCATCACTCTTCCTGCTGGGGTCGGCCTCAGATGTCGGCACGGTCCTCATCGCCTGGGTCTTAGCACAGCTGGGCTTCAACGCGGCACTGGCCGCCCTTGTAGCCACGCTCCCCGACCAAGCAGCCCCCTCCGAGCGCGGGCGCCTCTCCGGGCTGATCGGCATGACCTTGCCAATCGGGCTCGTGGCCGCTGCGTTCTTCGCGCAAATGTTCGACAACGCCTTGCAGATGGCCGTGGTCCCCGGCGTCGTGGGAACCGCCGTCGCAATCGCTTTCGCCTTCACGTTCAAGGACCGCGTCCTCACCGAGAAGCCGGCGCCACTGAACCTCAAAGAGATCCTGGGTTCGTTCTACTTCAACCCGCGCACCTACCCGGGCCTTGGCTGGGCCTGGCTCACCAAGTTCATGGTCTACATGGGCTACTGCGCAGGGCTCCTGTACTTGCCGTACTTCTTCGCGGACCACCTTCACGTTGCAGAATCCCAGGTCACCAGCCTGGTGTTCCAAGCGACGCTGGTGAGCTCTGCCGGCACTGTCATCACCAGCCTCGCAGGCGGTTGGATCAGCGATCGCGTCGGCAAGCGCAAGGGCATGGTGATCATCTCCGCCCTGGTGATGATGGTTGGGCTGATCGTCATCGCTACCAGCACCGACACCGGTCAGGTCCTGGCAGGCCAAGCCATCCTGGGCCTCGGGCTCGGAGTCTTCAGCGCAGTGGACGTCGCCCTCATCGCAGACCTGCTCCCCGGCAGCCAGACCGAGAACGCCAAGACCTTCGGTGTCTTCAACATCGCACAGGCCCTCCCGCAGTCGCTCGTACCCGCCGTTGCCTTCCCTGTCATTGCCATTGGGGGTTACCCCGCATTGTTCCTCGGTGGCGCTGTGATCGGCATCGTCGGTGCCGTCCTCGTAACCCGTATCAAAGGAGTCAAATAAAATGAACCCCACGTTGTCGGCCGCTGTCACGGCCCCGCAAACCGGATCGCCGGACGCCGAAGAGCGCATCCGGAAACTCGCACAGAGCCTCTCCCTGGCGCAGCAGATCCAACTACTGACGGGAGCGGACGTCTGGTCCACCCATGCCATCCCGGAAATCGGTCTCAGCCGCATCGTCATGTCCGATGGTCCGGCAGGCGTCCGCGGCGAAGACTTCGACGAGCGCCACGACTCAATCTCCCTCCCGTCGTCGTCCGCCCTGTCCGCGACATGGAGCGTGGAAACCGCTCGCCGTTACGGCCAGGTTCTCGGGCAGGAGGCCCGCCGCAAGGGCGTCCACGCCGTGCTCGGCCCCACCATCAACCTTCATCGTTCACCCCTGGGTGGCCGTCATTTCGAGTGCATGAGCGAGGACCCGCGGCTCACGGCAACCATGGCCGCCGGATACGTTGCCGGCGTGCAGTCCATGGGCATAGGGGCGACTCCCAAGCACTACCTGGCCAACGAGGCCGAGACGGAACGCTTCACTTCGGACTCCGTGGTGGACGAACGCCCGCTGCGGGAGCTCTACCTGGCAGCATTCGAAGACGCCATTACCGAAGCCCGGGCATGGCTGGTCATGAGCTCGTACAACTCCATCAACGGCACCACGGCGAGCGAAAACAAGCTGCTGGAAACCCCGCTCTCCACAGAATGGGGCTTCGACGGGGTGGTGGTTTCCGACTGGACGGGAGTGCGTTCCGTTGATGCCGCAAACGCGCATCAGGATCTGGAAATGCCCGGGCCTGTAGGCCACTGGGGCCCCAAACTTCTGGCCGCCGTCGAGGATGGCCGCGTCAGCCGCGAGGCCATTCTGGAAAAGGTTACCCGCATCCTGCGACTCGCTGCCCGCGTCGGCTCACTCGAAGGCTTCGAACCCGCTGTCACCGGGCTCCCCGCGAAACTGGACGGGGCCGCCGTCGCGCGTGAAGTTGCCGTCCGTGGCGCAGTGCTGGTCCGTAACGAGGGAAGCATCCTTCCGTTGGATGCCGCGACGCTCAAGAGCGTGGCCGTGATAGGCCATAACGCTGAAGAGGCCCGCACCCAAGGCGGCGGGAGCGCCACGGTGATGCCCAAGTACACCGTCTCGCCCTTGGAGGGGCTGCGCAAAGCACTGCCCGACGACGTCAAAGTCACCTATGCGCGTGGCGCGAAGGTGGCCGAGGGCATTCAGGCGTTCCCCCGGACTTCACTGCACAATCCGGTCTCCAATGTCCCTGGGATCCGCGTGACGTTCCTCGCAGAAGACGGCACGGAGCTCTCGGGCGAAGACCGCCTGGCGTCACACTTGATCTGGTTCGGCATCGGCATCCCGGAAGGCGCCGCCATCATCCGGATGGAAACCGACTGGACAGCCGATTCCGCAGGTGTCCACCACCTCGGAGTGGGCACAGTAGGGCACATCCGCCTCTCATTGGATGGAGCCGAAGTCTTCAACGACGAAATCCAGGACGACACCGATGTCCTGGGTGCCGCGCTTTTCGATCCGCCCAAGACTGTTCACGCAGTTGAGACCGCAGCCGGCCAGCTGGTGCGTATCGAAGCCGAATACCGCCTGCCCAAGGAACAGATCATCCCGTTCACGGCAATCCTGCTGGGCGAAGAAACCGTGGTGGCGGATCCTCAGGCGGAGATCGACGCCGCAGTGGAAGCCGCCCGGGCTTCAGATGTAGCCGTGGTGGTCGTCGGAACCAACGCGGCCATCGAATCCGAGGGCTTTGACCGCAAGGACCTGGACCTCCCGGGGTTCCAGAACGAACTCGTACAAGCCGTCGCCGCGGTCAATCCACGCACCGTGGTGGTGGTGAATTCGGGTTCACCTGTGGTGATGCCGTGGCTCAAGAACGTCAACGCGGTGCTGCTGGGCTGGTTCGGTGGCCAGGAGTTCGGCAACGCGATTGCAGACATCCTGCTGGGCGCCGAGGAACCTGGCGGTCGGCTCCCCACCACGTGGCCGGCAGCCTTGGAGGATGTTCCGGTCCTGAACACCACTCCCGTGGACGGCAAGGTGGTCTACTCCGAGGGAATTCATGTTGGCTACCGTGCGTGGCTCAAGCAGCAAGGCGAAGGGGGGCCCCCGCCCCGGCGCTGCCTTTCGGCTTCGGGCTCGGCTACACGACCTTCGAGTTCGGCACCGCCCACGCACCACAGTCGGTCATTGCCGGCAACGACGTGGTTGTGCACGTCCCGGTGAAGAACACGGGCACGCGTACGGGACGTGAAGTGGTTCAGGTCTACCTCGAGCGCACCGGTTCCGCTGTGGAACGTCCGGTCCGTTGGTTGGCAGGCTACGCAGGAACCCACCTTGCTCCGGCGGGGACTGACAGCGTTGAAGTCCGCATCCCGGCAAAGGCTTTCGCGCATTACGACGGCGGCTGGCAGTTCGAGCGTGGAAGCTTCCGCCTGCTGGTGGGTCGCCATGTTGCGGACAGCTTCCAGACTCTGGACATCGAGGTGCGGTAATAATAGAGGGCAATTGGCGCGGCGTGGCGGCCTTTTTGGGCCCCCACGCACGTGGTTTTCGCCACAAGCGCCGTATCTGGGGTATGGTATGGAATTTTCATGGCATGCTGTACGTTGCATACCCGGTAACCCCCTAACACGAAGAGGCATCAAAAAGTGGCAGCCGACTACGACGAACTCCGTACCGATGTAAAAGAGAACCAGGAGCAGTCCCTCCAGGCGCTCCAGTCCGCCAGCGCCCCCACGGCCAAGAGCGTGGTTCTTGAACTCGACGAAACCGACGGCCTGGACGCCAACGGTCCCGGCGGCGAAATCGTCGCTGAAGAACTCATCATCCAGGTCATCCCCCAGGCAAGCGACGAGTTCACTTGTAACTCATGCTTCCTGGTCCGCCACCGTTCGCAGATTGCCCGCGAAAAGGATGGCGTCGCCTACTGCACTGACTGCGAAGGCTAAGACGACCACCACCCCGGCGGAACATGAATCGTCAGGGAGTGCCGCCGTCGGGATTAATTGCGGAAGGACCGGAGCACATGCTCCGGTCCTTCCGCACTTAATTACTTGTCGCCCGCTTCCTGCCTGCCCTCCTTATCGGGTTCGGACAGTCGCTCTTCGTCGGTGTATTCAGGTGCGACCACCGGGGAAAGAGCGTCACCAAGGAGACCGGCAGCCTCCCTGCCATCCTCTGGAGCAGGCCGGTCCGGCGACTTGTCGTCCTCCAGCGGAGTGTCCGTCATAGTCCGCCTCCTTGTCCGCCGATCATCTTCTGGCGCCGGTGATTGCTCACCCTGAGCTGAAGAATCCGCGCACCGCCGGCCAGCGCCACCAGCACGCCTCCTCCAACAGCGGCGATGAACAGCGTGGTGCCGAGGGCGAGCGCCCCTTCCAATCCGAAGAAGCGAACAGTGACCATGTCCTGGTTCTGGACGAAGAAGACGATCAACAGGACCAACACCACCAGGCCCACGGCTACTGCCACCCAGATTGCTGCTGTTCGTGTGGGCCGGGAATTGCCCGGCGCGACCCGTCGCTGCGGGTGATCGGCCCGTCCAGAGCCTCCCCGAGCCATTGCGGCATCATCTTGAGCGCTCATTGACAGCCCCCTTTCCCAGAACGTATGCGTGCCCATCACATGTCCATGCACTCATATAATAAGCATGCTTATAAGTGGCTCAAAAGTGGCCCGGCAGGATCCCGGGAAGCAAGCCCGGCCGGCAGGAAGCCCGCCCTACTCAAGGCTTGCCCTACACAAGGAAGGACCGGAGTTCGCGGTCCGGTCCTTCGGTATTTGGGTGCCGCTGTTACTGCCTGTCACAGTTACGAATGGTCACAGTTACTGGTGGTCACACGCTGTAGTCGGTTGAAGTTGGCCCTGGATCGTTGTTCCGGACAGCGTAGTGATGGCCTTCGGAATCGGTCTCAATGTCGAAGGTCTTCAAGTCTTCCTCGGAAGCCGTTTCGAAGTCGTCGTGTTTATGCACAACAGGGGCATCCGTGTCCCCATGGGTTGCTGGTCCGAATACGGACTGCAGCCGCTCGGTCACGTGCTGAAAGTTTTCCAACTTGCGTCCCATGTTCTTCCACCTCCTTTCAACGGGAGAGAGAAAAGCGGCAGGACGGCGCATGCCGTACCAGTACGCCAATTTTACGCCCGCAGGCCGGAAAAGGCGCGGAATCGCGGCGGGCGAAAAGGCTTAGCGCAGCGACTTATCGTCTGGATTACGGGGAACCACATACGTGCTGCCGTCCGGACGGCGAAGGGTTTCCCATTGCTGCGTCTCCGCCTCGCGTTGGGCCAGGAGCCTGCGGTTGGCCTCGGTCATTTCGTGATCGATGGAGCTGCTGTGTGCCGGGCCAAAGATGACCCTCAGCTTTCCCGTAGCGCGCATGAACTTCTGGGTAAAGGATTCCTTTGCCACGCGGATCGACTCCTCTTTTAGACGGTTCAACAAGTTCATAGTACGCTAACAATTAGTGCACTAACTAATTGGAAGGGAAGGCCGCCATGACCCAGACCAAGGAGACGAGCCTGACCAATGAGGCAAGCCAGCCCAGCGAGACTGACGACCTCCTTTTGGAACGCCAACTGTGCTTCGCGTTGACGGTTGCCTCGCGGAGTGTTGTGGGCATTTACAAGCCCATCCTCGAACAGCTCGGGCTGACGCATCCGCAGTACCTTGTGATGCTTGCACTCTGGGAACGGAGCCCCAGGACACTAAAGGACATTAGCGACAGCCTCCTCCACGAGCCCGCCACCTTGTCCCCACTCCTGCGCCGACTTGAGGAAGCACAGCTGATTACGCGCGAGCGCGTGCCTGGCAATGAGCGCGCGCTTGCCGTCAAGCTCACGGAAAAGGGAGCAGCGCTTCGGGATCAGGCAACTGCGGTTCCTGGTGCAATCCGGGAGCGCCTGCAGCTCAGCCGCGAGGAGGTGGCCGAACTCCACCAAGCTATGACCGGCCTGATCGCGGCGACCCAGCGCAGCGGCACCTGAGACCAGCGTAGCGGCACCCGAGACCCACTCAGCGCGCCAAGGTTAGAATCTCAGCCCCGCCGTCGGTGATGGCTATCGTGTGCTCGCTGTGGGCTGTGCGGCAACCTGTTGCGCTTCTCAGCGTCCACCCGTCGTCATCGGTAACGAGCTCGGCGGTGTCCGCCATGACCCATGGCTCCAGCGCCAGCAGTAGTCCCGGGCGCAATTTGTAGCCACGGCCCGGCCTCCCGGTATTGGCGATGTGCGGGTCCTGGTGCATCGTCGATCCGATGCCGTGACCACCGAACTGGGTATTGATCGGGTATCCGGCTTCGCTGAGGACCGAGCCTATGGCATGGGAGATATCACCGATGCGGGCGCCAGGACCGGCCGCTGCTATCCCTGCACTCAACGCCCGCTCAGTTGCGTCGATCATTGCCAAGCTCTCCAAGGGCTTTGAATCGCCCACCGTGAAGCTGATAGCTGAGTCTGCAGCGACCCCATTCTTGGAAACAGCGAGGTCCAGGGACACCAGGTCGCCGTCAGCAAGCGCGTAGTCATGAGGCAGTCCATGGAGGACGGCGTCGTTGACGGACGTGCAGATGAAGTGCCCAAAAGGACCGCGCCCAAAGGAGGGCGAGTAGTCTACATAGCACGATTGGGCCCCAGCATCGACGATCATGGCTTGGGCCCACTGATCGATCTCCAGGAGATTGACGCCCACTGCGCTGCGGCTTTTCATTGCCTGAAGGATCTCGGCAACCAGTGCTCCGGCCTCCTTCGCCCGATGCAGTTCAGTGCGGTTCAGAATCTCGATCATGCGGCGCCCTCCCATTAAACCAATAACTATCCCGGCCATATTATCCCGGTATTAGAATTGGAGCCATGGTCAGATTGCCACTCACAGCTGAAGAGGTCGAGCGCGGACAGCGTCTCGGCGCCATGTTGCGTCGCGCTCGAGGAGGGCGCTCCATGCTGGAAATTGCGCTCGAGGCCCAGGTTTCGCCGGAGACACTCCGGAAGATTGAGTCCGGACGTGTGGCAACCCCGGCATTCCAGACCATCGCAGCGATAGCAGACGTCCTCGGGCTGTCCCTTGATGAGGTGTGGGCAGGGATCAGCCAGCCCGAAAGCATTGCCGCTCCGGCATAAAACGGCACCAAGGAGATTCAATGCGCCCGCACCACTTAGTCCGGCCCCTACAAGCTGTTCGGCCCCTCATTGCCGTCCTGGCCCTCGCTGGCCTGGCCGGCTGCTCGGGTACCCCCGCCCCGGGTGGGTCGAGCAGCGCTGCCCCCTCGCCGTCGTCGTCCGTCGGTCCAAGCGGCGCATCTCCGAGCGCCACACAAGCCAACCCAACGCCAACCCAGGTGCCCACAACGCTCGGCCCCGAAGACACAACACCGGACCCCAGCTTGCCCGGAGCCACGCCCACGCCGGGACAGGGAAACGCTGAACTCTCCATCATCGTGCTGGAGACCGCCGAAGCAGCACCGCAGAACTATACGCTCGTCTGCATAAACGGCGCACCGGCAGCCGAAAGCAAACACCCCACCGCGAATGCGGCCTGCACGGCACTGAAGAACAATCCTTCGCTCCTGGGCCCTGCCCCGATCAAGACCGACCAAGCGTGCACGCAGCAGTACGGCGGCCCGCAAACAGCCAAGGTGACTGGCGCCGTTGACGGCGTGGAAGTCCATGTCTCCTACAGCCGTACCGACGGATGCCAGATCGCCTTGTGGGATGCGGCCAGCGCCATTATCGGTTCCAGCGGTGGAGCAGCTTAGGCCGCTGCACCTCCCCCAAGAGCAGTGGCTCGGGATGGAGGCAGCACATCATGCGCGGGTCGCACGCTACGCGGACCCATATTTGGCCCGCCGGTCGGCAGGAAAGAAACACCCCGTGGAGGACTTCCTCTTCACGTATTACACCCAGAAACCCGGTCAATTGCTGCGCTGGCATCCCGGCCACGGCGTAGTGCTGAGCGGCGAGCGCGTCCTTGAGCGCGCCGACTGGAAGTTCTACCGCGTGCTCGACGACGGCGACCTCGCCGCCGTCGGACTGCCGCCAGGTACGCCCGCCGTCACCTTTGACAGGGAAAGTTTCATGGCCCAACGTGCCGAGGCCGTCAGTTTCGCCGGCATCATCCTCAGCGGCACCGCAAAGCGCCCGGGCCAGTTCGGCTGCTTCGGCCTCCACGAGTGGGCCATGGTGTACCGGCAGGAGAAATTCGAGTTGCGGCACGAGTACTTGAAACTGCGGCTTGGCGCGGAGGGCACCGACACCGTGGTGGAGCAGAACCGTATCCGTTGTTCCCACTTCGATGCCTTCCGCTTCTACACACCGGACGCCGTCCCGCTCAACGAGCTCACGCCCACACGCGGGAACCAGCGCAGCATGGAACAACCGGGCTGCCTGCACGCCAACATGGACCTGTACAAGTGGGCCTACAAACTGACTCCGGCGCTGCCCAGCGAGCTGGTTATGGACTGCTTCGAACTTTCGTGGCGGATCCGGACCATGGACATGCAGGCTTCCCCTTACGACCTCGAAGAATGGGGCTACCCGCCCATCAGGATCGAGACACCGCAGGGCAAGGCCGAGTACGTTGAGTACCAGCGGGCTTTTGCAGCCGAATCCCAGACGCTGCGGGGCCCGCGTGCTTCAGGCAATCGAACCGCTTCTGTAGGGAACGTCTCGCGGGACTCTTGCCGCAAGCACCCGTCGCCACCAGCGAAAGGTAACCATGGTTTCTCCCGACAGCAGCGAGTACGACGTCGACCTCTCCGTCACGCTGACAGAGGCACCTGGCGCCGCGCCCACTGAGTTCTACCTGCGGTCCGCGAAGGGCATTCTGTCTCCGGAGCCGGGCTCGATCGACTCGAACCTGCCGGACGCAGCGGCAGCCCTTGCCGCCGTCGAGCAGTTTGGCGAGGAAGTGTTCTTCCCGGTTCCGCGTCCGGACCGGATCTGCACGCAACAGTACGGGGGCCCGCAGGTGGCCCTGGTGACAGGTTGGTTCCGTGGGCGGAAGGTCCACAGCAAGCTCAGCCGGACCGATGGCTGCGAGATCGCACGCTGGCGGGCCATGGCGCCACTCCTGGGCGGCGCTGGAGCGTCAACCGGCGCCATCTAGGTACACCCCGGACGAAACAGCAGTGGCCGGCGGAATCATCCACCGGCCACTGCTGTGATTTCGACGAGCTAGCTTGCGTTATTGCTTTGCGTTGGCTCGTCTGCGCGGATCTTCGTGTCCTGCTTTCCCTTCGTTGGGTTCTCGTTATCCGGAACAACCGCGGCACCGGCAGGACCCACCACTACCGTGACGAAGCTGGGTTCGCTGGTGCCCTCGAACGTCAGGCGTCCAATGTAGGAGCCCGGCGTAAGGTTGGTCCAGTTCAGCGAGATGGTGCCGGCCTTGCCGTTGGCGAGTCGGATCGGGTTGGGCGTCACCGTGGCATTGCCCTCGTTGGCCCCCAGGACCGCGGCATCAACTGTTGCCTTGGTGGGCTGGTTGTTGGGGCTCGCGTAAAGGTTGGCGAAAACGTAGTAGTCGCCTGGCTCGGGATCGGCCACGGTGACGGATTCGCTGGCCGAGGCGGTCGCGGACGGGAGCTGCTGGCCCGACGGGGTCAGGACGAGCATGTCGAAGTCCGCGGCTTCGTCCGAGGATATGACCGAGAACTTGGCCAAGGCGCTGTTCTCCCCCACCGTCACCTTCTTGACGAAGTTCGAGGCGTTGGTCTCACCGGCAAAGGGTCCCGGAACCAGTTCAATTGCTGAGGAATCCGCCTTGGAAAGCCCATCAACCGTGACTCCCACCGGTGCATTGGTGCCGGAGACGATGTTGATGGCCGCCGAGCCGTTGGGGCCAGTTCCCGTGAACGCCATGGCCTTATCAGCGATGACAGACTGCGGACGGACGGCAATGGGCGAGGTGACGGTCTTGTTTGCGCCCTGCCAGGTGAGTGAACCCATGGCGAACTTGCCCAAGGCTGCATTGTTGTTCTCGAACTGCACCTTGAACGTCTTCTTTTCACCCGCAGCGCCAAAGTTCAGCACCGACGGGGTGACCTTGACGTTGACACCGGGAACGTTGACGGAGGCGCGGTACAGACCGGGCGTCAGGGCGGTAACTGTACGCGTGACCTCGATCTTGCCGGCCAGGTTGCCCAGCGCAAACGAGGGGACGTTCATGTCCCGCGGCTGCGTTGTGCCCAGTCCCTCAATACCGAGGTCCATGCCCGTGCCCTGAACGAATTTGAGATAGTCCTCGATCGTGGCGTCGTAAACCAAGCCTGGGCTGAGGACCTTGGCGGGATCGACCTGCCCTGCGCCGGTGGCGAAGACATCTTTGTTGATGGCGCCGTTGGCCAGCTTCACCGGACCGGCCGTGGTCATCATGGCCGACTTCACCGTTGCCGGGGACCACTTCGGGTTCTTGGCCAGGATCAGGGCGCCGAAACCGGCCACGTGCGGGGAAGCCATGGACGTTCCCGACAGGAAACCAAAGTTGTCTCCACCGGTTCCGATGGGTGAAACGCCAGCGAGGATAGCGACGCCGGGCGCTGAAACGTCGGGCTTCAGAAGGTCTGAATCCGTTGCCAGCAAGGGACCGCGGGACGAGAATCCGGCGATCTGCGGCTGCGCCTCAAGGGGCAGGCCCGTGGTGTCGTGGTCCAGCAAGGACACAGTGATGGCGGGGTTGGCCGTCACTTTGTCCTTGATGGCCTGCGTGGCAGGAGGGTTCACGTGGACGGTGGGAACAGCATGCTTATCCGTGTCCAGCGACGATTCCACCAGGTTCACCAAGATCATTCCGACACCACCGCCCCGGAGGACTTCCGCGCTCTTGGCGGTGCGGTCAACCACGCCACGGTCACAGACAACAACCTTGCCGGTCACCTTGGCCGGATCCAGCGAGCCTGGAACACACAGCGCTGCGTTGCCTTCACCGCTTGCAGCGTTGCTGGAAAGCACGACGCCGGCCCCGCTCACCTCATGGTTCATGATGCTCGCTCCGCGGAATTTGCTGCCATCGGAGAATTCAATGGTGCCTTGCAGTTCCTGCGAGAAAGAGGTCGCAGCCACAGTGGTCAACCAGGGTGCTCCGTGGTTGACGGTGCTGGCCGTTGGTCCGGAGTTCCCGGCAGAGGTTGCCACGAAAATCCCGGCCGACGCAGCGGAAAGGAAAGCCAGCGATACGGGGTCGGTAGTGGTCGTGGTGGAACCGGAGATGGAGTAGTTCAGCACATCCACGCCGTCCAGGATGGCCTGTTCGATTGCGTCAACAGATGCGGAGCCGTAGCAGCCGCCCGTCGTGGGATCTGTGTCTTCCCAGCAGACCTTGTAGATGGAGAGTTTGGCGGCGGGTGCGATGCCGCTGGTGATACCGAAGCTGCGGCCGTCCACCACGGCGTCGACGTTGCCGTTACCTGCCGCTGTGCTTGCGGTGTGGGTGCCGTGGCTGTCCACGTCTACGGGCGAGATGACTTCCTCGGGGGCACGGTTTTCCGGGGGAACACTTCCCAGGAAGCCATCCGCGAAGTAGTGGGTGCTGAGTACTTTGGAGTTGCAGGCACTGCCGTCGTAACTGGCGCCGGTGTCCGTACCGGGCTGGCATTCGCCGATGAAGGTATCGCCATCTGCCTTCAGCATCGCGATTTTGCCGTCAGCGGTCCGGTAAGGGACGCCCACCTGGGGGTCGCCGACCAGCGGGCCGACCGGATCGCCTGCGAAAAAAGGATTGGAGGGGGTATATCCGGTGTCGATGACACCAACAACAGTGCCTTTTCCGGCGTTCTCCTGGCCTCCGTATTGCGTTGCCCAGGTGCCGTTGGGCCCGCTGAGTTTCAGGAAATCGGTGGTGGAGTAGTCAGGTGCGTATTGAGTGTCCGGTGCGACCATCAGGACTTTGGGGTCCTTGGCGAGGTTGATGGCCTGCTCTGCCGTCAGGTTGACGCTGAAACCGTTGACGGCGGTGGTGAAGTCACGTTCGATGGTGACGTTTTCCTGCTGCGCAACGTCCTGCTGCGCCTGCTGCAGGTGTTCCTGGTATTCCTTCACCTCGACGCTGCCGGAATCGAGCTTCTTGCCCTCTTCCGGCTTGGTGGGCGCAAAACCCGGCGTACCGCCGTCGTATGTAGCCGCAGGCTTTTCTGCCAGGACAACCATGTAGCGGCCGTCCTTGTAGGCGCTGGGGTCAAGGTTCTTCTTGGCCACGCCTGCCGGATTCCCGGACACGGTCTCCGGGGAGGGAGCTGCCTGGGCCGGCAACGCCATGGAAGAGAGCAGCAATGGCAAGCCCACGGCCAGAGCCGCTGCCTTTCGAAGCCCCCCGCTTCTGACGAAGCTCTTTCCTTGTGATTTCACGAGTGATGGCACCTTTCACTGAGTGAGGCCCGGGCTCCATCGCCTGGGTCTGTCAACATTTGAATCGCTGCGTTCGTGACAGGTCTTGTCAAAAATGCGCAACCAGTCGAGTCACAGAGTACAGACTGAGAGCAAAATATGACATACAGCACATTTCGGGAAATTTGTCTTGTCGCCGCACCAAATTCAGGTCATATGACGGCAAACAGCGGACCGCAGGAAACTTTCTGTGGTCCGCTGTTTTACCCAGGCGCTGCCGCTAGCCCTTTGGCGTCACCTGCAGGCGATCAAACGAGACCTGCGTACCGTCCTTATCCAGGACCACAACATCGTCGCGACCATTATTTACATCCGATGGAAGAATGAATTCCACGGTGTTATCCGTGATGGGAAAGATCCATCCGAGCCGGTAACTGTGCTTGTTCAGATATACGTAGTACCACTGCCCGTATTCCAAGCCCTTCAAAGTCACTTTCTGGCCATTGCGATACTTCTCCCCCGTGCCCAGATCAAACGATGCCGTTTGACCATCGAAGTCCTGGATGCTCAGCGCGGGCTCGGTTTCCGGCTTTGCGGGCTGGACGTTGAGGGCCAGCGCGTCGCCTTCGGCAGTGACGGACACTTCCTTGGTGCCGTTGTGCGCCGTCACATCGAAAGTTGCGGCGGCGAGGCTTCCGGCTGCGACGTCCCCGGCGGTGAGCACATGGACGCGCGTGGCCGTCGCCGTGCCGCCAATGGGCAGGGCAGTTTCAGTGATTCCAGACCCTGTTGCCTCAAGGCCCGTAAGCGCCACATTGCCGGCGTTGCCCACGGTGTAGGTGTACGTCACAGGATCGCCTGCGCTGGCGAAGCGGTCACCGTCGGCGTCTTCCCAGACCGCGGAAACCGTTCCTTCAAGCTTCGGTTCCCGGACTTTCAAGTCCACCTCGCCACCGTCGATCCCGTAGTTCCTTGTGCTCTGGCCCGCCGAGCTGACTTTCCAGCTGGTGCTTGGAACGAAGAAACCCTGCTCGGCTTCCTCAATGGTGACGGTGTGGCGCGGCATGGCGCACTGGTAGCTCTGCCCGGCCGGCAGGGTGAGGTAACGGCAATTGCCGGGCCCCTCAGGGACGAAGGGGCTGAAGTTGCCGGCGGTGGGCACCACGTTTTCCACGAGCGGCCCCGTGTTTTTCACCGTGAACGCGTAAGGGAAAAGGTCGCCTGCTGCGTAGGGCTGGGTTGCGAGGTCACGCCCGACGTCGGTACGCGCCCCGCTGATGTCCGCTGCCACCAGGCCGTCGCGCAGGGCCACCGCAGCGCCAGTGAACAGAACCGTTTTGGTGAGTGACGGCGTCGAACTGGCTGTAATGGTAAAGCTCGCCTCGGGCACGAAGTAGCCGCGCTCGATGTCCTCGGCAGTCAGCACATGCTTGGCGGTAGTGCAGTTGTAGCTGGCGCCGGCGGCCAGGTTGTTGAACCGGCAGTTGGGTGCAGTCGGTGGCAGGAAACCGGAGTCGAAGCTCCCCGAAACAGGTACGGCGTTTGCCGTGACGTTGGACGTGCTCTTCACAGTGAAGGAGTAGCTGAGTGCCTCCCCAGCCTGATACGGGCTGGCCACAACGTCACGCGCAGGCGCAGAGCCTGTGATGGTAAGCCCCACTTGCGGGGCCGCCGGGACCGTCGCCGTGAAACTGAACTGCGAAACCCTGCCGTCCGCCGTCGTAAATGCTGCGTTAAGGTTCTGCGGACCGCTGGCGTTCGCCGGAGCGGTCAGCGCTACGTTGACGGTCACCGAAGCACCAGGCGCGACGTCGGGAACCGGCACCGTGGTGGCCGACCAGCCGCTCGGCGTGTAGACGGTGGCGTTGGCGCCGGAGATCGTGGTGGCCTCCTGGTTGGTGACCGTCACGGCGACTTGCTGGGTTGCACCGGGAGCGGTGGTGACGGCAGGGACGGAAAGCGGTGCGCAGACATAGTTCAGCCAGGCGTCGTCGAACTTTGCGAAGGGCATGTTGTCCGTGTAGTTGCCCTCGTAGAGGACGCCGAACTTGCCGTCCTCCATGCGGGTCACCGTGGAGTAGGCGGAGAAGCCGGAACGAATGGTTCGGACGCCCGGCCAGGTGGCGCCGTCGTCGCACGATACCCGGGCAGAGACGTTCTCGCGGCCGGTCTTGGAATTGGCGTTGGTGAAGATCAGCTTCCTGGCGTCCGCCGAACCCTGCTCCGCATTCGGGAACATCCGGGCAATGGCCCCGTTGTTGGCTGGATCCGGCAGCTCCGTATCCTGGGTGATCGGACCGTAGGTGGCACCACCATCCGTGGAGATTGCCACCTTGCGGTAGCCCTGGTTGGCGTTGTCGCGGGAGTTCAGCAGGACCCTGCCGTCGGAGAGTTCAACCGTCTTGTTCTCGTCCATGCGGTCACCCACGTTGGCACCCTTGTGCCAGGTGACGCCATGATCGTCCGAGTAGACGCTGTAGGCCTGGATCTTGTTGGTGCCGTCGGCCTGGCGGACATCGCCCGCGTACTGCTGGATGAGTCGGCCCTTGTGTGGCCCGTATTTGAGCTGGATGCCCTCGCCCGAAGAGGCGAAGTTGGAACGTACATCGCCAGCCACGGGGTTGCTCTTGCTGGTCCCGGGCTTGGTGATATTGGTGATGAGCCGTGGCTGGCTCCACGTAACGCCGCCATCAGAGGACTCGATAACCGCCGAGGAGATCACGGTCCGGTCTGCGTCGTCGTTGCCGAACTGGCTGCCGCCGAAGCCTTGGTCCTTGGAATAGACGAAGAAGGCGAAGACTTTGCCTGCCTCGGCGTCGTAGATGTATGAGGGGTCGCTGTAGCCGTACTTCGGGCCGCTGGCATCGGCGACGTGTCCGGCCGCAATGACCTGCACAGGGCCCCACGTCTGGCCGCCGTCCGTGCTGCGGCGTTGCACGATCGAGTTCGGGTTGGGAGCATCGGCGGCTGAGCCGGGACGGCCATCCCATGCAGCCAGGACCACGTTATTGCCCAAGTAGGTGAGTGCAGGAATCCGGTAGAAGAAGTTCGCGGCTGTGCGATCAGCGGCGAGATTTGCTTCGGCGAAACTGCCAGGGGCGGCTGTGGGGTTGTTCGGGGGAATCGGGGCTGCCGTAGCCGGAAGACCGAGGCTGGCCAGGAGGGCCAGGCTCAGGGCTCCAGTGGCTGCGATGCGTGCGAGCAATTTTGTGTCCTTTCGAAGCTGCGCCGAGATGGCATTTCGCGCCAATGCTTGGCTCAAACATTGGCGCTATCTGCCATCTCGCGGTGTGCGGGATCGAATCGATGCAGCGATATACCTCGTATTACGTGCCACGTCGAACGTCCTACAACCATATGGTGTTGGTCGTCACATTGCTAGGGATGAAGCCGGGGAAGCCCCGCGGCCCCATGTCGGGCTAACCTCGTGGACATACCGGCATTACCTTCTAGCGATGGAGCTGCAGTGAAAATCCTCGTCCCCAATACCGTGACCCTGGACCTGTCCGGCTCCGCCCACCATGTGTTCGTGTACCGCGTCGACCAGCCCATTCCGGACGAGCACCTGGACGCCGAGGTCCTGGTTGTTTGGCAGAACACCTCGGCGAACCTGGCCGACGCAGCCCAGCGTTTGAGCCGGCTCAAACTCGTCCAGACCCTCGCCGCAGGGCCCGATTCCGTGGTGGCAGCAGGATTTGCGGACAATGTGGCCATTACTTCGGGGCGATCACTCCACGACGGCCCCGTGGCCGAGCATGCCCTTGCCCTTATCCTGGCGACGGTGCGCCGGCTCGATCAGCTCCTCGAGGCCCAGAAGGCCGCGACGTGGGACCGCGCCTATAACGCAGCGCAGTCCAGTCCAGACACGGAGCAGCTCTACACGCTCGACGGCGCGAACGTCACCATTTGGGGGTTCGGCTCCATCGCCGGACGACTCGCTCCCATGCTGGCCGCCCTGGGCGCAAACGTCACGGGCGTTGCGGGTTCGCGGGGTGAGCGCTACGGCTTCCCTGTCGCTGCGGCAGGGGAACTTGCGGACGTCCTTCGAACCACCGACGTCCTCGTATCCATCCTCCCGGCCACCCCCGAGACCACCAACGCCCTGAACGACGACCTCCTGCGCGCGCTGCCTGAGTCCGCCATTTTCGTGAACGTGGGCCGGGGGGCCACCGTCGATGAGGATGCCCTCGTAGCCGCGCTGCACGAGGGTCGCCTCCGGGCGGCTGCACTGGACGTCACAAAGGAGGAGCCCCTGCCCGCAGACTCCAAGCTCTGGAGCACCCCAAACCTGATCATTACCCCGCACGTGGCAGGCAACCGCCCCAAGGGCTCAGCCAAGCTGGTCCTTGTCAACCTTTCAGCCCTTGGGGAGGGCCGGGCCTTGACCAACCTCGTGGACCGCTGACCCAACTGAGTCGCATTAGAGCGCGTTTAGAGCCGTCAAAACGCGCTCAGCTGCTACCTAGTTGGGCGGGGCGGGCACGAAAAAGTGGGCCCGCCCCCGGGAGGACGGACCCACTTCGCGAGAGTTAGGTCAGGCGTGCTCGTAGGTCAGGCAGTCCGCAGCCTCGCGGCCCGGACCAACTTTGACGTCGTGGGCTTCGCACATGAGGTTGTTGTTGTGAATGCATTCGGACCGCTGGCAAGCACCCACGTGGGCGAGGACCTTGGGAAGGCCACCCATGGCGTTGGTGTCGATGAATGTGGCGCAGGATGCGTGGTCCTGGCTTCCACCAATGGTGATTCCAAAAGCAGTGCATCCGTCGTGGTTGAAGCCGCAGCTGCCAACGCTACAGGCGGATACTTCGGCAATGTGTTCGGTCATTGTTCCTCCTGGTTGGATCCGGATCCAACGGGGGCCCTGGCCCCACGTGTAGTCCCCAAACTACGCCGTCTTTGCCGGATTTAACCCGCTGGAATAGCGCATTTGTACATGCGCTATTGCCCCTACTTGTTCGGAGCGCGGAGCGCGTCGCTGATCTTCGCGCGTGTTTCCTTATCCAACGGGGCTGTCACGTGGTGTTCCCTCGCCGCCCTGTCCGCCTTGATTTTTTGGATGACCATTCGTCCCAGACCCGCAAAAACAGCTGCGGCTACGACGCCCAGCACCATCGACCTCGGTTTCTCCGCCATGCCACAATCCTAGTGACGGGCGCCACGCCCGGCGAGTGCCGCCGTCGGGCTTTCATTGCCGCCAATTTGATGGGGATCGGCGGGGGCTCCTCGCGGAATCCGGCTGAATAGGGTATGCGCGCCGGTCCCGGTAAGATGGGTGTGCAAGCTCGCGGAGCGCCCCCACGCTGTAGAAACCCAGTTGAACGGCGTGAGACGGCAACCTCCGCGGCAGCCTTATTTAAGGTTCACCCAACTCACGCACAGGAGTTACCGGATGCCCCGGATCGTCGTTGACGTCATGCCCAAGCCCGAGATTCTGGACCCCCAGGGGAAAGCCATCGTGGGTGCATTGCCCCGCCTCGGTTTCAACAGCTTCAGCGCAGTCCGTCAGGGCAAGCGTTTCGAACTGACAGTCGACGGCGAGGTGACCGACGCTATCCTGGCCCAGGCCCGTGAGGCCGCTGAGACCCTCCTGTCCAACCCGGTGATCGAGGATGTTGTCAACGTCGAGGTCGTCGAGGCCTGATATGACTTCGATCCCCCTGATTGGCGAGGCCGTGGCCGTCGCCGCCGAGCCCCGCTTGGCCGGCGCCAAAATCGGCGTCGTGACCTTCCCCGGCACCCTTGACGACCGCGACGCCGCCCGTGCAGTGCGGCTTGCAGGCGCCACGGCGGTTCCGCTCTGGCATGCAGACACCGAACTCGGGGATGTTGATGCAGTCATCATCCCCGGTGGTTTCTCCTACGGTGACTACCTCCGCGCCGGCGCTATTTCGCGTTTCGCGCCACTGATGACCAAGATCATCGATGCTGCCAACTCGGACGCAAAGCTCCCCGTGCTGGGTATTTGCAACGGCTTCCAGATCCTGACCGAATCGCACTTGCTGCCCGGTTCCATGATCAAGAACGACCACCTGAAGTTCATCTGCCGGGACCAGGTGCTGCGCGTGGAGAACGCCAATACTGCCTGGACCCTGGACTACCAGAGCGGCCAGGAAATCACTGTGCCGCTGAAGAACCAGGACGGCCAGTACATCGCTGACGAGAAGACCCTGGACGCCCTTGAGGCTGAGGGCCGCGTGGTGTTCCGCTACGTTGGTTTCAACCCGAACGGCTCCCGCCGCGACATCGCGGGCATTTCCAACGCCGCCGGCAACGTAGTTGGCCTCATGCCGCACCCCGAGCACGCGGTCGAGGTCGGTTTCGGACCTGAGTCCCTCGACGGAATCGGCGGTTCCGACACCGACGGCCTGGGCTTCTTCACCTCCGTTTTGAACAAGATTGTGGGAGGCGACAAGTGACCACGGAAACCACCAAGAAGTTCAACATCGATACTGTTGAGCACGCTGCCAAGACCCCGGACACGGAACTCCCGTGGGCCGAGCTGGGCCTGAAGAAGAACGAATTCGACGAGATCGTCAAGGTCCTGGGCCGCCGCCCCACCGGCGCCGAACTGGCCATGTACTCCGTCATGTGGAGCGAGCACTGCTCCTACAAGTCCTCCAAGAACCACCTCCGCCAGTTCGGCGAGAAGGTCACCGAGGAAATGAAGAAGGACATGCTGGTGGGCATCGGCGAGAACGCCGGCGTCACCAACCTTGGCGACGGCTGGGCCGTGACGTTCAAGATCGAGTCGCACAACTCGCCGTCGTTCGTTGAGCCTTACCAGGGTGCCGCTACCGGCATCGGCGGCATCGTCCGCGACATCATCTCCATGGGCGCACGCCCGGTTGCCGTGATGGACCCGCTGCGCTTCGGCGCAATCGACCACCCGGACACTGCCCGCGTCATGCACGGTGCCGTGGCAGGCATCGGCGGCTACGGCAACTGCCTCGGCCTGCCGAACATCGGCGGCGAAATGGTCTTCGACTCCGTCTACCAGGGCAACCCGCTGGTGAACGCACTCGCGGTGGGCGTCATGCGCCACGAGGACATCCGCCTCGCCAACGCCTCCGGCAAGGGCAACAAGGTTGTTCTGTTCGGTGCCCGCACGGGTGGCGACGGCATCGGCGGCGCTTCGGTGCTGGCCTCTGAGTCCTTCGATGACACCAAGCCCTCCAAGCGCCCCGCCGTCCAGGTGGGCGACCCCTTCGCTGAGAAGGTCCTCATCGAGTGCTGCTTGGAGCTCTTCAAGGGCTCGCTGGTTGAAGGCATCCAGGACCTCGGCGCTGCCGGCATTTCCTGCGCCACGTCCGAGCTCGCCTCCAACGGCGACGGCGGCATGGAGGTTGAACTGACCTCCGTCCTGTTGCGCGACCCCACGCTGACTCCGGGCGAGATCCTCATGTCCGAGTCGCAGGAACGCATGATGGCCGTGGTCACCCCTGAGAACATCGAAGCTTTCGAAGCTGTGATGGACAAGTGGGCTGTGGAGTACTCCTGGTTGGGTGAGGTCACCGATACGGGTCGCCTCATCATCACCTGGGAAGGCGAAGTAATCGTCGACGTCGACCCCCGCACCGTTGCGCACGACGGCCCGGTCTATGACCGCCCGTTCGCACGCCCGGAATGGCAGGACTCGGTCCAGGCGAACTCCTTCACCGGTTCCGTTGAGGACGCCAACCGTCCTTCCGCTCCGTCGGAACTGGCTGCTGCCGTTACTGAACTGGTCGCTTCGCCGAACATGTGCAGCAAGGACTGGATCACCAACCAGTACGACCGCTACGTTGGCGGCAACACGGCCATGGCCTTCCCGGACGACGCTGGCGTGGTCCGCGTTGACGAGGAAACCGGCTTGGGCGTTGCCCTGGCTACCGACGCCAACGGCCGCTACACCTACCTTGAGCCGTACCAGGGTGCACAGCTGGCTCTGGCTGAGGCCTACCGCAACGTCGCCACCTCCGGCGCTGTTCCGATGGCCGTCAGCGACTGCCTGAACTTCGGCTCCCCCGAGGACCCGGACGTCATGTGGCAGCTCGCCGAAGCCATCCGTGGTTTGTCAGACGCCTGCATGGAGCTCGGCATCCCGGTGACAGGCGGCAACGTCTCGCTGTACAACCAGACCGGCACGACGCCGATCCACCCCTCCCCTGTGGTGGCAGTCCTGGGCAAGCTCGACGACGTCGCCCGCCGCACGCCGTCGGGCTGGCGCGAGGACGGCCAGGCCATCTACCTGCTCGGCACCACCGCAGCAGAGTTGGACGGTTCGGAATGGTCCAACCTGCGTGGACACCTCGGTGGCCTGCCGCCGAAGGTGGACCTCGCAGCCGAGCGCGCGTTGGGCGAGATCCTGATCAACGCTTCCCGCGACGGCATGGTGGATGCAGCACACGACCTCTCCGAGGGTGGCCTCGCTGCCGCACTGGTTGAGTCCTCGCTGCGTTACGGCGTCGGTGCCCGCATCGCTCTGGAAGAACTCATGGAGCGCGACGGCGTGGACCTGTTCACCGCCCTCTTCTCAGAGTCCCAGGCCCGTGCAATCGTCTCGGTGCCACGCTCCGAGGAAGTCCGCTTCAAGGACATGTGCACCGCCCGCGGCTTCGCCCACCTCCGGATCGGCGTCGTTGACGCTGCCGGTGGAAAGCTGGAGATCAACGGCGTGGACGAGCTGTCCTTGGACGCTCTCCGTGAAGCACACGAGGCCACCTTGCCGAAGTACTTCGGCTAAGCCTCCTCGCTCAAGCAACGCGGGGTCACTTACAGCCCATAAATCCCCTCGGGATGGGCCGTAAGTGACCCCGCGTTGCTGTTTAAGCGGGCCAGGTCTGTTGGCGGGAGAGCTGGGCCGTGAATTCCGGCCCGGGCAGAGGGCGGCCGAAGTAATAGCCTTGGCCACTGGTGCACCCGATGCTTCGAAGCGCTTCGGCCTCTTCCGCCGTTTCGACTCCCTCCCAGATGCCCTCAAGGCCACACGAGCGGATAACCTGTTGGATCGCGGCGAGGAAGCCAAGTTGCGTCGAATCCTTACCGAGCCCTTGGACGAACTGCCGGTCCACTTTCACGCGGTCCACCGGAAGTTTTCGGAGATATCCCATGGACGAGTAGCCCGTCCCGAAGTCGTCGATCTCCAACCCAACACCCAGGCGGTGCAGGCTCGCCAAGGTGTAACGGTCCAGCTCATTGTTCTGGATTACGGCGCTCTCCGTGAGCTCCAGAACCAGTGATTCCGGTGGCAGACCCGTTTTGACCAGTGCGTCCCGCACGTCGTCCACGAACTCCAGGCTTTGCAGGTCCGCAGCAGAGACATTGATTCGCATCGTGAAATGGTGCTGTGCCGTGGCCGGGTTGTCCCGCCACTGACGCAGTTGCTCCACGGCTGCTCGAAGCACCCAACGGCCCAACTCTGCGATCAAGCCTGTGGCCTCTGCAACGGGGATGAAGTGGTCCGGCATGATCAGCCCACGCACAGGGTGGTTCCAGCGGACCAAGGCCTCGGTGCCCTCTATCCGGCCAGTGGCCAGCTCAACGATCGGCTGGTAGAAGAGGACCAGCTGGTCCGAGCGGATGGCTTCCCGGAGCTCCCCCACAATCTGGCGCTGGAGTTGCCGGGCATGAAGCGTGGAGGGATCGAACAACTTGAGCTTGTTCCGGCCCTCGCTCTTGGATTCCTCCATCGCCATATCGGCCTCCTGGAGAAGGTCCTCGACGCTATGGTGCGGCTCTGCAATCCGAAGGCCCATGCTGGCACCACAGCGGACACTGCTGTTCCCGAGGTCAATGTTGGGTTCCAGCGCCGCAAGGATACGGTTTCCGACGGCGGCCGCCCGGTTTTGCGGCGTGGCAGGCAACAGCACAGCGAATTCGTCGCCACCCAGGCGAGTAACGACGTCGTTCTCTCTGACCGCCGAGCGGATCCGCATCCCGACCGTGACCAGAATCTGGTCCGCGGAAGCATAGCCAGCGGACTTCTTGAGTCCCTTGAAGCCATCCAGGGTTACGAGGAGGAGAGCTGCTGGGGGCGCGCCCCCGGCAGTAGCCTCCTGCGCTTCAACGAAGGCATCCACCAAAGCCACACGGTTGCCAAGTCCCGTGAGGGCGTCCGTGAAGACTTCGCGCCGCTGCTCGTGGCGTGCTTGGTGGAGCTCCTCCATTAGCGCCCTGATGTGCCGCTCCAGTTTCGCGATCCGGGCGTCAATGTCGGCCGGGAAGGAGCGGCTGTGTTGGGTTGTGCTGGGCTGGATTCCGCTGGGTTGGGTTGTGCTGGGCTGGGCTGCGTTCACGACGCTTCCATGCGACGCAGGGTGTCGTCAGCTACGGCTTTCGGTTTGGCAACAGGGTTGCGGCGTTCGTCGAGGAAGAGCCGGTACGAGGCGACATCGAGCCTGCCGTCTCCTTCAATGGGAGTCCCGGCCCGGTACACGTGCGTAATCCAGGAACCTCCCAGAATGGCTTCGATCCACGCATCGCATTCGGCCAGCGGAAGAGGTACACGCGTTCCGGTGTTTCGCCGGTGGCCGGCGATGGAGACCGTAATGCAACTGCCCAGGAGCCCCTTGTCTGCGGTGAACCATGCAAGGCCCTCCACGTCGGCCACGATGGTCAGGTTTGCGCTGTCATCGCCTACGGACTGGACGGGTTGCATCCGCACGGAACGCCGGGCCACGTTCAAGGCTGCGGGTGTTCCAGCCTGGTACGGAGCACTGGTGATGTCGTGCCGGAAGGCACTCAGTTCCTGGTTGTGCTGGATCTGTATCCGGGTGGTGAGTTCATTGATTGTCATGATCGTGCCTCGTCAGCGATAGTGGCCGCCTGGAGGCGGTCTGCTCCTACAATCCGGTTTCTTCCCTGTGCTTTGGCGCTGTACAGGGCTGCGTCTGCCACCTCGATCATGGAGGTGAGGTCTGGGGCAGCGGGGGTGCTTGCCGTGACTCCGTAGCTGATGGTGGGGAAGCACACGCCCTCCGGAACCTCGGTGGAAGCCATACGGCGGCTGATCTCGACCGCAATGCTTTGGGCCCGCTCCTGCGTGGCTCCGGGAAGGAAGAGAACAAATTCTTCGCCGCCATACCGGCCGATGAGATCCGTTGACCTGACCGAGGACGTGCAGGCTTCGGCGAAAGCCTTCAATGCGACGTCACCTGCCCGGTGCCCATGGGCGTCGTTGACCAGCTTGAAGTGGTCCAGGTCAGCCAGGACTATTGCGGCACCGGAATCATTGGCGCGCAGTCGTTTGAGTTCGGTGGATGCCAGGTCCAGGAAGGCTCCCCGGTTGAGGAGACCTGTCAGGTGGTCCTTGGTGGCCCGTTCCTTCAGGCCCTTGATCAGTTGGTCGCTGCTTAACGTGGTCATACTGAAGGACACCGTCACCAGCAGCACCAGGGACACCAGGCCCGAGGGCGCAGGACCAAAATAGAGACGGAATGTTGCGCTGCCGGGGCCTTCCAGTGCGTAGACCAACCAACGGCCCAGGTAGTAGATCGCCAGAAGTCCGGCGGCCAGGGAGAGTGCTTTGTGCACTTGCGAGTGGGTCGCCTTGATGAACCACAAGTCACGGGGCCGCCAGTGCGATGCCCAGGGTCATCATGGCCAGGTACACGAAGCCGCCGGACCACACGTTGGAGCCGGGACTTTCCTGCACGGAGGCCACCGCGGTGATGACGGGAGCGACGGCGAGTTGCCACGGTGCCGCTTTAAGGTCCCGCAGCGTACGGGCACCCGCCCAGACGCTGAACGCTCCGGCCACCACCAGGACGTTGCCGGAAGGGTTGGCCCAGTGCTGGGCTGATGTTCCGTTCAGGAGGAACGCGGTGTTTCCCAGCATGAACTGCAGCAGGGCCAGGCTCCACCAACCCGCGTAGGGTGACCGGGTGCGCCGGTACGAGGCGAGGAACAGCGCGAAGAGCGTCAAGGTGACCACTCCGAGGGCTATCCTCACCGAAAACGAGTCGAGCACCATTGTTCGCTCCTGCCGCTTGGTCCCACGCCAATTTCTAACATGTCAGGGTTCCTGTCAAAGCGGAGCCTTTCCATGTGTTGGTCGAGCCGGGAACCTTGTAATACCCGCGGATCTCATAGGTCCAACTGCCCAGGGGCTGAATTCCGGACCTATAGGACTTTCCGGCATTCTTGCTAAGGTCGCCGGTGAATTCCAAAGTCCCGGAGGGGCTGTACAGCTTGATCTCGTGATAGTTCGCGCCAGGAACTTCCGCGAAGGAATTCACGTCCACGGCGACCTTGGCACCGTTCGCCGAGCAGGTCATCACCACGTCCGCGCTGGTCGGGGCAAGGAGACGCATGGCCGAGTACTGCGGCGTGGCATTCCTGGTGTCAGAGA
This sequence comes from Arthrobacter sp. StoSoilB13, assembly GCF_019977255.1. NCBI lineage: Bacteria > Bacillati > Actinomycetota > Actinomycetes > Micrococcales > Micrococcaceae > Arthrobacter > Arthrobacter sp. StoSoilB13. Next base: position 630,164 of record NZ_AP024649.1, on the reverse strand, counting down.
ATGCGGCAAGGGCTGCGGTGGGACCGGCCATCATGGAAACAGCGACGGCGGTTACGCCCGCGAGTGCGCGCCAGGTATGGTTCTTGCTCATGCCGCCCGCCCCCTTAGCTGCTTCCGGCCCTGCTCTGGTTCCAGTCTGATCGGGCTGGATCAATCCCGGTGCGGCATTTCCTCAAGATTGGCTCAGGATTCCGGGCCGGAGACGTGCCCATAATGAACCATGTGGATCGGTTGGATTGAATTCGATGTGCTCCTGGGCGATGTCCATAGCCTCAAGGAGAAGCGCTCGCTCGTGCGGCCCGTCATTGCTGAACTCAAACGCCGCTTCGAAGTGTCCGCAGCCGAGACCGGACTGCAGGACCAATATCGCCGGACCTTGCTGGGTGCGGCGCTCGTGGCGCCTGACCGCGCGCACCTCAAGGAAGTGCTCGACGCCGTTGAACGCTTCGTCGCTGCCCGGCCCGAGCTTGAGCTGCTGAGCGCAAGGCAACGGGAGCTGCACAGCGAAGACTAGGCGTACACAAACCGAGGGGTTAGTAGCCGATGACCGCCAGCCGCGTTGAATCCAGGTGGGCATCGATCGCTTGATGGGCGGCGTCCAGGCTCCGCGTGCGCAGGGCATCCACAATCAGCTGATGCTCGCGGAGCACGTCCCCGGCACGGTCTGTCCCCTGCGTGACAGCGCGGACACCAATCCTGAGTTGGCGCTGCCGAAGGGAAGCATAGAAATCGGCCAGGATTGGATTTCCTCCCGCACGCACCATGAGCGTGTGGAATTCTGTGTCCAACTCAATGAACCGGGCGGGGTTCTCCTTCGCTTCGTGCTGTTGGTCGATGATGCGTTGGAACGCATCGATCTGCCCATCCGGCATGCTGTCCAGGGCTGAGACGGCCCACTTCTCCACCACGGACCGGGCCTGCAGGATCGCCCGGACATCGGGGTCCGAGATTGGCGGAACGTAGGCGCCTTTGTGTGGAATCCGTTTGACGAACCCCTCGGCTTCGAGGCGCAACAATGCCTCACGGACCGGTGTGCGCGAGGTACCGGTGGATTTTGCGAGAACCGCCTCATTGAGGAAGGTCTCCTCATCCCGCGGCAGGGCAGCGATATAGCTTTTCATCCACTGATAAGCCACTTCGGGCTGTGATTGAGCAGTGGGGGTCATCTGGATCATGGAGAGCCTTTCTCGCGAAGCCCAGTATACGAGTTGCATTCAGGACCGGCCCGGACGCTCTCGAAAAAAACTTCTTCGTCAAATATAGACGGGTTGTATACAACTAGTCTACAGTGTTGTTCAGTGACTCCGCTCACCCATTTGGAACCCCTCAATTTCCTGGGACCGGCCTCGCTTCACTGGAAGCCCCGGCCGCTCCCAACCGCAAAAGGATCCCCACAATGACCGATTTGAAGAAAGCAGAACTGAGGCAGCAGAAGCACTCCAGCCTGCCCGTGGTCGCTGCTTCGAGCCTGGCCGGCACGGCCGTCGAATGGTACGACTTCTTTCTCTACGGCACCGCCGCCGCATTGGTTTTCAACAAGCTCTTTTTCCCTACCGGTGACCCCCTCGTGGGAACAATGCTGGCGCTGGGAACATTCGCCGCCGGCTTCCTTGCCCGCCCGCTGGGCGCCGTCGTCCTGGGGCACCTGGGCGATAAGCATGGCCGTCGTGCCACCCTGGTAGCCAGCCTCATGCTCATGGGCGTAGCCACCACATTTATTGCGTTCATCCCTTCTTATGCAGCCATCGGCGTCGCAGCACCGTTGCTGCTCTTGCTGTTGCGCCTGATCCAGGGATTCGCCCTGGGCGGCGAATGGGGCGGGGCCGTTCTCCTCGTTTCCGAGCACAGCAATGACAGCGCACGGCGTGCATTCTGGGCATCCTGGCCCAACATGGGTCCGCCGCTGGGCAACCTCATGGCCGCAGGTGTGCTGGCAATCCTCGCCGCCACCATGCCCGAAAGTGAATTCCTCGCCTGGGGCTGGCGCCTTGCCTTCGGGCTGTCCGCCCTCCTGGTGATCATTGGCTTGGTCCTGCGTCTCTACGTTCAGGAGACTCCGCTGTTCAAGGAAGCACAGCTGAAGCGCGAGGCAGAAGCCATCAAGGAACGGAAATTGCCCCTGGCCGTTCTGTTCCGCCGCAACTGGCGCCAACTGCTCATCGCCACCGGCAGCCGCATGGGTGAAAACGCAGGCTTCTACATCTACTCGCTGTTCATCATCACCTACGTCACCCAAATCATGGGCTTGCAGCGGCAGACAGGCCTCACCGCCGTCATGATCGGCCAGGGCGTCGCCGTCGTCGCCATCCCCATCCTGGCGCTCTATGCGGACAAAGTGGGCCGGAAGCCGATCATGATCGGCGCTTCGATCGCCACAGTCATCTGGGCGTTCGCGTTCTTCGCACTGCTGAACACAGGCCAAGTCTGGGGCATTATTGCCGCCGCCGTCGGCGGTCTGTTGATCTTCGCCGCCTACAGTGCCGTGATCGGTGCGTTCTTCTCCGAGTTGTTCCCCACGGATGTCCGGTACAGCGGCACCTCGGTTGCGTACAACCTCGCCTCGCTGATCGCCGGATCCCTGTCCCCCATCATTGCCCTGGCTCTCTACAGCGCCTTCGGCACTGGCTACGCAATCGGCATCTACCTCGCAGCGATGGGTCTGATCTCCATGGTCTCGGTCATGTTCGCCAAGGAGACCAAGGGCCTGCGGCTCAGTGACCTGGACGAGCAGAAATAGTCCCCCGCGAGATGGCACTTCATAACAGTGTTTGCCCAAAACATTGGCGCGAAGTGCCAACTCGAAACACGAAAGTAAGGAAACAACCATGAAAGTCGCACTCGTCCAGGTGGCCAGTCCGGATTCTGAATCCCGTGGGCAGCGGATAGATCGCGTTGAAGCGATTCTTCGCGGCATCGACGGTGCCGAGCTGATCGTCCTGCCCGAACTATGGAGTGCCGGATACTTCCACTTCGATGAGTACGAAGCACTGGCCGAGACCCTCTCTGGTCCTACGGTGTCCATGTGTTCACAGGTTGCCGCCGATCTTGGTGTGTACCTTCACGTCGGCAGCATCATCGAGGCCGGCGGGGACGGCCGGCTCAGCAACACGTCCATCCTGCTGGGACCGGACGGGAAAATCCTGCACACGTACCGGAAGATCCACGTCTTTGGTTACAAGTCCAAGGAAGCCAGCCTCCTCACCGCCGGATCCTCCCTGCCTGTGGTGGAGTTGCCCTTCGGAGCAACGGCCGGGATCACCTGCTATGACCTCCGGTTCCCAGGCTTGTGGATGGAGCTGAGCACCCGGGGTGCGGAAATCGTCATCGTCCCTGCAGCCTGGCCCGCAGCGCGTCGCGAACACTGGCGGCTGCTCACAACCGCCAGGGCGCTGGAACACCAAATCTTCGTCATTGCCTGCAACGCCGCAGGCACCCAGGAAGGCGTGGAGCTTGGAGGACACAGCCGGGTGGTGGACCCGGCCGGCAACGTACTCGCCGAAGCCGGCGCCGGGGAATCAGTGCTCATGGTGGACATCGATCCCGATCAGGTCAAGGCAGTACGCACCGAGTTCCCCGTCATTGGTGATCGGCTCGCGGCCTACGACGCCCTGGCCGTTTGACGTTTGGCCAAGCCGAAACACCACGATTCAGGCAGCATTCAAGGAGACGTAATGGAAACAACACGGCAAGTCCCACTCACCTTCAGGGTGGTGGGCACGGACAAGACAATCACGGTCTCGGACTTCCACGCAGTAGTGGCCGGCTATACCGGCCGGGATCCCAAGGCCGTGCAGCATCACATCGACGAGCTGGCAGCCATTGGCGTGGCTCCACCGCCGGAAGTGCCTATGTTCTACCGGATGGACTCGCACCTGTTCGATACATCAGGCGAACACGACACCAGCAACAACCTGACCTCCGGCGAAATTGAGCCACTCTATATTCGCCACGACGGAAAGTACTACCTCGGCATCGGTTCCGACCACACGGACAGGGACATCGAAGCCCAGGACATTGGCGATTCCAAGAGGGCATGCCCCAAGCCCATCGCTTCCGAGGTCATCGAAGTCCCTTCACTCGAGGACCTGGACCTTGACCAGTGCACCGCCCGCTCCTGGGTGGACGGCGAACTGTACCAAGAGGGTTCGTTGGCGGGCCTGCGCAAGCCAGCGGACGTCGTCGAAAAGCTCCTGGCGCGGACGGACATCGGTCACTCTGACTTCATGTGCCTGGGTGGCACTCTGCCACTGCTGAAGGGGAAGTTCGTTGACGGAACTTCCTGGAAAGTAGCGCTCTCGTTCCCGGATGGGACGAGAATCGAACACAACTACAAAATCAAGAAAGGCTCACTTCGATGAGAACCGGAAAGCAATACCTGAAGTCCCTGAACGATGGCCGGACGGTGATCCTCGATGGCGAGGTAGTCGGCAACGTCCTGGAACACCCGGCGTTCGCGAAGGTCGCCCGGACCATGGCCGAGCTGTTCGACATCGCAGCCGATCCCAGCAACGGCATGCAGTTCCACTCCGAAAAAATCAATGGACCCGCGAACCGCACGTTCGCTGCTCCGCGCACCCAGGAAGAGCTCGTCCTCCGCCGTCACGCCATTGAAAAGTGGGCCAAGCACACCCATGGCTGGGTAGGCCGCAGCCCCGACCACGTGGGTACCTTCTTCGCCGCCTTCGGCTCGCACGCGGACGTGTTCAAGAATGACGAGCGCGACTTCGCCGGCAACGTCGAGCGCTACTACAAGAAGATCCTTTCCGAAAACCTGTACCTTTCCTACGCGATCATTCCGCCGCAGGTCTCCCGCGCAACCACTGCGTCCGGTTGGGAAGGCGAATACCTGCAGGTCGGCGTCGTGCGTGAAACCGAGGAAGGCATCATTGTCCGGGGTTCGCAGATGCTCGCCACTGGCGCGGCGATTGCGGACGAAGTGTTTGTCACCTGCATCAAGCCGCTGGGTCCGGATGACGTGGACTTTGCCGTCAGCTTCGCCGTTCCGGTGGCGACTGACGGGTTGAAGCTATACTGCCGCCGTCCGTTCGCGCCGGCAGCTACCAGCGACTTCGACTACCCGCTGACCAGCCACTACGACGAGCCAGACGCGTTGGTTGTCTTCGACGACGTCCTGATCCCTTGGGACCGCGTCTTCATCAACCGGAACATCGAAACCCTTCGCCGCCAGTTCTTCGACACCGGTGCCCACGCGTTGGGAAACTGGCAGGCTCAGATCCGGTTCTCCACCAAGCTGAAGTTCATTGCTTCTGTTGCACGCAAGGTCACCCAGGTGAACGGCACGGACAAGATCCCCGGCGTGCAGGAGAAGCTTGGCGAGCTCGCCGCGATCGTGCAGTCGGTTGAATCGGCGGTCCTTGCGGCCGAATACACGGCAACGGTTGACGACGCCGGCATGGTGGTTCCCGGGAAGAGCGCACTTTACGGGGCCATGGGTCTTCAGTCCGAGACTTACCCGCGGGTGATTTCGATCCTTCGCGATCTGGTTGGTGGTGGCGTGCTGCAACTGCCGTCCAGCGTCGCGGACATGACCAGCAGTGTGACCCGTCCGGACATGGAACGCTATGTGCAGTCCCCCGGTGTTGCCAGCGAAGAGCGCGTGAAGCTGTTCAAGTTGGCCTGGGACATCATCGGTTCCGAGTTCGCCGGACGCCACCAGCAGTACGAAATGTTCTACGCGGGCGCCCCGTTCGTGGTCCGCGGTGCCTACACCTACCGGAACTACGGCTACGACGCCCTGGTGGCCGAGCTGGACAAGTACCTTGGTTCTTACGGCATCAACGGCCCAGTAGACGGCGGCGTCAACGGCTTGGAAGGAGAATAGCCATGGCAAAGCCCGAATTCGAGTTCACCCCCACCTCCACGGTGGATTTCGCGCCCTGCAACCCGCACATTGAGGGCTTGTCGGAGGCCATCCTTGCCCGGGATTCGGACAATGACAGCGTCACGCGCATCCTCAAGTTCGAACCCGGGACGGACACCTCACCCAACGGCGTCCTGACGCACGATTTCTGGGAAGAGGTCTTCATCTTCGAGGGCTCGTTCGTGGACCAGCGCCTGGGCAAGACCTTCAAAGCCGGCGACTGGGCCACCCGCCCGCCGGGCATGGAACACGGTCCGTGGGTTTCCGAGACCGGGGCCAAGATGTTCGAGGTCCGGTACTACACGGATCCCGCAACAGCCGAGCGGAGCAACTGACATGAGCCTCGCACCGCTCTTTACTGTTCCCGATGCCATGGGGATGCGCCGCGCAATGGGCCGCTTCCTCACGGGTGTCGCCGTGGTAACCACCAAGCACGAGGATGAGCTGTACGGAATGACCATCAGCTCGTTGACCTCCATCAGCCTGGAACCGCCTATCCTCATGATCTCGCTGAACTTCGGCACGCGGACCGGTGAGGCGTTGATCGAGAGTGGCAAGTTCGCCGTCTCGATCCTTGGGGCCAAGCAGGAGTCGATGGCGCGACGCTTTGCGGTGCGGGGCGGCGACCGTTTCGGCGACGGCGAATTCGACATGACCGAGAATGGACTTCCCGTCATCAAGGGCGCCCTCGCCCAGGCTGATTGCACCGTTGTGCAGCAGTACGACGTCGGAGATCACCAGGTCTTCTTCGGCCAGGTCACCACGTGCCGGGACCGGGACGGCGAGGTTCTCGCGTTCAAAGCGGGCCGCTTCGGCTCGTTCTCCGACTTCGGCCACGCGGAGATCCCCTGGATGTTCTAACCCCCTCTTAAAGCAACGCGGGGTCACTTACGGCCCATAAATCCCCTTGGGATGGGCTGTAAGTGACCCCGCGTTGCTTTTGGCAGGCGTGTGCTATTTCGAGGTGCCCTGCGAGACCGAACCCTGCAGTTGACGCTGGAAAATGACGTACACAATCAGCACAGGAACCACCGTGACAGTGACTGCGGCGAAGAGTGCCCCGAAGTCCACGGCGTACCCCATCTGGCCGGCGAAAGCCGCGAGGCCCTGCGAGAGAACACGGGGCCCTGCAGCATTGATGGATACAGGGATGAGGAACTGGTTCCACAGGCCCAGGAAGTTGAAGATGGCAACCGAGGCGAGGCCCGGCTTGGCCATCGGCAGCATGACCTGGAAGAAGGTCCGCCACTCCCCTGCGCCGTCAAGTGCGGCTGCCTCAGTGATTTCGTGCGGCAGGGACTTGAAGAACGAGAACAGGAAGAACACCGTGAACGGCAGGGCGAACCCTACGTACACAATGATCAGGCCCGGCAGGGTGTTCAGCAGTCCGATGTTCTTCAGCACGAAGAACAGCGGGACCATGGCCAGGAAGATCGGGAACGTCAGGCCGGCCAGCATGAGGTAGTAGATCGCCCGGCTGCCCGGGAACGTGTACCTTGCCAGGACGTAGGCGCACATTGCACCGAGCACCATGACGATCACCAGTGCCGAGCCCACCACAACCACGGAGTTCAGGAAGTAGCTCCCGATCCCGGCTTCACTCCAGGCCTTCACATAGTTGTCGAACCGCCACTGCGAGGGCAAAGCGAACGGAGAGGCGAAGATCTCGCTGGATGTCTTGAAGGAGGACATGAACGTCCACAACAACGGCAGGATCACGATGAGCGACCAAATGGTCAGCGCAGTGTGTGAAACAGCGCCCACCAGTTTGTCCCCGGGAGTAGTGGCGGGTTTGCGCGGCTGGAAATGCAGCGACTTCATTTCAGGGGTTGAGACTTTTGTTGTCATTAGATGCTCACGTCCTTGTCGCCACCAGTGAGCCGGTTAACCACGAACACCAGGCCGGAGAAGATCAGGGTGGCCACGGCCAGGACGACGCCCATGGCACTGGCCAAGCCGAATTGGCCCTTGCTGAAAGCCGTGAAGAACAATTGCTGTGCCATCACGAGCGTCGAGTTGTCCGGACCACCGCCGGAGTTCAATGCCGCCATGTAGACGAACGCATCGAGCGCCAGGATGCCCATGTAGATGTAGGCGGTCTGGATGTTGTCCCTGATCAGCGGGATGGTGATGGACACGGCGGTGCGGAGCCTTCCCGCGCCGTCGATCCTTGCAGCCTCGAACAGCTCAGCAGGAATGCCCTTGATGCCGGCCACGAAAAGGACCATGTAGAAGCCAACGAAGCCCCAGACAATCACGAACATCGTTGCGGTCATGGCTGTGTTCTTATCGCCCAGCCACGCGAAGTCCTTGAACTGGTCAAGGCCCATGCTGGTCAGGATCCCGTTGAGCAGACCCCCGGACGGATCATAAATCTGGCCCCACATGATGCCGATCGCGATGGCAGGAATCGTGTATGGGAAGAACGAAACAACGCGGTAGAAGCTGGAATTTCGCAGCCCCTTGATCTGGCCCTTGCTGCTCCCGCCCACGGTGACCATGGTTGCGAGGACCAGGCTCAGGATGATGGTGACGATAGGCAGCACGATGACCAGGAGGATGTTGTTCCCCATTGCCTTCATGAAGATGTCGTCCGAGAAGATCCTGGCGTAGTTCTCAAAGCCGATGAAGTTCTGTGTGGGCGAAAAACCCGACCAGTCCGTCAAGGAATATCCGAAGGCCTGGATGAACGGCCAGATCACGAACAAGAGATAGATCGCCAACGGCAGGCCAAGGAACACCGCGAAGAAGCTGACTTTGTCCCACGTCAGCGGCTTGCGCCGGCGCCTCACCACAACCGGTGGGGCCACGGCCGGAACGACGGCGGCCAGGCCGTCGTCGTTCCGGCTCTGCTTGGTTTTCACTACGGTCACTTCACTTCAATCTTCTTGACCGAGCTGTCGTTGCGGACCTTGTCGGTGATGTTCTGGAGGGCGGAGGTCAGCGTCGCAACGTCCGACTTGCCATCGAGGAAGGTGTTCCAGACGACGAGCTGGTCCTTGTTGGTGCCGTAGAGGTCGATGAAGTTCCAGGTGTAGATGTTCTCGCCTGCATCGCTGAGCAGCTTTGTCTGCGAGACCAACGCCGTGGAACCGAAGCCGTCGGCCGGCACGGTGTCCTTGACGATGGTGGGAGCAAGCTTGGTCTTTGCGAAGTTGGTAGCAGCTTCCTTGGAGAGCATGACGCGGAGCAATTCCTTGCCGCCGGCAACGTTCTTGCCTTGGGACGGAACGACGTAAGGCTCGCCGGCTGCGCTGTGCAGCGAGGCGTACGGCTTTTTGGGGCTCGCGCTCACTGAAGGCACTGGTGCGCCCGTCATCTTGAAGTCCGCCTTGGTCTGGTCCTTCATCTCGTTTTCGATCCACGAACCGGACGGGTAGAAAACCGCTTCCTGGGCATTGCTCCACTGGGCCTGCGCTGCCGTGAACTGCGTTCCGGAACCGCCGGGCTTGAAGTATCCCGCCTTGATGATCTTGTCCAAGGCCGTGAAGACGGACTGGATGGCCGGGTGCGACCAGCAGTCTGCCTTGAGGTTCTCCAAGGCCAACCGGACGTCGTCCCCGCCTTCCTTGATAGCGGAGGCGATCGCCATTTCCTGGTAATACGTGGCCGCTTCCTTGCCCCAGAGGAACAGGTACTTGCCCTTGGCCTTGGCCTGCTCGCCGAGCGCGTACATTTCGTCCCAGGTCTTGGGAACGGTCCAGCCGTTTGCCTTGAGCAGCGAGTCCGAATACCACATGGCGTAAACGGTGAGCACATAGTTCAGGGCCGCCAGCTTGCCCTCGAAGGTCCCTGGAGCGAGCACGCCGGTGTAGAGGGTGTCCTTGATTACCTTGCCTTCGAGGTTCTTGGCCTCCACCACGCTGGTGAGGTCCTCGAGCTGGGCAAGGATGGTGCTGAAACCAATGGCCTTGGCACCGGAGTTGTCGATCAGGTCCGGCGGGTTGCCACCAACGAAGCGCGGCTGGAGCTCCTGCGCGATATCCGTTGACGGGGCAATCTTGGCGGTGGAACCCGAGTGGGCCTTTTCGAAGGCCTTGCCGGCGAACTCCACGTAGTCGATGCCATAGCCGCCCTTGAAGATCACGGCGTCAACGGTGGACTTGTCCGCCATGCCAAAGGGGTTGGTGTCGGAGACAGTGCCCGTGGGGCCGGTAGTGGTACCGCCACCACCTGCTGCGCAGGACGCAATGGATCCCCCCATGGGGACGAGCACCGCAGCTGCGAGTGCCCCGCGGAGGAATCCGCGGCGGCCAAGGGACTGGTGCTGAACGTTCATTTTCGTAACCCTCCAGTGACTCGTAATGTCGACTGTTGCGGCAGGCGGCCGGAAAGTCGGACAGTCTGGGTTGGCCACTCTGCAGCGCCAACCTTCGTGTGACATACTTCACCACGAATGATCGAAAATCAATATTTCTCGGTAGTTTCGATCAACATTTGTCAAAGCGTGATCTTTCTACGGACCCTCCGCAAGGGCTTTCCCACACTCGGTAATCGCTTCCCGCGCCAGCACCTTTTGCCGCTCAGTTCCCAGTCTTTCCGCCCATTGTTCGGCCAATTGGAACTCCACCAAGGCCTCGGTGAAGCGCCCGTTACCGCGCAGAAACCAACCAAGACTTGTGTGCAAAGCAATCATCCATCGCTTGGTTCGCTCATGGCGGGCCGTGGAGGCGTATTCCAGGGCGCTCCGCATCCATGCTTCCGCGTGGGCGGTGTCCGCAATGGAGAGCATGTGCAGTGCGTCCACCGCCAGGAATTCCTCACCGAGGTGGTCAGCCAACTCTGCCGCCTGCTCCAGCAGCGGCACCGCCATCGCTGGGTGCCCGCCGGCGTTCAAAATCCGGCCGCGCTCCAAAAGTACCCGCACGCCCACAGTGGGTTCGTCGCCGTCGACCCCGTCAAGGAGTGCGTCAGCTTCGTCCCACCTGCCCTGCAAACCGATGGCCCGACCAAGCTGGGTTGCAAGCTCGGCCCGCTCATCGGCGTCGTAGATTTCCTCCAGCATGGCTGCACGAAACCTGGCTTCGGACGCTGCCGGGTCGCCAAAGTTCCATAAGTGATCCAAAGTTCCCTGATCCAGCATCAACCCGCTCCTGACCAGCCCCAGCTGCGCCCGTTGGCTTGCACTATCAATCTAGCCCCATGTCAGCGGCGTGGGGAGAGGGTGCGGGGGCCGTGTCAGAGCCGGTGCAGTCCGGCCTCAGAGACCAGTGCCGTTGGCGAGCCGCGCCCAGCCGAGCTGTTCCTGCTGCTTGCGGCTTAGCGTAGCCACCACCAGGTCATAGGAGTCCTCCACCATGTCCCGGATCATGTCATCGGGAAGGGCTCCATCCAGGCGGACGCCGTTCCAATGGGTCTTGTTCATATGCCAGGCACCCGTGATCTCGGGATGCGCTGCGCGGAGTTGCTCTGCCAACGCGGGCTCGCACTTCAGGCTCACGGACCAATTGTCAGGATCCATGGCGGAAAGCGCGAACATCTTGGCCTCGTGCCGCGCTCCACCCGCGACGGCGGCCCGCACCTTGAACACGGAGGTTTCAGGTCCGAAGGGGAAGTCTTCAAAGGCACCGGGAAAACCCAGGCAGATCCGGCGGAGCTGGGAAACATCCATGGAGGTGAGCTTACCCGGCCCTATGCCACGCCCAGGAAGTCCTCCAGCAGCACCACTTCCAGGCCCGCGGCCAACTGCGCAGCACGGAAGGCAGCGAGGTCCGCGGCGAACTCGGCACGGAAATGCATCAGCACGATGTCGCCGGGACGCAGGGAGTTACCAACCTGGTAGTCCATTTTTCCGGCGTTCGCCTTGGCCTCCCACGTGACGATCGCCTTCATTCCAGCGGCCGCAACCGCCTGGCGCATGACGTTGGAGTAGGCTCCGCCCGGGGGGCGGAACAGCGTGGGACGCCGGCCATACTGCTGAAGCGCGTAGTCCTGCATGCCGACGATGTCGTTCAGCTGCTGCTGGTATCCCCACTGCCGCACCATGTTGATGTTGTGCGTGACGGTGTGGTTCTCCACCAGGCTGCCTTGCGCCTTGAACGCGTTGAAGAATGCGGGGTTGTCCGCGATGGTGTCCCTGGTCAGGAACAGCGAAGCCGGATAGTCGTAGTCAGCCATGAGCTTGACCGATTCCGGGGTCTTGATATTGCCGTCGTCGATCGTCAGGAACACTACCGGGTGTTTGGTCTCGATCTTGGTGATCACGGGTGCAAGGCCGCCAACAATCGGCGGAAGCTGGTAATCGGGAATGAACGTCCGCCGGATCCGTTTCGTGGCGGCGGGCGTTGGGGTTGGGGCTGCACTGGACGACGGCGGCACCTCACCCCCGACCGACAACCCGCCGTTCGGGGCCCGCCACCTCAGGCGACGCCGACGCGGAACCGTGCGGCAGCTCCGGCGTCGTGCTTTGCGGGGCTGTGCTTTGAGGGACTGTGCTTTGCGCGGTTGTGGTTTCGGGTGCTGCGCAGGCACTCAAACCGGCAACGAGCGAAGCACCGAATACCCCCAGAACGGCCCGCCGGGCTGGTTGGGAAACTGGCATGGAAATGGGCACCGCTGAATGGTCGCCACACATGGCCGTCCCCCAAGGCTAAAAGAATGAGTCAGCTGCAGATTAGCAAAGGATTCGACCCGGCGATTACAGGCCGTAATGCCAGCCTTCGCGTGCCGGGCAGGAATTGACCACGACGTCCAAACCCGCATCCCTGGCGCGCTGCACGGCGTCGTCGTCAAAAACGCCCAGCTGCAGCCACACAGCCTTGGCACCGATGGCAATTGCCTGATCAATAACAGCGCCCACCCGCTGGGAGTTGACGAAGCAGTCAACGACGTCAATGGGGTGTTTCTCCGCAGGAATATCCATAAGGGACTTGTATCCCTTTTCGCCATGGACGTCCTCGCCCTTGAGGTTCACGGGGATGATCTCCATGCCCATGCGGTCCCGAACGTACAGGGAGACGTCGTATGCGGAGCGCCACTCATTCTTGCTAAGCCCTACTATTGCCCAGCATCCTTTTGTTCGCATCAATCGTTCCACTACGGCCGGATCGTTGACATGCATCATGAGGCAAGCTTAGTGTCCCGCGCCCCTCAACCACTGCTTCAGCTTCTCCATAAAGGACTGGAACTCTTCGTGAGACGGCTTCCCGCCCAGCGATGGGAGTGCCTGGCTTGGTTTGTTACCGTGGGCCGGGGCGGGCTTGGCAGTTGCAGTCGGCGCGGCGGTTGGTTCAACAACGTCAGGGAGCCCGGCCTGCCCAAGCTTTCCCTCGTCAAGGCTTATCTCCCGAGGCACTGCTTCCGCAGGCTTCGCTTGGCCCGTAGGGGGCAACTCGCCGCCCGCGCCCGAAGCCGGGACGTTCGCGACGTCGGCCGCCTGCGCTCCCGCCGCCTGCGCTCCAGGCGCTGGCCGGACTCCGGTCGCTGGCTGCGCTCCAGTCGCTGGCTGCAAAGAGGCCTGGCCTGACGGCCCGGCAGCGTCGGGAGCCTGCGGCACCGCAGGTGATTCGGTGGCTGGCGGGAGGGCTGCGGGATCCACTGAGGGCGCTGGTTCGGTGCTGACCTTTGGAGCGTCAGGCGCGGGCGCTGCGGCCGAAGGTTTCGGAGCGAAATTGCCCAGCAGCTCATCAACGAAGGTGGGTGTACGGGTGAAACCGGAACTGGCCGCAGCCACACCACTCACGCCGAGCCCCATAGCCGCAACCACGGCAACGCCCACCACAGCCGTGCGGTGCTTGTTTCGCAAACGGCGCTTGCTGACTTCATCATGGGGTCCGGCTAGCATCGCGGCCAGCGCCGCGTTCGGGGCAGGTGCCGGGAGGGTCGCGAAGGAACGCATGGAGAGCAGGGCCTGGCGCAGGTCGGGCGCGTCAGTGAGCCCGGCGTCGAGCAGGAGCTCGTCGACGATACCTTCGCGTTCCATATCCCTGTATGTCATGAGGACACGTATTCCTTTACTGCCGAATGCTCACGGAGCGTCATCAAAGCCCTGCGCTGCAGTTGCTTCACCGCGCCGGCGGATTTCCCCATGGTGACGGCCACCTGCTCCACGGTCAGGGCCTGCCACGATCCGCAGGGCCAGCACGTCGCGTTGGTCGTCCCCGAGGTAATCCAGGAGCTTCATGACCTCGTGAGGGGCCAGGAGGCCCATGGCCTCTGATTCTGCAGAACCCGATTCGCGGGTATCGCGCTCCGGCTCGAACTGGTGGTGTTCCGGGGCCCTGCTTTGCTTCCGATGCTCATCTACCATGCGGGCGTGGGCCACGGAAAAAACAAAGGTCCGTAATCCGCCTGCTCCTCCCCGGATCTCATCCAATCGGGGCAGGACAGCAAGGAACACGTCCTGTGTGATGGCCTCGGGATCCGACACGCCTTTAGCGGTCAGGTAGCCGAGAACCGGTCCGGCGTACGCCTGGTAGACGGCGCTGAACAATTCCGCGTTATTGCCCTTGAGCGCGTGAAGCGCTTCGTCGGTCAATGCGTCGGTCACAGTAAAGGGACTTTCGATCGGCGGCAGGTCCGGGTTTGGAGCAGGGTCGTCCGCCTTGGCTCGACGGCAACCCACCAAGGGTATCTGCTCAACCGGGCCACCCCAAGGATGGCCCATCATGTCCCTCAAAATCTCATCAGGAAAGAGAAGAACCGGGCTGGAACATGATGGGGGACAAATTCCAGCCCGGCCCTTTCAAAGACGTAATCGTCGGGGTACGCCAAAGGGTTACGCGAGGTACGAACTTTTTTGAAAACTTTTTTGCGGCCCGTCAACGCCACCAGTGAGCTCTGGACTCTGCACACATAATCACTAGTCTGGGAAGGACCAATTCCGAGTTCCAAAGGAGAGATGATGACGCTTCCTCCGACTCACGAACCTGAGCCGTTCCCGCCGGAACCGGGGCCGGTCCAGCCACCACCGGATCCCACTACCCCGTTCCCGCCCAGCCCTATTCCGGATCCAAATCCGACGCCCGGACCGCTTCCGGTTCCGGACCCTGGTCCCGTTCCGCCACATCCGGATCCAACACACCAACCGGATCAGCCGCCAAGTTAGGCCCGTTCAGGGACATGAACACGTACGACGGCGGCCGTCACCTTCCAGGGTGACCGCCGCCGTCGTCGCCGGTTCCGCTCCGCTAGCCGACCGCCCTCTTGATGAGCTCGACGATCGTTGTTTCAAGCTCCGGGGTGAGTTCAGTCAGGGCATACGATGTTGGCCACATGTTGCCGTCATCGAGCATCGCACTCTCTTCGAAGCCGAGAGTGGCATACCTGCTCTTGAACTTGTCGGCGCTCTTGAAGAAAACGATGTTCTTCCCGTCTTTGGCATACGCCGGCATTCCGTACCAGGTCTTAGGGGAAAGCTCCGGCGCGTGCTCCCTGATGAGCGCATGGAGTCGCTGCGCAATGGCCTTGTCCGCTGGTGGCATCTCGGCGATTTTTGCCAGGACGTCGCTCTCGCCGTCGGCTTTGGAAGCCTTCCTGGTCTTTTTGAGTTCTTGCGCACGCTCCTTCATGGCGGCGCGTTCGTCCTCGGAGAATCCGTCGTAGGACTTGGTAGTTCCGGTCTCCGTCATGGCAGGCCCCTCTCGCTGCTGGAAATCTTTCGGATATTTCAACGATAGGTCCGTCGCCGTTCGCCGGGCTTCTTCGAAACTGCTCGACTTCAGGACTGCGCTTCATTGATCTTTTCCTGAGCAAGTGTTGATGGATTGCAGGAGTGGTTCTTGATCCGGGCCCGGCACAGTGGTTCTTGTCAGCCACTCAGGGCCGGCACACGAAACGGCCGGCCGGCAGCGGTGGCCTCCCGAAAGGACACTGATTCCCATGGCCATCAGCCTCAAGACCACCTCCGGCAAGGTCCTCGCTTCCGTCGCACTGCTCGGCACCGCAGCCGCCGTCGCCGGCATGGGAACCTACGGCGCGTTCACCTCCTCCACCTCGGCCAGCCAGCAAGTCACCGCCGGCACCGTCACCATCGCCCTGGGCACCGGAGCGAACAACACCCTCAACGTCCCCGTCGCGGGCCTGCTGCCCGGAGACAAAGTCGAAAAGCTCGTCACCCTGGCCAACACCGGCAACTCGGACCTGAACAACGTCACCCTCACCACCTCCGCCGGCGCCACCGCCTCACTGCTCACCACCGACGTCACCAACGGCCTGCAGCTGACCATCGAGAACTGCTCCGTCGCCTGGACCGGCGCCGCAGCCCCCTACACCTGCACCGGCACCAAAACCACCGTCATGGCCGCCGCCCCGGTGATCACCGCGAACAAGGTCCTGAACAACCTCACCGCCCTGGCCCCGGCCAAAACCGACTACCTCAAAGTCACCACCGCGTTCCCCACCACCGCGAACGACACCTTCCAAGGCGCCACCAGCACCATCGCCTTCGCCTTCACCGGCACCCAACGCACCGAAACCACCAAGTAACACCAGCAAGCAGCACCACCCCAAAAACTCCAACGGCCCCGACACGCTTATGCAGATGGCGTATCGGGGCCGTTGGCCCTTGTTAATGCGGCCTATTGAAGGGGTAACCGCTAGGAGAAACGGCCCGGCCGGAATGTTGCCAGCATGGGGTGCTTCCTGCCTGTCAGGATCTCTCCTGACAGCAGTTCACCTGCAATGAGTCCCAATGTGGCACCCGAGTGCGTGAACGCTACAAAGCAGCCGGGCACTTGGCCCAGTTCACCGAAGACGGGCTCACCGTCGCCGGGGATGGGCTTGTAGCCGATCTTCCAGGACGCTGGCTTAAGCTCCGGGTTGCCTGCAATCAGCTTGGAGGCTTCGTCGGCCAGTTCCTGGACAACCTCGTCAGGGATGCTGAAGGAGCCGTCGGCGTGTTCGGTGATCCGGTCTTCGTACCAGTCGTGGTCCAGGGCGAAAGTGTTGCCCGGGTTGGGACGGACGGCGGCACGTGGCGTATTCATCACTGCCTTCACTTGGTGCTCCACGGGCTTGGTGACCACCAGCATGGACACCGGGGAACCATTGGGGATTTCCACACCGAGCGGCTTCACGACGGCGGGTGTTGCTGCGCCGCATGCCACGAGGACGGCATCGGCTGGATAGGTCTCGCCGGAAGCAGTCTCGACGCCGTTGGCCCGGCCGCCGTCGAGCGTCACCTGGACTTTGCCCGCGTTGAGGATGAGCTTGCCGCCTAGGCTGTGGAACTCCTCCATCAGGAAGTTGACCAGGTCCGGCAGGCTGACCCAGCCCTCTCCCGGGTTGAAAATGGCATTCTCGGGAACAGCGCTGGCGTCGATGCCGGGCGTCACCGATGCAATCTCTTCAGGGGTGAGGAGTTTGGAGTCGTAGCCAATCGACTGTTCGTACGCATGGCGGGCTTCGGTCACCTCGCGCTGGCCGGCAGCGTTCCACATGAGGCCTCCGCCGAACTGCAGCCACTCGCGGGTGGGGTCGGCCGCGAACAGTGTCCGGTACCGGTCTACGCCGGCCAGCCGCAGCTGGTGGTAAGGGGTGGACCTTTCGCCGGCTGAATTAAGCCAGGACAGTGAACGGCCCGTGGCCTCGCTGGCCAGGCCCTGCTCGGTCAGGAGCGTCACGGAAGCTCCCCCGCGGAGCAGGTGAACGGCGGTGGAAACGCCCAGGATGCCGCCCCCGATGACGGCGACGTGCTTGGTGGAGGACATAGTTCTCCCTTTCTTTCGTGCTTGTGGATGCTTGGGACGCTCTTGCACTTAGGCGAAGGCGTGGATGCTTTCGATGATTTTGAGGGTTTCCAGCGCCTCGGCCGGAGCTACGGGAAGCCGCCCTTGGCCACGGAGGCAAGCTGCCAGTTCCGCGTAGAACTGCGGGTAGGCGCCCTTTTCTGCAGGTACGGGTGTGGCTGAACCGTCAACTCCCAGAAGCCCCCAAGACTCCTGGGGTTCAACGCCATAGGAAGCCTCCGACGGCGTAACACCGGCTGCGAGCGCGGGTTCCTGGCTGTCGAGACCCCACTTGGTGTACCCGGCTTTTGATCCGAGGACGTGGAACCGCGGGCCAACCTGGGCCGCCATGCCGTTCATCCACAGCCGGGATCGAACGCCTGACTCGTGGAGCAGGGTGACGAAGGCTTCCGTGTCTGCCGCGCCGGGGTGGGGGCCATGGTTTGCGGTCTCGCCGTAGCTCTCCTCCACTGGTCCAAACAGCTGGATGGCCTGGTCGATCAAGTGGGCGCCGAGGTCATGGAGGATGCCACCGCCCTCGGCCAGGGTTGACGTATCGCGCCAGTTTCCGAAGCCTTCAGGCCGCCACCATTCAAAACGTGACTCAAAAGTCCGTACTTCACCCAGCGCCCCTTCCTGCAGCAGTTTGCGCAACGTCAGGAAGTCGGCGTCCCACCGGCGGTTCTGGAAGACAGTGAGCTGCACACCGGCGTCGGACGCGCGTGTGGCCAGTTCCTCACCGTGGGCGACGCTGGTGACGAAAGGTTTGTCCACCACAACGTTCAGGCCGCAGGCGATCGCCGTGGCACCAAGCTGGAGGTGGGTGAGCGGCGGCGTTCCCAGCACCACAAGATCGAGCTCGCTGGCAAGCGCGAACATGTGTTCCGGAGTGGGCAGTATCCTCGCTTGTGGGTAGAGGCGGGCGGCCTCGCGGGCGCGCTCCGGGTCCGCCGTCACGATGACGTCCAGTGAATAGTTCGGATCCGCTGCAATCAGCGGGGCATGGAAGACCTTGCCTGAGACGCCAAACCCGACGACGGCGGTCCGGATCGGTGCCGCTGTTCCTTGGGCCATCACAGGATTCCCGCCCATCACAGGACTTCCGAAAGGAAGCGCTGCAGGCGTTCGCTGCGCGGGTTGTCGAAGAGCTCGGCGGGCGTGCCCACTTCCACCACTTCGCCCTCATCCATGAAGACCACTTGATCAGCAACCTTGCGGGCAAAGCCCATCTCGTGAGTCACCACCAGCATGGTCATGCCGCGGCGGCCGAGGCCTGCCATGAGGTTCAGGACACCCTTGACGAGTTCCGGGTCCAGCGCGCTGGTGGCTTCGTCGAAGAGCATGACTTCGGGTTCCATGGCAAGCGCGCGGGCGATGGCGACGCGCTGCTGCTGACCGCCGGAGAGGTCGCGGGGCCGGTGGTCGGCGCGTTCGGCGAGGCCCACTTCGGCGAGCCGGCGCCGGGCGCGTTCCCGTGCCTCCTTCTTGGACATTCCCTTGACGCTCCATAGAGCCAACGCCACATTTTCCAGGGCTGTGTGGTCAGGGAAGAGGTTGAAGTGCTGGAACACCATGCCGATGCGGGCGCGGAGGATGTCCGGCTTGACCTTGAGGGCGCTTTCGCCTGCGAGAAGCACGTCCCCGCTCTTGGGTTCGTGCAGGCGGTTGACGCCCCGCAGGAGGGTGGACTTGCCGGAACCGGACGGACCGATGATGCACGTGGTGGTGCCTGGAGCCACATTCAGGCTGACGTTGCGGAGTACTTCGACGTCGCCATAGGCCATGGTCAGGTTCCGCAGTTCCAGGCTGGAGCCGTGGAACTTTTCGATGTCCGGGGTGGTTTTGTTTGTGCTGGCACTGGCTGTGTTGCTGCTGCTTGTGAGGTTCACGTGTTGCTCCCGGTGATGAGCGGCGATGCCGCATCGAGTTCCTTGACTTCCTTCAGCCCGCTGGTTGGGGCTGTGGGACGGCGGCGACCGGTGCGGAACTTGTTATCGAAGTAGTTGACCAGGTGGGTCAGTGGCACGGTGATCACCAAGTAGAAGATGCCTGCCATGACCAGCGGCGAGAGATTGCCTGAGAGTACTGCGGCATCCTGGCCCACGCGGAACAGTTCACGTTCGCTGACCAGCAGGCCCAGGAAGTAAACCAATGAGGAGTCTTTGACGATCGCAATGAACTGGTTTACCAGTGCAGGCAGCACCCGGCGGACGCCCTGTGGCACCACTACCAGTGCCATGGACTTGGAGTAGCTCATGCCCAGGGCCCCGGCATGCCTCGCCTTGGCCTTTGTCCACGCTCTGGATGCCTGCACGGAAGATTTCTCCGATGTAGGCGCTGGCGATCAGACTCAACGCGATGATTCCCAAGGGATATGGTGAGGGTCCAAACACCGACTGGCTGAAGCGGGCAAAGCCCTGCCCGATCAGGAGGATAGTGAGGATCGCGGGCAGTCCACGGAACAGGTCTGTGTAGACCCGCGCCGGGATACGCAGCCACTTTGACCGCGAGATCCCCATGACCGCCACCACCATGCCCATCACTACGCCGAGGATGGTTGCTGCGATGGAGATGATCAGGGTGTTGAGGAGTCCAACTCCCAGGAGTTGGGGCAGTACTTCGATCATTGAATCGACATCGAAGAACGTGCGGCTGATGGTATTGAGCCAATCCATTGAGTGCTCTCAGACGTTTGTTGGTTTTCGGATTGCCGGGCGGGCTATGCGGTTTGGCCCGCCCGGCAATGTTGGTGGGATTCCGGTTGCGTTACTTTGCAGCCGTTGGTGACGGGCTGGAGGTCTGCTCGGCCTTGGGCAGGTACTGCTCGGGCATCGGCGAGCCCGGGAACCACTTCTGGTAGAGCTTCTTCCAGGTGCCGTCTTCCATGGCCGCGGCAAGACCCTTGTTCAGGGCTTCCTTGAAGGCGGGCTTGTTCTTGGCAATGGCAAAGCCTGCCGGGGCGTCGAAGGACGGGATGTCAGCTGCACTGACCAGTCCGAACTGCTCCTGGTACGCCTTGGCTGCCTCGTAGTCCAGGAAGTGGGCGTCCACTGCGCCGCTGTTGACGGCGGAGATTGCGGTGTTGTTGTCGGGGAAGCGGACCAGCTGTGCGGAGGTAAAGTTCTTGACCGCGTAGGCTTCCTGGAGCGTGCCCTGGACGACGCCCAGGCGCTTGCCGGACAGGCCGTTGACGTCCTTGATACCGGACGTCTTGGTGGTGATGACCGTTAGGTAGCCGGCCAGGTAGCCGTCGGAGAAGTCAACGGTTTCCTTGCGCTTGTCCGTGATGCCAATGGCCGCGACGCCGACGTCGAACTGGCCATTGGCTACTGCTGCGAGCAGGCCGGAGAAGTCCTGTCCGGTGAAGACAACCTTGTCCACGCCGGCACGGTGGGCCACGTCCTTGAAGAGCTCCACATCGAAGCCGGTGAAGTTGCCTGAGCCGTCTGTGAACGTGTAGGGCTTCGAGTCGCCCAGGCTGGCGACACGGATGGTGCCGGGTTCGATCAGGCCGTAGGGGTTCTCAGCCGAGCTTGAGGTCCCGGCGGAGGATCCACCACAGCCGGAGAGGGCGAGGATGGCCGCCAAGGCTGCTGCTGCGAGCGCTGCCGGGCGGAAGTTCAGTTTGATCACAGCGTTGTCCAATCGTGGGGAGGGCCAGCGGTGCTGTCTGGGCCGCTTTTGGGGTCTAACTCGATGTGAGGTCTTGTTGAGTCCGGTCTCAGCCCTTAGGATTGAGACCGGACTCACATCGATTGATTGAAAATGTAGCGGAAGTCACAAGCCGCGTCAACACCACTTCTGAAAGGTGAACATGAGTACTGACGGATCCCGACGGCGGGACGTGACAGTTGCCGACGTCGCCAAAGCCGCCCAAGTCTCCAAGGCCCAAGCCGCGCGCGCACTGGGCAACTATGGCGCCGTCAGCGAGGACGTTCGGGAACGGGTCCTCGCCGCAGCCGAGGGGCTTGGCTATCGCCCAAATGAGCTTGCGCGCAGCATGAACACGGGCAAATCCAACACCATTGGCGTAGTGGTGGGCGATATCGAAAACCCGCACTTCGGCCTGGCCACCAGAGGCATCACCGACACGGCGAAGAAGAGCGGTTACAACGTCATCCTCATCAACACCGACGAAGAACGGGCCGCCGAGGTGGACGCCGTCCAAGTGCTTCTGGACAAGCGGGTTGATGGGCTCATCGTTGCTCCCGCTTCATCAGTGGAAACCTCACATTTGAAGGAAGTCCGCGACTCTGGCCGGCCCTTGGTCCTGCTGGACCGCGCAGCCGAAGGACTCGACGTCGAGACCTTCGCCGTGGACATGGGCGCCATCTCCTACGAGTCCACCAAGTACCTCATCGAAGCAGGCCACCGACGCATCGCGTTCGTCTCAACCGTTCGGACAGACGGGCCCTACGTGGCGGGGATGCCGCTGGATTCCTCGCAGATCTCGGACCGCCTTGAGGGAATCCGCCGCGCCTTCGAGGAGGAAGGCCTCGGCCAGCCGGTAGACCTGGTCCGGCTCAATGCCGGCGATGCGGAGTCCATCATGCGAATCACCCGTGACCTGCTCCAGGGGCCGGATGCTGCCACTGCCATCATTGCCTCCGACGGCCTCATCGCCTTGAGCGTTGTGGAGGCCATCCAGGAATCGGGCCTCTCCATCCCCTCGGATGTGTCCCTCATCATGTACGACGATTTTGCCTGGACCCGTCTCACTACTCCCCCGCTCACAGTCATTGCGCAGCCCGTCTACGACATGGGAATGGCTGCCGCCACCGCGTTGATCCGGCAGATTGAGGGCAGAAAATCTTCCTCGCCCGCTGGACCGCCATTGGAGGCGCGACTCGTGCGCCGCGGCTCAGTCGGTTCCCCGAAGGACGTCGGGGTGCTCAGCCAGACGGGCGGCTAGCCCCTGCCAAACCTCTTGCACGCCCAAGAGAAACGACCACACTGGAAGCATCAGGTGAGGAAGCTGACATGCCAAAAGTGGAAGTGGATCTGGATACCGTCGTCCCGCCGGGGAAGGTACGGGAGGCATTGCTGGACTTTAGCCCGCGTCGGCCGGAGATCTGGCCAGGTATTTACCCTCCCATGTACGAGGTTTACCAGGTGGGTGAGACCTTCGCGGACATCAGAGAAGGAAGCAAAGCTCCCGGTGGCGTGATCTGGGCCAAGGAACACTACGACTGGGCAAACCCCGACGAAGTGAAGTGGACGGTCCAGGAGAGTAATTTCTGCGCGCCGGGAAGCTACGTGAGCGCGCGAATCACACCCAATGAGTCTGGCGGTTCACGCATTCACATCACGTGGAACCGCAGGCCCACCAGTTTGATGGGGCGAGTGGCCACCTTCATGATCGTCGTGACCCGGGGTGCGCCAGTGGCAAGCTCCCTGCGAATGGGCCTGAAGAAGTTGGAAGCGAAAGGCGCAACCTAGTCATGATCAAATCCGCAGAGAGCGTTGTCATAGCCCGGACACCGGAGGAGGTCTTCCAATATGTGGCGGACCTTCGCAACGAACCGAGCTGGCACGTTGACATTGCCAGCGTGCCCGGGCCTAGCCAACTTCCGATTGCAGGTTCTGCTCGACGACAGCCAAGGTGCGGGCGAGTTCCTCAGTAGGACTGAACTCCACCAGAATGGTCCCTGGATCGAGCTCATCAGTGTGCCCGGGCGGCGTGTAGTACGCTTCGCCGGCTTCGACGATCTCGTCGCCATCAGGCAAGTGCATGGTGAGTCGGCCCTTCACGACGTAACCCCAGTGGTGGCTTTGGCACCGGTCATCCGGCAGACCCTTGTAGAACGGCGTGAAGTCGCCTCCCTCTTCGAACCTTTCAAAGGCGATGGTGTATCCGTCGGCCTCCCGGTATCGACCCTCGTAGCCGGTCATGCGCTCAACGCGGGCGCTCTCGTCATCAATCGATAGCTTTGCCATTTCCTTGCTCCTTCTTTGTGATAGCGCGGGTTCAGGCCCGCGCCGTGGTTTCTGCCGCAGCGATGAGCCGGCCCAATCCTTCCCTGCTTGCCCGCGCCCACTCACGCACAGCGAGTGACCTGAGAACAGGAAAACCCAACATGGCCAGCAGACCCGGCAGCCCACTGGCCCGCACCAGCCGGCATGTGTAGGTGACGTCGCTCTGTTCCGCAGCCTCTTCAATTTCGTAACGGTGGACCAGGAGCCAAGCAGCCTTTGTCCCATGCTTTTTTGACTCCAGAGCGGACTCAGTGACCCGTTCAAACATCCAGGGCCGAAGCGCTTCCGTGACTACAGACGAATCCCTCATCCGGCAGATTCGGTCCTCAGCCGTGGAAGTAAACTCCGTTCCGGCGGTTGCCTGCCCAGGAGGGGCCTGCATGGACAGAAGCGTGGATGCCTCGGCCCCTCCCCACATCATGTGATGGGGCAGATCAGCGAGGACGTCGAAAACGATGTCCGGCGGGACAGTGGCATGTTGATGGACTGTCACGGCGATTTCACGATCGAGGACGTTGCCTGCTGTTCGTTGCTGCTTCATTCCGCACCTCCCGTTGGCTTTTTGCGGATAGTCAAAGCATGCGGCGACGGCGGCAGGAAAGGATGGGGAGCATCCCCTATTTAAGGCCCTGCTCTTTGGGGGATTGACGCAGGACGAATGCTGCCGCTTCGCCCCGGCTGCGCAATTGGAGCTTGGCGAGGATGCTGCTGACGTGGTGCTCGGCGGTCTTCGCGCTAATGAACAGGCGATCAGCAATCTCGCTGTTGGTCAGGGCCTCGGCAAGTAAGCTAAGCACTTCGCGTTCGCGCCGAGATAACAGCCCCAGCGCCTTCGGCCCTGTGCGGGCGGGACCGCCAAGGGCGCGAAGAAGCGCTGCTGCCTTGTCTGCCATGCCGCCGGCACCCGCGTCGTCGAACGCAGCGAGTGCCGCTCCCGCCTCGTGAACAGCCACTTCAGGGTCCGTCTCACGCAGGGCTCCGGCCAGCGATAGATGGGCGCTCGCGGCCTCAAGGGGCATGTTGAGCTCAGCAAAAATCGAAATTGCTGCGTCCAGCCGTTCACGTGCCGAGGCCACGTCCCCCAGGGCAGCTGCGACGCGACCAGCGGCGAGATGCGATGCCGCAAGTGACCGGGGCCATTGCGTCCGGGCTGCGACTTCATCAAGGCGTTCGGCTGTCGCTCGGGCTTGGCCGACGTCACCTTGTGTCAGCTGGACCTCGGTCAGCAACGCCAGTAGCGGCACCGTGAGCAGCCCACCTCCGACGTGGTGGATCCGGCGATGCAGCAGCGCTGCGGCAACTGCAGTGTCGCCCGCCGCAAGCCGGACTGCCGCCGTTGCGCGCAAGGCGTCCGGCCGATCCTCGAAGCCAGCGAGCAATCGGCTTGCCTCCTCCACCCGGCCCTGCAGGAGTCGCAGTTCCGCCAGCTTGGCAGCGGGGTGCACACAACGTGCACGATGACCGCCTTGGTCCAATTCATGCAGCGTCCTGGTGAGCCAGCCCTCGGCGCTCGCAATGTCACCGGCGGCAAGGAATATCTCCGCGCAACACGTACCGCAGAATTCCAGCAAGGCCGGATGGCCTGTACTTTGCATGAAGCGCAGGACGGTCTTATTCCACTGGCTGAGTCGAGATGTATCGCAGGCTTCTTCGCTGGCGCGCGTCACAATGCAGCACACGTCGCCGAAGATCATCTGATCGTGAACTTCCCCGGCGGTTGCCACGACCATGGCCTCATCAACCAGCGTCATGCCTTCCAGCACGTTCCCGGAGGCTATCGTCCCGAGGCCCTGGAGGGCGAGGGCCACGGCCTCAAGGTCCGGGTCATTCCACTTGCGCGCCAACTCAAGCGCAGTCCTGGCATCATCACCCGCAGAGGCTGGGTCGGCCCGTAGCAAACCGCGCGTCAGCGCCATCCAGCCCCGTTCGACGCCTTCCGGCAAGCGGAACGCAAGGCCCTCCGCCCGTGCCAGCCAACCGCGGCTGACCGCCTCGCTACCCAAGGCATCCGCGTATTCGCGGGCCAACCACAAAGCCGTACGAAATGCCGGAGAGTCCTGGCCCAGCCGACGAAAACCGGCGAAAGCAGCTGTGCGCTCCGCAATGGAGCGATCAACGTCGCGAAGCCACCACAGCGCGCGTCCCAAACCATCGTGCGCTGCAGGATCATCCTGGATCGCCAGCACGGACTCGAAAGCCTCTGCCGCTGCATTCCAGTCGGAAGCAGCGAGGAAGTGATCACCCGCAGCCAGGCCTTCAGACACCGAGGCATTGACCATGTGTTCATTCTGCTCTTGGTGGTGGCTGCACCAACAGCCCTGCGGGGTCCCGGCCCGCAGCCGCCGTTCAGTCGCCCTGCTCCGGCTCGTCCGCTGAGCGCACGCTGCTATGGATGATGCCAAGTTCCTCCAGCTGCGCGGACATCCCGGCACCGTCCGGAGCATAGATCCAAGGGATTCCCGGCGTAGGTTGTCCCCCGGACTTCGACCTGCCGCCGGCGAGCACCGCCTCACCTACTGAGAGCTGCCGGATGGCGATCGCCCTGACGTTCTGCGGGTGGTGATGTGCAAACTCGGAATAGATGGCTTCGTCGTGCTGTCCGTCGTCGCCTACAAGCAGCCACTTGATGTGGGGGAACTCCGCTGCGAGGCGTTCCAGGGACGTGCGTTTGTGCTCCCTGCCGCTGCGGAACCAGCGGTCCGGGGTGGGGCCCCAGTCAGTCAAGAGCTTCGGCCCTGCAGGGTAGAGATTGCGGGACAGGAACCGTGACAACGTGGGCGCCACATTCCAGGCCCCGGTGGACAGGTACAGCACGGGGGCCGTCGGCGCCGTCCTGGCGATCCTCTCGTAGAGGACGGCCATTCCCGGCGTTGGTGTCCTCGCATGCTCATTGAGCACGAAAGTATTCCAGGCTGCCAGGAAGGGCCGGGGAAGGGCTGTCACCATCACGGTGTCGTCAATATCGGAGACCACACCGAAGTCTGCGTCATCCGCCACGATTTCCACCGGAGCCTCAACAATTCCGGAACTCCCCGATTGCAGGGTGATCGTGTGCCAGCCAGGATCCAGTGCTGCCTCAATGCGGACATCGACGACGCCTCCACGATCGGCTTCGACGTCGTGGACGGTGCCGGCAATCGTTACCTGTACGGAGGCGTGTGCAACGGGTGCACTGACGAAGTTCCGCCAGCCGCGCATGCTCTCCTGCAAGGGGTTGGCATGGCCGGCGGCGTCCCGGGGGTCACTACGGACAACCCGTGCCAGCACCCGGACCCAGGAAGTTGTGCCGTATCCGGTGTACGGGATGACCGTTTCCACCCGACCCCGCCGGATGGCGAGGCGCGTCTGGAACCTCAGCCACGCGTCGTCGAGCCTGACAGCGAGATGACGGCCCTTGTCGATTCCGGGCGAAAGGGGCTGGGCGGCGTCGCTCGTGGACAAAATGCGCGGTTTCTCAGGACGGCGAAACATGCGTCCAGTCTGGCATGCCCGGGCGGAAGGCTACGATACGGCGTTGAGCCAAGTAAGGACGGAGCCGTCGCCTTCAATGTGTTCGGCCAGTTCGGCGTTGAATTTTCGGCCGTATTCTGCGGTGATGTGCTCCTGGAAGGCTTCCTCGTCGCGGTAGACCTCGAACACGAAATATTCCCGCGGATTGGTTTCGCGCGTGTAGGGCAGGAACGTGACGTTGCCCGGTTCTTGCCGGACGTGCCCTGCGAGTTCTGTCATCATTTCAGCGACCCTGTTTTCGCTGCCTTCCTTGACGGTGAATTCCGCGTACAAGGTTTTCGTCATGTCCGGTCCTTTGGTCGATTGAATGGTTGTTGGTTAGTTCGGGGGCAATATTTCGCCCGAACCCCTGGGAATGAGTTCCGTCGGGACGACATACGTCTGCGGCGGGCGGCTGTCGCCGTCGATCCTTGCAAGGATCCGCTCGGCAGCGAGCTTTCCGATGCGTTCAGGGTGCTGGGCAATGACGGTGACTCCGGGCTCCATCATGTCGGCCAGGGTGAAGTCGTCAAATCCGACCAAGGCGACCTGATGCTGCATACCAAGCGTTTTCAGCGCCCGCATGGCACCGAATGTCACAAGGTTCTGACTGGAGAAAATCGCCGTGGGAGGGTTCTCTGAGGTGAGCAGTTCCTGTGCAGCCCGGAGGGCCGTTTCCTCGTCGTGAAGATTCTCGCGGACCGCAACCGTGGAGGTCGCTATGCCGGAGCTGCCGATCTCGTTCAGGAACCCTGTCCGCCGTTTCACGGCGGTCTGGATATCGGTGCGGTCCCCAAGATAGGCCAACTTGGTGTGGCCATGCTTGATGAGATGTGCAGCAGCCGTCGCCGCGCCCACCTCGTTATCCGTGACTACTGCATCCGCCTCGATACCCACGGGCTCGCGGTCGATGAACACCAACGGCAGGTCCCGTGAGTGTTCGGGGATCATGTACGCCTGGCTCTTGGCGATGGTGGTGAGAACAAGTCCATCCACCCGGCGCCCCAGGAAAGCCGAAATCAGCTTCCGTTCGCGGTCCGGATCGTCATCCAGGCTTGAGGCGAAGACTGCGATCCCCCGCTCGCCAAGGGCATCTTCCATGGCGCGGTGGATCTCGCCGCTGAACGGGTTGGACACGCTCGGAAGCAACAATCCGATGGATTGGGTCTTGCGGCCGGATCGCTTCAGGCTGCCGGCGGTGATGTCCAGGTGGTATTGAAGTTGCTCCGTTGCCCGCAGGACCCGCTGACGGGTTTCCTCCGAAACGCCTGGTTCGTCGTTGACCACCCTTGAGACCGTCTTGATGCCTACCCCGGCAAGGTCAGCAACGTTTTTCATCGTGGGCGGCCTGCGCGCAGGATCGGGTTGGTAACGATTAGACACCGTTGTCAAAGAAACACTCCTCAACTTCAATTAACACTTGACTGCATTGTGTGAGCTTGGTTACATGTTAGCTGACAACGTTGTCATGGGGGAATCACTCGCCATGAGCAGCCACAAAAAACAGGAGTTTCAATGTTGAGTTCCAAAGCTTCGAGGTCGGCAAAGACCCGCCTTCTTGCCGCTGGTGCAGTACTGACGCTGGGCGCGCTAAGCCTGACTGCCTGCGGCGGCGGCTCCTCGCCTTCGTCCAGCGCGGGCAGCAATGAAAAGATCGGCGTTTCGCTGATCGTGAAGACCACGTCCAATCCGTTCTTTGTGTCGATGCAGGATGGCGCCAAGAAGGCTGCCGAAGCTGACGGCGTTGATCTGAAGCTTGCTGCAGGCAAGGCCGATGGTGACGAAGACACCCAGATCCAGGCCATCGAAAACGCGATCTCCAAGGGCGATAAGGGAATTCTCATCACCCCCAACGGCCCGTCCGTGGTGGATGCCCTGAAGAAGGCCAAGGACGCCGGCTTGTTCGTTATTGCCCTGGATACCCCGCCGGACCCTGCCGACGCCGCTGACATCACGTTTGCCACGGACAACTTCGCCGCCGGTGAGCTGATCGGCAAGTGGACGGCCCAGCAGCTGGCGGGCAAGAAAGCTGTGATCGCACTTGTGGACCTCTTCGATGACAAGGTTGTGTCCGTTGACTATAACCGTGACCAGGGCTTCCTGACCGGCATGGGCATCGACACCGCCGACAAGAAGAAGAACGGCGACGAAGCCAAAACGGGCAAGTACACCGGCGGCAAGGGCGGCGAGTACGAAATCGTCGGCAGCCAGGCTTCCCAGGGCGCCGAAGACGGCGGACGTACTGCCATGGAAACCCTGCTGGCCAAGAACCCCAACATCAACGTCGTCTACACGATCAACGAGCCTGCAGCTGCCGGTGCCTTCGAAGCACTGAAATCCGCGGGCAAGGAAAAAGACGCCCTGATCGTCTCCGTTGACGGCGGCTGCTCAGGCGTGAACAACGTCAAGTCCGGCGTCATCGGCGCCACGGCACAGCAGTACCCGGTGAAGATGGCCGAGCTTGGCGTCAAGGCCATTGTCGACCTCGCAAAGACCGGCAAGAAGCCCGCCAACTCCGAGGGCCTGGACTTCTTCAACACCGGAGTGGAGCTCGTCACGGACAAGCCCGTGGACGGCGTGAAGAGCATCACCACCACCGACGCTTCCCAGATCTGCTGGGGCAAGTAAGTTCAGGAGCAAGCTAAAGTGACCCAGCAACAGACCGCCGGCCCCCCCGAGCGCCGGGCACGCTGACCTGGCCGAGGAATTCCTTGACCGCCAAACGCCGCTCAGCAGAATCCGCAACATCCTCCACCGCTACCCCGCCCTCAGCCCGGCCATTGTCCTGCTGATCGCGGTGGTGGTCTTCGGACTCCTCAACGACCGCTTCCTGCGGGTGGAAAACCTTTCCCTGATCACCCAGCAGGTCGCCGTCGTCGGAACCCTGGCCATCGCCCAAACCCTCATCATCCTGACCGCCGGAATCGACCTTTCCGTCGGCGCCGTCATGATCCTGTCCTCTATGGTGATCGCGCAGATGGCCGTCGGCAGCGGAGTCCCGGGTCCCCTGGCCCTCATCGCCGGGCTGATCGTAGGACTTGGTGCAGGCGCCCTGAACGGTTTCCTCGTGACACGATTCCGGCTCCCGCCGTTCATCGTCACGCTGGGAACCCTGAACATCTTCATCGCCCTGACCCTGCTCTACTCCGGCGGCAGCACCGTCCGCGGATCCGCCATGCCCGGCGTGCTCACCTGGCTGGGAAGCACCTTCCCGATCGGGCCAGTCCGCATCTCCACCGGCGTCGTCATGATGCTCCTGCTCTACATCGCCGTCGCCTTCATCCTGGGCAAAACCGCCTGGGGACGGCACGTCTACGCAGTGGGCGATGACAAGGAAGCAGCCCGCCTGGCCGGTATTCCCGTCAACCGCGTCCTCATGAGCGTCTACCTTGCCGCAGGCGCAGTCCTTGCCGTCGGCGCCTGGATCCAGATCGGCCGTACCAACGCCGCAAGCCCCAACGCCGGCGTCGATCTGAACCTTGACTCCATCACCGCCGTCGTAATTGGCGGAACCAGCCTCTTCGGTGGCCGCGGCTCCATCTGGGGTTCGCTGCTCGGGGCGCTGATCGTGGGCGTCTTCCGCAACGGACTCTCCCTGGCCGGCCTGGATGTCCTCTACCAGACCCTCGCGGTGGGCATCCTGATCATCATTGCAGTGTCCGTCGATCAGTGGATCCGAAAGGTCAAGTCATGACCATGACTGAATTTGCAGCCTCACAGACCGAAACCCGCGAGCCCATCCTCAAAGCCAGGAACCTCGTGAAGACCTTCGGCCGGGTGGTTGGCCTCGACGGCGTCAACCTTGACCTCTACCCCGGCGAAGTCCTGGCCATCATCGGCGACAACGGTGCCGGCAAGTCCACGCTCATCAAATGCCTCACCGGCGCCGAGGTTCCGGACACAGGAGAAATCTTCGTATCCGGTCAGCAGGTGCACTTCAAACGGCCACAGGACGCCCGGATCCACGGCATCGAAACCGTCTACCAAAACCTGGCCGTCTCACCGGCACTTGATGTCGCGTCCAACCTGTTCCTCGGCCGTGAAGAGCGCCTTCCCGGGCCCCTGGGGAGCCTGTTCCGGATCCTCGACACCAAGGGCATGCGCAGGAAGGCCAAGGAAGAGCTGACCCGGCTGGGCATTTCCACCCTGCAGGACGTCACTGTACCGGTGGAGAACCTTTCCGGCGGCCAGCGCCAGGCAGTCGCCGTGGCCCGCGCCGCGGCCTTCGGATCCAAGGTGGTCGTCCTTGACGAACCGACGGCGGCACTGGGCGTTCGTGAATCCAACCAGGTACTGCAGTTGGTCCGCGACCTCCGTGACCGTGGCCTGCCTGTCATCCTGATCAGCCACAACATGCCCCACGTGTTTGATGTCGCCGACCGCATCCACATCCAGCGCCTGGGCAAATGCGCGGCCACCATCACCCCGCAATCCCACACCATGACCGACGCCGTCGCCATCATGACAGGTGCAGCCAAAGCCTGACGGGCACCGCCCACCTTCCGTTCCAGCACCGCAAAATCCGCTCCAGCGGAACCCCTCCTCCGTCCGCGGACCTGCCCACAGGTCCGCGGACGGATCCACACCCGGCCGACCAGCCGGTACCGACGAAAGAACCCGAGATGCACAAGCCTCCCCCCGGCCCCTCCGCCCAAGACCAGCTGGATGTTGTTGTCATCGGCGAAGCCCTGATCGACATCGTAAATACCCCGGAAGGAACCATCAGCTATCCAGGAGGATCCCCGGCGAATGTCGCCTA
The DNA here is from genome assembly GCF_019977255.1 of Arthrobacter sp. StoSoilB13. Lineage (NCBI taxonomy): Bacteria > Bacillati > Actinomycetota > Actinomycetes > Micrococcales > Micrococcaceae > Arthrobacter > Arthrobacter sp. StoSoilB13. Next base: position 598,393 of record NZ_AP024649.1, on the reverse strand, counting down.
TGGCCTTGGCCGGCTCGGCGTATCCACGGGGTTGCTCACAGCAATCGGCGAGGACGACCACGGGAACGCCATCAGCAACCACCTCCAGAGCGCAGGCGTTCGGCTTCTTCCGGGTTCAACGTCCCTGGCACGCACGGCCACGGCGACTGCCACGTTGGCGGCGGACGGCTCGGCCAGCTACGAGTTCGACATCGCCTGGGAACTTGCACCAGTGGCTCCCGCCATGGTCCCGAAAGTCCTTCACACCGGATCCATCGCCACATTCCTGGCCCCGGGAGCCTCCGCCGTCCGCTCCCTTCTTGAGCAAGGACACAAGTCGTGCCTTGTCACGTATGACCCCAATATCCGCCCTGCCCTGCTTGGCAGCCATGCTGAAGCGAAGAGAGTCTTCGAGGACCTGCTCCCGCTCACGGACGTCGTAAAGCTCAGCGACGAAGATGCCCACTGGCTCTACCCGACGTCGTCTCCGGACGAGGTCACGTCCCGCCTGCTCGCCCACGGTGCACGCGTTGCCGTCATCACCCTCGGCGCTGACGGCGCCCTCCTCGCCACGGAGAGTGCGAAGTTCAGCATCCCTTCCGTGAAAACCGAGGTTGCCGACACCATCGGCGCCGGCGACTCCTATATGTCCGCACTCATCTTCGGCCTTTTGGCAGAGGGCGAAGAGGGATTTGCGCCGGGAGCACTGGAAACCATCGGAAGAACTGCCTCGATGGCCGCAGCAATCACGGTCAGCCGCTCCGGAGCCAACCCACCCACCGTTTCGGAACTGCAGGCACGGCTGGACATGTCATCCAGCGCAAGGCTTTCTGTTTCGCGGTAACCACGGTCATTCTCCCGATGGCCTGACTCTTCGATCAAACGGCTGAATCACGACGGCGGCTGGTCGCCCTTTCGGTTCCGAGGAACCAGCGGTTCCCTGGGAACCGTGGCGACCTGCCGCCGTCGTGCGTTTCCCCTCACAGCGACCTTTGACGTATCGCAGGTCACATCGTATGATTAATGAATCGATTCAAGACTCAAGTCGATCCACATGTAACCTTCACCATGCTGAATGAGCACCGCATTGTTCAGTCCTGGATTGGAAGAGTTTTTGTTCCTTGCCAACGACGACAAAGGAGTTCAGCGAATGACCGTCACGCACCGGAGGGATACCCCTTCCACCCAGGACGAGGCCATCGGCCGGAAGGACCCGAAGAAAGCCGCAATGAGCGGCTGGATCGGAAGCGCGCTGGAGTACTACGACTTCGCGCTCTATTCCCTGGCCGCGACGCTGCTTTTCCCAACGATCTTTTTCCCCACGGAGAACCCCACTGTAGGCATCATCGCTTCCCTGGCCACCTATGCCGTGGGATACGTGTCCCGCCCGCTTGGCGCAGTGGTCCTGGGTGCTTACGGTGACAGGCATGGGCGCAAGAAGGTCCTGGTCTTTGCAATGCTGCTCATGGGGTTCGCTACTTTCGCGGTAGGACTCCTGCCAACCTACGGCCAGGTGGGGCTTCTGGCGCCCGTCCTCCTGGTAATCCTGCGTTTGATCCAGGGCTTCGCCGTTGCTGGCGAACTCGGGGGTGCCAGCGCGATGATCGTAGAGCACTCCCCCGATGCCAGGCGCGGCTTCTTCGCGAGCTTCAGCCTTCAGGGCACGCAGGTGGGATCCATCCTCGCCACGGCTGTCCTCATTCCGCTCGCCGCCCTGTTGCCGGATGACCAGTTCCATTCCTGGGGCTGGCGGCTGCCTTTCCTCCTCAGCGCCGTCGTGATTTTGGCCGGCTACATTATCCGCCGCCGCGTGCAGGAGCCGCCCGCATATCTGGCGCAGTCGGAAGAGCCCGGCACCAAACGCAGGTTCCCCCTCGCAGACCTCCTGCGCACCCACCCGTGGGTCCTGGTCCGCTGCGTTGCAATGACGTTCACAAACGTCATCGGCATGGCCACCCTGATCTTCGGCGTATCGTTCGCCACCCAGAAGAGCTATGGCAACGGCTTCTCAAGCAGCGAATTCCTCTGGGTAACCATGGCAGCAAACGTGGCCGCAGTGCTGACTATCCCTTTGTTCGGAGCACTGTCAGACCGGATTGGCCGGCGGACACTCATGGTTGCAGGCAGCATAGCCGGTGGCTTGTTGACCATGGTGTACCTGTGGGCGATCGAACAGGGTAGCCTGCCGCTGATCTTCGTCTGCGTTGTCATCGTCCAGGGCATCCTGTTCCAGATGTGGAACGCCACCTTCGCCACGTTCTTCCAGGAGCAGTTCCCCATGCGGATGCGGGTAACAGGTTTCGCAGTCTCGCAAAACATCGGCCTCATGATCGCCTCGTTCTTCCCGAGCCTGTTCACGGCCATGGCTCCTCCCGGATCAGCGAACATCCCCATGGTCATCGGCCTGACCACTCTGGGCATCTGCCTCGTCTCGGCGCTGGCCACCCTGTTGTCTTCGGACACCAAGGGAAAGACTCTCGAGGACCTTGAGGTCCGCTAGCTGGACGACGCTTGGGTCGCCCGCCTCCGCAGCCATGCACTGCGCACCTGTTCACGGAGCGTCTTTTGGCTGCGACGGCTGACCAGGACCACGCAAGCGACGGCGGTCAAAAGGACTACCACCCCGCCGGATGCCACAGCCCAGCGGGCTCCGAATTCCGTGCCGATCCAGCCCATGAGGGGTGCTCCGATTGCCGTGCCGCCTTGCAGGATGGCCAAGTACAGGGCGAGGACGCGTCCACGGAATTGCGGCTCGACGGACAACTGGATAGTGGTGTTGCAACTGTTCAGGAACGTGATGGACGCCAGCCCTACCGGAACAAGTACTGCCGCATATATCCAGAACGACGGCGAGATGCTCGCCAGGATGGTGAACGCGCCAAGGCTCATTGCGCCGCCGAGCATGAAACGGAGCCTCGGGCCGGACCTGCGGGCCGCCAGCAAGGCACCCCCGAGTGTTCCCACGGCCATGATGGAGCCAAGGAGACCAAACTCCTCCGGCCCCATGCCAAACTCCGCCGTGGACATCAACGAGTTCGTCACCTGGAAGTTCATGCCAAAGGCACCCAACAGCCCCACCATCAGCAAAATGAGGACCAGGTCAGGGCGTTGGCGCACGTACTGCAGTCCTTCGGTTAATTGGTGCTTGCCGCGGGCCACCGGCGTTGCCGGCTCCAGCTCGGCGGCCTTAACCCGGGAGAGGGAAACGATGACGGCCACAAAGCTCGCTGCGTTGAGAAGGAACACCGGCCCCGTTCCGATCCAGGCAATGAGCACGCCGGCGATGGCGGGCCCCGTCAGCCTGGCGCTGTTGAAGGACGCAGAGTTCAGCGCCACGGCATTGGAGAGCTTCTCCGGGCCAACAAGTTCCGACACGAACGCCTGACGGGCCGGGCCATCGATTGCGGCAGCCAGTCCCAAGGCAAGGGCGGCGAGGTAGACGTGCCACAACTGGGCCACGCCCGTTACCACCAGAAGGCCAACGATCAGCCCGCAGATTCCCATGGCCGTTTGGGTCCACAGGAGGATCACGCGCTTTCGGTAGCGGTCGGCCAGGACGCCCGCATACGGCCCAAGAAGGAGCATGGGCAGGAATTGCAGCGCCGTGGTGATGCCCACTGCGGTTCCGGAGTGATTCGTGAGGACCGTCAGGACCAGCCAGTCCTGTGCCACCCGCTGCATCCAGGTGCCGACGTTGGACACCAGCGCACCACCAGCCCAAAGCCGGTAATTGGGGCTCTCGAGGGCACGGAACATGGCACTCACTTGGCGCTCATCTCCTGCATGATGCGCGCGGCCCGGCTTAGCGTCAGCCGATCCTCCGCACTGAGTCCTGCTACGCGCTGCGCCAGCCAGGCAGTCCGCTGGCTGCGGGCCTCGGCCAGGACTTCCTGGCCCGCTGGAGTAATGCTGATGTGGACCTGCCGGCCGTCTTCGGGGTTGGCCTGCCGTGACACGAAGCCTTGCCCGGACAGGGCGTTCACGATCCGGGTCATCGACGGCGCCTGGACGTGCTCCAGCTCGGCCAGTTCCCGTAACGTCTGCGAACCGGAGTTGAGGTGGGCGAGCACCGTGTACTGCCCAGGGGTAATCACCTCGCCGGTCGCTTCGATTCGCAGCCTGCGGGATGTTCGCATCACTGCGGTTCGAAGATCAATGGCGAGGACGTCGGCTTGAATCTCCGCCGGTCCGTCGTCGATAGCTGCGCTCACAGGGAGACGCCTCCTGAGGTTTGGCATAATAGTTAGCAGTGCTAATTAGCTCCGCTAACTATTATGCTCCTCCCCCGGCGGCCTGTCCACGGAATGTGATCAGGCCAATGCCACAGTCACGCCCTGCTATGGACCACCTCTTCGTTGACCGACGAGCTTGGGGCGGCCAACTCCTCCACCAGTTTCCGGGCGCCGCGCACTGCGATGGCCACGCTCATCAGCGTCGGGTTCATGGCAGTAGCCGTCGGAATCAGCGCGTTCCCACCGACCACCAGATTTCCGTAGCCCCATACACGTGACCATGGGTCCGCAACGGACGTACCGTCGTCGGATGCGCCCATACGCATGGTCCCCTGGTAGTGGAGGCTGGAGCCGTTTGGCATGAGCCGCGGTTCGGCTACGAAGACCCCCAGCGCCTTGCCCGCCCGGAGCAGCCGTGCGGTGGCATCTTCGATTTCAACGTGCTCCCTCTCGGTGAGGGCGTAGCTGATGGTCATGTTCGGGAAACCGCGATAGTCCAGCTCGTTGTCGTCAAAAGTCACGCCGTCCTCAAAACGCGGGTGCTTGCGCATGCCATAGCCCATATTTACGTAGCCCCAGCGGTTCCGTGCGTAAGGAGCATCAGGGTCCATGGGGAACGGTGTCGTTTCGGAATACATGACCTGGACGGAGAAGGGATGCTCCGGTTCGGAGAAGGGGATCCGGTTGACGGCAGCCACGGGATCGGCTGGGTTCTGGGCGCGCCGTGCAAGTTCGGCCTCCAGATCCGATTCGCTCGCAAACCGTTCCATCTTCTCCGGATCAAGGGCGACTGTGGAGATGACCACCGGATGTTCCGTGAGGTAGTGGCCCAGCGCGGCAGGCCGAACGCCGGAAGCCCACAGCAGTTGCGGCGACCGGAATGCATCCGCGGCCACCACGACTACGTCTGCCGGGACAAAAGTGGTTTCTCCCGTGCGAAGGTTTTCCACAGTGACACCGGTGGCCCGTTTTCCCTCCGTTTCCACCCGGCGTACCAGGGTGAGATCACGGAGTTCGAAGCGCCCGGACAACGGAGACCCGGGATCGATGAGTGGACCGAGGACAACATCGGCACCTGCCCATCGCATGGAACCGTCAGGCTGGGGATCGCCCGCGACGGGCAGGGTACCCACCCCATAACCCTCCGGCAGCTCGCCGGCGAACTCTTCTTCCAGGAGCGACCGAATGGCGGCCCCGACTCCCGAATCAGCGAACGCTGCGCTCTGCACATGGAGGAGGCCCTTCGCCGAGGTGATGAGGTTCTCCCACTCGTCGTCGGCGATGAACGGGATCTTCTCGCTGAAAGCCGGCGACGGCGTTGCGCATGTCCAGTGCGCCCCCTGCCCACCGACGTTGGTCGCCGCCGCTGCGGCCGGGAAAGTTTCGGCGTGGGCCGACCCCGGTCCGCCGAAGTCAAGGAGGTGGGTACCTTGGCGGGCGGTGAACATGCCTTCAGTCACGGTCCCGGCAGGAATACCCAACGACTCCCGGAACGCGCCGGACTGCGGCCCCTGCGACATCTCCCGTGCCCTGGCCTTCTGATCGGGGTCGGCAATGTTGCGGACGCTTTCGCCTGGCCGGCCGGTCAACTGCGGGCCGGCTTCAAACATGATCACGTGGGCGTCGGGGGTGCCTTCAACCAGCAACCGTGCGTACGTTGAGCCGATCGGCCCGCTGCCAACAATGGCAATGGTCGGATTCTTGGACATTGTTTCTCCTTGGTGCAAGGTCAGGCCGAAAGGGTTTCGGAGACTTCTGGGCGGGTGCTTTGTGGTTCGTCCGCCAACCGTCCTTGCGGCAGCAGGACGGCGGCGATGATGCCAATGGCATAGGTAACGGCGAGCGCGATGAAGATCGGAGAGAACACAGCCCCATAGATTCCCGCAACAACGTCCTGGGTTTCAGGCGGAGCCTGGTGAACGGCGTGGGGCGTGAGGTTCGCGGCGTCCATTCCTGCGGGGAGCAGCGCTGCGACGCCTGAACCAATGGTTCCGCCAATAATGGCGGTGGCTACGGTGGAGCCAACCTGCCGCACGAGGTTGACCGTTGCTGTGATGCTTCCGGTCTGGTTGGCCGGTGCGGCGCTTTGAACTACCGCAACAATGAGGCTCATGAACGATCCGGTCCCCATTCCAACGAAGCCCATGACGATCATCGGCACCCACAGGGGAAGTCCGATCGGCAGCCATGCCATGACAAACAGCCCTGCCGCCCCCATGCACGTCCCAATAATGGGAAAGATCCGATAGCGGCCGGTGCGGCTGGCAAGCCATCCGGTGAGGAGGTTGCTGACCAGCATGCCCAGGACCGTGGCTATGGGCACCAGCCCGGATACTGTGACGCTGATCCGGTAGGCCATCTGGAAATAGGTGGGCAGGTACGCGGTGATGGAGAAAAGCCCGACGCCGATAATCGCCGAGAGCGCGGTGCCGGCGGCTATGGTCCTGTTGGCGAAGAACCGCAAAGGGACGATTGGCTCGGGGGCGCGGCGCTCGATGATGAAGAAGGCCATCAAAGCCACAACACTGACGGCCAGGGCGCTGATGGCCTGTACACCAAGGCTTCGTTCGGCGGTCCATGTGACGCCGAGGACCAGGAAGACCAGGCCCAGCGTGAAGGCGCATGCACCGGCCACATCGTAGTGCCTCGGAATCTGGCCCCGCTCAAGTCGGGGAACCGCAATAAAGGCCAAAACCAAGGCAACAACGCCCACGGGGATGTTGATCCAGAAAACCCAGGACCAGCCCCAGTAGTCTGTGATCGCTCCGCCGAGGACGGGCCCTACCAGGATCGCAATTGGAAACGCCGCCCCGATGGCCGCCAGGTATCGCGGACGCTCACGCGGTGTGGTCACGTTGGCAACAATGGTCTGGGACATGAGCTGCAGCCCGGCTGAACTCATTCCCTGGATCACCCGGGATGCAACCAGCCAGGTGATGTCATCGGCGAATCCGCAGGCCAGGGATGCGAGCAGGAAGATCACCAGGGAAGCGAGAAAGACGCGTCGCGGCCCCAGCACGTCCCCGAGTTTTCCCAGCACGGGCAACAGGACGGTACTGGCGAGGGTGTATCCCACCACAACCCAGCTCATAAGCTCCAGGGCGCCGAGTTCCCCGGCGATGGTGGCAAGTGAAGTTGAGACCACCGTGTGGTCCAGTGCCCCCAGGAAGGACACGCTCAAGAGGGAGGCGACGAGGAACCGAAGTCTCAAAGTAGAAAGTGGCATGGGGTTTCTGCCCGAACGATCGGGCTGTCGACGCGACGGTCTGTGCCTCGGCAGCATCCTCACTGCCGAGAACGGATCCTGGTGGGGATCCCGACGCCACTTTCATTTTAGATCACACTTTGGTCTAAAAGCAACAAAAGATTGTTCTTCTTAGACTCTGGAGCGGGCGCGGTTTCGGTTCCTCGCTCGAGGCACAAGAGGGCCCTCGACGGCGGCACCCACCGTACCTGTCAACTCACCAATGCCTTCCACCACCATGCGCACTTCGTCGCCAGCAGTGAGCGGTGCAGGGTTAAGTTCGCCGCGGCGACCCCACAGTTCACCCAGGCATCCGCCATTGCCCACGGTGCCGGAGCCCAGGACATCGCCAAAAACCACCCTCGAGTTCCTCGAGGCGTAGGAGACGAGCTCGGGGAAGGTCCACCCCATATTGGAGACCAGGTCCTCCCCCACCCGTTCACCATTGACGAAGACCTCTGCCCTCAGTGCCAGGAATCCATCAGCGTCCACGTACGGTTCCAACTCATCCGCCGTGACGATCCACGGCCCAAGGCTGGTGCCAAAGTCCTTTCCCTTGGCAGGGCCAAGGCGGACCTTCATTTCCCTCGACTGGATATCCCTCGCGGACCAGTCGTTCATGATTGTGTAGCCGAAAATAGCTTCGGCAGCCCCATGGCCGGAAAGGTTGGCGCCTCCGGGACCACCCAGCACGGCAGCGATCTCCAGCTCGAAGTCGAGTCGCTGCGTCACCGGCGGAATGACAGGCTCACCAGGCCCCAACACCGTATGGGGATTCGTGAAATAGAACGTTGGCGCCTCGTACCACTCAGGCACCACTTCGCTCTTGCCGTCAACGGAAGCACTGACGCCTTCAACATGTTCCTCGAAGGCAACGAAATCCCTGATCGCCGCCGGAACCAACGGCGCAAGGAGCTGGACAGCGCCCAGCGGCCGTCCGCCGTCGTGGTTCACCCGACCGAACAGTTCACGGGCGCCTGCCAGACCGCGGGCCAGGACCTCTGCAACCCGCAGGCCATTGGGAAACGGTACTGCCTTGTCCCCAATGATGAAGCCCTCGCCAGTTTCGGCGCCGTCCTGCCAGCGCGCAATCTTCATGCCCGCACCCGCTGCGCCAACAATGCCTCGGCATTGCCGGAAAGGATCCTGTCAATCACATCATCCGGCAGCCCGGCGGCGCGGACCTCGGCAACAGGATCATCGGACCCCATATCGAACGGGAAATCGCTACCCATGAGGACCTGGGAGGGCCCCGCGACTTCCACGAGGTGGCGCAATGCCGATGGATCGTGGACCACCGTATCGAACCAGATCCGTCGCAAATAGCTCGATGGCTCATTACTGCAACCGTGGGCTTCCGGACGTACCCGCCAGGCGTGGTCGGAACGGCCGATGGCCGTTGGCAGATATCCACCGCCGTGGGCGGCGAGGATTTTCAGACCGGGGTGACGGTCCAGCACTCCCGAGAAGATCAGGTGCGAAAGTCCTACGGCGTTTTCGGCTGGCTGGCCCACGGTGTTGGACAGATAGAACTTATCCAGGCGCTCATCCAGGCTGCAGCCGAAAGGGTGCAGGAAGACCACGACACCCAACTCCTCCACCCGCGACCAGAGGGGTTCCAGCCGTTCATCGGACAACTCGACGTCGCCGGCAAACGAGGAAACTTCGATGCCGGCAAGACCCCTGCCGAGGATGGCGTCATCCACGCATTCCACAATGCGTTCCGGGTGCTGCAGCGGCACCAAACCCAGGCCGGTCAGCCGCTCCGGTGCCTGGGCGACGTGCTCCGCAACCAGGCGGTTGGCCTCTGTGGCGGTCCACACGGCGAGACCTTCTTCGGCCCAGGGATAGAAATGGTTCGGGGACGCACTGACCCACTGATGGTCCACCCCTTGCGCATCCATGGCACCCAGGCGGGCCTTCACATCTGTCAGCCGAGGGAACCGTTCGCCGATCATGCGTCCGGAAGCAGCGAGACTTTCGGGTCCGTTCCGTCGCGCCTCCAGGTCCGCCGCCGCTTTGAAAGCCTCAGGGGCACGCCGTTCAACCTCAGCCTGAAGAGAGGGCAGGAGCACATGGGCGTGAACATCGGTCGTCATGCCGGCACCGCCATTTTCTCCGCAATGCCGAAGAGCAAGCCCGGGGCGTCTGCGTCCTTCTTACCCTCGATCTGCCACTGGCCCAGCTGAACGGATGCATCCACCACAGCTTGGACGCGCGGAACCCGACGCTCGTGGAAGCTGTCCCAGAGCTTGTCATCGAGGGCATCCGAGCCAATCAGCAATTCAGCCAAAACCACAGCGTCTTCGAGCGCCTGTGCTGCACCCTGCGCGATGGTGGGCGGGCAACTGTGGGCGGCATCGCCGATGATCACCACCGGGCCCCGGTTCCAGCGGCCGGGCACCAGGTGCTTGGTGAACCACGTGTAGTTGACTTTCGCAGCCGAACCCAGATCTTCGCGGATGGAAGCCCACGGGCCGCCGTAGGCCATGGACTCCCCGCGCATGATGTTTACGGCTTCCTCATCCGAAACCCCGAAACGGTCTTGCGCCTTCTCGACCAGGAATGCGTACATCGTGTCCTCGCCCGTGGGCGTGTATCCGGCAATGTATACCGGTCCGCCGTAGTAGAGCTCACTGTGTTCCACTTCCTTGGGGCGGGAGACGAAGGCACGCCAGATGCCCATACCAGTGGTTTCGGGGGCGGTGTCGATGCCCATGAGTCCCCGAACAGAGGAATTAACTCCGTCCGCACCAATCAGGAGGTCGTAGCTTCCCGCAGGGGCCTCGTTGACGAAGACCTCCACCTTCTGGTCATCACGGACGTCAAATCCGGTGACCTTGGCTCCGAAGGTGACCTTCGCTCCGGCTTTTTCGGCGTGCTTCAGCAGGATGCCGGCGAGGTCGGGACGGTACATTCCCATGCAGGCGGGGTAGTCCGGTCCCCCGGTCTTCACCTCGGGGAGTTGGGCGATGACGGGCGCATCGGGTCCGGGAGCCCGCAAGGTCAGCCCTTCGAAAGCCATACCCTTCTTACGCACGTCTTCCCAGACACCCAGGGAGTCGAAGACGCGCAGTGCATTGCCCTGCAGCGTGATGCCCGAGCCCAGGGCGCTCAGTTCCGGCTTTACTTCAAAAACGTCGACGGCGACCCCCGCCTTTGCGAGCTGGATGGCGGCCGCCATGGCAGCAACACCGCTGCCGGCGATCGCTACCTTCTGGACTGCTGTCATGATTACCCCTTGGGTTGTTATCGGGTTGATTAGTGGATCGCGATGGGATTGATGGGCGAACCAACGGCACCTGTGATCGGCAAAGGAGCCGCGACGAGGAGGAACTCGTAGCGGCCGCGTTCACGACACTTCTCCGCGATGCCGTCCAGGTCCCACAACTCACCTACCGTGAGTCCCATGTTGGGAATGACCACCTGGTGAAGTGGCTGGAAGGCCGGAACATCAAACTCATTCGGACGGACTTCGAAGCCCCACGTGTCAGTGGCGATGGCCGCGATCTCGGTTCTGTGCAGCCAGCCGGCCGTCGTCAAGGAAAGTCCAGGCGCCGGGCCTCCGGCATAATCGCCCCAGCCATCCCGCTTCGCGCGGGTCAACTGTCCTGTCCTCACCAGCACGATGTCGCCCGTGCCAACAACACTGCTGGCTCCCTGGGCTTCGATGCAGGACTCCAGATCTGCCGTGGAGATCGCGTAGCCGTCCGGCAGCTCGCCCGTTTCCGGATGCAGGTGACGGCCTAGATCCAGCAGGACACCGCGGGAGACAGGAGCCGCCGCCGCGTGCTCGATTCCGGTGACAAGATCGCCGTCGCTCGTGACGACGTCGCCGGCCCTTCGCCCGTTCCAGGCGGCACCGTGGTCAAAGATGTGACCGAGTCCGTCCCATTGGGTGGAGCACTGAAGCGGCATGGAAATGACATCATCCGCACCGCCCAATCCATGGGGAAAGCCCTGCGTGCCCCGCTCGGCATCCGTTCCGGTGTCCAGCATGGTGTGCACCGGGTTGGTGCGCCGACGCCAGCCTTTTTGTGGCCCATTCATATCGAAGGGCTGGGATAGCGAGGTGACGTCGCCGTCCCGCACCAATGCAGCCGCTTGTTTCCGCTTGGCAGCGTCGATGAAGTTAAGCGTGCCGAGGACATCGTCTTCGCCCCACCGCCCCCAGTTCCGGTAGGCCTTGCCACGGCGGGAGATTTCGCCTTCGGGGTCGGTGCGGTCCAGCAGGTCGGGATTATCCAGGTTCATTGCCCCGCCCACCCTAGGCTTGCCCGGCTGCTTGGCTGGCGACTGGCTCGGCGACGCAGCGCACTACCTGCGTTCCAAGGCCCTGGATACTTCCTGTCATGACATCGCCGTCCCGGAGCAGCCTTCCCCAGTGGGCACCGTTGCCCGCCGGGCTTCCGGTCAGCAGGAGGTCCCCCGGCAGGAGCGGCATATTCTGCGAAGCGGCAGAGACCAGTGCCGGGATATCAAAGAGGAGGTCGTCGGTAGTTGCGTCCTGCATGACATCACCATTGAGTTCGAGCCGTACTTTCAGCTTGGCAGGATCCACGAATTGCGCCGGTACAAGGAACGGGCCTGTCGGGAGGAACCCAGGCGCGTTCTTGCCGCGGTACCAGTCCGTGCCAATTTCCTTCATGTCGCGTCGGAAAACCAGGTCCCGCGTAGTGATGTCATTGACCACCGTGTACCCGGCAACGTGCTGCATCGCTTCTTCGCGGCCAACCCTGAAGGCCTCTTTTCCAATGACCACAGCCAGCTCCAACTCCCAGTCGTGCTTCTCGCTGTAGCTTGGGAGAACCAGCGGCACGTCGTCACCAACAACACACGCAGGAAGGCCGATGAAGAAATAGGGCTCACCGTTTGCCTGGCGGTCGTCCATCATCTTGCCGGCCCATTCGCGGGCTTCCTCCGGTGTGCGGGGGTCGTTCTTGTCCAAGCCCGCGACGACGAGGTCGATCACGTGCGTCCTGTAGTTGGCACCCGTTTGCAGCACTTGTCTGGGTTCCACAGGAGCCGTGAGAACAACGCTTTCCAGCGGAAGCCAGGGACCCTCGCCTTGGGCAAGCTTTTCCAGGCGGTCCCAGTCAGGCGTGGCCAGGAAGGCGTTGAGACCGGGGGCACCCAGCTCCTGGGGACCCAGCGGCCGGATCCGGTCACCGGCAATGAGCCCCAGCCGTACCTCGTCCCCGGCCCGGTAACGCGCGAGTGCGAACGGTGCTTCCAACTGGCCTGACGTCGTCGTCATGAACGTAACTCCCCTCGTGGACCGTCCTCGGTCCACTTTCATTTAATGTCGGAATTCGACATAAGTAAATCAGTTTGTGGTTATAGCGGTTATCACCGGCATGGATGCCCATGCCGGTGATAACCGTAAGGTTCTAGCCCTGGCCCTGGCGGGCGTAGGGGTTGAACAGGGCTTCCTTGATCTCGTCCGGAACGCCCTCTTCGGTGGCGCTGGGGCCGTCTGCCGGAGGGAAGGACTCCGTCATGGACATCGGCATGGCGCCGTTCCGGTACATGTTGTTCGAACCAATGGACGGGGTCCACGTGTTCGGCTCCCAGTCGGGAACGTAGTTGCGGTAGCCGCCCGTATTGAGCTCGATGCGAAGGGATGACGGCTCCCGGTAGTAGAGGAAGTTCTGCTCGCCGATGCCATGGATGGAGGGGCCATATTCGATCGGAATGCCGTTTTCCATCAGGGTGTCCGCGGCGATCAGGAGTTCTTCGCGGGTATCCACCCAGAAGGCGTAGTGGTTGATGCGTCCAGCGCGCGTGGAGCCGTCCAGGACCACGCCGAGGTCGTGGGACTTCTCGTTGGTGGTCAGCACGGAGAACACCGAGATGGGGGCCTCGTCCAGGACGGTCCGGGCCATGATGCGGAAGCCAAGAACATCGTTGTACCACTTGGCGAACCCGTCCACGTCACTGGTTGCGATGGTCACGTGGTCAAGCTGGCGGGGTGCGCCTGCCACCTTGCTGCGGCGCGCCGGGCGGTCCGGGTAGATTGAAAGATCCTGGCCCTCACCCTGGTATCGCGTAACGTCCCAGTGCAGTGTCATGCTGTGGCCCCACGGCCCCACGAAGCGGTAGCCACGGCCAATGCCATGGATATCCGTCCATTCGCCGTTGACCCCTGCCGCTTCGATGCGTCGCACCGCTTCGTCCAGTGCCTCGGCGCTGGACGTCCGCCATGCCATGGTTACCAGTGCCGGCTCGTCGCCCGGAACAACAACCACGCTGTAGCGGTAGTAGTCACCCCAGCACCGGAGGTAGACGGCGCCGTCAACGCGGTCCACAACCTTGAGCCCCACCTGGTTGACGTAAAAATCAACGGAGGCTTCGACGTCGGGAGTGGTAATTGCTACGTAGGAGAGGTGGGAGAGAAGCTTGATCATCTTCGATCCTTTCAGTGGTCTGTAAATCTGCCCACATCAAGTCTCTGGCCCCTGCAGCGCATCAGGGAAGGGGATATTACCTATGCCGAAGATCAGTGTTACTTATGCGGTTCGAGGAGATGCGCAGCGAGGTCGTGATCGCTGAGGAGGTGTTCCAGATCGTCGGGCCGCTCGCCCGAACGGCAGGAATCCAAGGCCCTGCGGAGTGCCAGGCGCGCCGGCGTTTCGTACCGCAGTGGAGCCTGGATTGTCCCGTTGAAGGTGGCCGTCTCAAGGCGAACGGCCGCTCCAACCCTTCCAGACTCAATCTCCGAGCGGACCTCCCCCAAGGCCATCACCCGAAGCAGCGGATCACACGCGTCCCCTGTCAACAGCCGCACCCCGGCGGTCACAGGAACCGGGGCCGGACACACCGGCTGCTTCGAGGAGGAAGGTGCCGTCCCCACCGCCGCAGTAGCTGAGCGGCCCACCTGCCAGCACAGCGGCCCACCGCAACCCGTCACGCAAGGTCGCCCCCACGTCCGGAGCGGGCGCTGCGCATTCCACCGTCACCATCGTCGGACCACTTCCGGCGCGCGCGTCGAGGGCATCGGCAAGGATGTCCGCCCGCGCGTACGGCCTCTCCACAACCACGGGAAGAGTGACAGCGTCAGCCGACAGCGCAGACCCCGCCTCGGGAGGAACGCGCCCAGGATTGGAGACGACGACGGCCGCCGCCCCCGCTGCCTGCGCTTCCAACAGCAATGTCCACCACGGACCTCCACCGGGAATAACCACCACGGCGCCCGGCACGAGATCACTGTGACGTGCACTCCCGCGAAGCTCTGCGACGGCGGCCCGGTAATTCCGCGCCGTGGCCACAACGGCTGGAGCCCCACTCACTGCACGTCTCCTGTGGTCATGGTGGCGAAGACCGCATCGGCCAGCTCCAGCGGGTACAGGGCATCTGCCAGGATCTGGTCGTAGTCCACAGCAATGGTGCCTTCGAGGAGGTGCACGAAGTGCAGCCACTCCGCCTCATAGCCATCCTGCTCCACTGACGGATGCTCCATCCTGGACCCATCGGCCCGCGCCACAATGACACGACCGCTGCCTGCATGGACGAAAGGAGGCGGGTACTCAAGATCCAACCGCTGCTCCGGCGAGGAAAACGTGACCCTCCAGAGGACATCCGGGCCCGCGGGCAGCATGGTCAGGGCCAACTGGACGTTGACGCCGCTGGCTTTATACCCCACCGCGTATCCGATCGGCGGAACGAACCGGGCGTATTGCACTTCCTCGATGTCCGCCGCGAAATGCCGGAGCGCGGGAAGGTCGTGGACGGCAAGGCCGGTCAGCAGCTGCTTCACGATGTGGGCGGCAACGCCAGGATTTGCGGTGTCGGGCCGCTCCCGGGCCGGGGACTGGGCCTGGGCCTGGGCCTGGGCCTGGGAGGAAGCATACTCCGAGACCAGCTGATGGTAGCGGCCGTTCGGCGGCAGTGCCAGCGTGACCGCAATGGACTCAGGCGCCTCCTGCTCCTCCTCAAGCAGGTGACGTGCCAGCAGCCACCCGGGATCGTAGGCGTGATTGGTTCCGACCATCAAGACGGTGCCGGCGGCGCGGCAGGCAGCCACAACACCTTCCGCCGCCTCCTTGGTGGTGGCCAAAGGCTTTTCGCAGAAGATGGCTTTCTTGCCCGCCCCAACCGCCGCGATGATCTGGCGCTGATGTTCCGCCGGCGGACTGCAGATAGCCACAACCTCGACGTCCGGGTCGGCCAGCAGCTCCCCGTCCCCGGCTGACCAGCTGGCATGCAGGGGTTCAGCCAGTGTTCGTGCACGCCCGCTGCCGGCATCCGCAACGTGAGCCACCCGGAATTTATCGTCCAAGCGGCCCAACGTTGGCAGATGAAGGGCCGCGACGCCAGGCCCGGCGCCCAGGAAACCCACTTTCCATGTCATGACGCGTGCTCCTTTTGTCAGCATCATTCCTAAGTTCATTCAGTTCTGGCTATAGTGCACCAAATTCCGCACATTAGTGACCTTCTTGTGGGACAATTTTGAGTTATGACCACAGATTCCACACTCCGGTTCGGTGCGCAGACAGACGAAGTCACGAGCTTGCTCCGCATCGTCAACCTTGTGCGCACGGGGGAAGCAACAACCCGTCCCGAAATTGGCCGCCTTACCGGCCTGGGCCGGGGCGTGGTGACGCAACGGGTGGACCAGGCGATCCAGATGGGCTTCCTCGGGGACGGCGAGTTCGGCGCTTCGTCGGGAGGACGCGCACCCAGGACGCTCCGCTTCCGCTCAGAGCAAGGACGGATCATCGTGTGCGCCCTCGGCGCCCTGCACATCAGGGTGGGCTACGCGGAGCTGGACGGAGACATCATCGACCAGAGGCACCGCGAGTGGGACATTGCGCGCGGACCGGCGGAGACCTTGAAGGCCGCCATGGAGCTCCTGGATGACCTCCTTGGAAGCGCCGCGGAACTGCCTGTCTGGTCTGTGGTTGTGGGCGTTCCCGGCCCCGTTGACTTCGAGAGCGGACAGCCGGTGGCGCCGCCGATCATGCCCGGCTGGAACGGTTCGGACATCCGCACCCCCTTCGAGGAACGCTTTGATGCTCCGGTCTGGGTGGACAACGACGTCAACCTGCTCGCCTTGGGTGAACGGGCGCGCAGGCGCGACGCATACGCCGACCTCATCTACTGCAAGATAGGGTCGGGCATCGGCGCCGGACTCCTCTCGCAGGGACGAATTCACCGGGGTGCCAACGGTGCGGCCGGCGACATCGGGCATGTGCGGGTGCCGGACTCGGACGCACTCTGCCGGTGCGGAAAGGTCGGCTGCCTGGAAGCCGTCGCCGGAGGCTGGGCATTGATCCGTGATGCGGAACTTGCCATCAAGGAAGGCGCCACGGGCCCACTTGCCACATCCGTCGAGAAGGGGCAGCCCCTCTCGCCCGAGGGCATCGCACTGGCGGCCATCAGCGGTGATGCGCTGGCAGTGCGCCTGCTTCAGCGCTCGGCACGGGTTGTGGGTGAATCAATCGCAGCCCTGGTCAACATGTTCAACCCAGGGATCATTGTGATCGGCGGGGCCATGGCATCCGCCGGCGAGGTGTACCTCGCTGAAGTGCGGCAACGCGTTTACGAACTGTCCCTGCCACTGGCCACCAGGGACCTGCGGATCCTTCTGTCCGTGAACGACGAACGCGAACCCCTGCGGGGCGGCGCTGAGCTGGCGCGCGAACAACTCTTTGAGGCCACGTTCCCGCGCTGGTTTGCCCAAGGTAAGCCAGGCCCAATCAAAACCCTGACGTTGAGCTAGGCAACTTACGGCGGAAAAACTTCTTCCTGATTCCGACTTAAGCATGTATCTTCGGATCATAAGTCGAGTCACGAAGGAGTGTCCCACGAATGCCCGGAACCATTAAGACGCTGATCATTACCGGCATGACCGACGTCCACCACGACTGGCGTCAGACCACCCCGGCGCTCAAGGCAGCATTGGAAGAAACCGGCCGTTTCGAGGTGCGCGTCACCGAAGAATTCCGCGGAGCAACGGCCGGCACCCTCAAGCCCTACGACCTCGTCGTGCTGAATTACTACGGCCGCCATGATCCTTGGCGCGACGTGCCGGAGGAGCGGTTTGGCCATGCGGCAGAACAAGCCCTGTTCGATTTCGTGGCTGGCGGCAAAGGCCTCATTGCCTACCATCCAACGCTGGCCGGCGGGGTGGGCTGGGATCCCGAGTATGAACGCCTTCTGGGCGGTGTGATGCGCGAGGATACCTCGCGCCGGGCACCCAACAACGATTTTCTTATCCACACCACTGAAGCGCACCCCATCACGGAAGGGTGGCCCAGCGAGTTCCCGCATTACAACGACGACCTTTACGTGGGACTTAAATGGCCCGCAGGTGTCAGGAAGACCATCCTGCTCAAGGGCTGGGACAACCCATTGCGCTACACGCAGGTGCCCGGGCAGTGGCGGAGCATGCCGGGAATGGGCGACGAGCATCCGGTGGCGTGGGCCGTGGAATACGGTGCGGGCCGCTCCGTCTCCATAGGTATCGGCCACAATGTCCAGGCGATGAGCCACCCCGCCTTCCGAGCACTCTTCCCACGCAGCGCGGAGTGGGCGGCCACAGGCGAAGTCACTGTTCCAACCCCCGAGGACCTGGGACAAGCCGTGGAGGGCGGGGATTGGTGGCCCACAACGTTGGAACCCATGGTCCGCAAGATGTTCACGGAGTGGGTTGAGGCCGGAGAACCCGCCACGCAGAAGTGACACGAAACGGCGGGGTGTGCCAGCCTGCACACCCCGCTCGGAAATCCGCTTTTAGGCGACGTCGAGCGAGACTCCCCGCGGGACCACCTGTGAGGCCCTGCAACATCGCTTCCAAGTGGAAGGGCAGGACCAACGGCCCATCTGCCCCACCACGCAGGTACGGAACCATCAACTCGAAGTCCACGGACACTTTCCGCCGGCTGCCACTGCGATCACGGAACCGATTGACCGGGAACAGGATCACCAGGCGGTCCTGAATGAACCACCAGCCAGACTCTCCCGCCAAGGCATCCGCGGGGATGGCCCGTTGACCCAACCTGACCCGCAACTCCCCTTCCGCCGGAGACCAGCCATCCACGGAGACGGAAAGGCCCCGGATAGAGGACAGCGGCATTGAACGGATCCATGGAAGGCCCAACCGAAGCTCAAATCCATCCGGACCAAAGCTCAAGGCATCCTCACGCAAGGCGTTCTTCAACATCACATGCTCCTTTGTCTGAAAGTGACATAAGTTTGTCATTAAGATACTTATATGGAAAGGCTCCCCATGGAAACCCCCTTACCTTCGGGATGGACGTTGGCTGCCAGCGCCTTCAACTGGACGCCGGAAATCATCGCATCCGAAAGGACCAGCGCCGAGATTGTCACCGGCATTGCCAAAGCAGGGATCGCCACAGTTGTGGAACTGGAACCCGGGCTGTTGTGGCGGACGTTTCCTGCCCCACAGGACCAGGAAGTCGGCGCCTTCCGCAGCGCCATGGAGGCAGCGGGTGGCAGCGTGAGCATCGTCGGCTGCAGTCTTGATGACTACTTGACGACGACGGCCCGCCGCACCACCGCCCAGCGGCTGGAGTTCCTGGTACCGCAACTCAAGGCCGCCCACCGCGTGGGGGCAGCAGGGGTCCGGCTCCCGATCGGACAGGCCGGACCGGAACTGCTCAAACTGGTCCAACCACTGCTGCACGACCTCGATCTTGTTCTCTTCGAGGAAATCCAAGGCCAACAGCACCCGCGGAATCCCCAGGTGCTGCCTGCCCTGGACCACATCGCATCCCTGGACGACGATCGGATCCGGGTCCTGGTGGACATCAGCATGTTGATGCCTGCGCTCCCGGTGACCTATCTAGAGGAACTGGCAAAGGCCGGTATGGCAGCGGACCTACTTGCACGGCTGGAGACCGATTGGAAAGACCCGGCGACCCACGACGCCGTCGTTACGGCACTGCGCTCAGATGTGGTTCCACCCGCGATCCACACCCTCTTCATGAACCTGGTGATCCGTTTTGGACGCAGTGACGCATCGGAACTCAAGGGAATCCTGCCGCTCGTAGGCGCGTTCCACCTGAAATTCTGGGACCTCCAGGATACTGACGGGCGGGTGTCCCGGCCGCTTCAGCAACTCGGCCGGCTTCTGGGTGAGGAAGGCTTTGCGGGCACGCTCACCAGCGAATGGGGAGGTCACGAATGGCTTCAGGACGATCCCACGGTCATGACCAGACGGCATCTGGAGCTTGCCAAGGACGCGTTGGGCACAGGCGCGGCCACCGCGACCGCGAACGCCGCCCTGACTGCGAACCGCGATCTCATGACCAGCCTCAATACACTGGCCGAATCCTGAACGGACACGGAACTCCAGTCGTTCCGGCGTTGCTGCGAGCTCGAAAAAGGCCACGTAGAACCTACCGCTGACACGGAAGGGCAGAAGCGCACACAAACCGTCAGCGTCAGCGGGCGTATCGCTGGCCGACACATGTCGTCTATGCTCGGACGCAAGCCAACGGGAGTTCAGCTGCGCAACAGGGTCAATCCCGACCGAAGCCGCGGGGGGACGAACAGGAGGCAGAAACTATATAGAACTGTGCTTCTAGCGACCTTGGGCTTTGACTAAGTCCTCACCAGCATCCGACGCACTCAGAATGCTCATGTCTATACGCTGCAAATGTTTCCGGACGCGGGTGGCAAACTCCGGCGCATCAGCATTTTTGAGCCGATGTGGCAGATCCACACCATCACCAGCAGAAGCTCTTCCATGGAAGTAGACAAGCTGCTGCTCGGTCACTGATCGAACGGCGGTAGGCGCTCCGTCATCTACCAGGACCAAGAAATCGTCGGGATGGTAGATCTCATATGGAAGATCGTCGCTGTCCGGAAAGTCTTTTGCGTTGGCAGTGACAACAATATCGACCCCACCGTGAACGGCGGCTGCGTGAACGTGGGCATCGCAAACATCGGGATAGTGCAAGGTGGCGTCGATCTCATAACCGGCGATCTGCCCACCGGTGAAAGTCTTCTCCAGCCGACGGCGCATGCCGCCAATCTGCTCATCAGCCCATAAAGGATGCTTCTTACGAAGGTTGTAGAGAGTCTCAGCCATGATGTCCTCCGTCCAAGACACGCTGAAGAGGCCGCAGTCTCGACGGTCACCCTTCCGGCTTAGTCCTCCAGGTCAAGCTCGTCCTCGAATGCTCGAAGCTCATCAAGGCCCTTGCCTGCGCACTTTAGCCCTGGCTTCTACGTATTTCTGAACATCCTCAGCGAGAATGCGCGTATGCGAACCAACCTTGTGGGAGGGCAATTCGTTGTTACGCACAAGCTGCATGAGCGTGGGGCGCGAGACGCCGAGCATCTTTGCGGCTGTAGTAGTCGTCAGTTCCTTGGGCAGGGTCCCGATGGTTACTGTGCCACCGCGTCCGATCACCTCGACAACCTTACGAAGGAGAGCAGCAAGCTCCGGCGGTACCTGTGCGGACTCGCCCGAGGTATCCTCTACGGCAAATCTGACTGACTTCCGGTTTGCGGTAGAACGTAATCTTTCGGTGAGCTGGCGCGCTTGTTCGCTCTCCTGCTTAGTCGTGGTTACGACGGTTTTCTCGGTCCGATCCAATAAGGCGGACATTTCGCCTCCCTCGGCGTACTTTCCCTAATATTCCCTAACACTAAGCCACTTGCACTTATAAGTGCAAGAAAGGGGAACCACCTAGCCATGCAGTTCCATCGGGTTGAAGCAGCGGTTTACACGCTGAATCCTGCACTTCCGCTTCCGCCGCTACATCTCCTGACTATGCTGTGGCTATCGACATCAAGCCTGTACTTGTGGGCGGCTTCTGGGGAGAGGGCTAGCGATTATGCAGGACACGTCCGTTTTTATGCCATTGGATGACTTCTTCGACAGAATCGGCCGACGCAGGGCCGTCGTCCTGTGCCAACTGCCGGTGACGCTGGCCATGGGCCTGATCGTCGTCTTCGCCATTCTTTTCAGTCCCGAAACGATGACTGACACTGCCTTTCAGCTCATGCTGGTGGTTCATCTGCTGATGCTCGTTGCCTGCCTTGCTGTTCCCTGGAACCGGCTTCCACCCGGGACTTTTGTGCTCATACCGTTAGTGGATTTCGTCGTCCTGGCACTCACCCGCGAGGTCGGCGGCCCCGTCCTGAGTGTCGTAACGCTGCTCATAGCGTTCCCGGTCATTTGGCTTTCCCTAAGCGCCAGCCGGACACGCCTTGTCCTGGCTATCGCCGGTCCCTTCTGCGGAATCATCGCCTCCCCGTACGTGCTGGGACACGAAGTGGAGCAAACCGAACTCATCCGGATGATTGTTGTTCCTGTCATCCTGGCCGGGTTCGCCGTGACAGCCCATCTGGTGGCAGGTGTCGTAGTCAAACACAGGAACATGCAAGACCTGAAGGACAGGGAGCTTGTCCGCCTGCACAAGGCCACACAGGATCATCAGCAACTTCTTGATGCCGTCCTGGAAACGGTGAACGTCGGCGTGTGGGCGATCGATGCCGGCGGCAACGACATACTTACGAATCACCGTCTGCGCGCGGACCGGAAAGCTGCCCAACGGATGCCTGGCCACAACCCGTTCACGGCTACGGATGACACAACTCAACTGCCCGATAGCCCAGTAGGGCTTGCCATGTCCGGCCGCAGTTTTACCAACAAGCTGATCCGTGTAGGCCAGGAAGACGAGCAGCTGGTCTTCTCGGTCGCGGCAAGACAATTTCATGACGACGATGGCCAGCTGAAGGGTTCGGTTCTGGCCTTCACCGACGTCACAACGCTGGTATCCGCGCTTGAAGCGAAGGACAAGTTCGTAGCAACCGTCTCCCACGAACTTCGAACCCCTCTGACATCCATGCTCGGCTTCCTTGAGCTCCTGGGAAATGACCCGAACCCGGGGTACCTGCAGGTGATCGAGCGAAACGCCCAACGCCTGCTGACCCTGATAAACGACCTCCTGCTGGTGGCGTCCGAGGACCTTGAGATCCGTCGCCGGCCGGCCAACCTCTCCCGTTTGATGGATGCAGCGGCCCGATCCGCACAGCAGGAAGCATCGGCCAAGGGCATCATCATCCATGACAACATCGACGCCGACCTCGAGGCTGAGGTTGATCCCGGGCAGTTCACCAGGGCCATCGAGCAGCTGCTCTCGAACGCCATCAAATTCTCACCGCACGGCAGTGAAGTCACGGTTTCCCTGAGACGGCAGAACGGCGGATTCATCTGTTCGATCAGCGACCAAGGCATCGGCATGACTGCAGAAGAACAACGGCAGGCATTCACCAAATTCTTCCGATCCGACCAAGCCATGAAGACCGCCATCCCGGGCGCCGGCCTGGGACTATCAATCAGCAAAGCCATCGTTGAAGCACACGGCGGACAAATAAACCTCGAAAGCAGGCCGGGCAAGGGAACCACCGTCACCCTGAACGTCTCCCACTAGCTGAACAAGGTGACGCGCACCGGATCCTTACGGTCACACTCCTGCCTGCGTCTGCGCGACCACACACGCGACCACACAGGGGTCCCTTACTTGGTGCTGAAAGCGGCGTCGAAAGCCGCAGCGGACGGCTCATAGGAGGAGAGCTTCCTGACGAAGCCCAGCGCCTCGGGGGCACCGACCAGGCGATCCATTCCGGCGTCTTCCCATTCGACGGACAACGGGCCTTTGTAATCAATCGCGTTCAGCATCCGGAAGGCGTCCTCCCAAGGAACATCTCCGTGGCCTGTTGAGATGAAATCCCAACCCCGACGAGGATCGGCCCAGGGCAGGTGCGAGGACAGCCGGCCATTCCGGCCGTTGCCGAGGCGCTTCTTCGTGTCCTTGCAGTGCACGTGGTAGACGCGATCGCGGAAGTCCCAAAGGAATCCGACGGGGTCGATGTCCTGCCAGACCATGTGGCTCGGGTCCCAGTTCAGGCCGAAGGACTCCCGGTGGCCGATCGCCTCCAAGGTCCTCTGCGTGGTCCAGTAGTCGTAGGCGATCTCGGACGGATGCACTTCATGGGCGAAGCGAACACCCACCTCGTCGAAGACGTCCAGGATGGGGTTCCACCTGTCCGCGAAGTCCTGGTATCCGGCGTCGATCATCTTTTCACTGGCCGGCGGGAACATGGCCACGTACTTCCAAATAGACGAGCCCGTAAAACCCGTGACCGTCTTGACGCCAAGCTTGGCGGCCAGCCGGGCCGTGTTCTTCATTTCCTCGGCAGCACGGCGTCGCACGCCTTCAGGATCACCGTCGCCCCACACGACATCCGGGAGGATCTCCCGGTGCCGCTGGTCGATGGGATCGTCGCAGACCGCTTGTCCCTTGAGGTGGTTGGCGATGGTCCATGCCTTAAGGCCATTGCGTTCCAGGACGTCGAGCTTGTCCTGGACGTAGGCGTCGTCGTCCCATCGCCACGGGTCAAGGTGGTCGCCCCAGCACGCGATTTCAAGCCCGTCATAGCCCCACTCTCCAGCGAGCCGGGCGACCTCTTCGAACGGCAAATCCGCCCACTGCCCAGTGAACAGGGTGATTGATCGTGCCATGTCTTTCGTCCTTCCTACGCCTGGAAACCTACGAATGGACCGGAACGTCGGCGGCGACGCGGGTCCATACAGAATCGTTGTTGGAGCTGCGTTCCACTGCATCCAGTACACGCTGGACCCGCAGGCCATCGGCAAATGTGGGGTGCGGGTCCGTGTTCCGGACAATGCCCTCCACCAGGTCCTTGACCTGGTGGGAGAAGCCATGCTCGTAGCCCAACATGTGTCCGGCCGGCCACCAGGCTGCCACGTAGGGGTGCACGGGCTCGGTGACCAGAATCTTCCGGAATCCCTGCTGGTCGGCAGGGGCGGTCCGATCGTAGAACTGGATGCTGTTCAGGTCTTCGAGGTCGAAAGCCAAAGCACCCTTGTCCCCGGAAATCTCAATCGCGAGCGCATTCTTTCGCCCGGTCGCAAAACGCGTGGCCTCGAAGGAGGCAAGCGCCCCGGACGCCAAGCGGCCCGTGAAGATGGCGATGTCATCCACGGTGACTTGCCCGTAGCCGGCAGTGGCCTTTCCGGAGAGCCCCGATCCGCTACCAAGCAGCGGCCTCTGTTTGACGATCGTGTCCAGCACACCGGATACCTGTTCCACGTCCATGCCGGTGACGAACTCCACCAAGTCAATGGCGTGGGCTCCGATGTCCCCCAACGCGCCGGAACCCGCGTGCTCTTTCTGGAGCCGCCATGCCAGCGGCATGTCCGGATCCACCAGCCAGTCCTGGCGGTACGAGGCACGGACGTGCGCGATCCGGCCCACCACGCCCTCGGCGATGAGCTGACGCAGGAACGTCACGGCCGGAACCCGACGGTACGTGAAACCCACCATGGCCTTCACACCTCGCACGGCGGCACGTTCAGCAGCCGCAGCCATCGCCTCGGCTTCGGCCACGCTGTTGGCCAGGGGCTTCTCGCACAGGACATGCTTGCCTGCATCCAACGCGGCAATGGCGATCTCCGCATGTGAATCGCCGGGCGTCACGATGTCCACGACGTCGATGTCGTCGCGTGCGATGACTTCGCGCCAGTCCGTTGCCGATTCGGCCCAGCCCCATTTACTGGCGGCTTTTGCTACGGCAGCGGCATCACGGCCCACGATCACGGCCATCTCGGCGTCTGCCGGAAGGTCGAAAACCCGGGGAGCCGTTCGCCAGCCTTGTGAGTGGGCTGCTCCCATGAACCCGTACCCGATCATGGCCACCCGCAGGCTTGTCATGCGAGCACAACCTTGCGCTCTACCGCCACGCGGTTGCCCACGTAGTGCATGGGTGCGATCTGCATGTAAAGCAGGCGCAGGGTGAGGGTAACCTCGACGTCGATCTCCTCACCTGAGTCGGGCACGCGGTCCAGTGGGATGATGATGTCCGGCTTGTCAGCGACGAACCAGAGGGTCTCCCACTGGTCCGGGAGTTCCTCGATTGAATACGAGCGTCCCTGCAGCTCGAACCGCAGCGCAGACTTGGGGATTTCCACGCCGTTGACCGTGGCTGCGACGTCGTCGACGGCGGAGAGCCACAGGCTGCGGTACCAAGGCAACTGCACGGAGACAGAGATACCCTCGGGGTGCCGGCGGACGTCAGCGTCCTGGAAAAGGGAGTTGTGGGTTGCCATGATGATCCTTACTCAAAAGTCTCGGTGAAGGTTGGGTGGGGTATGGGCGGCTGCGGCTCCAGTGTCTGCCTGGCCGATGGGTTGTACGGGTGGTACTCGGCTGGCACCGGCTCGTCCGCAGGCGGCATGAAAACGGGTTTGCCGTCGTCGCCGAAGTACATAAGGTCCAGGGCGAAGGCGTGCTGGTTCTTCTCGGCGAAGCTGATCCAGTTTTCTTCGAAGGGCGCCCGAAGGAGTTCGTAGCAGCGGAACTTCCAGATCTTCCATTCACCGTCCTGGCGGAGGAAGTCCACGGCGTACTTGCACCAGACCCAATGGGCCCAGACCTTCTTGCCTTGTACTTCGCCTGGCGAGTACATGTAGTCCGGACTTTCCTTTGCCACCTCGGGATCCGTCAGCCCGGATTCGTTGCCGGTCATGATCCATACGCCCTTGGCGGTTTCGCCGTCGCCCGCGACCTCGATGACCGGGGTTGTGGTGTAGTGCAGGATCAGCTTTCCTACGGGATTCGGGCGGTTCCGGTGGTAGCGGATGACACTTTCGTAGTCCGTGTACTGGCCCGCGTTGGTGTACCTGGCGCGGATTCCGGGAGTTCCCGGCTTTACCCACAGGGGAATGATCTGCTCGTCCTGGAATGCGTTGTGCAGGTACATGTAGCGGTTGAAGAGGTTCTCGATCTCACCGCGGTCGTTCGCGCGGCGTGCCAAGCGCCGGGCTTCCTGCAGTTCCATCCGGAGCTGCTGGATCTCCGCGCTGAGGTCAGTATCGATTGCTGGCATGGACGCCTCCCTAGGCCGGTACTACGGAGTCTTCAATGGCGCGCCGCATGAGTGCGTGCTGCTTCTTGACGAGGTCGATCGGGTCCGATTCGCCGAGGTCGGCAAAGGCGTGGCCCTCCCATTCGCTGGACAGGAAGCCTGTGTAGCCGCCTTTGACGAACTGGCGGACGATGCGCGGAATGTCCATGGCCGGCTCATTGCCGTTCTCGTCAATGTCGTAGAACTTGGCGTGCACGTGGAACATTTGCGGCATGATGTCCAACCATTCCTCGGGTGCCACCAGGCCATGCATGTTGAACGCCAGGCGGGTGAACGGCCCCAGGTTTGCGGGATCGAAGTTGTTGGAGCGGAGGTAGTCCTCGAATTCCTGGTTGCGTTCCTGCATCGGCAGCGGCTTTCGCCAGATGTCCTGCATGACTGCGAAGTGCTCTTCCGGCAGCCCCATTTGCGTGAGCGTCCGGAACAGCGTGGGCGACAGGCTGTGCATGGTCGAACTGAAGTCTGCCGTGAAACCAAGGCGGTCGCTGCCGAGTTCGTCGTACATCTCCCGGATCTGGAGGATCTTGGGGTCGTTCGGACCCTGGGGTGCGTGGATTTCGTAGCCGAGCTTCTGGTCGTACTTCTCAGCGAGGGGCAGCAGCCGGCGCAGCAGTTCCTTGCCTGCCGAACGGATGACGATCCTGTGGAAGCCGAGCGTGTTCGCGGTCTTCAGCTGACGCGCAAAGAAGTCGAATTCCTCGTCCGGAGTCATGTCCCGGTCCTTGCGGCGGCCCATGTCCAGGTTGGTTCCCACAGCGCTGGGCGTCAGCCCGTACCGGTCCATGCTGTCGCGCCAGAGCTTGACGAAGTCGTCGTCGACATCAGGGTAGGTGCGCAGCATCTGCGCGATGTTGAATTCGACGCCGGGACCGAGCCCTTCGTCGGCCACGGCCTTGATGAGCGTCTGGGGAGTGTAAAGGCCTGCTGCAAATTCAGAGGTCAGTGAGTAGAGGGTGATGCCAAGCTCGATGCCCGAGCCTGCGATGCCTGTAGACATGGTGGTTATCCGTTCTTATCAGCCGAGGACCGGCTGGGTGAGGTGGCTGTTGAGGATGCTGCGGGCTTCGGCAGGATCCGTGATGATCCTCGAACCGGCGTTGGCAGCGGCTGA
Source organism: Arthrobacter sp. StoSoilB13 (assembly GCF_019977255.1). Classification (NCBI taxonomy): domain Bacteria; kingdom Bacillati; phylum Actinomycetota; class Actinomycetes; order Micrococcales; family Micrococcaceae; genus Arthrobacter; species Arthrobacter sp. StoSoilB13. Next base: position 570,900 of record NZ_AP024649.1, on the reverse strand, counting down.
ACGCTGGATGGCCTGTTCGCCACGGATGATCTCGAAGGGGTCCTGCCAGTTGTTCCAGTGCCACCCCTCGTATTCGCTGGAAATTGCGCCGGAGTAGCCGTTCTCGACGAGCAGGCGGACGAGGTCGCGGACGGGCACGGAAGGTTCCTCGCCGTTCTCGTCGATGCCAAAGAACTTGCCGTGCACGTGGCGGACGAACGGCATGATTTCCAGCCAGGTGTCAATGGGGGGCCGGGCCAAAGAGGCCGGTTCCATTGATCGCGAAGTCGATGCCCAGGTCCGGACGGCCGTTGCGGGCGGCCAGGCCAATGAAGGCTCCGAAACGTTCGCCGTGGGCCTTCTCGGTGGTGGGTGGGCCTTCTGCGTAGAAGCCGTTCCACATGGCCACAACCTGCTGGAGCAGCTCTTCGGAGGCGCCCCGGCGCCGGTAGGCCTCAAGGAGCGACGGCGCGAAGCCGCTGACCGTGGCACCCCAGTCGGCCGTGAAGCCAAGGAGCGGGGAACCCAACTTGTCGAAGCGGTCGCGCAACGCGAGGATCAGTTCGTGGGCACCGTGCTGGTGTGCATGGACTTCAAGCGCCAGGGTGACACCGTACTTTTCGGCCACCGGCAACAGGCTTTCCATGGCATCGGGCGTGAGGGAGATTTGGACGCGGGCGATCGGGAAGCCCAGCCTGGAGGCGACCTCGATTTGCTTGCGCATGTACTCCACAAGCTCGTCGTGGTTCATGAGGCGGTCCCTGCGGATGCCCGTGTCAACGTTGACGGCCAGTGAGGTGGGAAGCAGTTCCACTTCGGAAACGAGATCACGGAAGCGGCCTACGAACGAGTCATCGATCCGGTCCGGGAAGCCCCGCAGGCTTGAGAATCCAATGATTTCAAGACCTGGCCCAAAACCCTCTGCAGCTACCTTGCGGATCAGGCCGTCAAGGTCGTACTGCCGGCTATGGAAAGCGCGGGTGAAGCTGTAAAGGGTAACGCCCTGAATGGGAGTGCCGAGGCCGGTCATCGCTGTCCTACCTTCATGGTCTTGGTGTCGTTCTCTTCGATGTGCAACACGCCGTGGTCAGTGGTGATGTAGGGGATGTAGAGCTTGAGGTCCACCCGTACTTCGTGGTCCGCCTCCGGATCCGTCAGGGGCAGCTCGCCAGAAAGAACTGCCGAATCCAGCGGAAACCACCACTCATCCGTCTCCTCCACCAGCTCGCCAAAGCTGAAAGTGCGGTTGTTCATGGTCCAGCGCAACGACTCCTCGGGAGCGGCCACACCGTCGATGGTGAGCGCGGCCCCGGCAATGCAGGAACCCGGCAGGGCCCGGTACCACGGGATACGGACTTCGACGGCGGTTCGGTCGCCTTCAGTGGTGAGCGTTCCCTGCTCGATCATGCGGTCGGCAATCATGGGATCTCCTTGTCTTGCTGCGGGGCTTGAGGCTTCCGCAGCGACTTCTTCCTTATTTAGTAATTCTATTGTCTGATTCTGACATAAGTAAAGAATTGTCCAGCTCTTCTGCGATTTTGCGGGCTCCACGCACGGCAAGGGCGACAGCGGTCAGCGTTGGATTACAGGCCGTCGCAGTAGGAATAACCCCGTTGCCGGCAACGAAAAGCCCCGCGGCTCCCCAGACTTCGCTATCCGGAGAGCAAACACTTTCCCCGTCGTCTGCACGGCCCATGCGCGTCGAGCCCTGATAGTGCAGTGATGCGCCCGGTGGCAGCGCGAAGGGACGTTCGTCCAAGGGACGTCCCACTGCCTTCCCAAGCCGCACAATCTCCGCCTTTGCCCGCTCGATCACCTCATGATCGCGCGCCGTCAGGCGGTAATGGATGCGCATGGCCGGCATTCCGTAAGCGTCCCGGACGTCATCATCAAAGGCCACGCGATCCTCGCGCTGTAGATCCTTAGCGCAGAACAGCCCCAGGCCAACGATCGAACCGGGCACCACGGGATCGTCGTCAGCCAATGGCACCGGCGAGGCATCCAACTGCATAATCTGACCGTGGAAAGGGACATCATCGGTGTACGGAACCCAGGCCACGCCGCTTTGCTGCGTGAGCCCGCCGCGGCCTTGCGCCGCTTCCTCCCGCGCAGGGGCCGTGACGCCTTCCAGTCGACTGGCAAATACCACCTGCGGTTGATCATTGAGGTAGCGGCCCAGTGCCTTCGGCCGGATACCCGAAGCCCAGAGCAGCTGGGGGGTCCGCAGCGCATCCGCCGCAACCACCACGAAGCGTGCCGCGACCGTATGGCTCCCGCCCGTCCGGCGGTCCTGGACTTCCACGCCCGCAACCCTGCCGCCGTCGAGCATTACCTTGGTGACCAGCGACTCGTCGAAGAGTTCAAAGCGCGGATTCTGCCGGGTTGCCCCGCCCATGACGACGTCGGCACCTGACCACATGAGTCGGCCGTCGGCTTCGCGGTGGACCGCAAGGGGCATGGGCTGGACGCGCAGGGCGGGCTCACGTCCCTCGTCGACAACAGCCGCCAACCGCCCGCGGACGAGATCCGAGAAGGGAGCGCCGTCGAAGGCGTGGGTCGTGACGCCCAGTAGACGCTCGGCGTCGTCCAGCAATCCGTCCATGTCCTGAATGAAGCTGATGCGCTCCTTGCCGGAAGGGCGGGGGCACGCTGCAGTCCAGTGCGCCCCCATGCCACCGACGTTGCTGGACATTGCGGCAACGGGCATGCCGTCCTCGCCGGGGAAGGCATAGCCCTCACTGAGCAAGTAGGTTCCTGGCCGCGCCCTGCGTTCGCCGCTCTTCACGGCACCTGGCGAGTTCACGGTCGCCGCGCCCGCGCCCGGGCCTTCGGAAGCAAGCTGCGCGGCGGCGCGAACATGCTCATCAGCGATGTTCTTCACATGTGCGCCCGGAGGATTGCTGACGGTTGGGCCCACCTCGAACATTGCGATGGTAGCCTCAGGCGCTTCCTCGCTCAGGATTCGCGCATAGGCGGACGCCGTAGGACCGCTGCCGACGATTACAACGTCAACCGCCGGGGGGTAGGACCGCTGACTCACCGGGCGGCCACCAATTCCTGAATGCGTCGGACGGACTTCGCGGAATCGATGGTTGGGTAGTATTCGAGTCCGATCGGCCCGCTGTACCCGCTGGCCTCCAGGTCTCCCAGCCGCGCGTTCCAATCGATCGAACCGGAACCCGGCTCGCCACGGCCCGGGGCGTCCGCGATTTGAACGTATTTGATGAGGTCGCCCGCGTTGGCCAGTTCCGCGGCCACATCCTCGCCTTCAACGGTGGAGTGGTAGAGGTCGTACAGGACTCCGAACCCGGGCGAATTCACGCCGCGCGCAATGTAGACGGCCTCCGACGTCCGGTCCAGGAGGGCCCCGGGATGGTCCACGCGCACGTTGACGGGCTCCAGGACCAGGGTGATGCCGGACCCCTGGATGTGGTTCACGCCCTTGGTGAAGATCTCGATGAGCTCATCGAGTTGGTCCTGTCGCTTGCGGCCGCCAAAGCCTGTTCCGCTTCCAACCACAATGCGTGGGCAGCCAAGCTGGCGCGCAACCTCGACGCCGGCATCGAGCCCCTCGTAGAAGGGTTCGTGGTTTTTGGGAGGGATCATGAACTGCATCCGCGGCTCCGCCAGCTGGGCGGTGAGCTGCACTCCGGTCTCCTCCAATGCAGCCTTCAGCGCGGGGATGTCCTTGCCCGTTGGACCCCACATCTCAACGGCATCGAATCCCGCCGCTGCCGCCGCACGCACACGATCAGCGGCACTTTCGCCTGCTTCAGCGAACAAAAGGTCGATATTCGGCGCAAGTTTAAACATGGTTATCTCCTGGAAGTAAGGGGTGTTTTCTAAAACATGGGGTGGTGGACGGCGTCCGTTAGCCCTTCAGGCCGCCGGAGAAGCCTTGGATGAAGCGCTTCTGGGCGAAGAGGAACAACGCGAGGATGGGAATCATGGACACGATCACGATCGCGAAGATGGAGTTCCACTGCGAGACCAGGGAGCCGATGAAGTAGTACATCGCCACAGGCAGCGTCTGGTTGCTGGAGCCACCCAGGAAGATCAGCGAAGTGAAGAAGTCGTTCCACACGATCAGTCCGGCGAAGATGGTCACAGTGCCCGTGGCCGGAGCCATCATCGGGAAGACTACTTTGGAGAACACCTGCGTTTTGCTGGCGCCGTCAATGGTGGCCGCTTCTTCGTAATCCGTACCCAGGCCGCGGAAGAAGTTGGAGTACAGGAAGATGGACAGTGGCAGGAGCATGCCCGTGTACAGGACGATCAGGCCCCAGGCCGAGCCCGTAAGACCCAAGGAACGCGCGCCCATATATAGGGGAACCGCCCCCAACTGGCCTGGCAGGATGATGGCGATCAGGAACAGGTAGTATGCGCCCTTGCTCCAACGGCGGGTAGACCGTGAAATGACGTACCCAGTGATGGACCCAAGGGCGATCAAGCCAAGGATGCTGCCAGTGGTGATGATGACACTGTTCACCAGGCCAAGCACCACATTTGAATTGCCTTGGGCCGTCAGGACGGCGGTGAAGTTGCTGAAGTCAGGGCTCGACGGCGGTGCCAGCGGCGAGGTCGTGTAGATCTCACCATCGGACTTCAGTGCAGTGGTCACCAGGAAGTAGAACGGGGAAAGAAAGAGGAGGGCCAATGCCCACAGACCGATTTCGCGGAGAACGGTGAGTTTTGTGTAGCGGAACATTGTTAGTCCTCGGGGTTCGATCGCGTCAGCCGCTGCTGGATTACGGCGAAGAACAGGATGATGACGGCCAGCACCAGGGCCAAGGCGGCGCCGCCGCCGAAGTTGCCGAGCGCAAATGCCTGCTTGTAGACCTGCGTGGCAAGGGTTTCAGTGGCGCCTGCCGGGCCTCCGCCGGTGAGTGCCATGATGGGGTCGAAGACCCGGAGCCCCTGAACAATGCCCAGGGTTGATGCGATGGCTACGGCCGGACGGATAGCTGGAAGGGTGACGTTCCAGAAGCGCTGCCACATGTTGGCGCCGTCGATGGCTGCGGCCTCCTCGATTTCCACGGGAACGCCTGCCAGGCCTGCCATGAAGATCACCATGGCGAAACCGGTGCTGCCCCAGACCAGGACAATCAGTACTGTCCAGATGGCCCATTGCGGGTCCGCCAACCACGGCTTGGCCAGGTCACCAGCGCCGATCGAGGCGAGGAAGACATTGATGGGGCCGTCGAAATCGAAGATGTACTTCCAGATGTAGGCCGTTGCCAGCGGACTGAGGACCACGGGCATGAAGAACAACGTGCGCAGTACATACCGTGTCTTTATTACCCGGTTCAGGCCCAGGGCGATGAAGAGGCCGGCAACGTTGCTGATAAATACGGAGGAAAAGGCCAGGAAGAGGGTATTCAGCAAGGCCCCGAGCTTGGTCGGATCCTTGAAGATTGCCTCGAAGTTTGCCAGGCCAACCACTTTGAAGGAGCCGATACCGGTCCAGTTGGTGAAGGCGAAGTAGCCGCCAATTCCGGTGGCTACGTAGTGAATGGCGATGACGAGGGCGATCCCGGGGAGTGCCCACCACCAGTGGCCGAACTGCAGGGACCCACCCCGGGAACGGACCTTTCGGGCCGCTCCCGGGTTTCGCCTGCCTCGCCGGGAAGCGTCAGCTGCTTCGGTTTTCGATTGCATCGTCGCAGTCATGGTAATCCTTGCTCGTCCCTTTGAGTCGTCGGAACTTCGGTGGGGTTCTTATCTGGTTTTAGCCCCAGGCCGCATCCATGGCCTGCAGCACCTGGTCAACCGACTTCTGGCCTGTCAGGAGACCCTGAACACCCGTTGCGAGGGCATCGTAGACAGAGGAGTTCGGCCACTGGCTGTTGGGAAGCGGACCGTACTTGCCGTCCTTGATGAGGTCCCCGACGTTCTTGTAAGCGCCGGATGCGTAGTCGTAGCTGTCCAAACCGCTAACGGGAAGTGCGCCATCAATCTCCGCGAACGCCTTGGTCTGCTCAGGTTCGGCAGCCCAATCAAGGAAGGCCTTGGCAGCATCCTTGTTCTTGGAAGCGGCATTGATGGAGAAGGAGTAGTTCGCGCTGGCGTAAACGAAGCCCTTGTCGGAGCTCTGCTCGGACGGAAGCGCGCGGACTGCAAAGTCGGAATTAGCCGCTGCCGTCTTGAGCTGCTTCCACGAAGGAGCAGGGATGAAGCCGGCAAGGGAAGAGCCACTCGCGAGGCCCTTGGTGATGGCGTCGAAGCCCGCGCCCGCTGCGCCCTTCTGGAAGCAACCTGCTTCGTTGAGCTTGACGACGGCCTGCAGCGCGTCCTTCCAGCCCTGGGAGTCGGCGAAGGTGGTTTCCTTACTCACACGCTTTTCGTTCCACTTGGGATCCTCAGCGTAAACCCGGGAGGCCGCCAGGGACATGGCCATCAGGCCGGTGTTGGGTGCGGCTGAGCCGGCCAGGGCAAAGAATGACTTGCCGGAAGAACTGAGCGAGGAGCACTGCTTTTCCAGGGACGAGAAGTCGCTGGGGAAATCGGAAACACCGGAGGCCTTGGCTGCGGTCTCGTTGGTCACGAGCCCGACGACGGTCATTTCGGCAGCCTGCCCGTAGACTTTGCCATCCTTGCCGAACAAGGCTTCACTGCCCACAGGAACCAACTTCTTGGCCGAATCATCCAAGGGTTCCAGGAAGTTTGCATCGACCAGCGGAAGGATGCTTCGGCCTGTTCCCGATCCGGGCGACGTCACAATGACGTCCGAGGCGTTGCCGGCCTGCAGCTGTGTGCGGACGGTCTGGTCGTAGGAATCGTTCGGCTGCGCATTGAACGTGATCTTCACGTCCGGGTGCGCTGCCATGTACTGCTCGCCAAGCTTCTGGAACGGGCTCTCAATGGTGTTGGAGGTAGCGAACGTCAAGGAGAACTCCTTGGAACCTCCCGCGCTGCCGGCGGTGGTAGAGCCTGAGCAGCCTGTCAGTGCAAGTGCAGCAGCGGTTGGGATGACGAGAACGCCGAGCTTCAGTCCTCGAAAGCGGTGCTGTGTCATTTTCAGCCTTTCTGACTTCTTTGTCTTATCGGGAGCGCCGTGACCCCCGTCACTCATCAGTATGCACGGCATTTGCCAGAAAGACACATAAGTATTTCGGATGCCGCACATAAGTACGGCTGTTTCGGGTAAAGGCATGACCCGCGTATCTCTGTGAGGCGCTCCAGGTCCACAGCGGAAACGTCATCAGGGCCGTGGATACACTGGTCCTGCTACGCCTTCTGTTTCCCAAGGCCCCGACTCAAAGGATTGCCGTCGTGACGGACCACGCCCTGCTTTCCAGGCTCGACCTCAACCTGCTGACGTCCCTGGATGCCCTCATTACCGAACGCAGCGTGACCCGTGCGGCCGAGCGCCTGCATTTGAGCCAGCCAGCCTTGAGTGCTTCATTGGCCCGCCTCAGGAACCACTTTGGCGATCCGATCCTTGCCCGCCGGGGGAACACCTACGAGCTAACCCCGTTCGCCCTAAGGCTGGCCGAGCACACCACATTGGCCCTCGACGCCGCCCGCCGCGTCTTCGAGAGCCAAGCCAGCTGGGAACCGAATGAATCGGCGCGGGAGTTTTCCATCTATGGATCGGACTACGGTTTCACCACGGTTGGACGGGTTGTTTCGGAACTCGCAGCAGAGCGTGCCCCTGGAGTCCGCTTCCGGTTCATGCTTCACAATCCCGTGGTAGTCGAGGACGCCGCCAACCGCTTGAGGGCGGCAGACGGCATGGTGATTCCCCACGGGATCCTCACGGGCCTCCCGTTCGTGGATTTGTGGCGCGACGATTGGCTTGCCGTAGTTTCAGAAACCAACCAGGAAGTGGGCGAGGAGGTCTCCATGGACAACATCGCCAACCTGCCGTGGGTCATGACCTATCAGTCGCGCTCAGCATTCACGTCCGCCGAGCGCCAAATTCAGCAGTTGGGCATTGAGCCGCGCGTGGAAGTAGTAGTGGAGAGTTTCCAAGCACTCCCCCACTTCGTCGCAGGAACAAACAGGATCGGGCTCATCCAGGCAGCCCTTGCCCCCATTGCCCGTCGCTTGGGCGGCGTCCGGATCCTGCCGCTGCCGTTTCCGGCAACACCGTTGGTCAACGCCCTGTGGTGGCATCCCGTCCACAACGCCGACTCCGAGCACATTTGGATGCGCGGCCTCTTCGAAGAAGCCGCCGCGATCGTCGCTGCCGAAACCGAGCCCAAAGCGTAGAGCCCGGCCGGAGAACCGGCCGGGCTGCAGGGAGCTCGTGCGTCAGACCTTGGCCACCGCGGCACGCATGCTGCGCCTGATGAGGTCATGCTGCTTCCGAACCAGCAGTAAGGGATCCACCTCACCCAACTCGGCGAAGGCATGCCCTTCCCATTCACTGGACCAATAGCCCCGGTACCCGCCTTCCACGAACACGCGGACGAGTTCCGGGTAATCGATGGCGGGTTCGTTGCCGTCGTCGTCGATGTCGTAGAACTTCGCGTGCACGTGCATGATCTGCGGCATGATGTCCGCCCAATCGCCCGGGCTGACATGTCCGTGCATATTGAAAGCGAGGTGCGCGAAGGAGCCGAGCCGGGCGGGATCAAAGTCCCGGCTCCGGAGGTACCCGATGAACTCTTCCTGGCGCTCCCGCATTGAGGCATCCGTGGACCAGATGGCCTGCAGGCGCTCCAGCGCTTCTTCATCCAGTCCGGCCCGCGAAACGGCCCGCAACAATGTTGGAGACATGCTGTGCATGGTGGAAGAAAAATCGGCCACGAAGCCCAGCAAAGGAGAATCCAATTCGTCGTAAACGTCCCGGACTTTCATGATCTCGGGGGAATTCGGACCCAAGGGAGCATGAATCTCGTACGCCAGCTTGAGCTCCAATTGTTCGGCAAGAGGGAGCAGGCGGCGCAGCAGCTCCGGCTTGGCACTCTGGATCCGGACCAGCGGGAATCCCAGCTTCTTTGCCCCGCGGAAGAGCGTCTCCGTAAATTCGTATTCTTCGTCCGGCGTCATATCGCGGTCCCGACGGCGGCCCATGTCCAGGTTGGCACCGAAGGAGCTGGCGTCAAAACCGTGTTTGTCGAAGGCTGCATGCCAGGACTTGGCGAAGTCATCGCTCACTGTGGGGTAAGTGGGCAGCACCTGGGAAGCGACAATTTCGATGCCGGGTCCGATTCCGAGATCCGCCACCCTGTTCAGCAACCCATCGAAGTCGTACCATCCTGCCCGGAACTCCGCACTCGCCGAGTAGAGGGTCAACCCCAAGGAGAACGGATCCTGGTCCGCTTTCGGCGGTGGTGGCGTGACCGGCGTCGTGGTTTCAGGCGCGGGTGCGTCGCGGTCCACAACCGTCAGCTCAAGGGCCTGGCTGACGAAGTTGGGCACGTACATACCCGGCCCGCCATCCTGTCCAGCCGCGATCTGCATGTATGGAAGGCGCAGCTCACCGAAGATTCGGATGGCGTGCCGCTCCCCCAGTTCCACAGGTACCGGCCGACGCGCAATAAGGCGCGGGTGCTCCTGCAGGAACCACAGAGTTTCAGCTTGCGCCGGAAGTTCCGCCAGGGCGTAGGTCTTTCCGCCAAGCTCGAAGGAGAGGTCCTGCTGCGGAACCTCCTCACCGTCCACTGTCAGCTTCATGGTGGAGACGGATGAGAGCCAGAGGCTCCGGTACCAGGGAAGGGTCAGCGACAAAGCGAGGCCTTCGGGGTGGGCTCGCAAGCTGTCTTCTTGAATCAGTCCGTTGGGCATTTGTTTCTTCTCTTACTTTGGGTGGTCAGGCGAGTTCGGATGCGATCTTGCGGATCAGCGAATGCTGGCGGCGAACCTGCTCAATGGAGCGCCAGGGTGTCCTCTCGCCCTCGTACTCGCTGGACAAGTAGCCGTTGTATCCAGCGTCGTTCAGGGCCTTGAGGACGGGACGCCACGGAATCTGCTGGTCTTCCAGGTGTTCATCGATGTCGTGGAACTTGGCTTGGACAAACACGACGTACTGCGCGACGTCGGCAAAGTCTGCCGGATCCACTCCGATGCCGTCGAGGAAGGCAGGCCTGGTTTCCCTGGTCTCACCCTCCCGCAACGGGATGGGCCGGTCCTGGAAGATTCCAGTGTCGATCAACAGGCCAAAGTTCTTGGTTCCCGTACGCTCGATGAGGGCAATGTAATCGTCCACCACCGGGTGCTTGATGGGCGTGGGCGAGTGGATTTCGGGGCAGATAACCACCCCCAGTTCATGGGCAAGATCCAGGGAACGCTCCACGGACCCGGTCCAGATGGGGTCCGGGATCAGGTCGCTGGAGACAACTCCGATCTTGGGACGGACGAAACCAAAGCCCAGACGGTTGGCCAGCCTCAGGTCACGCTGCAACGCGGCGGCACCCTCCTGGGCAGTCATGTGCCGGCCGGGATGTAGCCGCGTATCGATCCACGAGCCGTAATTGGTCGGCTCGAGCGAGTACTTCTCCAGCAAGGCGAACCACTGGTCAATCCAGGCGGCCGTGGGCTCCGGATAGTTGGGCACATGGCCCTCCCCCAAAATCTCGACGCCGGTGGCGCCGGTATCTGCCACCGCCGCCAAGGCGGTTTCAAGGTCCAGGACCGTTCCGTAGTCATGCATGAAGCTGTAGAGGGATACGCCATATTGGAACACGCCGCCTCCGCCGCCTTCCGGCGCCAGCGTGATGTGCCGGGAAGCGCGGTGGACAGTTGGCTGATGCTCGATCGGGATGTAGGACATGCGGAGCTTCAACTCGATATGCACATCATGGACCCCTTGCGGGAGGCCTCCCTCCAACGGCACAGTCACCGTTGCGGCTTCCTCCAGCTGCCAGCGCACCCCTTCGCTCGCCCAGAGTTCGCGGAGGGTGTATGTCTTCCCGCCCAGGGTCCAGAGCGGAACCTCGGCAGGTACGTCCACATGGTTTCCTACCCTGACGGAGATGCCGTCGATGAGGGAGGCAGCCATGCCGCGATAGGAAGGCATGCGCACCCTGAACTGAAATCCAGTAACGCGGTCACCTTCGTGGACATTGCGGAAGCCAGTGGCTTGAAGGAGGTCTCGTTCAAGAAGCATCTTTGCTCTTTCCTAGGTGGGATAGGAAGAGCATAACCTACTTAGGTATGAATTGAACATAAGTAAGCTTGGATCAAACTGAACTCGCGGACTAAGACCCCACTCTTACTACGATCTTTCCGCGTGTATGTCCCTCCATGTTGAGCCGGAAGGCATCCGCAGCCTTGGCTAAGGGAAGCGTCTCCGCCACCTCTACCCGGATCCCATGTTCATCTACCAGGTCAGCGAGCTGCTGCAGTTCGGCACCGACGGGATTCACCCACATCCAGGTTCCACCATGCGCCTCCACCTCACTGTCTGCAATGGATGCATGCCGGCCTCCTTCGGACAGGACCTTCAGGGTCGCCTCGAGGTTTCCACCCACAAAGTCCGCCACGACATCAACACCATCAGGCTGCAAGGCCCGCACCCTCCCGACAAGCCCTTCACCGTACGCAACAGGTTCCGCGCCAAGCGAGCGGAGAAAGTCGTGGTTCTTTGGGGACGCTGTCGCGATGACCCTCGCGCCGAGCGCCGCGGCGATCTGAACACCGACAGATCCGACCCCGCCAGAACCGCCATGGATCAAAACCGTCTCGCCTGTTTTGAGCCCGAGACGATTGAGTACCTGGAAAGCTGTGAGCCCGGCCAAAGGAAGTCCGGCCGACTCGTTCCAATCCAGGGAGTCCGGTTTCCTGGCGAGAAGCCGCTCCGGGAGCGCAATGTATTCAGCAAAACTTCCGCCGTGAACGTAGTCCTTGCGGCCATAGGCAATGACCTCATCCCCGGGCTGAAATTGCGGGGCGTCAATTCCCACCGATTCCACAACGCCTGCCACGTCCCAGCCCGGAATGGCCGGGAACTGAAGGTCCATGAAGGAGTCCAGGTAGCCGGCCATGATCTTCCAGTCGACCGGATTTACCGACGCCGCCTTCACCTTCACCAGGACCATGCCTGGACCCACTTTGGGCATCGGCTGATCAGTCAGCTCCAGGACGTCCGGGTTTCCATACTCGCTATAGGTAATTGCCTTCATGGTTAGCGACAACCGCCTGCTCCGCGAGCCTATTCCTATCGGAGCCCAAAGTCAGAGGGCGCGGGGTGCGTTTTCCAGAACCATGGAAGCCAGCTCCTTGGCCAACCGGACAGCCCCCGGCTGGGCGTCCAGGTGCGAATTGGAGACCGCCCCGTCATAGAGCAGGCGGATGCGCGCTGCGACATCTGCTGGATCGGCAAACCGAGCCTCTTCGCAGAGCGAGAGGATTGCGTCGGAAAGCCAACCGCGAAACGTTTTCAGGGCTTCAGCCTCGACGCTTCCCGGAAGGGCTTCTGCGTTGGCATTGGCAAACGGACAACCTTTGTATCCGGGCGAGGTCACCGCTTCGTGAAGGGAGTCAAAGATGGCCAGCAATTTCGCCGTGGGCTCGCCGAGCCCGGCCTGATGCCTGGCTATGCGTTCGCGCCGTTGACGGTCGCGACCCTCCAGGTAGGCGGCAACAAGATCGTCCTTGCCCGAAAAATTGTAGAAGAGCGAGCCCTTGGCTACGCCTGCCTCTTCGATGAGGCGGTCAATGCCAACGGTGTGGACACCCTCGGCATAAAACAACTTGTCTGCGGCGTCGAGGAGACGCTGCCGAGCCGGAAGCTTGGTGGAGGCCATACACAAAGCATATCAGACAGATCTGTCTAAAATTTCTTGACTTTATTGCACAGACCTGTCTAACTGGCATTAGACCGTTCTGTCTAAGGAGTCTTCACTTGTCCCGTACATTGTCACCATCCCGTACTACGCGGCCGCCCCGCACTTTTCCAGCCAAAGCGGCTTTCCCCGGGCTTGCGTTGGTCTTCGCCGCATTCTTTTTCGCGGCCGGGGCACCCACGCCATTGCTCTCGCTCCGCCAACAGGAGTGGGGCTTTTCGGCCGGCACCCTTAGCCTCGCCTTCGCCATCTACGCAATAGGCCTGTTGGCAGCGCTGCTGGTGGGAGGCTCACTTTCGGATCACCTTGGCAGGCGTCCCGTCATGCTGATTGCGCTCTACACCGAGCTGATTGCCATGATCGCCTTCATGGTTGCATCCACCATTACCTGGGTAATCATCGCCCGGGCCCCTCCAAGGAATCGCCACCGGCATTGCGACCGGCGCATTCAACGCAGCCATCGCCGAGCAGGCACCGTCCCACCTTAAGAAGCTCGCTGGCGGCCTTGCGGGCGCGTCAGTGGCTGGTGGTCTTGGCATTGGAGCCCTCGTAACAGGCGCCGCGGTTCAGTTCACAGCGGACGCCAACTTGCTCATTTTCGCCATTCTCACCGGCGTAATGATCCTCGGCATCGTCTTTGTCAGCTTCACCTCCGAGACGGCAGTGAAACGCCCAGGTGCAGTCCGTTCCCTCACCCCGCGCCTGAGCATTCCCGGCAAAATACGCCGAGAGTTCGCCGCAGGCCTCCCCCTTCACATCGCCGGGTGGATGTTTCCAGCCTTCTTCCTTGGCCTCTCGCCAGTGCTGCTCCGGCTCCACTTTGCGCTGGACGGTGGCCTGGTGGCGGGTTTCACCGCTTTCCTTGGCCCGTTCTCAGCCGCGGTGGCAACCTTTGCATTTGGCCGCCATCCCGCCCGACACAGCTCACTGGCCGGGGTCTCCTTCATTCTGCTCGGGATCCTGGCGGTCCTCTTCGGAATCAATGCAACCTGGCTGCCCGCGGTCTGGATTGGGGCAGTACTGGGCGGAATTGGGTTCGGCGGATCGTTCGGTGGACAGATCCGGCTGATCGCACCGCACATTCAGCCGCATCAGCGCGCGGGCGTATTCGCCAGCATTTACGCGGCCGCCTACCTTGCCTTCAGTCTGCCAGTTATCATCGCCGGCCAACTCGCACCCGTGTGGGGCCTCGTGCCAACTTTGCTGGCGTACGGAGTGACCCTCTCTGCCTTCGCTGCCGTGGGCATCGTCATCCAAGCGGTGCTGTTGAAGTCTGAGTCCACTCCCAAGCCTGCCCCGGCGCGATCCACCGTGACGGCCAGCAGCCGGCCGGATTAATACCTGCCGCCGACTTTGTGGGAGTACGACGGCGGGCGGCCGCTCATCAGCGCAACGCCGCCTGCCGCCGTCGAGCGTTCCAAGCCGGATGCTTCACGTCCGTTGACCGGCCGTTTCCGTTGACTCGCCGTTGCTGAGGGAGGACGCTGTGAGAAACCCGCCCTTGTGAAGGAGGAACCATGGATCCCCGGGAGGAATTCCTTGCATGGGCTGAACCTGCCCTGCATGCTGCGGAGGCCGCTCTTGTCACTGGGGACCCCTCGCGCCGCATTGAAATGTGGTCCCACCGGGAGCCAGTAAGCCTGTTTGGAGCAGTGGGCGTCTCCACCACAGGGTGGACCCAGCTGGAACCGACATTTCGGCGAGTAGCAGCCCGGCTTGCAGGAGGCCGAGACGTCACGTTGGACGTTATGGCGTTCGACGTCGTGGGAGACATGGCGTACACCGCCGCCATAGTCCGCTTCACCGGCACAATTGACGGAAGCGCTCCCCGCCCGTTCGCTCTTCGAGCCACCAGCGTCTTCCGACGCGAGGAAGGTGAATGGAAAGTCATCCACGAACACACCGACTTCGTCAGCCCGGAAGACACGCTGCCCAGCGGCCCGTCCTAATCCTGCGAGGGCGCAACGACGGTCTTGGCAGCTGCCTGGGGCCGTGATGGAACTGTCCGCCTTGGAGGGCATGGCGACGACGGCAATGACCGTAAGCACGGCACTCACCAGCACGGCCAGGAAGACAGCGGTGGAAGCGGACACCGTTGTTTGCGGATCGGGGCCGCCGCTGGGGCCGCCTGCATAAATGGCATTGGCGATCGCACCGTAAACGGCCACACCAATCGAACTACCGATGGAACGGGCAAAAAGATTCGTGCCGGTGACTACCCCGCGTTCGTTCCACTCAACGCTCGACTGCGCCGCGATCAGGCTCGGCGTCGCGACCAACCCGAGTCCCAGGCCAACAATGAAGCAGGCCACGGCCACCAACAACACGTTGGGTGATGAGGCGGTGAGGGCAAGCACGGCAGCGCCGATGACCGTCACGGAAATACCGATCAAAGCCGTCCTTCGGAACCCGATCCGGAGGTAGAACCGGCCAGCCTGGGACGCGCTGATTGGCCAGCCGATCGTCAAGGCTGCCAAAGCGAGTCCGGCAAACACCGGGGAAGTCGCCAGCGCTCCTTCAAGGAACGTTGGGACGTATGAGGTGAGACCAAGCATGGCTGCGCCGACGCCAAAGGAGATCAACGCCGTCGTCACCAGTAGCCGGCGGGAAACAACCCACGGTGGGAGGACAGGCTCAGCCGCCTTCTTTTCCACGAAGAGGAAGGCGATGAACGCCAAGGCCCCGACGGCAAAAACCGTGATGCTTATGGAGGAGTTCCAAGGCCAGGCTTGGCCGCCCTCAAGCGCTCCCAGGATGAGCAGGCTTAGAGAGACCGTCAGGAGCCCTGCTCCCAGGTAATCGACCCGGTGTTTCGTCCGGTCGACGTTCTCATGGAATGTGCGGACCAGCATCCATCCCGCCAGAAGACACAGCGGGACGTTGATGAAGAAGATCCAGCGCCAGATGCCAAGCGAGGAAAAAATGCCACCCAGCGTCGGTCCCACCACGGAAGAAACGGCCCAGACGCTCGCGAGGTAGCCTTGGACTTTCGCCCGCTCAGCGAGCGTGTAAATATCCCCGGCGATAGTAATCGACACCGGCTGCACGGCTCCGGCGCCCAGGCCCTGAAACACACGGAAAGCGATGAGGGCGGGCATGCTCCAAGCCAGCCCGCACAAGATGGAACCCAGGAGGAACAGGCCGATGCCGCTGAGGATGATCGGCTTGCGGCCTACGACGTCAGACAGTTTGGCGTAGACGGGCACGGAGACGGCCTGCGCCAACAGGTACGCCGAAAAGAGCCAGGGAAAAGACGTGAAACCGCCGATGTCATCCACAATCGACGGCACCGCCGTGGCAACTATCGTCGCATCAATGGCTACCAGCCCGGTCGAGAGCATTAGGGCAATGAGGATCGGTCCACGGCGGGAACGGAACCCGACTCCGTCGGCAGTAGTTTCTGTAGTCACTTATCCCGTCCCGTCGTCATCTCGGCGTGTTCGCGAACATAGCTTTCGGCCCCGAATGGCGTAACGGCGAGGGCCGCCGAAATAGTCCCGGGGCACGAACCGGAACGCCCTCCGTCGATCAGCGGAGGGCTGGCAATAACGACGGCGGGCCATCCGCTGGCTCCAACGTGGAACCGGGGATGACCCGCCGTCGTCGTAAATTCAGTAAGAATCAGTCGTTGATTAGATCGTGAACCACGATGGTCTGGTCCCGGTCAGGGCCGACGCCGATGGCCGAGAAGCGCGTACCGGAGAGTTTTTCCAAGGCCAGCACGTAGTTGCGGGCGTTCTCCGGAAGGTCTTCGAGCGTGCGGGCGCCGGTGATGTCCTCGGTCCAGCCGTCGAAGTACTCGAAGATCGGAACTGCGTGGTGGAACTCGGTCTGCGTCATGGGCATTTCGTCGTGGCGGACGCCGTCAACATCGTAGGCAACGCAAACCGGGATCTGCTCGATGCCCGTGAGGACGTCCAGCTTGGTCACGAAGTAGTCCGTGAAGCCGTTGACGCGGGAAGCATGGCGGGCAAGGACGGCGTCGTACCAACCGCAGCGGCGGGGACGGCCGGTGTTCACACCAAACTCGCCGCCGGTCTTCTGCAGGTAGACGCCCATCTCGTCGAAGAGTTCCGTGGGGAACGGGCCAGCGCCAACGCGTGTGGTGTAGGCCTTGATGATGCCGATGGAACGGGAAATCCGCGTGGGGCCAATGCCCGAGCCAACGGAAGCACCGCCCGCCGTCGGGTTGGATGAGGTGACGAACGGGTACGTGCCGTGGTCAACGTCCAGGAACGTGGCCTGGCCACCTTCCATGAGTACAACCTTGCCCTCGTCCAACGCGTTGTTCAGTTCGAGCGTGCTGTCGATGACCAGCGGGCGCAGGCGCTCAGCGAAGGAGAGGAAGTACTCAACGATCTCGTCCACCACGATGTCTCGGCGGTTGTAGACCTTGACCAGGAGTTCATTCTTCTGGCGCAGCGAACCTTCCACCTTCTGGCGGAGGATGGATTCGTCGAACACGTCCTGGACGCGGATGCCCAGGCGGGCCACCTTGTCCATGTAAGCCGGACCGATGCCACGGCCCGTGGTACCGATGGCACGGCTGCCCAGGAAGCGCTCCGTGACCTTGTCCAGGACCTGGTGGTACGGCGCAACAAGGTGTGCGTTGGCCGAAACGCGCAGGCGGGACGTGTCCGCGCCACGGGCCTCAAGGCCGTCAATTTCCTGGAAGAGTGCCTCGAGGTTCACCACGCAGCCGTTGCCAATAATGGGAATGGCATTGGGGCTCAGAATGCCCGCGGGAAGGAGCTTCAGCTCATACTTCTCACCGCCAACCACCACGGTGTGCCCGGCGTTGTTACCGCCGTTGGGCTTGACCACGTAGTCAACACGGCCACCGAGCAGATCGGTAGCTTTGCCTTTGCCTTCGTCGCCCCACTGGGCTCCGACGATCACGATAGCGGGCATGGGATCCTCCCCCATTCTTTCGGGCGAGACCAAGCCGGATGGCCAGGACTCGACGCCGTACATGAGAATGCCCCGACCTACCGGTGCAGCCTGCCGCGGGCGGCGGCGTACGCAAGAGTTTCGGGGCTCTTACCAGCCAAGTTTAGCCGATGGGGCTTCAAACTCTGGCGTCAAGAAGCCTTTCGAGGACGTTTTGCCCAAGTTTTGGAGTACCCGGGATGACCATTCAGAGATTGGTGCAGGATCCTCCGATGCCGGCGACCAGGCCTGCATTGGCCCTGACCGACACGGGCGTGGACTTCCACCCGGCCGCTGAGATGTAGATATCCACTTGAAACTGCGTGTTGAATCCAAGAATGCCGCCGAGGAGTGTGGCCGGAATGTCCGTGGTGTAGCCGGCTGAAGAGCCAGTGGTATTCGCAGTTCCCGGATATCCCTGGAGTGTGGTCACGGTGGATCCTGCCGTGATCAGGTGAACATCAATGACGGCGTCCGTCAGGTTTGGGTATGTGGCCGGGGGTTTCCAAAAGACCCTGACGTAAGCGCCGGCGCCGAGGAGCGTCGCGTGATATTCGCAAGGCCCATTCAACGTGGCCGGGGGAATCGTGATGGTCCCGAAGCTGCCCCTGCCGAATTCGCTCCGCTGCCAGGACGCATCGGTCATGGGCGGCGGGCTTGAGGCGGAGATGAGCAGGGACGGGAAGATCAGCAGGGACAAGGCTACTGCCACGGAACGCAGCCGGCCGGGCCGCTTCTTCATGCCTGCGCTCCGCGCAAGCGGGCAAGAGCGAAGCCTGTGGCTACCGCAAGCAGGCCCAGCATCGCGGCGCCACCCAGCCTGGCACCGGTATCGGCCAAGCCAATGGACGACGGCGGCCCGCCCGGACCCGCGGTGACCGCACCGGGGACGGAATCTCCAGCCGCGTCGCCCGAACCAAGAACGCCCAGCACAATCTGTGTGCGGCCACCTTGGAACTCTGCGGGAACGTCCTCCGTGAGCGCCGCGCTCACAAGGATGTGCGATCCGTTGGACCAGGTGCTGCCATCTTTCATGAGGTCGATCCTCAAGCCCTCGGCGAGATGCAGGCCCGTGGGCTCAAGCAAGCTCCGTTCACCGCTCGCGCACATGGCGCCGTTCCATGGCTGTTCACAGGAGCGCAATTGCACGCTGAGGTAGTCCCGGAGTCCCCTGGATTCACTATCCGGGCCTGCAGTTTCGGTCGGCTGGATCCACACTTCCAGCAAACCGGCGCCCTCACCCCGCGCATGCACGTCCACCGCCCAATCCGCTGTCCCACCAGGGGTGAGACGGTGCACCTCCCCGGTCGGACCGGCGTCGAGCTCCAACCAACCGGAAGGTCCTTCCTGGGCGTTGGCTGGTACGGCAGCACACAACAGGAGAGCGAGCAGCCCGGTAAGGGCCCCCAACCTAGGCAGCAGCATGTTGCCCTCTTTTGCGGCGCTGGCCGCGCCGGGATCCGTTTCGAGGCCACAGCACCCAACTCACCAGCGCCGCTACGCAGACCGTGGTTGCGCCCAACACCACCGGGTTGGCCGCTGCAGCCAAGGGATACGCCAGACCGGGGACGGACCAGAGCACAATCCGGACCCGCTCCACGACGTAGGGCGCCGGATCAGCCTCGGCGTTGGCGTCGCCTTTCATGGTGATAGTGCGGGCAGTTCCCTCCGCAGGCCCAACGCTCTGGATCCTGTGCGTGATGGGCAGCTTTCCGGGCCGGTCCACCGTAACAACGTCACCTGTTTTGATCTCGGCAGCCGGAATCTCGCGGACCACGGCCAGCGAACCTGCGGGGATAGTGGGAGACATGGAGCCGGTTTTGAACAGGATCAGGGTGATGTTGAACGCCACCGCGAGAACCACTGCGATAAGGCAGACAGCGCCGCCCGCGGCAGCGAGGTTCAGCAGCGTCTCCCGCAAGCGGCGCTCAAACCGGCCAGGCCGGCTCATGAGCTTGAGGTGGCAGTGAACTGCCAGGTCGCGGTTGCTGTCTGGCCCTGCAGCGCATTGTTTGCCCCCGCCGGAAGCGACACTTCAAAGCAGAAGTGCGTGGCTTCCCCCGGCAGGGTCGCAGTGGCCGCCGCCAGCGGATTGACGACGCCGACTGCCTGGCCCATGGTCAAGGGTTTGACGCCGTCGCTGCCAACCACGAAATCGGGGCTCCCACTGAACGAGGACGCCTGGCACGTGGTTGACCGCACGACCCGATACCGCAGCGCCGCACCCAGATCCGCTGTTCCAGTCCCGCTGCTGGTCACCACGGGAATCCCGAGCACCACTTCCCCCGCCACGGACTTTGCTTTGGTCCTGATAGCGAACGGCGCATAGAACACCGTGCCGGGGCTCATCGCGGTGGCATTGAACACCAAAGTGGCACCGGGTGAAACGTCGTTGGTGCTCCATGTCCCCAAGGCGTCATAAGGGCTGGTGACATTGGATTCAGTCTGGAAGACGCTTGCGCCGAATGAACTGCTTGCGAAGTCACTGTCCGTCCACGAAGCCAGGGTCACGGAGCTGCCAAGTCCCAATGCCAGGCCTCCCGCAAGCAGTGCACGGATGCGAAGAAGGACCACACCGCGCTTGGTCTTTGCTCGTCGATAGCCCATGGATCACTGCGATTGGGCGGCGAATTCCCACGTGGTTGTGCCGGTTTGGGATTGGACAAGGCCCGCATCGGCGGTAATCGTGAAGCATAGATTTACTGGCGCCCCAGGATCCGTGCCCGCTCCCTGCGCAAGCGCGAAAGTGATGCTGCCCGGCGTCGTACCCAACGTTTGGCCGGCCGTCACCAAAGTTGCCGTGACGGGTTCAGTACAGCCGAAGTCATCTGATTGGGTGAGCGAATATGTCAGGCCAGCCAGGGAACCGGTGGATGCTTTGGTTGAGACAGTGACAGTGGCGTCGTAGCTGGACGCAGCATCCAAGCGGACGGCGAATGGTGCGGTGACCACGTCTCCGGGCGAGAGATTGGTGGGGCTTGCCGTAAAGCCAAGAGTTGCCGGGCCCGTCACAGGATTCTCGCCAAACGCCGTTCCATCCGTGCTGCCCTGAAGATTGAAGGCGCCCGCCGTAAACGTGCCTTTGGCAAATTCGGAGTCGTTCCACGCGGCCAATGTGATCGCCGCACCAATTCCGAGGACCAAACCACCCGCCAGGATCGCGCGGACCTTTGGAGCCTTGCCGGGACGCTGCCCTGATTCTGGTGACGCTTCTGTTGTTGCAACCACGTTTACCCCCGAGGTAGATGATGCGAATGATGCTCGATCGAAGACTCGTACCTGGCGTCGGAGGTTCCAGAATGGGTCCCCCAAAACCATTAGCCCCAACCCATCATCTGTGCAGGTCAAAGTCAACGACCCTGACCTGCACAGATGGGTTAATGTTCAAGCTCGACAACGCCCCGGAATCCGCCTCCCGTCGTCGAGACGTTCGCCACGCTGCCGGGCAACACGCCGCGTCTCATTTGGGGGCGCGCCGAAACAGGGTGCTCCCGCGCTCATAGTCCGGTAAGGTTAGTTAGCCCCCAACAGCACCCTTTGAGGTTCGGCAGCGGCATGCCCGCGGCCCCTTGGAAAGGTGCGCGCAGTAACACCTAGGAGACCAAACCCCTGATGCAAGACCTGGCGACTGAATCACCCGAAGAACTCCTCTGGAACCGCCGCTACGAACCCCACATCGCCGAGGTCAACGGTCTGTGCGATTCCCTGAAGGAACAGAAGCCAGGCAGCGAGGTCCTCTACATCGACCCCGCCCACAGCATGGATGACTGCCGCATCGTCAGCCTTTTCTCCAACCAGCGCACCAACACCGGCGAGGGTTTCATCACCCCCGGTGACGAAGAAGCAACCACCCGGATGCTCGGCATGCAGTGGCAGTTGGGTCTCCGCCCCGAACTCATGATGCCGTGGAACGCGTACCCCTGGATCGAGCCCAACGAGGAACCGGGCAAGCTGACGCCGGCCAACATCACCGAAGGCCTCAAGCCACTCCTTCGCCTGCTTGCCATCCTGCCGCGCACTTCAGCCCTTGTGGCACACGGCAATGAGGCACACCGCCTTGCCGATCAACTGATGAAGGCCGCCCCTGCCAGCATCGCCCGCCGCGGCTTCAAGACCTTCAAGGTCCGTTCCCTTGGTGGCCGCTCCTTCGCAGGCACACCCGCCCGCCAGCAGGAATACCTTGACGCCATCCATGGCGCCTACGCCGAGGCCATGGCGCGCACGGGCATCCCGCGCAAGGCTTAGCCTCCCCCTTCGTTGCGGGGCCCGCTCTGCGCCCTTGGGACACGCCCAGGCACGCAATGCAGGCCCCACTACGCACTAACGACGGCGGCCCCCACCTTTTGGTGAGGGCCGCCGTCGTCGTTGGGGTGCTTGTGTTGGGAAGGTGAAGGCGTTAGCCGACCAGCATGCTGCGCAGGTCCCCGCACACGCCGCTGGTGGTTCCTCTGGGTCGCCCGCGCTTCGCACCCAAGTAAGTCGCATTTGTGCGCGTTTAGAAGGCTCAAAACGCGCACAAATGCGACTTACTTGGGTGGGTTTACGACGACGGCGACCCTCATCTTTTCGGTGAGGGCCGCCGTCGTCGTTTGCTTTAGTAGCGCAGGCGTTAGCTGGCCTCGATCGCTGCCTTGGCCTTCGGGTCTGAGTCGTTCAGGAACTTCTCGATCCGCTCCGGCTCTTCGGCCTCGCCAATTGCAGCTGCGGCACGACCCAGTGCGTAGAGTGCGCGCAGGAAGCCCTGGTTGGGCTCGTGCTCCCAAGGGATCGGTCCGACGCCGCGCCAACCGTTGCGGCGCAGCGAGTCCAGTCCCCGGTGATAGCCCACGCGGGCGTAAGCGTAGGAGTCGATGGTGCGGCCCTCAGCCCAGGCTTCCTCAGCGAGGATTGCCCACAGAAGAGACGACGTGGGGTTTTTCTCCACGAGGTCAAGCGCTTCCTTGCCGAGAGCCAGGTGCTGGTAAATCTCGGTTTCGGCGGGCAGGAGCGTGGGCTCCGGCCCCATCAGGTTCTTCCGGAATTCGTCGGACATTAGAAAGTCTTGCCGACCGATCCGAGCTGCTGGGCTGCTTCAACGATGCGCGCGGCCATGCCGGCTTCGGCGGAAGCGCCCCAGACGCGGGGGTCGTAGGTCTTCTTGTTGCCCATTTCGCCGTCGACCTTCAGGACGCCGTCGTAGTTGGAGAACATGTGGCCGGCAACCGGGCGGGTGAACGCGTACTGGGTGTCGGTGTCGATGTTCATCTTGATCACACCGTAGGAAACGGCGTCGGCAATTTCCTGCTCGGTGGAGCCCGAGCCGCCGTGGAACACGAGGTCGAACGGGTTGTCCTTGCCGATCTTGGCGCCAACCTCGGACTGGATCTGCTTGAGCAGCTCGGGGCGGAGCTTGACGTTGCCCGGCTTGTACACGCCGTGCACGTTGCCGAAGGTCAGGGCGGTCAGGTAACGGCCGTTTTCGCCGGCACCCAGGGCCTCGATGGTAGCGAGAGCGTCTTCGGTGGTGGTGTAGAGCTTCTCATTGATTTCGTTCTCAACGCCGTCTTCTTCGCCACCGACGGTGCCGATTTCGACCTCGAGGATGATCTTCGCGGCAGCTGCGCGCTCAAGCAGTTCGCGGCCGATGCGCAGGTTCTCGGAGAGGGTCTCGTGCGAGCCGTCCCACATGTGCGAGTTGAAGATGGGGTCCTTGCCGGCCTTGACGGCTTCCTCGGAAGCCGAGAGCAGCGGAAGAACGAAGTCTGCGAGCTTGTCCTGCGGGCAGTGGTCCGTGTGCAGGGCGATGTTGACGTTGTAGTTCTTGGCAACTTCGCGGGCGAACGCGGCGAAACCGAGGGAACCGGCAACCATGTCCTTGACCGAAGCGCCGGACCAGTAGGCTGCGCCACCGGTGGAAACCTGGACGATGCCGTCGGATTCGGCCTCGGCGAAACCGCGGATCGCAGCGTTCAGAGTCTGCGACGACGTCACGTTGACCGCGGGGAACGCGAATCCGCCAGCCTTTGCGCGGTCGATCATCTCGGAGTAAATCTCTGGGGTTGCAATGGGCATGGTGACTCCTATGCTGAATTCGTCTGTGGGTTGGTAACCCTGGAGTAGACCGCTTACGGCTAGCTCCCATCCTAGCGATATCCGCCGGGACGCCGTGTTTCGGGTCACTGGGGCTCTTAACACTTCCGCCGAGTTGGCATTTAATGACAATCCTGCGCGCTGACATTGGCATTAAGTGTCATCTCGCGCGCCAGCCACGGCTCTCCAATGCACGGCGTACCTTGTGCACGACGGCGGGTCTGTCGCCTTGGAGGTCGTGCTTGGAGATCCGGACCTCCAGCCAGCCATGCGCGAGGGACCTTTCCTGGCGCTCGATGTCCCTAAGGTGCTGGTCCGCGCTGCCATGATGTTGGCCGTCGTATTGAAGGGAGACCTTGAACTCGCGGTAGGCGGCATCCGGCCACAGCACTGGCCGGCCAAGGGCATCGCGGACAACGTGGTTGAGTGTGGGTTCCGGCAGGTTCGCATTGACCAAGAGCAGGCGCATCAGCGTCTCCGGGGCAGAATCCGCCCCCACCCGGATGAGTTCCAGTGCTGCGCGGGCCGTCCGTACGCCACGCATGCCTGGATGGCGGCGGACGATCTCCGTCAGATCCTCGATGCTGCACAGGGCTTCCTTGGGCACCGGGAAATCGGGGCCATGCGAACACACAAGGTGGTCACCGGCCACAACCAGGTCCTCCAAGGGCAGCAGCGCGGCCAAGTCCAACCACGTCCGCGCCGGCGAGGTGAGCCTGACGCCGTCGTACTCGACCACTTCTTCCGGAAGAAGCGTGAGGAGGTGTCCGGCCACGTTGACCCGCCGCGGAAAACTGAACCCCCTACGCCGGGCCAGATGAATGCGCCAATCCCCGCTGCGGTTGCCTGGCAGGGGGACACCCCAGATCCGGGCGGCGGACAAGGAAACCAGGATGGAGGAATCGTCCAGGTCCGTGTAAGCCCTCAAGGCGAATGACCCGGAAGCCTCGGACCCGGCCGGCATGCGGACTCCCCGGGAAACCACCAACAAGTCCTTCGCACGTGTCCGGGACCGCGTAACGCCGGCTTTGTCCGATGCACGCACAGAGAAGGAACCCGTGGTCAGATGTTCCGGAAGTGTCGCCCTGCGCATGCCCCATTTTGGCTCCCCTGAGCGGCCTCCGGGAGGTTATCCACAGGCTGGCTACCCACGCGCTCCGCGAGATGGCATTTGATGACAATCCGCGGCGCTTGGATTGTCATCAAATGCCATCTCGGCGGGAGGCTACGAGACCGGCTGCTGGAACACGTGCCGGCGAACCCACGCGTGCATCGCGATCGCCGCAGCCGATGCAGCATTCATGGAACGCGTGGAGCCGAACTGCTCAATGGACAACGTAGCAACAGCGGCCTCATGGACCTCGGGCGTGAGGCCCGGGCCTTCCTGCCCAAACACAAGGACGCACTTCTCCGGGAGGTCGTAGGTCTCCAGAGGCACGGAATCCGGGAAGATATCGATGCCGATCACGGCAAGCCCCTCCCCCTGCGCCCACTGGACAAAGTCCTCGACAGTGGGGTGGTGGCGAACGTGCTGGTAGCGGTCGGTGACCATGGCCCCGCGACGGTTCCACCGGCGTCGACCAATGATGTGGACCTCTTTGGCGAGGAACGCGTTGGCTGTGCGCACAACTGTTCCGATGTTGAGGTCGTGCTGCCAGTTCTCGATCGCGATGTGGAACTCGTGCCGCTTGGAATCCAGGTCCGCGACGATCGCCTCGTGCTTCCAGTACCTGTATTGATCCACCACGTTGCGGCGGTCACCATCCCTCAACAGGTCCGGATCCCAGTGCTCGCCTACCGGCCACTCGCCTTCCCAGGGCCCGACGCCGACCTCCGGTTTCGCTTCAGCCTCGCCATCCGCTGTAGGAACCTCGGAAGTGGGCAGGGCCGTGTTGGGGGGAAGGTCAGTCACCCCTCAACTTTAGCCCTGCCCGGTCGGCGCCTCTTTGCCAGGACGCCTCCTTTGCCGGGGGCGCCTCTTTGGCCCGGGCGCCTAGACCATCTTCCACTTGTTGATGCGGTACGAGTTGGCCAGCTGCTCCATCAGACCAGGGTGGGCATCCCAGTAGGTCTTGTGCCCGCTAACGCCCAGCATCTGCGGAGTTCCCCACGGTGTTACCGAGAACAGGTTGACTGCCTGGATTTCTTCCCCACGCGCATTGGTGCAGGTGAAGCCTATGACCACGGCGGCGCCACGACGGAATTCGCGGATCTCGGGCATCGAGGTCTTGAAATCCGAGGTGCACTTGTGGCCCACCAGGTTCTGGGGCAGCTCCGTGGCCGTCATGCCCTTGTAGCGGGCCTCAATATCTTCGATCGCAGCCTTGATCTCTTTCGGATCCTTGCCGAACTTGCCTTCGTCGGACTCGGCGAAGAACGCGTAAGCGAGGGCAATGCCGTCGCCGTCCGCCTCCACCGTGCCTTGGGCCTTCTTCTGGATCTCCTCCCCGGTGGTGGGGTCCTTGGTGATCCCGAAGGATTCGTCGTGGGTCCACTCGGCCAGGTACTGGAAGGACGATTCGCCCGTGACCCACTTGCTGAACAGCGGGTCGCCGTCGGCGGGGACATTGGTTGGGCCGGCGAATTCTTCCCACACGCTGGGCAGCGGGATGGCACCCTCCGGAATCTCCGAGGAGGCAGTTGCGTCGGCAGAAGGCTCGTTGGACGGCTCGGCCGCTGCGTCGGACGCTCCGTCCGAGGCGCTGGTGGAAGGCACGGGCGTCTCCACGGCCACAGGTTTGGTCACCGAAGGAATCAACCATGCGAACACGACCACCAGCGCAATGATCACGACGACGGCGATCCCGCCGAGGATCAGGAACAGCGCCTTCTTGTTGTGGTCGCCCGGGCCCTGGCTGGGTCCGCCGGGCTGACCAGGGTAGCCGGGCTGGCCGCTGGCTTGCTGGTCCGGGTAGCCGGGCTGACCAGGGTAGCCGCTGCCCGGCGGCGGGAAACCGGGCTGACCCTGCTGCGCCTGTGGGTAGCGGTGCACCGTCTCGGCGAACTCGCCGTCAGGGTGGCCCTGCTGGGTTGGGAATTGCTGCGCGGGGAGAGCCTGGGTCTGACCGTCCTGCCCAGGCGCCGCGGACTGGGTCAAAGGCGGCTGCTGCTCCTGTGCTTCCGGCCGATACATCGGCTGGGTCTGGCCCGGCTGATACTGCCGATACTGCTCCTGGCCGGTTTCGTAGCGTGGCTGCGGCACGCCGTCGGGATTGTACGGAGGCTGCGGCACTCCATTGTTGTTGCTCATGACAGGCCCTTTCAAACGTGTTGAGTACCGGCGTATCCGGGGATATCCGGTTGTCGATCCAATGCTGGGGACCTGCTGACGTGCGGCGACACAAAAAATCCACCATGTCGATCCCCCGACCCACGGTGGTGGCACGCCTGTACCGGAACAAGCGTAGTTCAGTCCGTCGAGTAGCAGGCGAGTCACGGCGGTTTTCCACATGGGTAGAACTACCCACATAGAGGAATGCCTGGGATGTTTAGCTGCTCGAATAATGAAAGACTGGGAGGCAGTGCATGACCAACCCCAGCCGGAGGCAAATATGGCAGAAGAATCCACGCCCCACACGTCCGCATCGGTGTACCGGAACGGCCACGAAATCGAATGCTGGCTCACGGACATGGACGGCGTGCTGGTTCACGAAAACCAGGCAATTCCCGGTGCAGCCGAGCTCATCCAGCGCTGGGTGGATACGTCCAAGCGCTTCCTTGTCCTGACCAACAATTCGATCTTCACCCCGCGCGACCTCGCAGCCCGCCTCCGCGCCTCCGGGCTGGAAGTTCCGGAGGAGAACATCTGGACGTCGGCGCTGGCCACGGCCCAGTTCCTCAAGGACCAGGTCCAGTCGTCTGATTCCGGCAACCGCGCCTACACCATCGGCGAGGCAGGCCTCACTACCGCCCTGCACGAAGCCGGGTTCATCCTCACGGATACCGAACCTGACTTCGTGGTGCTCGGCGAAACCCGCACCTACTCCTTCGAAGCGATCACCATGGCTGTCCGCCACATCCTGGCCGGCGCCCGTTTCATCGCAACCAATCCCGATGCCACCGGCCCTTCCAAGGACGGCCCCATGCCGGCAACGGGCGCAATCGCTGCAATGATCACCAAGGCAACGGGCCGCGAACCGTACATCGTAGGCAAGCCGAACCCCATGATGTTCCGTTCGGCCATGAACCAGATCGACGCCCATTCGGAGACCACGGCCATGATCGGCGACCGCATGGACACCGATATCGTGGCAGGAATGGAAGCCGGGCTTCACACCGTCCTGGTGCTCAGTGGCATCACCCAACGCGAAGAAATCGTGTCCTTCCCGTTCCGGCCCAACCAGATCCTGAGCTCCGTGGCCGACCTCAAGAGCCAGATCTAAAGCCAAAGGAGTCCCGTCATGGCTGTGCTCAACCTCCGTCCTCTGGCCGGTGGCCGGATACTGAGGGGGAGCCAGCCGTTTGGCCTGGATGCTGCCGCGACATCGGGGTTCCTGGCGGAGCACGGCATCCAGGCCATCATGGACCTGCGCAGCGAGCTTGAGCGTTCCTTGGTTCCGTGGTTGGTTCCGAACGGGTCCTCTCCTTCGAACGCGACCAAGCCCGACGGCGGTGGCGGGTGGACTGACGACGGTCGCCGCAAGGAAACTGTCCTGAGAGTCGAGCTCATCCATAATCCGCTGGACCCGAACGCCGTGGCCGGGTCTCTGCAGGCAGTGGAGACTCCCGAGGATCTGGGGAATATGTATCTGGGCTGGATCCGCGTCCGGCCGGAGTGGGTTGCCGATGCCCTGCGTCCTGTCGCGGAAGGCAAGCGCACGCTGGTTCATTGTTCGCTGGGCAAGGACCGGACCGGGGTGGTGTCGGCGATCGCGCTCATGGCCGCGGGCGAATCGGACGAGGCTGTGGTGAAGGATTACACGGCCACCACGCGCAACCTTCCCAACCTGCTGCAGGTCATGGCCGAGACGTGGCGGCTCCACGTCCCCTCCACACCCGCACAATATTTCAGCCCTGACCTCATGATCCTGCAGAGCCCGGAGGCGGCAATCCGGCATTTCCTGGTCGGCTTCGCACGGGAGTTCGGGGACGCCCGCGGCTTCCTGCGCGAGGCGGGGCCTCACCGCCGTCGAGGTTGAAGCGCTGCGGGGTTGAATGAGAGCCGGGTTGAATGAGAGCCGGGTTGAATGAGAGGCGCAGCCCAGCAGGAAAATCCCCGGCAATAACCTAGGCCGGCCGGATAACCCGTCCATTTGGCTCCTGGTACGACGGCTCGTCAGGTGCGGGTGGCAGCGGCTCCAGCTCATTCTGGACACGCTCCAGCAGGGGCCGGTAAACGTCGGCGCTCCATTGAGGGCTGGCGTGCGCTGGCCGGGCACCCTCCGTGCTGAGCACCGGGAGCTTCATGTTCGCCGCGAAGACCTTGCTCCACCCCGCCCGCGCGGACTCGTAATTGACCGTGTTGTCCTTGGCGTTGCCGAGGAATGCCATTTTGGCCGGGCCGATTTTGCCGGCTAAACGCAAGCCATCGAAGTGGTAGATATACGCGGACTCCGTCTGGATCAGCACGCTGGACGGGGCGATCGGCGAAAGCTGCTCCAGGCTTTGGTCCAGGATCTGCCGCCAGGTGCGTTCGTCCTTGTGCGCCACCCGCTCCCCCAGTTCATAGCCGCCGCGCAGGACTGAAGGGATGCGGAACCCGTTCTCATAAAGGAACACCACGCCGTCGAACCAGCTCTGGTCCAGCACATCAGCGCGGCTGAAGGGACTGGAATCCAGGACGATCAGCTGGGTCTGGACACCATGCAGCTCCAGCAGACGGGCGGCAACTTGCGTGGCGAGCATCCCACCGAAGCTGTGGCCATAGAAATACAGCTTCTCCAGCCCCAGCTCGCGCACGTGGAGAATGAGTTCGCGGACGATCTCATCAACGTCCAGGCCAAGGTTGGAATACCCGACGGCGGCAAGGCGGCCACGCTGGTGAAGGGCAGGTCGCAGTGAGTTCAGGATCCACTGTGCCTCTTCCCAGCTGGTTTTGTATCCGGGAAAGAGGATCCAACTGGCCTTGGGAAAGTAGAGATCCGAGTAGGAATCCGGGACGCGGAGGATCTTTGTGGCCCGCCGCTCGGCCTGCACGCGACGGGTAAACAGCATGTCTCCCGCCAACGCCAGCGAAACCCCTGCAGTGATGAGGAAGTTACGGCGCGATGTTCGCTTTATCCGGGAAACGTGGGGCAGGATCCGGGCCCAGGCAGCGGGATCGGGAGCGTCCTCTGGCCCGGATCCGGGCATGGCAGGGCCCCGGCCCCGGGAGGTTTTCGTTCACCTCCGGCGGAGCCTGGAGCTTACCTACTTGAACGTCCACGCAGCTAGCATAGGCTTCGCGGGCACTGCCTTACAGCCCCGTAGTTCGTGCACGGTTGTTGCCCCTAAAATACTCTTTTAGGGGCATCCCCCGTACACAAACTCCCTAGTTGAGGCCCAGTTCGTCCTTGCCGAAGGCAAAGAGGTAAGGCACGCCGGTTTCGGCTTCGATCTTCTCTTTGGCGCCGGTGTCACGGTCCACGATGACGGCGACGGCAACCACATTGCCGCCGGCCTTACGGACGCCCTCGACGGCGGTCAGTGCGGAGCCGCCGGTGGTGGACGTGTCCTCGAGGACAACCACGTTGCGGCCCTCAACCGAGGGACCTTCCACCTGGCGACCCATGCCGTACGACTTCTGGGCCTTGCGGACAACGAAAGCGTCCACGGCACGGCCGGCGTCGGCAGCGGCGTGCATGACAGCGGTACCCACGGGGTCGGCACCCATGGTGAGTCCGCCAGCGCACTCAACCGGGATCCCGGCGTCGTCGATCATTGCCAACATGACCTGGCCCACCAGCTTGGAGGCTTCGTGGTGCAGGGTGATGCGGCGGAGGTCGATGTAGTAGTCAGCTTCCTTGCCGCTGGAGAGGATCACCTTTCCGCGGACCACCGCCAACTCTTTGATGAGTTCAAGAAGGCGGGCACGGGCAGTTGCAGTGTCTGCAGCGGGGGTACTGGTGGAAGTCATGGCTTCTATTCTACGTAAGGCACCGGGCCCGGCATTTCAGGCGGGAATCCGGCATTTCAGGCGGGAATCCGCTCCGTCTGGCTGGAAGGCGCCGGGACCAAAGCGGGGCTACCGTCGACGTTGCCTGCGTACAGCCAGTCGTTGTACTGGAAGTCGTTGTCCTTGCGGCTCTTGAACAGCAGGTTCCGCAGTACCCGGGCCACTCCGGACACGTGCCAGGATTCTCCCCAGATCCGTGCCGTGCGCTGGACCCGGGCGGTTCGGGCGGCCCGGACCGAGTTGAAGGAGCGAATGGCCTCGTCCCACGCATCCGGGTTGACGCCGTCGGCGGTGAAGACCGTACCGTTGCTGACGTCCTGCAGCACCGCCGCATCTTCGAGGGCTTGGCAGGCGCCCTGGGCGAGGTACTGGAGCATGGGGTGCGCTGCGTCGCCCATCAGGACCATGCGTCCGGCAACCCAGTTTTCTATCGGTTCGCGATCGTACATGGGCCAGCGGATGCCCGTGCCGAGGTTGGCGAGCGCTGCTTGCACGGCGGGGACGCAGTCCTTGTAGGCGGCCTGGAGTTCGTCCACTCCCCCGTACTGTTCTTCACCGCGCTCAAACGACGGCGATTTGAAGACGGCCACGGTATTGAGCAGTTCGCCCTTGCGCAGGGGGTACTGCACCAGGTGGCAGTCCGGACCGAGGTAGACAACCACATCCTCCAGGTCCGTGGCGGGGGTTTCCGCGGCGATGGGCACCGTGCCGCGGTAGGCAACGTAGGCGGAGGAAACGGGCTGGTCTGCTGCTACGAGCGGCCGCAGCGTCGACTTGAGACCATCGGCCCCGATCACCACGTCTGCTTCATAGTCCACACCAGCCGCGGTGTGGACAACACCGCGTCCGTTTACGGTTTCAACGCTGTCCACCATGACATCGTTGACCAGCTTCACGCCCGCCGCTTCACATCCTTCGAGGAGCACGCGGTGAAGGTCGCTTCGGTGGATCACCACGTATGGGGCGCCGTAGCGCTCCTCAAACCCGCCCCTCAGGCTCTGGCGCGTTAGTTCCTCGCCCGTGACTGCGTCGCGGAACACCAGGTGCTTGGGCTGGACTCCGATCTCCAGCGCCTTCTCCAGCAAACCCCAGCGTTTCAGGACGCGGGAGGCATTGGGGGCCATCTGCAAGCCCGCGCCTACCTCACCGAACTCCGGCGCCCGTTCCACGAGCGTGACGTTGGCACCGTTTTCACGCAGGGCCAGTGCTCCGGCCAGCCCGGCCATACCCCCTCCCACAACCAGGACATCGGTGGACGTGGTGTATTCAGACATTGCTTGCTCCTTGGGAGATTTTGGTTTTGATGGTGAATCTGACGGCGGCCAACAGGACCGCTGCAATGGCGGCGGCACCGGCGAACGCGAGGAAGTTGGAGTTGACGCCGAGACCGGCGGCAAGCAGGAGGCCACCCACCTGCGGCGCAACGACTGCGCCAATGCGCCCGGTGCCGAGCGCCCAGCCAAGTGCTGTCCCCCGCAAGTGGTCCGGATAGTGGCTCGCCACCGCAGCGATAATGAGGCACTGCGTGCCATGGGTTCCGACGCCGGCAAGCACCAAAGCGAGGTACACCACCGTGACCGGCGGGCCGGCCAACAGTACCGAAAGCCCGACGGCGGCTACTGCGGCTGCCGCTATCGCCGTCGGAATTGGACCGAAGCGTGTGCCCGCCCAAGCGGTGATGACCGAGCCGGCGACTGCGCCGAGGTTCAGCGCGAGGGCGAAGGTCAGCGCCGACCCCAGGTTGTAGCCAGCCAACTGCATGAGGTTGGGCAACCATGTACCCAACCCGTACCAGGCGAACAACGTAGCGATGGTAGCCAAGGCGAAGAGCATGCTGACACCCAGATATGGTGCGCGGAGCAGGGAGCCGAAGCCGGCGGGCTCTTGAAAGTCCTTGCCGCCGGATCCTGTGGATACGAGCGTCTCCGGAAGGTATCTCAGCCCGAGCGGCACCACGATCACCAAGGCCACCACAGCCACTAGGAACATGGACTGCCACCCGAAGGCAGGAATCATGGGAATGCCCACCAACGCGGCGATGGATCCACCGATCGGGACGCCGGACATCATCAGTGTGGCAATGGTGGACCGCCACTTTGCCGGGACCAGTTCAGCCACCAACGCGTTGGCGGACGGGACCAGCCCGCCGAGACCGATGCCGGCGAGGAGTCGCAACGATCCGAAGACGGCCGCGTTGGGTGCCAAGGCGCAGAGGACGGTGAACACCGAGAAGGCGATCGCGCAGCCGAGGATGGTCTTGCGCCTGCCCCACGAATCGGCCATGCGGCCCGCGAAGATGGCGCCGATCATCATGCCGAGGAACGCCATGGAACCGATGGTCCCTGCTGTTGCCTTGGTGAGGCCCCAGCCGGTTTCGGAAATCAGGGAGGACTGCACGGTGCCGTAGACGATGAGGTCGTAGCCGTCGAAGACCACCAGCAGCCAGCAGACCAGCACGGCGAGTGCCGGGCCTTTGGAGAAGCGCGGGGCCATGCGGCCAAGGTCGGCAGTAGGCCGTTGCGACGCTGCAGCGGGAAGTGTGTGATTCATCCCACCACTGTCAGGTGAACAGCAACCGCAGCACCATAGAATTCTGTTGTGCAGAACAAGCCCGCCACCCAGTCCAGCCGGAAGCCCGTGCAGAAGCGGCCCACGTATTCCATTGAGGCGGTAGACAACGCCTTGCAACTCCTCCAACTCCTACGCGACGGCGGCGCGCTCCGCCTCAAGGACGCAGCAGCAGAGCTCGGGGTGGCTCCCTCAACTGCCCACCGGCTCCTTGCAATGCTCGTTTACCGGGGCTTCGCGGTGCAGGACGAGAACCGGCGCTATGTCCCGGGACCGGCCATGGGTGTCGGCCCCGCCGGCCTCAGCTGGACCAGGCTGCTGAGGGATTTGGCGCTGCCCCATATGGAACTCCTGTCCGCACGGCTCGATGAGACGGTCAACCTGATGGTCCGTGTGGGCACCAAGGTCCGCTTCCTCGCAACAGTGGAGGGGAGCAACGTCCTGCGCATCGGAGACCGTCAGGGGACGGTCATGCCGGCGGACAAGACCTCCGGCGGGAAAGCGATGCTCGCCGAACTGGAACCCCCGATGATCGAACAACTCTTCCGCAGCCAGAATGCCGAAATAGGCGGCGACACCATCCCGGACGCAGAGTATGCCGCCTTTATCCGCGAACTGGACAGCATCCGGAACAACGGTTTCGCGGCCAACTTCGAGGGCACGGAGGAAGGAGTCAGCGCCCTCGGCATGGCACTCCACAACGGGCACGGGCAGGTAGTCGGGGCATTAACCGTCGCCACGCCTGCCACCCGGTTCCGCAAAGTGTTCGACGCCGGTTTGGTCGCCGCCCTGCGGGAAAGCTGCCGACAGCTGGAGATCGACATCGCAGCCAACCCGGCAGAACCCGGATAACGAATTCTGCAGAACAGAATATCCTCGGGATCACTGGCGGTAATCCGTAGGGTCGAACTACGCCAAAACTGTTCGACCCTATCGAGGAGGCCTACGTGTCCATCAGCGCCGAGAACACGACTCATGAATCTGTGGCCGCCAGCCACGCCCTGCCGGAGCCGACCCCCGAGGAACAGGCGCAGCTGGAGCAGCTGTACAAGGACTTCGAGTCGGAGAACCTGATCCCGTTGTGGACGGAGATCGGTGACCTGATGCCGATGGTCCCAAACCCGAAGGCCGTCCCGCATGTGTGGCGTTGGAACGATCTGTACCCCCTCGCTGCGCGTGCCGGGGACCTGGTGCCCGTTGGCCGCGGCGGGGAACGCCGCGCCATTGCCCTGGCCAACCCGGGCCTGGCCGGCACGCCGTACGCGACGCCGACACTGTGGGCCGCGATCCAGTACCTCGGCCCGCACGAGGTGGCCCCCGAGCACCGGCACTCCCAGAACGCCTTCCGGTTCGTCGTCGAAGGCGAAGGCGTCTGGACGGTCGTAAATGGCGATCCTGTGGCGATGCGCCGCGGCGACTTCCTGCTGACCCCGGGCTGGAACTTCCACGGCCACCACAACGACACCGACCAGCCGATGGCATGGATCGACGGGCTGGACATCCCCTTCGTCCATTACGCGGACGCCGGGTTCTTCGAGTTCGGCACCGAACGCGTCACGGACGAAGCCACGCCGGACATCTCGCGCTCTGAACGCCTCTGGGCCCACCCTGGCCTCCGTCCGCTCTCCGGCCTGGAGGACACCACCAACTCCCCCATCGCCGCATACCGCTGGGAACACACCGACGCAGCCCTCCGTGAGCAGTTGTTGTTGGAGGACGAGGGCCACCCGGCCACCGTCTCCCAGGGCCACGCCGCCATCCGGTACTCAAACCCCACCACCGGCGGGGATGTCATGCCCACCATCCGCGCCGAATTCCACCGCCTCCGCGCCGGCGCCACCACCGAGCCGCTTCGTGAGGTTGGTTCCAGTGTGTGGCAGGTCTTCGAAGGCACCGGCACCGTTGTCCTGAATGGCGAGACCAAACACCTGGCCAAGGGTGACCTGTTCGTGGTCCCGTCCTGGCAGGAGTGGTCGCTGCAGGCCGACGCTGTTTCACAAACTTCGTTTGATCTTTTCCGTTTCAGCGACACCCCCATCTTCGAACGACTGAACTTCAACCGCAGCTACACCGAAGGACGCAAGCAATGAGACTCCTCACCCTCCGCACCGCTGAAGGCACCAAAGCTGTCCGCCAGGACGGCGACACCCTCACCGAGATTCCCGGCTTCGCCGACGTCGGCGCGTTGCTGGCCGACCCCGCATGGGAAACCATTGCGAAGGCGGCCAACGGCGCAACGCACGCGCTCGACGGCGCCGACCTCGCCGCCGTCGTGCCTGCACCAGGGAAGATCATCTGCGTGGGCCACAACTACCGCAACCACATCAAGGAAATGGGCCGGGAGATCCCCGAGTACCCCACCCTGTTCGCGAAGTACCAGGAATCCTTGATCGGCCCGAACGATGACCTGGCGTTGCCGCAGGAATCGGACACCGTGGACTGGGAAGCCGAGCTCGCGGTGATCATCGGCAAGAAGGGCCGGCGCATCACAGAGGCGGACGCAGCTGACCACATCGCGGGGTACGCGGTCCTGAACGACATCAGCATGCGCGATTACCAGTTCCGCACCATCCAGTGGCTCCAGGGCAAGACGTGGGAGGACTCCACTCCGTTAGGCCCTGCCCTCGTCACCAAGGACGAATTCACCGCCGGCCCGCTCATGACTTCCGCCGTGGACGGCGAGATCCAGCAAAGCACTCCCACCGGCGACCTCGTGTTCACCCCCGAATTCCTGGTTTCCTACATCTCCACGATCATCACGCTGAACCCGGGCGACGTGATCGCCACCGGGACCCCCGGCGGCGTCGGGCACGCCCAGGACCCCAAGCGGTACCTGCAGGAAGGCCAGCTGCTGGTCACCACCATCGAGGGCCTGGGCCAGCTAAGCAACCGCGTGGTCAAGGAAGCCTGATGGTCGCCCGCCACGATCTCGCCACCGATCCGCGCCTGCAGGAAGAACTCCTGCAGGCGCGGCGGGGAACCGCCTTCTTTGCCCGGAAGCTCAATGAACTTGCCGACTCAGAGCTCGACGGCGCGTCGCTGCTGGCCGGCTGGTCCCGCCGCCACGTTGTAGCACATGTGGGCTACAACGCCCGTGCGATCGCCCGGCTCGTGGAATGGGCCGCCAGCAGTGTGGAGACACCGATGTATGCCTCGCCCGAGGCCCGCAACCAGGAAATAAACTTCGGCGCCACGCTTTCCCCGATTGCGTTGCGGAACCTCTTCGACCACTCCGCAGTGCACTTGTCCGTCGAATGGCGCGACCTCCCGGACGCGAACTGGGCCCACGAAGTCCGCACCGCCCAAGGC
The DNA here is from genome assembly GCF_019977255.1 of Arthrobacter sp. StoSoilB13. NCBI lineage: Bacteria > Bacillati > Actinomycetota > Actinomycetes > Micrococcales > Micrococcaceae > Arthrobacter > Arthrobacter sp. StoSoilB13. The sequence goes on along the minus strand of NZ_AP024649.1, from coordinate 534,219 downwards.
CGCACCGTGCCAGCATCCGAAACAGTGTGGATGCGCACCCGCGAAGTGTGGGTTCACGCCGTGGACCTGGACAGCGGCGCCACCTTCAACGACATCCCTACGTCGGTCCTTGAACGTCTGCTCAAAGACATCACCAGCGCCTGGAAAATCCGCGGCACCGACACCGGACTTCTCATCAAGGTCAACGACACTGCCGGGAACGGCACGAGCCTTACGTTCGGCGACACCACCGCTGGAGAGCCGACGATCATCACCGGCCCCCTTCCCGCCGTCGTCGAATGGGCCGCAGGCCGCGGCAACAGCGGCATCACAGCCGCCGGACCTGGCGCCCCAACGCAGGAAATGCCGGCCGCGCCGGCATGGATCTAGCTACAACGCAGCGGGTGGAGTTGGCGGCGCCGTAGTCGAGCGGATCACCAGGCGGGGATTCACGACCTGGTCCTCGTTGCCTGCTTCACTTTCCAACTGCTGGAGTAGCGCGGACATGCAACGGCGGCCGAGTTCTTCAAAGTCCTGCTTGATGGTAGTCAGCGGAGGCAGGAAGAACGCAGCTTCAGGTTGATCGTCATAACCCACCACACTGATGTCTTCAGGGACCCGCAACCCGGCTTCCTGGAGGGCGCGAAGGACTCCCACAGCCATTTGGTCGTTCGCAATAAAGACAGCAGTGACAGTTGGCTGATCCTCGAGCTTGCGCTGTTCGATGAGCGCCAGGCCTGCTTCATATCCCGAGGCGGCATCCCATCCCCCTTGGAGAAGAACGTGCGCCTCCAAGCCCGCATTGCCGAGTGCCTCCTGCCATCCCTTGATGCGCTCAGCCGCGTCAATCCAGTGCGTCGGACCGGAAATGTGTCCGATGTGGCGGTGTCCGAGCCCGATGAGATGTTCCACCGCCAACCGCGCTCCCAAACGCTGGTTCAGTGAAGCACCCATCAGTTCGTTCCCAGTTCCGGCGCCCACGGCCACCATGGGAAACGGGACGATGACGTCACGGAGGGCGGCCAGGACATCCGGATGGGGTACGAGGATGACCACGCCCTCCACTGACTCGTTGCGGAAATGGGCGATGGCGTCGTTGATGCTGTCGCCTGTTACTTCGCGGAGGTTGGCGATACTGACGAAGTAGCCCGCTTCCCGGCCCGCCTGTTCAACTCCCAGCAAAGTATTGGCAGGTCCGTACTGGCCGGTTTCGCAGGCAAGCACGCCTATGGTCCGGGACCGCCGCGTCACCAAGCTGCGTGCGGCCGTGTTGCGCCTGTAGCCAAGGCTCGCGATAGCCGATTCCACGCGTTCCTTGGTTTTGCTGCTGACATTGGGGTGGTTGTTCAGGACGCGGGAAACAGTCTGGTGCGAGACCCCGGCCAACTTGGCTACATCCCCCATGACGGGTGGCCTGCTCGGTGTTGCCCCGGGAGACATCCGCACCTCACTTTATGGATTCGTATGGCGGGCTTGGACAGGATTGGCCCGCATCCGGCTCTTCACTCTGAGCAGGACAGCTCAGCTCGAGCAGGATGCAGGCCAATCCAGGGATTCTTGCTATTTGACGTCTACCCGCACAGGTTCAGTCTTGGCAGGTTTGGTAGCTTCGGTTGCCGGAGGCGTGGTCTTCCACTTGAAGCGGCGGCTGATTGATGATCCTCCACCAGCACCTGTCCGGTTCTTGTTGAAGATGTCGAAGCCGACTGCAAGGAGGAGAACCAGGCCCTTGATGAGCTGCTGGTAGTCGGTTCCCAGACCCAGGATGGACATACCGTTGTTCAGGACGCCCATGATGAGGCCACCGATCATTGCTCCCGCAACGGTACCGATGCCGCCTTGGACGGCCGCGCCACCGATGAAGGCGGCAGCAATGGAGTCCAGTTCAAAGCCGGTACCGCCAGCAGGCTGGGCAGAGTTCAGTCGGGCTGTGAACACCAAACCAGCCAACGCGGCGAGGACGCCCATGTTGACGAACAACCGGAAGGTTACCTTCTTGGTCTTTATGCCGGAGAGCTCTGCTGCATGCAGGTTGCCACCAATGGCGTAGGTGTGGCGCCCGAAGATGCTGTTGTTCATCAATGCCGAGTACAGGATCACCAGGACTGCCAGCACGATCAGCACGATCGGCGTTCCACGGTAGCTGGCCAGGAGGAAGGTGATGATCAGCATCAGCACAGCGATGAAGCCGTTCTTGACGGCAAACCATGCCATCGGCTCGTTCTCAAGGTTGAACTTGCGCCGGACACGGCGCTCCTTGATGGCTTGGAAGAGAATGGCTGCGGTGCCGCCGACGCCCAGGATGACGGTCAGCCATTCCAGTACGGAGGTGCCCCCGGAGATATCGGGGAGGAAACCTCCACCGAGCGCCCGCAACTCGTTGGGGAACGGGGTGATCTGCTGGTTCTTCAGGGTGATGAGCGTCAGGGCCGCGGAAGATGAGCATGCCGGCCAGGGTGACGATGAAGGCTGGAATGCCCACATAGGCAATCCAGTAGCCCTGCCAGGCACCCACCAAGGCACCTACCAGGAGGCAAGCCGGAATGGCCAGCCACCACGCCCAGCCCCAGTGCACGATCATCACGCCGGCCACAGCACCGATGAACCCGGCGATGGATCCGACGGAGAGGTCGATGTGGCCGGCGATGATGACCATCACCATGCCAATGGCGAGGATCAGGATGTAGCTGTTCTGGACCACCAGGTTGCTGACGTTCTGCGGTTCAAGCAGGATGCCGTTCGTCAGGACCTGGAAGAGGATAACGATCAGGATCAGGGCGACGAAGATGCCAACCTGGCGGAGGCGGCTTGTGAGGAAGCCAAGGGATTCTCGTAGGGCGGACATGTTGGCTATTCCTTCTCTTGAGTCATGAAGTGCATGAGGGTTTCCTGGGTGGCCTCGGCGATGGGGACCTCGCCGGTGATGTGCCCTGCGGACAGCGTGTAGATCCTGTCGCAAATGCCCAGGAGCTCAGGCAGCTCCGAGGAGATCACGATCACGGCTTTCCCGGCGGCTGCGAGTTCATTGATGATCGTGTAGATCTCGAACTTGGCGCCAACGTCGATGCCCCGGGTTGGTTCGTCCAGGATCAGAACGTCCGGATCCGAGAACATCCACTTGCTCAGCACCACTTTCTGCTGGTTACCGCCGGAGAGCTTGCCGGTGATGGCTGCCACGGACGGCGCCTTGATGTTCATGCTCTTGCGGTAATGGTTGGCGACGGTGGTCTCTTTGTTGCCATCAACCCAGCCACGTTTGGCCAGCTTGTTCAGCGCCGCCATGGAGATATTCCGTTTGATGTCCTCGATCAGGTTCAGGCCATAATGCTTGCGGTCCTCGGTGGCGTAGGCAATGCCATGATCGATCGCGTCGGAAACCGTGGAAGTGTTGATCTCTTCGCCGTACTTGTAGACCTTGCCCGAAACGGCGCGTCCGTACGTCCGGCCGAAAACGCTCATGGCCAGCTCGGTGCGGCCCGCGCCCATAAGGCCGGCCAAGCCCACCACTTCGCCCTTGCGGACGTTCAGGGTGGCGTTGTGCACAACGATGCGGCTGTGGTCCTGGGGATGCTGGACGGTCCAGTCTTCAATGCGGAGGACTTCCTCGCCGATGTTCGGAGTCCGGTCCGGATAGAGGCTTTCAAGGTCACGTCCCACCATGCCGCGGATGATGCGTTCCTGGGTGATCTGGCCCTGGTCCAGGCGCAGCGTCTCAATGGACTTGCCGTCACGGATGATAGTGACGGCGTCAGCAACCTTGCGGATCTCGTTGAGTTTGTGGCTGATGATGATGCTGGTGACGCCCTGGCCCTTGAGGTGCAGGATGAGGTCCAGCAGGTGGTCCGAGTCTTCATCGTTCAGTGCAGCGGTTGGCTCATCCAGGATGAGCAGCTTCACCTCTTTGGAGAGCGCCTTGGCAATCTCCACGAGCTGCTGCTTGCCAACACTGATGTGCTGGATGGGTGTGACCGGGTTTTCGCTCAGACCTACACGGGCAAGCAGCTTGGCGGCTTCGAGGTTGGTTTTCCGCCAATCCACCCAGCCGTTGTTTGCCAACTCGTTGCCGAGGTAAATGTTCTCAGCGATGGAAAGGTACGGGCTAAGAGCCAGCTCCTGGTGGATGATCACGATCCCGCGCTTCTCACTGTCGGAGATGCTGTTGAATTCGCAGGGTTCGTTCTCAAAAAGGATGTCGCCGTCAAAGGAGTTGTGCGGGTAGACCCCGGACAACACCTTCATCAGGGTGGATTTCCCGGCGCCGTTCTCTCCACAGATGGCGTGGACTTCGCCGCGGTTTACATCCAGGGTGACATCCTGAAGGGCCTTGACCCCGGGGAAGGTCTTGGTTATTCCTCGCATTTGAAGAATGGGTACGTTCATCGTCAATTCCCACTGACTGGTTGGAACTTGGCCTGGCCGGGGATTCGGCCGGCTCATGGTGGGTTGTGGCCCCGCCCCGCTTTAGCAGCGCCTGGCAGCGCCTGGCAGCGCTTGGCAGCGCTCTGGCAGCGCTCTGGCAGCGGGACCACAACCCGAAGGAAGTGCTTACTTGACGTCGGATTCCTTGTAGTAGCCCGAGTCGATGAGTTCCTTCTTGTAGTTGTCCTTGGTGATGATGACGGACTTCAGGAGGAAGGCCGGAACAACCTTGACCTTGTTGTTGTAGGTCTTGGTGTCGTTCGTTTCCGGCTCGTTGCCCTTGAGCACGGCGTCAACCATCTTCACGGCCTGAGCTCCGAGCTGGCGGGTGTCCTTGAAGATCGTGGAGTACTGCTCGCCGGCGATGATGGACTTCACGGAGCCCTTTTCGGCGTCCTGGCCGGTAACTACCGGCAGCTTTCCGGTGGAGTAGCCACCCGTGCTGGTCAGGGCCGAGATGATGCCGATAGACAGGCCGTCATACGGGGAGAGCACACCGTCCAGCTTGGTGCCGGAGCTGTAAGCCGAGGTCAGGATGTCTTCCATGCGCTTCTGGGCAACGGGTGCCTGCCAGCGCAGGATGGCTGCCTGCTCGAACTTGGTCTGGCCGCTGGGAACCTTCAAGGTGCCTGCATCCAGGTACGGCTTGAGGGTGTCCATGGCGCCAGTCCAGAAGAAGTTGGCGTTGTTGTCATCCGGGCTTCCGGCGAAGAGCTCCACGTTGAACGGGCCCTTGCCATCAACCTTCTTGCCACTTGCGTCCACCAGGCCAAGGCCGGTGAGCAGTGACGTAGCCTGCTGGACACCTACGGTGTAGTTGTCGAAGGTGGTGTAGTAGTCAACGTTCGGTGTTCCGTTGATGAGGCGGTCGTAGGCGATGACCTTAACGTTCTGTTCCTTGGCCTTGGCCAGGACGTCGGTCAGCGTGGTGCCGTCAATTGCTGCGATGATCAGTGCCTTGGCGCCCTTGGTCAGCATGTTCTCGATCTGGGAGACCTGCGTAGGGATGTCATCGTTGGCGAACTGAAGGTCAGTCTTGTAACCAAGGTCCTTCAAGGATTTCTCAACGTTGGCGCCATCGGCAATCCAACGCTCGGACGTCTGGGTCGGCATCGAAATGCCTACCAGCGAATCGCTGGGCTTGGCGGTGCTGCTGGATTCTGCAGCTCCTCCGCGGCTCCCGCAGCCCGTGGCTCCCACGGTCAAGGTAAGGACAACCGCTACGGCGCCCAGGAGTTTCTTTAATCTCACGATGCTCTCCTTCCGCGGCAGCTTTGCCGCGAACTCTGATGCAGCCGGAGCATCTGCGCGTCCGGCACGGTGAAGCTGGGTTGGCCTGTGTGCTGGGGGCGGCACATGCCACTTCAAGGTGATACGACTGCCATTGTGAACGCTAACAATACCGTCGGTCAAGTGGATTGGATCACAATTTGGTTATAACGCTACTCGGCAGTAATCCCTGCGGGAAATTCTTGACTTGAATCGTTGTTAGCGTTCACAATTGGCGCGCGTTCGCGTTCCCTGGGAAAGGAAGAGCCCGGCACCGCCTTGTGGGCAGTGCCGGGCTTGCAGTGCTCCACCGTGATGGCGTGGAGGAGCACGTCCCCGCCGAAAGTGGGGAGCTAGAGCCGGGTGTCGAACGAATCGCAGAAGACGTTCTCGTTGAACGTTCCCTGGAACTCGGACTTACCTTGGATTTTCAGGATGGTGGCACGGATGGCCTCGCGCGTTCCTGCGTGAGCGTGAATGGCGGTCTTGACCATGGGTACATCGATCAGATGGTTCGGCTGGTTCAGGGAAACAAAGACAGTGGGAACTTCCGTGGCGTACCAAGGAATTTCAGCAGCCATGGGCGAGGACCACTTGATCCGTATTGCCGCCTCCTGCGCGAAGCCCTTGACGTTGGCAAACACGAATGCGGCGTCGTACTTCTCTGCGTAGTCGCCCGTTGCTTCCTCGGCGAGCACCCTCATGAAGTTCATGCCGGACTCCCCCGCAGCTTCACGCTGCTCCGCAGTTTTGAATACATGCACTTCAAACCCCGCGGATTCCAGTTCCTCCTTGACCATGTCCAAATAAGCCAGCGGATCTGCGCGGGTAAAGTCCGCCCCGCCCGAAATGCCATAGAGCCGGATGCGTTTGTGCGTCCCGGGCGTGATGGGCAGGTTCCGGGCCGTGTCCTTGACAAGCGTGACGGTCTTGTCCGCAACGTCTGCGGCAATTGCACGGTGCGCGTCGCTGCCGATGACGGCCAATGCTTCTGCGGACGGCACCAGATCGTCACGCTCAATCCGGTGCAATCCCAGCGTTGCCTTCAACCCCAGGATCCTGCGCAACGCATCGTGGAGACGGGCCCTCGGTGATGACGCCGGATTTGTAGCCGTCCACCATGTATTGGAAGTCCTCGTCGGGATTGCGGAAGAAGAGGAACATGTCGCAGCCGGCCGCTATGGTGGCAGGCACCAAATCGCGCCGCTTCATTGCCTGCGTCAAGCCGACCATGAGCGAAGCGTCCGTGAGCACCAGCCCGTTGAAGCCGAGCTCGCCTCGCAGGAGGTCCTGCAGCAGTTCAGGAGCCAGTGTCGCCGGCAACACCTCGGAGTCCGACAGCCCGGGACGGAAATGCCTGGACACCTCGGGAGCACCGATGTGCCCCACCATGATCGACTGCACGCCGTGCCCGATCATTTCGCGGTACACGTGCCCGTAGGTCTTGTTCCACTGGTCATAGTCGAGCGTGTTGTAAGACGTGACCACATGCTGGTCACGCTCATCAACGCCGTCGCCCGGGAAATGCTTCACGGCGCAAACAGTTTGCGACTCGCTGATTCCGTCGAAGTACTCCTTGGCACGCTCCACCACAATCTCCGGCGTATTGCCGAACGCCCGGGTGGAGATGACCGTGTTCCGCCAGTTGCAGTGGATGTCCACGATCGGCGCGAACGCCCAGTTACAGCCCAGCGCAGCCGTTTCGACGCCGGCAACCTGGCCCATTTGCCGGGCGATTGCCTTGTCCGGGTGTGAACCAGCCTGCAGGTGCGTGGCCACGAACGTGCCGTCGTCGCAACTGCCCGCTCCGCCCATCTCCGGGTTGGAAGCGATGAGCAGCGGGATGCGGGTTTTGGACTGCGCGTAACGGATGTGTTCCTGGACAGCCGCCGAGGGACCCGGCCGGTAGCGCATGCCGCCCACATGGAATTTCTCCAGCACGCTGTCGAGGTACTCCGGGGAGTAATCGTTGTTGTGGTTGATGAACAGCTGCCCGATCTTCTCCTCGAGGGTCATTGAGCCGATCGTGTTCTCCACCCATGCGACAGCTGCGTCATCAAGATGGAAGGGAGCAGCTTTGAGGTCCACCAGGAATGGCCTGGACGGCGCTTCAGCATGTCCACTCAAAGCCAGGGTCACTTCATCCACGATCTCCTCCACGGATAAGGCGATATCCAGGACTATTCCCGCTTCGTCGTCCTGCAAGGGCTCCAAAGTAGCTAATTGTGAATCAAGGAGCGAGGCTGGCATGAAGTGTCCGGGTCGGGCGTTCATGCGTTCATTCAGCAACTCGCGCGTGCCATACAGGTGCACGAACACCACGGATGGATCGCCGCTGCGGATGATGTCCCGGTAGGAGCGCTTGAGGGCGCTGCAGGCAATAACAAGAGCAGAGTTCGACGCCGTGAATCGCCTGCCGATTCCGGCCAACCAGGGTGCCCGGTCGTCGTCGTTCAGCGGAGTGCCCGAGGCCATCTTGTCGATGTTTGATTGCGGGTGCAGCGAATCGCCGTCTAGGAATTCAGCTCCGAGGCGTTCAGCGAGGGCGGCACCTACGGTGCTTTTGCCGCAGCCGGCCACGCCCATCACCACGATGTGGTGCCGGGCGTCGCCTGCCGAAGGAACCGGCTTACCAGTCATGGACCGTGCCGTCCACGAGGCGGTTGTACGGCAGGTATGCCTGCTGGTACGGGAACGCAGCGGCCGCTTCCTCGTTGAACTCGACGCCGATGCCGGGCTCGTCCCCGGGGTGCAGGTAACCGTCTTTGAATGTCATGGACTGCTGGAAGACCTCGTTGGTTTTGTCCGAGTGCTGCATGTATTCCTGGATGCCGTAGTTGTGGATGGCCAGGCCAACATGCAGCTGGGCGGCGAAGCCCACCGGGGAGATGTCCGTGGGGCCGTGGAAGCCGGACTTGATCTGGTACTGCGCGGCGAAATCCATGACCTTCTTCAGCGGGGAGATACCGCCAAAGTGTGTGGAGGCCGCGCGGACGTAGTCGATCAACTGTTCCTTGATGAGGGTCTGGTAGTCCCACACGGTATTGAAGATTTCACCGATGGCCAGCGGCGTTGTGGTGTGCTGGCGGACAAGGCGCAGCCCCTCCTGGTTCTCGGCCGGGGTGCAGTCCTCCAACCAGAACAGGTCGTACGGTTCCAGTGCCTTGCCCAGCTTGGCCGCCTGGATGGGCGTCATCCGGTGGTGGCCATCGTGGAGCAACGGAATTTCCGGGCCGAACTCATTCCGCACGGCTTCGAAAACCGTCGGCAAGTGACGCAGGTACGCGCGGGTGTCCCAATCCTCCTCCAACGGGAAGTTCCCGCGGCCGGCCGGCTCGTAGTCGTAACGCTCGCCAGACGCCTGGGCCTGGGCGGCCACACCGTACACAGCCTTGATGCCCGGGACCGCGGTCTGAATTCGGATGGACTTGTAACCGAGTTCCAGGTGCTCACGGACCGAGTCGAAAAGCGAGGGAATGTCCGAGCCGGAAGCATGGCCGTAGGCCCGCAGCCCGTTCCGGGACGCGCCACCCAGCAACTGGTAGACGGGCATGCCGGCCACCTTGCCCTTGATGTCCCACAACGCCATGTCCACGGCAGCAATCGCGGCCATGGTCACCGGGCCCCGGCGCCAGTAGGAGCTGCGGTACAGGAACTGCCACGTGTCCTCGATCCGGTGCGGATCCTTCCCGATCAACAGCTGCGCAACATGCTCCTTGAGATAAGCGGCGACGGCGAGTTCCCGGCCGTTCAGCGTGGCATCACCAATACCCGTCACACCATCCTCGGTGGTGATACGCAGGGTGACGAAGTTCCGGGAGGGGCTGGTCACGAAGACTTCAGCGGCAATGATTTTCACAGCTTTTCCTTTCGGGATTGGGCTGGGTTGAAGGGTTCCTTCTCGCCTCAATGCGATATTCACCACAAATACTGAATACGAGTCTAGAATTGTTTGCCATTTTTGGCAATCGGTTGCCAGCGCGACAACCGCGCGAGCCCCGGAAAAGGGAAGCCTAGGCTGCTGTCCCTGTCCCGGCATGGTGAGCGGCCCAAACCGAGGTCAGCTCCTGGATCAGCTCCACGACTCCTGGCTCATCGGCAAGGTCTGGATCCAAAAGCCCCAGCAGCGCCGCAACCCGGGCACCTCCGGAGAGTTCATTGGCAGCCGCAATACCTGAAGCCCTGGGATCCTGAAGCCCAGGATTCAGCGCGATGTAGGCAGACCACACCGCGATCATTCTCGCCGCAGCAGTGCCGCTTCGCCCCGCGGCGCGCTCCGCACGGAGAACCGGCAGTGCACGCATCCGGAGCTTGGTGCTGCCGTCCATGGCAATCTGGGCCAGATGATGTGCGATCCGGGAGTTCCCAAAACGTTCAAGCAATGCAGTCCGGTATTCAGGGATATGGAGTTCCCCGCGGGGAAGGTGCCTGGCGGCTTCGTCCCAGAATTCCTCTACCGCTTGACGGCATACCGCATCGCCCAGGGCCTGGGCCACTGTGGTGTGGCCGCGCAACTGCCCTGCGTAAGCAAGGATGGAATGCGCGCCGTTGAGGAGCCAAAGTTTGCGGTTTTCGTAGGGTTCGATGTCATCCACGAAGACCGCTCCAGCGTCTTCCCAACGTGGACGCCCGAGGGGGAAATGGCCGCTCAGCACCCAGTTGCGGAACGGTTCAGTCACCACCGGGGCTTCGTCCCTGTACCCGCACTGCTCACCGATCAGAGCAACATCGTCAGCCGTAGTGCGGGGCGTGATGCGGTCCACCGATGTGCTGACAAAGCTGACGTTGTTGTCGATCCAGGCGGCGAGTCCGGGGTCAAAGCCCAGGGCGATTTCCGCTACGCCCGCACGGGCCACGTTTCCATTGTCAGAGAGGTTGTCGCAGGAAACCACAGCGAGGGGTCCGGCGTCGGCCTCCCTGCGGGCGGCGAGGCCAAGGACCAAGCGGCCCAACGGCGTCGTGGGTTGCTCCCCCGCGACCAACCGCGGAAGGTCATCCGCGCCGTGTGCGTAGGCTGCTTCCGTGATGGTCAGCGTTAGCACCGCTGTTTGCGGTGCTGAGACCAGTTCAACCAATCGTTCAATGTTGGCGCCGTCGATGGCTTCTACAACGCTGCCTACAACCTCAAAGGAATCCCCTGCATCGGATCGTTCCACCAACGTAAAGAGGCCGTCCTGTTCCGCAAGGACCTTGGCGACATCCGGACGACGCCCCGTGAACGAGGCGATGCCCCAGTCCCCTGCGTCGCCGGCATGCTGTGTGTACCAGGCCTGGTGCGAACGGTGAAAGGCCCCGAGTCCCAGGTGCACAATGCGCACGGGAGCCTTTTCAACCGCTTTGACCTCACGGTTCAATCGCCGGAGCCCATCGACGCTCATAGTTTGAACACCCTGCGTGGCGAGGAATCGACGACGTCGAGAATCAGCTCGTGTGCGCGGGCTTCAGTCACACGGTGCTCGGCTACAAGGCGCGCGAGGAAGGAAGCTTCAATCCTGCGGGAGGCGTCGTGCCGTGCGGGAATGGAGCAGAACGCGCGGGTGTCATCGATGAAGCCGGAGGACCGCGAGAAACCTGCGGTTTCCGTAACTGCGGAGCGGAAGCGCAACATGGCATCCGGAGCATCGAGGAACCACCACGGCGCACCGATGAAAACAGACGGATAGAAACCGGCCAACGGCGCGAGTTCACGGGAAAAAAACGGTCTCATCGAGGGTGAAGAGCACCAAGTGGAAATCCTTGGCCGTGCCAAAGTCCTGCAGCAACGGACGGATGGCCTCGGTGTAGTTCACCGCGAACGGAATATCGTGGCCGGTGTCCGCACCAAAGGACTCGAACGTGGGGCCATGGTGATTCCGGTACGAGCCAGGGTGGATGGTCATGACCAATCCGTCGGCCACTGACATGCGTGCCATCTGGTACATCATGTGGGCCTCGAACGCATCACGATCCTGGGCTGTAGCCTTGCCGGCACGGGCACGTTCAAAGAGTGCTTCAGCTTCTGCGGTTTGCAGTTTGAGCGTGGCAGGCGTGCGCACGCCGTGATCCGCCGAAACTGCGCCATGCTCAACAAAGTAGCGACGCCGGTTTTCCAGGGCCGCGATGTAGCCTGCATAGCCCGTTGCGCCGTCGGCGGCAGTTTCGATCAGACGATCAACGTTGGCGTTCCAGCTGGGATGCGCCACATTCAGATAAGCATCCGGTCGGAACGTGGGAAGCACCCGGCCGTTGAAGCTGGGGTCATTGGTGAGGGCCTTGTGGCTGGCAAGGTTGTCCAGAGGATCATCCGTGGTGGCCAGGACCTCAATGTTGAAGTCCTTGAAGAGCTGGCGAGGACGGAAGTCCGGCTCTACCAGCTTGGCCGCGATCGCGTCATAGCTGGCGTCAGCCGGCATCTCACTGAGGTCTGCGCCGAGTTTGAACACTTCGTGGAATTGGGTGCGCAGCCAGTACCCGGAGGCAGTGCCCTCGAACAGCGGCCAGGCCTGGACGAACTGCCTCCAAATCTCCCGTGAATCAGGCGCGGACGCTGTACCTGTGAGCAACTGATCCATCGGAACACCGTTGGCGTGGATCAGGCGTGTGACGTAGTGGTCCGGGCTGACCAGGAGCGCTGCAGGGTCAGGGAAGGGCGTGTTCTGTTCAAGGACAGCGGCGTCAACGTGGCCGTGCGGAGAAATGATGGGCAGGTCCTGGACGCGCTCCAGCAAGGAGCGCGCGATGCTGCGCGTGCCGGGATCTGCGGGCAGAAGCCTGTCAGGGTGTGCTGCGATGGACTGTGACATAGGTCAATCTTGCGGTTCACCTTGCCATCTTGTCAACCGGTTGCCAAAAATTGCCAACTCGTTGCAACAATCATTTGCCTAAACACTGGGGACTAGCTCAGCAGCCTTCCACTGGAGCCACGCACAACGAGCTCGGTCTCCACGCTCACAGCTTCGCTGGGGGCATCGTGGCCTTGCAGCATGTCCAACAGGATGGTCACGGCACGCGTGCCGCATTCCCCCAGGGGTGAACGCACGGTCGTCAGTGCGGGGGTGGTGAAGTCTGCGCCGAAAATGTCATCGAAGCCAACGATGCTGATTTGGTCCGGAACGCGCATGCCGCCAGCCTGCAATTCCTGCATCAAGCCGATGGCCAGGAGGTCGTTGTAAGTGATGACGGCTGTAGCTCCACTTTCCAGGACGTCGCGCGCAACTTGCCTGCCGCCGTCGACGGTTGGTTTGGACGATTCCAAACGCAGGGCACCCAGCTTTGACCACTCGCAGGCAGCTTTGACGCCCTCCCACCGGCGGCCCTGTCATCCAGGACTGGGCAGGCCCCGCGACGTAGGCAAGATTGGTGTGCCCATTGGCTGCCAAGCTGCGCACGGCCTCGCTGATGCCCTTGTTCACATCCGGAACGACGCACGGGACGCCGTCGATCTTGCGGTTAATGACCACCACAGGCTTGTCCGCCGAAAGGGCCCGGATGTGGTCGTCGTCCATGCGGGGACTCGCCAGGATCAGTCCGTCGACCGTGCTCAACAGGCGACGCGCCGCGGTGACTTCGGTCTCTGGCGACTCAGCGGATTCCGCCAGGACCAGCGTGTAATCGCGGGCCGATCCGCTGGTTTCGGCACCGCGGATGATGTCGAAAAAGGTGGGATTGGTAATGTCCGCGACAATCAAACCCATTGTCTGCGTGCGGCCAGTGGGGAGCGCGCGGGCGAACGGGTTCACCTGGTAGTTCAGTTGCGCAGCCGCGTCCTCGATAATTTTCTGTGTCTTGGCACTGACCCTGCCCGGCTTGCTGAGGGCACGCGACACCGTCGACGGGTTCACGCCCGCGAGCTTGGCGATGTCGTAGATCGTAGCGGAGGACTTTTCCCCCCGGCCACGCTTAGTGGGTGCAGTTGCTGCGGTGCTCGTCACGTCAGTCACCGCTTCATCCTAGACCGCTTGGCAACAAAAACGGCCGGTTGCCATCGAGGAATGCCAAAAACCCGGTGGAATGTGAGAGAGGAACGTCAAAAACCCAGTGGGATGTGAGAGAGGAACGCTAAAAAGCCGGTGGGATGTGAGAGAGGAACGCCAAAAAGCCGTCGGGATGTGAGAGAGGAACAGTCTGGATACTCCCTCACATCCCGGCGAGCCTCTACCGGCGCTCTACCGCGCTCTAGCGGCGCTCGGGGAACTTGCCCTCTTCCGCGATGCGCTTGTTGAGCTCCTGCAGGAATTCATCCTCGTCAAAGTCCAGCGAAACTTCCTTGCCGGTCCAGCTGGAGAGGTGGATGGCGTTGGCCAGGCGGACGCCGTTGATACCGTCCGAGCCCGGAGCAAGCAGAGGAGTGCCGTCAAGGATGTTGGCCGCAAAGTTCTCCAGGACACCGGCGTGCTGGCCGCCCCACGCAGACTCGAACTCGATCACCTCGCTGCTGTACAACTCGTCGCGGTTCAACTGACCCATAAAGAGCTTGCGCACGCCTTCCGTATCCATCGAATCACTGATTTCCCGCTCCGGCTTGACCAGCCGGGTGACTGTGGCCACCTTGCTGTCCTCCACCACGATCTTGCCCTGGTCACCGAGGATTTCGAATCTGTCGGTTCCCACGATGTCGTGGGTGGCCGTCACGAAAACGCCCGTGGCGCCGTCGCCATAGTCCACAACTGCGGTGACTTCATCCTCGACCGCGATATCGCGGCGGAAGCCATACGCCACCTTGGAGTAGACAGATTGGGGGACGCCACAGATCCACTGCCAGAGATCCAGCTGGTGCGGTGCCTGGTTGACCAGAACGCCACCACCTTCGCCTCCCCAAGTAGCCCGCCATTCGCTGGAGTTGTAGTAACCCTGCGGCCGCCACCAGTTGGTGATGATCCAGTTGGAGCGGCGGATCTTGCCGATCTCGCCGCCGTCGACGATTTCCTTGAGCTTCTTGTAGAGCGGGTTGTTGCGCTGGTTGAACATGATGCCGAAGGAGAGCTCAGGCTTGGAAGCGGCGAACTCGTTGAGTTCCTTGACCTGCTTGGTGTAGACCCCCGGCTGGCTTCTCCACCAGCGCATGAATGTCGCGCTTGAGTGATTCGATGCCCATCTCGGGGTGCAGGAAGTGCGGCACGCAGGTGATGACAGCATCAACGGCACCGCTTTCCAGCAGCGCAATGTAGTCGTCATAGAACGGGACGTTCGGGTACTGGGAGGCGGCAAGTTCCTTCTTGGCAGGATCGACATCGCAAATGGCGCCGATCTCCATGTTCGGGACCAAGCCGTCCGTGATGAACTTGGCGTAGGCGCCGCCTTGCTGGCCCAGGCCGATGATGCCGAGGCGTACTTTCTTGCTCATGAATGCAATCTCCTGTGTTGAAATCTAGAAAAGGTCGGCGTGGCCCATGGCCACCAGGTTGTCGTACGAGGTCTGGAGTGCGTCCCAGACGCTCCGGCCGTACAGTTCGTCCTGCTCCACAAGCAGATATTGGGCACCAGCGGCCAGGGCGGCAGGAATGATGGATGGGAAGTCCAGGTTGCCTTCGCCCACTTCAGCGAACTGCACCACATTCCGGAACTCCGCCATGAATCCGGGAAAGTCGCCCTTCTCCAGGAGCCCGAAGGACGATTCCGGCATCTGACCGATCCTGTAGTCCTTGAGGTGCACCATGGCAGTCTTGCCGGCGTACTTTTGGAGGGTGCGCACAGGGTCCAGGCCTCCGCGCTGCACCCAGTGGACGTCAATCTCCATACCCATGGCCGGGGAGTTCCCGGCGATGACGTCCAGCATGTACCTGCCATCAAACTTGGCGAACTCAATGTGGTGGTTGTGATAGTAAAGGCTGATGCCCTGTTCCTGGAGCCGTTCGGCATAACCGTTTGCTTGTTTGGCGAATTCCACCACCGAATCCAGGGATTTCATCGCTCCGAACGGAAGCATGCCGATGCGCAGCAGCGAGGTATCCAGGCGCTTGGCATCGTCCACGATCTTGTCGAAGTTCTCTGCCAGTGACTCCACCGGCATGCCCTTGCGGCCTTCAATATTGACTGAAAGCGCGGCGATATCCATACCCAGCTCCGTGCGGGACCGGTCCAGCTCGCCCACATTCTCCGGAGTCATCGGGATCTGGGAAATCTCGACGGCGTTATAGCCGATCGCACTGACCTTGCGGAGCGTTTCGAATGCTCCGACGTCAGCAAAACTGTCCTTCAGCATCATGGCTTGGACGCCTATTGTGGCCACTTTTTCCTCCGGGGTTTCCGGGCCCTTCCGGACCCTGGATGTGTCATGGGATGCCGGGCTGTTCAGGCCACGGCACCTTGCTGTTCGATTTGGCTAAGTTGGTTTGCGAGCAGCCGGTGGCGGTCTGCCCGGCGCTGTTCCTGGCGGTCAGGATCCGGCACGGGCGAGGCGAGCAACAGTCGCTGGGTGTAGGGGTGTTCAGGATCGCGGGTGACCACCTCGGCGGGGCCTTGCTCCACGATTTCACCGTGGTACATGACGGCCACGCGGTGGCTGATGTGCCGCACGACGTCGAGGTCGTGGGACACGAACAGGTAGGAAACCCCGGTGTCCCTTTGGATCTGCAGGAAGAGGTCCAGCACCCGGGCCCTGGGTGGAGAGGTCCAATGCGCTGACCGGTTCGTCGCAGACAATGAGTTTGGGTGACAGTGCCAACGCCCGCGCAATTGCAACACGCTGGCGCTGGCCGCCGCTGAACTCACGCGGTAGCCGGTGGATCGCGTCCGAGGGCAGGCCCACCTGGTCCAGCAGTTCCTTGACGCGCCTCTTGGCCGCTGCAGGTTCCATGCCCTGAACGCCCAGCGGTTCAGCCAGGATGTCTCCAATTTCCAGCGCCGGGTTCAGCGAAGTGTAGGGGTCCTGGAACACCACCTGAAGGTCCCGGCTCAGTGTCCGGCGTTCCTTGCGCGAGGCGTTGCTGATGTCGTTGCCTTCGAAAATCACCTTTCCGGACGTGACGGGTGCGAGGCCCAGAACAGCCCTGCCCAAGGTGGTCTTGCCCGATCCGGACTCCCCCACCAGGCCAAGGGTCTCGCCTTGGCCAATGCTGATGTTGATGTCCGTAAGGGCCCGGAAGGGCTTGGCCCTGAACCGCTTGCTGGGGTACTCCACCACGAGGTTGTCCACGGATAGTAGCGGGGAGCTTTGTACGGGGCTCATGCGACGGGCTCCTTGTCCTGTGATACAAGCATCGTCATGGGGGTCTTTCCTTCGAGCATGGATCCAAGAAGGGTCTGGGTGTATGGCTGTTTCGGGTTTCGGAGGATGTCCCGGACGGTTCCCTCTTCAACAAGCCGCCCGTTCTGCATGACAACAACACGGTCGCAGAGGTCGGCGACGACGCCGAAGTTGTGGGTCACAAGGATCACACCGATGTTCAGACGCTGCTGCAATTCGCGGAGCAGGTCCAGCACATCCGCCTGGACGGTGACGTCCAGCGCCGTGGTGGGTTCGTCAGCGATGACCAGGTCCGGTTCGCAGCTGATGGCACCGGCGATGAGCACGCGCTGGGCCATGCCACCGGAAACCTCGTGCGGGTAAGCGTTAAAGGTCAATTCCGGGTTGGCAATGCCGACGTCGGTGAGCAGTTTGAGCGCACGCTGGCGGGCTTCTGACTTCGAGATTCCCAAGACACGGACCATGGGGGTGACCAGCTGGTAGCCAATGGTGAAGGCCGGGTCCAGGTTGCTCATCGGTTCCTGCGGAATGTAGGAAATCCTCCTGCCGCGCAGCTTGGACAACCGCTCCTGGCTGACGCGGTCCTCGCCCGGGGCCACGGTGTAGCTACCGTCGAACTGGATGGAGCCGCCCACAATCCTGGCGTTGTCCGGGAGCAGGCCCAGGATGGAGAACGCGGTCTGGGACTTGCCCGAACCCGATTCGCCCACAATGCCCAGGATCTCGCCGCGGTCCACGTGGAACGAGACGTCGTCCACCACCTTCTTGATGGAACCATCAGCCTGCGGATATCCGACGCCGAGGTTGGTCACCTTGACCAGGTGATGCTCAGTCCCGGTCTCGACGGCGGCCACGGATTTGCGTGACTGGCGCGCCTTGGCGGGTTCCGCCGTCGTGCGTTCTGCAGCGTTGCGTTCGGCTTTGGCGACCTTCTTCTTGCGGTGCTTGATCTTTTCGCCGTCTTCCAGGGCATCGCGGATAGCGTTGCCAAGCAGGACGAGTCCACCGATGGTAAGTGCCATGGCAAGTGCCGGCCAGAGAAGCAGGGTTGGGGTGAGATAGACGTTCTTGAAGCCCTCCGAGAGCATGACGCCCCATGTTGCTTTGGTGGGATCACCAAGGCCCAGGAATTCAAGGCCGGACTGGATGGCAATGGCCACGCCCGCGATTGCTGCGGTCTGGATGATGATCGGTGCGCGGACCACGGAGAAGATATGGCGCGCGATGATGCTCAGGTCCGAAAGGCCGGAGACACGTGCGGCATCCACGTAGAGCTCGTTGCGGACCGACTGGACCGCGGTGCGTGTCAACCGGAAGTAGGACGGGCTGATGAGGACACCGAAGGCGATCATGGAAATCCACACGGATGGACCGAACGCCGCGCGGATGGTGAGCAGAACGATCAGGCCGGGCAGGCTCATGAGGATGCTGACCACCCAGTTGGAGACCGCTTCGAACTTGCCCGCGTAGTAGCCGGCGATCAGGCCTGCGGGAAGTCCGATGGCGATCGCCACGCCTGCGCACAGCAGGGCGGACAACAGGGTGAGCTGGGCGCCGAAGAGCAGGCGGCTCCAGGTATCGCGGCCTGCACTGTCAGTCCCCAGGATGTTCACGGAGTCCGCCGGTGCCAAGGTCTTGGTGATGTTCGCGAAGTTCTCCTCAAACGGAGCCAAAACCGGGGCGAAAATAGCCAGCAACGCGATGCTTCCCAGGATGACCAGCGAGGCGATACCCAGGGGGTTCCTGAGGAGGCGGCGCATCATTCCGGAACGCACCACGGTACCGCTTTGTCCATCGGGGGCCTTCGCTGCCACACCCATGGAGTCGGGACTTGCGGAAATTGCCGCTGAATCTACGGAATCGCTCATGACACACGTACTTTCGGGTTGAGCCAACCATTGAGAATGTCCACCAGGAGGTTCACCACGATGACCACCACCACGGTGTACATCACCACTCCCATGACTACGGGAAGATCGGACTGGCCTGTTGCGGTAACTGCGAGGGGACCCATTCCTGGAAGGGCGAAGATCTGCTCGATGATCACCACGCCTCCCAGCATGCCGATCAGTTGCAGGCTCAATACTGTGAGGCCTGCCGGAGCGGCGCTGCGGAGCACGTGCTTGAACAGGATTTCACGCTCGCCAATGCCACGGCTGCGCAAAGTCCGGACGTAGTCACGCTCGAGCTGCTTGATCACGGCACTGCGGATTTGCTGTGCCCCGCCGGTCACTCCATTGATGAGCAGGGCGATGACCGGAAGGGTCATGGAGTACACCCAGGCCTCGGGTCCCACCTCGGGAGAGATAGTGCTGGTAGCCGGGAAGAGGCCCAGCTGGATGGCAAGGATAGTCACAAGGAACACGCCGATCACGTATCCGGGGATGGAGTCGCCGATGATGGCGCCAACCTGGACTGCCCTGTCAACCCAGCCGCGCTTTACCGCTGCAGCAACGCCGATCAGGGCTGCGCAGATGGCGATCAGGATCATTGCGGCGAAAACCATGGTCATGGTTACCGGGATCCGGGTGGCCAGGGAGTTGGCCACCGGCTCCGAGGTGAACCAGGAGGCTCCAAGGTTTCCGCTCAAGGCATCGCCCAACCAGGCGAAATAGCGCGTTGCAAGTGGCTGGTCGAGACCGAGCTCCTGTTCCTTCATGGCCACCTGTTCAGGTGTGGCTTGGTCACCCAGGATATTTTGGGCGATGCTTCCGCTGGAGGTGTACAGCAGGATGAAGGTGAGCGCCGAGACTACGAACAACACCACCAGACCGCTGCCCAGCCTTTTCGCAATGAACTTGATCATGGGTTCCTACTTGGCGGGCGAGTAGTTATAGATGGACGGAACGGCCTGCTGTACTTGCGGGGTGACGTTCACTTTGTCGTTGTGGTAGTACATTTGGTTCACGCGGAAGAGCGGGGCGAACCATGCCTGTTCCACAACGTACTTGTTGACTTCCTGGGCCAGCTTGCCAGCCTCTTCGCCACCGGTGCGCACAGCCTGGATCTTCGCCTCGAGTTCAGGTGTGGTGGTCTTGAAGGGGTTGTACAACGCCTTGGTGGAGACGATCTGGTCGATCGCAACGGTAGGTTCACCCTGGAAGAGGTTGAAGAAGAGCGCCTGGTACTTCTGTGCCGCGACGTCAGCGGTGAACGTGTTGGTGATGGCCGCGCCCGGTTTCAGGGTGATTCCAACGTCCGCGAGCTGTTGCTGCATGACAGAGATAAGGGTTTCAGCTCCGGGCAGGGTGGGAACGTCAAGGGTTACCTTGCCCTCGAAGCCGGAGTCCTTCAACAGTTGCTTGGCCTTGGCGGGATCGTAGCTGTAGTAGTTCTCCAGCTCCTCCGTCCAGGCGCCGCTTTCCTTGCCGAACGGCTGCGAAGTAGGCGTGCCTTGGCCCAGCATTACCTGTTCCAGAATGGTCTTGCGGTCGAATGCATAGTTGATGGCCTGGCGGACCTTGACGTTGGCAAGTGCGGGGTTCTTTGTGCCGTCCCGGTCCAGAAGAAGCAAACCTGACCAGTCAACCTGGTTGGTTTCGAGTTTCATCTTGGCACCCTCTGCCTGCTTGCCGTTCTTGGGATCCAGGAGCGTGGCATCGATCTGGCCGGAAACCAGGGCGTTGGTGCGGGCCGTGGGATCGGTGAGGATCTTCAGGGTCAGCTTCTTGTACTTCTGCAGGTCCTTGTTCCAGTATCCCTCGCGGGCGGTGAAGACCGTCTGGGAATCTTTCACCGAGGCCGCTTTGTCCATCACGTACGGTCCGGAACCAACGGGTACGGTCTTGATCGCATCAGTGCCGAGCGCTGCGGGGCTGCCCATCAGGCCGGCGGCTTGGCTCAGGAAATACTCCAAGGCCGGCTCTGGAGCGCTGAGGTTGATGTCGATGGTGTCCTCGTCCACCACGGCGATGTCCGATACCGATCCGAGCTGGGCCATCTGCGGGCCGTTGGCCTTCTTGAAGTGGTCCAGGTTGGCCTTGGCTGCTGTGGCGTCGAACTTGGCGCCATCGCTGAACGTGACGTCCTTCCGGAGGTCCACGGTGAGCTTGGTATTGGTGTCGTTGTACTTCCAGGCGGTGGCCAGCATGGGGCTGAGCTTGCCGTCCGGTTCGCGCAGGATCAGGGAGTCATAGGCTGCCTGGTACGGCTGTAGTGCGTGGCCGACGTGAGCCTGGGCAGGATCCCACGAAGTGATGTCACGGAGCGTGCCCAGCGTCAAGGCCGTGATGGATTTTCCGCCACCGGCGTTTGAACCAGCTCCGGCTCCTCCGCCGCCACATGCGGTGAGCGCCAGGGAGGCGCTGAGTACGAGGGCGGCTGCTGCCGCCTTTGGACCTAACTTCATTGTCGGCTCCTAATGAGTCTTTGGCCTGACGCGAATCAGAACGAAGGTTGTGGCGTGGACCACATTTTTATCGGTGTGGGACTTACATTACGGAAGGAATCCCGGCTTGGCAACCGATTGTCAAAAGTTTCTGAAAATGTTGCCAAGTTGCCAGGATGTTGGACTCGGTTCCCTGAATTGGAGGCGAAAATGGCCGGAAACTTCGGGCCGGAATCGCCGGCAGACCCGGCTGCGGTTCAGCTCACCAGCTCCAACTGGTCCGGATAGCTCTGCGCATAGATGTCCTTGACGATCCTGAGCGACTTGGCTGCCTCTGCCGGACTTATCCAGAAAGGTCCCTCATCCTCGAGCCCGGTGTAAAAGTCTTTGATCAGCAACTCATGCGAGACGCCCCAATAGGACCTGCCGCCCGTTTCCGCCACCCGCTCCGGGATGACATCCACGGTGCCGTCGTCGTAAGTCACCGTGAGGTCGCCGCGCAGGCTGAGCGTCGCCTTTTCGGTCACGATGTCCAACGAGACCGGCGCATTGACCGCATTGGCCAAAGTTGCATAGAAGACACTCCGCGCGCCGTTTACGTGCTCGGCAACAAACTCCGCGGTGTCTTCCACCTCAATCACGCCGGCCAGCGATCGCGTCGAGGCCCGGCCTTCCACCTTGGCAACATCACCAACCAGCCACTGAAGCAAATCGACAGTATGGATGGCCTGGTTCATCATCAAGCCACCGCCGCCCTCCAGCCAGGTGCCGCGCCAAGGCCGGTCGCGGTAGTAGTCGCCGTTCCGGTGCCACATGACAGTGGCCGATGCGCCGATTACCCTACCCAGCCCACCGCCGTCGAGCATTTTCCGCATTGCCTGGGACGTCGCGTTGTAGCGGTTCTGGAAGCAGACGGCGATCTTGGCATGGCTCCGTTCAGCCGCAAGAATGAGCCGCTTCCCCTCTTCAAGCGTGTGCGCGAGAGGCTTCTCGACGATCACATTGACGCCGCGCTCCAGGCAATCGGCTGCCAGTGAGGCATGGAGGTGGTGCGGGGTACAAAGATGCACGACGTCGGGACGCGCCTTCTCCAGCATGTCCAGATAGTCCGTGTACCCCGGCACGTTGTGGGCGCCTGCTGCCCCTTGCAACCGCCCGGGATCGGTATCGCAGACACCGACCAACTGGACATCGTCCATGGTTGAGATCGCCGAAAAGTGGATCGTTGAGATGTCACCGCAACCGATGACTGCCGCTGTAGGCATTTCCTGCTCCTTTGAAGGATGGTGCTGGTGCGTTGCGGCCGAGCCGGCTGTCAGGCCAGTTCGACGCCATTCCTGGCCGCCAGGCTCGCGAAAGCCCTCGCAGCAATGCCGAAGGCTACGGGTCCGGAGTACCCACCGAGCTCGTGGGCGTTGGCGAGGTGCGGCTCCAAGGAGGCAAAGCCTGTGAAGCCGTCGGCCTTGAGTGCGGCAATGGTGGCATCCAGTTCGCCGTCACCCTGCCCGGCAGGAACCACCTCACCCGTATCGGCCAAGGCATCCTTTACCTGCAAGTACTCAAGGTACGGACGCAGCATCGCATAGCCCTCGGTGTAAGGCTTGACGCCTACCTGTACGAAGTTGGCGTTATCCCACGCCACCCGGAGCGCCGGGGAGGCCACAGTCTCCATGATGTCCAGCACCCTCTCGGGCGTATCGCCGTAGATGCCCTTTTCGTTTTCGTGGAGCAGGACGATTCCACTGGCTTCGGCCCTCGGCAGCCAATGCCCTCATGCGTTCCATGACGGCATCCCGGATTTCTTCCTGGCTCTGGCCTTCGGCGCGGTAGAAGGAGAAGATCCGGACGTACTTGGCGTCAAGGCCCTTGGCCACTGAGATGATCTGGCGGAGCCGATTGACCTCATGCTCCACGGGAAGGCTGACGTCCACCTTGCCTATGGGGCTGGCAACGGCAGAGACTTTGAGGCCTCTTTCGTCAAAAATCCCTTTGAGCCGCTCCACTGCTTCCTTTTCCAGCTCGGACACGTTTGCGTCCCAGGCGCTGCGGACTTCGATGTGGCTGGCGCCGAGGGCCAGGAGTGCTGCGGCCTGGATCGCGGGATCGGGGTCTATCTCATCGCCGAAACCGGACAGGCTCCACACGGCATTGGGTTGAGTCACGAAATCTCCTAGATAGTGCCTGTGGCGGCTGGTTCCTCGCGGCGCCGCAAGGTTGCGGTGACACAGTTCACAGGCGGTGCTGTTCCCTGAGTTTAGCCAACTTGGCATCCTTATGACAACCGATTGCCACAATCTGCCATGCTGTGGCATTCTTGATAAACGGGGTGGCAGCAATCACAGCCGGATGACCCGTTGTTCAGAGAGGAACACCCATGGCGACACAACCCGTGGCATCAGACCGGCCCCGCCACCATCCATGACATTGCCGCCCTGTGCGGAGTCGCGGCATCTACTGTGTCCCGGGCGCTCACCAACCCGGACCGCGTCAATATCCGCACCCGGCAGCGGATCCAAGCTGCCGCCGTCGAACTTAACTACACGCCGAACTCCCAAGCAAAGGCACTGAGCTCCGGCCGGACCGGAGCAGTTGGGGTGCTGGTGCCGGATATCACCAACCCGTTCTACTTCGACCTCATCCGCGGAACGCAGCTGCAACTCAAGGCTGCAGGGTACACACAGTTACTGGTGGACACCGAGGAATCCGATGAAGTTGAGGCCAGCACCCTGGAGCAGCTGCGCAAGAGCGCTGACGGCGTGATCGTTGCAGCCTCCCGCTTGAATGACGAGTCCCTCGCCGCTGCTGCCGCCAAGATGCCCATGGTCACCGTGAACCGTGACGTCGTCGGCGTTCCTGCCGTCATCATCGATACTCCATCCGCCATGCCGCAGGCGCTGGACCACCTTATTTCCCTGGGGCACACATCCGTGGCCTACGTAGCCGGGCCGGTAGTCTCGCAGTCGAGCGCCCGGCGCTGGGCCTCGCTGTCCGCAGCGGCCGAGGACCGTGGGGTGGATGTTCGCAGCCTCGGCCCCTTTGCTCCAAAGACGCAGTCCGGCGCTGCCGCTGCCGATGCCGCAGTCCACAGTGGAGTGACTGCCTGCATTGTCTTCAACGACCTCATAGCAATCGGCATGTTGCAGCGGCTTCGCGAACGCGGCCTGCGCGTGCCCGAAGATATGAGCATCGTGGGTTGCGACGACATCTTTGGTGCCGACTTCTGCAACCCACCTCTGACGACCATGAGCTCACCCATCGAGCAAGCCGGCCGGGTGGCGGTGTCCATGCTGCTGGCCCAACTGAACCCCTTGGCAGGAGGTGGCAACCGCAGCCGCTCCGTCATGCCCACCCATCTCACCGTCCGCGGCTCCACAGGTCCGGTCTCGTCCGGCTAGGTCGGAGGTTTTAGGGAACGTTCTCTCACATCCTGCCGCCCTTTGGGGATCGTTCTCTCACATCCTGCCGCCCTTTAGGGATCGTTCTCTCACATCCCGCGGCCCCACAGGCAACGTTCTCTCACATCCTGCCGCCGCACAGGCAACGTTCTCTCACATCCCGCCGCCCTTTTAAGGATCGTTCTCTCACATCCTGCCGCCCTACAGGCAACGTTCTCTCACATCCCGCCGCCGTTAACGGATCGTTCTCTCACATCCTGCACGTCGGCACTCAACCGATGCGTCCCACGTCGGGCCGTGCGGCCGTAAAGTTTTCCTGGGACTGCGTGATGGGAGCTCCGCGTCGAAGCCCGGTGCTATGTGCGAGCGCATCGGCCAAAAGCACGTTTGATGTGAGAGAACGACCGCCAAAAACCTATTGGATATGAGAGAGGAAATGCGGGGCTATTTCCACCACGTGTCGAAGATGGTGACCGGCACTGTCCGCTTGTGGCGTGTGCGGAGGTACTTCTGCTCAATGATTTCCGCAACGCCGTCGGGAACTTCGCGGCCTTCAAGGTAGTCGTCGATTTGGTCGTACGTGACTCCGAGCTCGTCTTCATCGGTACGGCCCCGGCTTGTCGTCCAGCAGGTCAGCCGTGGGCACCTTCTGCCAAAGTCGCGCGGAAGCGCCCAACTCGGCCAGGAGTTCGCGGTTCTGGCGTTTGTTCAGACCGAACAGCGGCAGGATGTCCGCACCGCCGTCGCCATATTTAGTGAAGAAGCCCGTGACGGACTCGGCGCCGTGGTCTGTGCCGATCACCAGGTAGTTGTGTTCGCCGGCGATTGCGTACTGGGCAACCATGCGTGCGCGGGCCTTGGTGTTGCCTTTGTGAAAGTCGGAGATTTCAGCGCCAGTGGTTTTCTCGAACTCTTCCTCGAATCCGTCCACGGCGCGGGAGATGTTGAAGGTCCGTTCGGTCTTGGCCTTGATGAAGTCCAACGCAGCTTGGGCATCGTCTTCGTCGTGCTGGATACCGTAGGGGAGCCTGACCGCGACAAAGTTCGCGTTAACGCCTTCAGCTTCCAATTCCTCGACTGCCAGCTGTGCCAAGCGACCGGCAAGAGTGGAATCAAGACCCCCGGAGATGCCCAGCACAAAGCCGTTTGTGCCAGTGGCTTTCACGTATTCCTTCAGGAACGTGACCCGTTTGCGGACCTCCTCTTTGGGGTTGATCCGGGGCTGGACGCCCATTTCCTCGATGATCTTGGCCTGGAGTTCGCGCATGTGTCCAACACTAGTCAGCCGCATGACAAAGGCTCAACCATATTGCGACGTGATTCGACGTCCTTTGATTCGACCTGGGCGGCCTCGGATGTGAGAGAACGATCACTGAAAAGCCGCACGACGTGAGAGAACGTCCGCCAAAAAGCCGCACGACGTGAGAGAACGACCGCCGAAAAGCAGCAGGATGTGAGAGAACGTCCGCCAAAAAGCCGCAGGATGTGAGCGAGGATCAGGCGAGGAAGCCGCGCAGCAGTGAAGCCGTTCCTTCCAGGTGTTCGATGGTGGCCCGCTCGGCGGCGGGGGCATCGCCGCGCAGGATCGCTTCGGCGATCTCGGTGTGTTGTTCGTTGGCATGCTCCAGGTTGGTGCTGAGCAAAGGGATCCGGTCCAGAAGCTCGTTGAGCCGGGACCGTGTTTCGGCCACGGCGCCTACCAGGCTTGCGGAGCCGGACAATTCGGCAATCGCGATGTGGAACCGGGCGTCGCGCGGACGGTAGCCCACGGCAGGGGAAGCGCTGACTTCAGAGAGGCAGACCTGTAGGTGCCTGCGGGCAGCTGCGGAGAGGTCCGCTTTGGCGGCTAAAGCAGCAGCGGCAGGCTCGATGATGGACCTGAAGAGCAGGACGTCCTCCACTTCGGCGGGGTCGAGCGGCCCTTGGTCCGGCTGGCGCTGGACTGCCGTTGTGGAAACGTATGTTCCGCCGTACCGGCCGCGCTGGACTTCCAGATAGCCGGCGCTTTGCAACTCCCCCAAGGCGTCGCGAAGGGTGGCGCGGGAGACTCCCAATTGTTCGGCCAGTTCGCGTTCGGGCGGCAGTTTCTCGGCCGGAGCGAAGATCCCCAGCTTGATGGTCTGCAGGATGTGTTCGATGGTCTCTTCGAACGCGTTGCCGCCCCTGACTGGGCGCAGCATCGAGAACGACGGGCCAAACGGTGAGTCCGGCACGGCATCTCCTTCCACGGAATGCGGGCTGCGCCAACCAATGAGGCCATTCATAGGGCGCTGCTGCCTCCATGCTACCCACGCCGAGCAATAAAGGTCATCAAAGAAACCATTGGACACGCCTCGGATTGTGATCCAAGTCATCAGGTTTTTCAGAAAAGTCTTGACTCGTGGCGAATCACGCTCCAGACTTTGAAGCACACTTTGGACTGAAAACAGTCCTTTAGGATCTGATTGATCCCCCCGCTCGACTCTTCCCAGAAGCATTCCTCAGACGATAGGAACACGCATGGAAACAGTGCACCAGCCGCCCGGCGGCGAGGATGAGTATTTGAAGCACCGGCGCCTCAAACGGGGTGCCGCCGGATGGGTTCTCCTCGCGGGACTTGGAGTGGCCTACGTGATCTCCGGCGATTTCGCCGGCTGGAACCTGGGCCTGGCACAAGGAGGCTGGGGCGGCCTGCTGATCGCTTTCCTTCTCATGGCCGTGATGTACACCTGCATGGTTTTCGGGCTCGCTGAGCTCTCATCAACGCTCCCGACGGCGGGGGCCGGCTATGCGTTCGCCCGCCGGGCCCTGGGACCACTCGGTGGATTCGCAACCGGCATGGCGGTCCTGATCGAATACGCGGTGGCACCGGCAGCTATTGCCACCTTCATCGGCGGCTATGTGGAGGCACTTGGTCTCTTTGGCCTCACCAACTCGTGGCCGGTCTACCTGGTCACGTACGTCATCTTCATCGGCATCCACATCCGCGGAGTCGGCGAAGCCCTCAAGATCATGTTCGCCATCACCGCGGTGGCCACCATCGCCCTGGCCGCCGCCGTCGTCGGCCTGCTTCCAAAGTTCGATTCCGCCCGGCTGTTCGATATTGTTCCCGATGGATCCGCAGGCTCCAGCGCGTTCCTGCCCATGGGTATCAGCGGCATCCTGGCTGCGCTGGTCTACGGAATCTGGTTCTTCCTGGCGGTGGAGGGCGTTCCCCTCGCGGCTGAGGAAACGTCGAATCCCAAGAGGGACATGCCACGGGGAATCATTGTGGCCGTCATTATCCTGGTGGTCTTCGGCGCGCTAATGCTGGTTTTGGTACCCGGTGCAGCTGGCTCCCAGGCCATGAGCGAATCCGACAACCCGCTGCCTGAAGCCCTACGCATCGCCTACGGCGGCAACACCTTCCTTGCAGACTTCATCAATTACGCCGGACTGGCTGGTCTGGTGGCGAGCTTCTTCTCCATCATTTACGCCTATTCACGCCAGCTGTTTGCCCTCTCCCGGGCAGGCTACCTCCCCCGCTGGCTCTCCCTCACCGGCAAACGGCGCACCCCGTACTGGGCATTGATTGTTCCGGGCACCATTGGATTCCTCCTCGCGGCCATCACCCAGGACGGTGCCTTGCTCATCAACATCGCAGTCTTCGGTGCGACAGTTTCCTACGTCCTGCTGAACCTCTCGCACATCGTCCTTCGCAAGAAGGAACCCAACCTGGAACGCGGTTACACGACGCCGGGCGGAATCGTCACGACGTCGATTGCCTTGGTCCTGTCCGCGGTGGCCGTCGTGGCGACGTTCGTCGTCGACGTCTTTGCCGCTTCCATTACGGCAGCGATTTTTGCCGCTGCCCTCCTTTACTACTGGCTCTATAGCCGGCACCGGATCGTGGCGGGCGCACCCGAGGAAGAGTTCGCCCAACTCGCCATGGCCGAGGCCGAGCTGAAGTAGCAGCCAGCAGAACCTGACATCCACTCACAGAACCACACTGCGGAGACATCATGAATTCCCACATCCAAGAGTCCAGCCGGAACCGGCAGCTCACCGTCGACGAACTGCGCGAAGCCGTAGGAAGCGGCGAAATCGATACCGTCATCGTCGCCATCACCGATGCGCTGGGTCGCCTCCAAGGCAAGCGCTGCGGCGCACGTTCCTTCCTTGAAGACGTTCTGGATCACGGCGCGGAGGGCTGTAACTACCTGCTCGCCGTGGATGTTGAAATGCAAACCGTGGACGGCTACGCGATGTCGTCCTGGGAGACCGGCTACGGGGACATGGTGATGCTGCCGGACGTTTCAACACTCCGGAAGGTCCCTTGGCTCGAAGGCACAGCCATCGTGCAGTGCGATGTCCTGTGGACAGACCGGACGCCCGTGGCAGCATCACCACGGCAGATCCTGAAAGCGCAGATCGAACGGCTCGAAAAGCTGGGCTACCGGGCCCACGTTGGCACCGAGCTTGAGTTCCTGATGTTCGATGACTCATACAACCAGGCCTGGCAGAAGAACTACACGGGCCTTGCGCCGTCGACGCAGTACAACGTGGACTACTCGCTCCTTGCCACCGCCCGGCTGGAACCAGTGATCCGCTCCATCCGCAACAACATGGAAGCTGCGGGCTTGGTGGTCGAGTCGTCCAAGGGCGAATGCAATCTCGGCCAGCAGGAAATCACGTTCCGCTTCGATGAAGCCCTCGCCGCCTGCGATAAGCACACGTTTTACAAGAACGGCGCCAAGGAAATCGCGGACCAGCACGGCAAGAGCATCACGTTCATGTCCAAGTTCAATGAGCGTGAGGGCAACTCCTGCCACATCCACTTCAGCCTCACCGACCTGGACGGGAACCCGGTACTGGCGGGCGACGGCGAACACGGCTTCAGCCCCCTGATGGAACGCTTCGTAGCGGGTCAACTCGCGGCGCTGCGCGAACTCGCCTACTTCCTGGCACCCAACATCAATTCCTACAAGAGATTCGTGGAAGGCAGCTTCGCCCCGACGGCGATCGCCTGGGGCCTGGACAACCGCAGCTGCGCGCTCCGCGTGGTGGGTCACGGCCGCGGCCTCCGCACCGAGAACCGCGTGGGCGGCGGCGACGTGAACCCCTACCTCGCCGTGGCTGCAATGATCGCCGCAGTCATCCATGGCATCGAGAACGATCTCCAGTTGCCGGCAATCACCAAGGGCAACGCTTACGAATCCGATGCGGAACGGCTGCCCACTACGTTGCGGGACGCGCGGGACCTCCTGGCCGAGAGCAGCATTGCCCGCAAGGCTTTCGGCGACGACGTGGTGGACCACTACGTCCACGCCGCCAACGTTGAGCTCACCGCTTACGACAGCGCCATCACAGATTGGGAGCGGGTCCGTGGCTTCGAACGTCTCTGAAACTTACGGGCAACCGTACAAGCCCAGGATCGCGCTCACCAGTTACCTTCAGGAGGCCTCCTGGGGAGTGTGGAATACGACGGCGGCAATCCTCCCCGGAACGTACGTGGAGGCAGTGGTCGCAGCCGGAGCAACACCAATCCTGCTCCCTCCGCTGGGCACCGACGAATCCGTGCTGGACCTGGTGGACGGCTTGATCGTGGTGGGAGGTCCCGACGTCGATCCTTCCCTCTACGGCGAGCCGCCGCACCCAGCTACCAAGCCGCAGCCGCTGCGGGACGCGCACGATTCCGCCCTGATCCGTGCCGCACTTGAGCGCCAACTCCCGCTGTTCGCGATCTGCCGCGGAGCGCAGCTCCTCAACGTCGTACTGGGCGGGACTTTGATCCAGCACATCCCCGACGTCATTCCAGACAGCAAGAGCCAGCCGGCACCTGGGGTTTATGGAGAAGCATCCTTCATCACCACCCCGGGCAGCCTCATCAACCACCTTCTGGGCGACTCCGCCACGTCCCCGTGCTACCACCACCAGGCCCTGGACTCGGTGCCGGACACCCTGCGTGTGACTGCCCGCTCCGCCGATGGCCTGGTCCAGGCAGTTGAAACAACCGAAGGCGGCTGGGTTCTGGGTGTTCAGTTCCATCCGGAACAGAACCCCAACGATCTCCGGCTGTTCCGCGGGTTCGTGGAAGCTGCCGCCGGCTACCGCTCAGACCAGACCGCAACAATGAAAGCGATGTCCCCCGCATGACAGCAACAGTGTTTGATGTGATCAATCCGGCCACCGAGGAGGTCATCCAGACTGTTCCCTTGGCTGGCCCGGCAGAAACGGACGCAGCCATTGCCAAGGCAGCCGCCGCCTACGAGACGTGGCGGGCAGTTGCCCCCGCGGACCGGGCGCTGCTGCTGCGACGGTTCGCTGCCGCCGTCGACAATGACCTGGAGAACCTCGCGCAACTTGAGGTGCGCAACGCGGGCCACACCATTGGCAACGCGCGATGGGAAGCGGGCAACGTCCGCGACGTCCTCAATTACTACTCGGCTGCTCCGGAACGTCATTTCGGACGGCAAATTCCCGTGGCCGGCGGGGTCAACGTGACCTTCCATGAGCCGCTGGGCGTTGTTGGCATCATTGTTCCGTGGAACTTCCCGATGCCCATTGCAGGGTGGGGATTTGCCCCCGCGTTGGCCGCAGGCAACACTGTTGTGCTCAAGCCGGCGGAGGTCACGCCGCTGACCGCCATCCGCCTTGGCGAGCTGGCGCTTGAAGCGGGCATTCCCGAGGGCGTCTTCCAGGTGATTCCCGGCAAGGGTTCCGTGGTGGGCCAGCGGTTCGTCACCCATCCGGCGGTCCGCAAGGTGGTTTTCACCGGTTCCACGGGCGTGGGAAAGCAGATCATGGCCGGCTGCGCCGAGCAGGTGAAGCGCGTGACGCTTGAGCTGGGCGGCAAGAGCGCCAACATCATTTTCGACGACGCCGACCTTGAGATGGCTGCGGCGGCCGCCCCCGGTGGCGCTTTCGACAACGCCGGGCAGGACTGCTGCGCACGTTCCAGGATCCTTGTGCAGCGCAGCGTCTATGAGCGCTTCCTCGAGCTGCTGGAACCAGAGGTCCTGGGCATGCGTGTCGGAGACCCCGCAGATCCGGCCACCACAATGGGGCCGCTGATCTCCGCCCAGCAGTTGGAGACGGTTTCCGGTTTCGTGCCCGACGGCGCACCGGTCGCCTTCCAGGGGAAGGCGCCGGAAGGGCCGGGCTTCTGGTTCCCGCCGACTGTACTGACCCCGGATGTAAAAGCCCCGTCATTCACCGACGAGATCTTCGGGCCGGTTGTTGCCGTGGTGCCGTTCGACGACGAAGCAGACGCCATCCGGATCGCCAACAACACGGAGTACGGCCTGTCCGGCTCGATCTGGACGTCCAAGGTGGACCGCGCATTGCGCGTAGCCCGGGGCGTCGAGTCCGGCAATCTTTCCGTGAATTCGCACTCGTCTGTCCGGTACTCCACGCCTTTTGGCGGCTTCAAGCAGTCCGGCCTTGGCCGCGAGCTTGGCCCCGACGCGCTGGATGCCTTCAGCGAAGTCAAAAACGTCTTTATTTCCACCCAGTCCGCCTGAACTTTTTTCCACTCTTTCAAAGGAGAGCACCAATGCAATCAGTAGTTTCGAACCGTCTCGCAGGCCGCAGCGCAGTCATCACCGGCGGTGCCAGTGGCATCGGCCTGGCCACAGCACGCCGGATGGCCGCTGAGGGCGCCAACGTCGTCATCGCCGACATCGAACCGACATCCGGAATCGCCGCTGCCAACGAAGTGGGCGGCCTGTTCGTCAAGGTGGACGTCACCAGCGAAGAAGAGGTTCGCAACCTCTACGCCCAGACCAAAGAGACCTACGGCAGCGTGGATATCGCCTTCAACAACGCCGGTATCTCCCCCGCCGACGACGCTTCCATCCTCGACACCGGAATCGACGCCTGGCGCAGGGTGCAGGAGGTCAACCTGACCTCCGTCTACTACTGCTGCAAGTACGCCATCCCGTACATGCAGGAGCAGGGCAAGGGCTCCATCATTAACACGGCGTCGTTCGTGGCTGTCATGGGGGCGGCAACGTCCCAGATTTCGTACAGCGCCTCCAAGGGTGGCGTGCTGTCCATGAGCCGCGAACTCGGCGTCGAATTCGCCCGTCAGGGCATCCGTATCAATGCTCTCTGCCCCGGCCCGGTGAACACTCCCCTGCTTAAGGAACTCTTCGCCAAGGATCCCGAGAAGGCAGCCCGGCGGTTGGTGCACGTGCCTCTGGGTCGCTTCGCGGAGCCGGAGGAGCTGGCCGCGGCTGTCGCGTTCCTCGCCAGCGACGACGCTTCCTTCATCACGGCATCCACATTCCTGGTGGACGGCGGGATCTCGGGAGCTTACGTCACTCCCCTTTCGTAGGCTTTCCCAAGAACCCCGACGCCCAAAGAACCCCGACGGCGGGTGCGGACTTCACGTGAAGTCCGCACCCGCCGTCGGACTTTAACGTTCTCTCACATCCCAACCGTTTCCACCCGATGCTCGCTCACATCCCAACCGTTTCCACGCGATGCTCGCTCACATCCCAACCGTCCCCACCCGATGCTCGCTCACATCCCAACCGTCCTAACCGCATGCCCGATCCCCAAAAAGACTATTGACGTTCCGATAGTTACCGATATATCGTTAACTATCGCCGATATTCCTTCGACGAACCACTAACCGAAAGGATGATGCTGTTATGAAAGGCATCCACAATCACGACGAAAGCTCGTTCCCGGAACACGGTTCCGGACTTCCCGAACATGGCCATGGACGCGGCCGCTTCAATCGCGGCAAAGGGCGCCGGGGTCCCCAAGGACACGGCGGACCCGGCCGCGGGCCAGGCTTCGGCCCGGGATTCGGGCCTGGCGGATTTGGTCCCGGCGGGTTTGGACCTGGCGGGTTCGGCCCCGGCGGATTCGGTCCCCGCGGGTTCGGGCCGGGCGGTCCCCGTCGTAACCGAGGCGACGTCCGCGCTGCAATTCTTTCCCTGCTCGCCGAGGCTCCTTCCAACGGCTATGGACTGATCAAGACCATCGCCGAGAAGACCTCCGGAGCCTGGCGTCCCAGCCCCGGGTCCGTCTACCCCACGCTGCAGCAGCTGGTTGATGAAGAGCTCATCACAGCCGTGGGCGAGGGGCGCAGGACGGAATTCACTTTGACGGACGATGGCCGGGCCTACGTTGCAGAGCATGAAGAAGAACTCGCCAACGCCTGGAACACCGAGGCTGACGGAAACATGCAGGAGTTCCACCAAAGCATCGGGAAACTGATGGGCGTCGTCCACCAGTTCCGCGCCGCGGCAACCGACGAACAGCGCAGGGCGGCGATCGAAAAGCTCGATGAAACCCGCCGCGCGCTCTACCTGATCCTGGCCGACTGATTCCTCCAATCCACCCCCTTGACCTTGACGTAACGTCAACCATTACTGTCAAAGGACAAGCCAGGAACGCGAAGGTCGGACGGAGGACACATGGACTGGTCGATCCAGGAAATTGCCAAAATGGCAGGGACCACCAGCCGCACGCTGCGTCATTACGACGATATTGGGCTGCTCAAGCCAAGCCGGACCGGTCATAACGGCTACCGCTATTACGACGGTCCGGCCTTGGTGCAGCTCCAGCGGATCCTCCTGCTCCGGGAACTTGGACTGGGCTTGCCTGCGATTGCCGACGTGCTGGCCCGGGAGACCGACACCGTCAAGGCGTTGAGCGGCCATCTGGAATGGCTTGGGCAAGAGCAGGACCGCCTGTCGCGGCAAATCGCGTCGGTGCGGCAAACCATTGACACATTGAAAGGGGATGGAAAGTACATGGCACAGGACATGTTTGACGGCTTCGACCACACTCAATACAAGGACGAGGTGGAGGAACGCTGGGGCAAGGACGCTTACGCCACCAGTGACGCTTGGTGGCGCGGCATGAGCGCCGAAGAAAAGCAGCAATGGAAGGACCGCTCCCGCCAACTGGGTAGCGACTGGATCTCCGCTGCCACATCCGGCATCGCGCCGGATAGCGCTGAAGCACAAGAACTGGCAAGGCGCCACGTGGAATGGCTCCGCGGAATCCCAGGCACACCGTCCGCCACACCCGGTGGAGACGTGAAAGGCTACGTCACCGGCCTCGGTGAAATGTACGTTGCTGATCCTCGATTTGCCGCGAACTATGGCGGCGAGCCGGGAGCCACGTTCGTTCGCGATGCCCTGCGGGTTTACGCGGAGGAAAACCTGTAGGCAGCCGGGATGCGCCAATTCGGGTTTGGCAATAGTCTGGCCGAATGGGTACAAGCACCGTAAAGTCCAGCGAACAGGTTGACAGGCAGACACGCATCCTCGAAGCGGCCCTGGAACTCCTGTCCCGCCACGGCATTTCGGGCATCAATATGCGAGCCGTGGCGCGTGAAGCAGGCGTGGCGCTTGGGCTCGTGAACTACTACTACGAGGACAAGTCGAGCCTGATCCGCGCGGTTCTGCACCGGATCGAAGAGCACGACCTCATGCTCGTGGAGCCGGAGCCGGCATCAACCCCTGAGGAGCAACTCCGGGAGTCACTTCGGCGCGTTGCGGACCCTGATCTCCTGACTACGCCGTACCTGTCCCTCCGCCTCCACCTCTGGGCCCTCGCCCAGGCTGACGAGGACTTTGCACGGATCAACG
Source organism: Arthrobacter sp. StoSoilB13 (assembly GCF_019977255.1). Lineage (NCBI taxonomy): Bacteria > Bacillati > Actinomycetota > Actinomycetes > Micrococcales > Micrococcaceae > Arthrobacter > Arthrobacter sp. StoSoilB13. The sequence goes on along the minus strand of NZ_AP024649.1, from coordinate 499,095 downwards.
CGGCGGCTTTTGACCGGTATCTGGTCGGGCTTGCCACACTCATAGGGAATGCCAGACCCGGGCTTTCTGCTGATGAGTGCAGGGAGCGCGCGGCAGACATCGTCGTCGTGCAAAACGGCATGTGGCTCACCACGCTCCTGGGCATAGACAAGGCTGCTATCGAGCGAGGTATTGCCCGCACGGAGCAGATCGCTTTCGCCCCTTCGCGGGGTAACGATGGTTGAACACAGGTAGAGGGGATTCTGCGGCGACGGTCGCGGGCCCCTAGGCAAGCGTCCATATAATGGGACGTTTTTGCTCGAATAATGGACGCGTCCTTTAGCCTGCACTGTATGGACGATAGCCGGACAACCCAAGAGGACCTTCCGCCCTTTGTTGATGCCGCATGGCTCAAGGCACACCGAACCAACGTTGTCACCGCTGATGTTCGGTGGTACCTCGACGGCGCGTCGGGTCGTGCAGCGTACGACGGCGGGCACCTTCCAGGCGCGCTGTTCGTGGACCTGGATTCATGGCTGTCGGGCAGTTCGGGACCACGCGGCCTGAACCCTCTTCCCGACCCTGAAGTGTTCGCGCAGGGAATGTCTTCCCTGGGAATCGGCGACTCCACCACCGTCGTCGCCTATGACGATGCGGGAGGAGTCATCGCAGCACGGCTCGTATGGATGCTACGCGCCCTCGGGCATCGGGCGGCGCTGCTCGACGGCGGGATTGCCGCGTGGACAGAAGCGCTGGAGACGACGCCCGCCAAGCCGACGCCCGCGACTTTCACGCCGTCTCCGTGGCCGAAGGAGCATCTCGCCCAGCTTGAGGACATTAAGGCAGGGGCTGCCGGGATCATCGTCGACGCTCGAAACGCCGACCGCTTCGACGGAAGCCTCCAACTGCCCACCGATCCCCAAGCCGGACACATCCCCGGCGCCGTGAACGTCCCATGCCGTGGGAACCTAGACCCTGACGGACGCCTGCGCCCGATCACCGAGGTCCGACGAGCGTTTGCGAAGGTTGGGATCGAAGATGCGACTGCCGTCATCTCCTACTGCGGATCAGGCGTCACGGCATGCCACAACCTTCTCGCTCTCGAGTATGCAGGATTTGGTCGCGGCCGCCTCTACCCAGGCGGGTGGTCAGAGTACGGAGCCGAGGCTCGCCGAGCCGAGCTTGGCTGACAGACGCCGTACGAGTACCACTGGTGCACGGAAATCGCTCGTGGTTTGCGTAGCATGGGGGCTCAACGACTATTGGGGGTAGCAATGAATTTAAGTCCAGCCTTCGGAATTATGGGCATCCTGTACGCGGTCTTCATGATCGCGGTGGCCGCCCTGGCCGTGTACGCCCTGGTCTTGGCCGTCATCTTCCTACGGCTGAGGATCGCTGAGTTGAAGAGGGCGGCACGGGCCGGGGACAGCTGATTCCGCTGCGCGCTTTCGGCTTAACGTGTGCCGGAGAGCCAAGAATCGAATACTGCGAATAGCTTCCGGACCACGACGGCGCCCCTCCCGGCAACGGTAGGGGCGCCGTCGTTGTCCCCCGGAACAGCACCCACACCACCCCCTCACCACGCGAACGCGCAGCCCGAAATCTTGAACATTTGTTCATACTGACTCTTGAACAGATGTTCAAGATGAACTAATCTGCATCGTATGACCCAAGCCACATTCTCCGATTCCGCATCCACTCTTTTCATCAACGGCGCGTGGGAGCCGGCCGCGTCCGGCGCGGTGCGCCAGATCCACAACCCGGCCGACGGCGAACTGGTCGCCACGGTCTCCGAGGCGGGCCGCGAAGATGCTGAGCGCGCCATCTCGGCAGCCCGTGCAGCCTTTGACTCCGGCGTATGGTCCTCTGTTCCGGCGCCCGATCGCGGTGCATTTCTGCTGAAGGTCGCCGCGGAACTGCGCGAACGCCGGGAGAAGTTCGCCCGCGCTGAATCGCTGGACACGGGCAAGCGGATCATCGAAAGCCGTATCGACATCGATGACATCGCTGCCTGCTTCGAATATTTCGGAAGGCTCGCCGGGCAGTCGGCAGGCCGCATAGTCGATGCTGGGGACAACGCCGTCGTCAGCAAAATCGTCTACGAGCCCGTTGGTGTCTGCGGCTTGATCACGCCGTGGAACTACCCGCTCCTGCAAGCTGCATGGAAGATCGCTCCCGCGTTGGCCGCTGGCTGCACCTTCGTCCTCAAGCCTGCCGAGCTGACCCCGTCGACGGCAATCCTTGCCATGCAGTTGCTTAAGGACCTTGGCCTGCCCGGCGGCGTCGCCAACCTCCTGACAGGCCCCGGAGCCAAAGCGGGCGCACCCCTTTCAGAGCACCCCGACATTGACCTGGTCTCCTTTACGGGCGGCCTGGAAACCGGCAAACGCATCGCAGCGGCGGCCGCCGGAACCGTCAAGAAGGTCGCCCTGGAACTTGGCGGCAAGAACCCCAATGTCGTGTTTGCCGACGCTGACTTCGACGCCGCCGTCGACAATGCGTTGAACGGCGCGTTTGTGCACTCGGGCCAGGTCTGCTCTGCGGGGGCGCGGTTGGTTGTGGAGGAATCCATCGCCGGGCGCTTCGTCGACGAGTTGGTCCGCAGGGCAAAGGACATCCGCCTCGGCGGGCCCTTCGACGATGACGCCGAAACCGGACCGCTCATCTCTGCAGAGCACCGCGACAAGGTCCACGAGTACGTCCAGCGTGGCGTTGCGGAGGGCGCGCGGTTGCGTTGTGGCGGTGCGGCGCCTGAAGGGGAGAAGTACGACGCCGGCTTCTACTACCAGCCGACCATCCTGGACCGCGTCCAACGGGGAATGTCGGTTGTGGTTGACGAAGCCTTCGGCCCGGTAGTGACCGTGGAGACCTTCCGCACCGAAGACGAAGCCGTAGCCACCGCGAACGACACCATTTACGGACTGGCCGGCGCCGTCTGGACCCAGGACGCCGGCAAGGCGCAGCGGGTAGCAGGCCGTCTGCGGCACGGCACCGTTTGGATCAACGACTACCACCCTTACCTTCCGCAGGCCGAATGGGGCGGCTTCGGCCAGTCCGGCGTCGGCCGCGAGCTCGGTCCCACCGGCCTCGCTGAATACCAGGAAGCAAAGCACATCTACCAGAACACCAACCCGCAGGTAACCGGCTGGTTCGCTGACCGCAGCAAGGAGAAATAGATGCACACCGAGAACATCGAGAACCTCAACGACCGGGGGTTCGACTACGTCGTCATTGGCGGCGGCTCGGCCGGGGCCGCTGTAGCCGCACGCCTGAGCGAGGATCCTTCCGTTTCCGTGGCACTTGTTGAAGCCGGTCCGGATGACCGCGGCCTCCCCGAGATTCTGCAGCTTGACCGCTGGATGGAACTGCTGGAGTCGGGATATGACTGGGACTACCCGGTGGAACCGCAGGAGAACGGCAACTCCTTCATGCGCCACGCCCGCGCCAAGGTCATGGGCGGCTGCTCCAGCCATAACTCCTGCATCGCTTTCTGGGCACCCCGCGAAGACCTGGACGAGTGGGAGTCAAAGTACGGCGCCACCGGCTGGAACGCCGCCGCGGCCTGGCCGTTGTACCGGCGGCTGGAAACCAATGAGGATGCGGGCCCGGACGCTCCCCACCATGGCGACTCGGGGCCCGTGCACCTGATGAACGTGCCCCCGGCGGATCCCACCGGCGTCGCGCTCCTTGATGCCTGCGAGCAGGCCGGCATCCCCCGCGTAAAGTTCAACGACGGCAGCACGGTGATCAACGGGGCAAATTTCTTCCAGATCAACCGCCGTGCGGACGGGACGCGTTCCTCCAGCTCCGTCTCCTACATCCACCCCATCATCGAACGCGAAAACTTCACGCTGCTGACCGGCCTGCGGGCGCGCCAACTGGTGTTCGACGCGGACAAGCGCTGCACCGGCGTCGACGTCGTTGACTCGGCTTTCGGTCGGACCCACCGGCTCACAGCGCATCGCGAGGTGATCCTCTCAACCGGAGCCATCGACTCCCCCAAGCTCCTCATGCTGTCCGGCATCGGCCCGGCCGCGCATCTGGCCGCACACGGCATCGACGTGGTGGTCGATTCCCCCGGCGTCGGCGAGCACCTCCAGGACCACCCGGAAGGCGTGGTGCAGTTCGAGGCCAAGCAGCCCATGGTGCAGACCTCCACCCAGTGGTGGGAGATTGGCATCTTCACCCCCACTGAAGAGGGCTTGGATCGTCCGGACCTGATGATGCATTACGGCTCTGTCCCGTTCGACATGAACACCCTTCGGCACGGCTACCCCACCACGGAAAATGGCTTCAGCCTCACCCCGAACGTCACCCACGCCCGTTCCCGCGGAACCGTCCGGCTGCGCAGCCGGGACTTCCGCGACAAGCCGATGGTGGACCCCCGTTACTTCACGGATCCGGAGGGCCACGACATGCGGGTCATGGTTGCCGGCATCCGCAAGGCACGGGAAATCGCCGCTCAGCCCGCCATGGCTGAATGGGCTGGCCGGGAGCTCTCCCCTGGTATCGAGGCACAGACGGACGAAGAACTGCAGGATTACATCCGCAAAACGCACAACACGGTGTACCACCCGGTCGGTACTGTCCGGATGGGTCCCGTGGACGATGACATGTCACCGCTGGACCCCGAGTTGCGGGTCAAGGGCGTTACCGGCCTGCGGGTTGCCGACGCCTCCGTCATGCCGGAACACGTCACCGTCAACCCCAACATCACCGTCATGATGATCGGGGAGCGGTGCGCGGACCTCATCAAAGCCAGCCGGACGGTTGAATCAACGACGGCGGAGGCAGACTTCAGCTTGACCCCCGCCTGAGACGCGATTTCCAGTGAAAGCACCGGTGGAGGGTGCATGCAGCGCCCCCACCGGCGTTTTCCATGCCCACGTTTCGGTGCCCGCGAGCGCTTAGGCCTTGAATGAGCGCCCGCATTATCTTGAACATTTGTTCATAGACAAGTCTTGAACGCCTGTTCAATCTGAACTAACCTCTTCTTATGACCCACGCCACACCTATACGGTCGCGGCTTGGCGGGCAGGCCTGGACTTCGACCACCTCGAAGGCCCAACCAGCCCCGTTACAACCATGGGGGAACAGCCGGAGGCACATAGTGGTGCCCGGCCTATTGATTTCGACTGCGACCAATGGCGGCCGCAGGTCATCACCATTCGGTGCAAGTCTGAGTTAGGAGTTCGAATGTCAGAACCCAGCAAATTAGGACCCTGCAAGAGCGATGCAAGCGGCATGGACGAGTTTGGCTACGCGCAAACACTTGACCGCAGCATCGGTAAGTTCGCCAGCTTCGCCGCCGGCGTCAGCTACATCTCCATCCTCACCGGCGTTTTTCAACTCTTTTACTTCGGCTTCTCCACGGCCGGGCCTGCCTATGCGTGGTCATGGCCCATCGTCTTCGTCGGCCAGCTGATGGTGGCACTGTGCTTTGCGGAACTGGCCGGCCGCTACCCGGTGGCTGGATCTGTCTACAACTGGGCCAAACGGCTCTCAAGCGGAACGTGGGCCTGGCTGGCGGGCTGGTTGCTCCTGCTTTCCTCGATCATGGCGCTGGGATCAGTTGCCTTGGCCCTTCAAATTACCCTGCCGCAGATCTGGAGCGGCTTCCAGCTGGTGGGCGATGGAACCGGGCCCTTACGACTTCGCCGTCAACGGGGTCATCCTTGCCAGCATCATGATCGGCATTTCCACACTCATCAACGCTTTCGGCGTGAAACTCATGACCATGATCAACAGCGTGGGCGTATTCGTGGAGCTGGTTGCGGCCGTCCTGCTGATAGCGGCGCTGATTTGGCATTCAGTGCGCGGACCGGAAGTCCTCCTGGATACGGCCGGATTCGGTGAAGAGCATCCCCTGGGCTTCTTCGGGGTGTTCATGATTGCCGCCATGGCCTCCGGCTACGTCATGTACGGGTTCGACACCGCCAGCTCCCTGGGCGAGGAAACCAAGGACCCCAAGCGCACGGCTCCCAAGGCTATCCTGCGTGCCGTTACTGCGTCCTTCCTCTTGGGAGGCCTGCTCCTCCTTGGCGGGATCCTGGCTGCGCCGGATCTGTCCGATCCCAAGCTGGGAACTGCAGACGGCGGACTCCAGTACATCGTTCTTTCGGTGCTGGGAGGCCCCTTCGGCAAGGCCTTCCTGGTTTGCATCGTGGTGGCCGTAGTGGTCTGCACGCTGGCCGTGCATGCAGCAGCTATCCGCATGATGTTCGCCATGGCCAGGGACAACAACCTTCCCTTCAGCCGCCAGCTCAGCAAAGTGCACCCCACCCGGAAAACCCCCACAGTGGCCGCCATCGTCATCGGTGCAGTGGCAGTCATCCCGCTGATCGTCAACATCTCCCAGCCGGCCATCTTCACCATTCTTTCCAGCATCAGCATCGTCCTGATCTACCTCTCCTACCTGCTGGTCACCGTTCCGATGCTGCGGCGCCGGTTCCTTAAGAAGTGGCCCCTGAAGGACGACGGATCAGAACCGGGATTCAGCCTAGGCAAATGGGGCCTGCCCGTGAACATCCTGGCAGTGCTCTGGGGCGGCGCGATGACGGTGAACCTGATCTGGCCACGGCCGGAGATCTACAACTCAGTACCGCCCTTCGAGTGGTACCTGCAGTGGGGCGGCGTCATGTTCGTTGCTGCGGTGATCATCGGCGGAACGCTCCTTTACCGCCTCCGTATCAGGCACCGGACAGGGGTTTTGGCCGAGCACGCCGCTGCGGCCCCCTCTCCCGAACCAGCCTCCGCGCAGCCAAACTCCGCCGAGCCAAATTCCCCCGAACCTGTCCAGGTCCTAACCCAAAGTTCATAGCAGTCTGACAATGAGGGCATCTCTTCGCCGGCGTTCCACGAGCGAAGAGATGCCCTCTTTGTCGCCTTAGACGAATGCCGACTTTCCCGTGACGGCCCTGGCCACGATCATGGAGTTGATCTCGTAGCTGCCCTCGTAGGTGTACAGGATTTCGGCGTCGCCGAAGAGCTTGCCCATCTCGTAATCCGTGGTGATGCCGTTCCCGCCCATCAGGGACCGCCCCATAGCCACCGACGAGCGCGCCAAACGCGTTGTGGTCGCCTTGCACATCGCGGCCTGCACCATTTCCAGCTTCCCCGCCTGCTGGATGCGGGCCAGTTCCACCATCAAGGACAGGGAGGCATTGGCGTTGCCCAGGATGTCCGCGAGTTGCTGCTGGATGAGCTGGAACCGGGCCAATTCCTTGCCGAACTGTTTACGTTCCAAGGCGTAGGACCTGGCAATATCGAAGGCCGCCAATTGGATGCCCGCAGCCTGCCACCCCACCCAGGCCCGCGAGTCCCGCAGCAGGTCATTGGCCCGGGAGAATGCCGTGGCGCCGGGCAGCAGGTTATCCGCAGGAATCCGGACGTCGTCCAGCGTGATGTCCGCATTCTGCATGATGCGGAGGCCGATCTTGTTGGTGATCTTGGTGGCCGAGTATCCTGCCCGGTCCGTCTCCACAATGAAGCCCTTGATCTGGTGATCAGACACGTCACGGGCCCACACCAAGGCGAAGTCGGCGATTGTCCCCGCTCCGATCCAGCGCTTGGCACCGTTGATGACCCATTCACCGCCGTCGCGCCGCGCCGTCGTCGAGAGTCCTCCGGCGATGTCCGAACCGTGGTCCGGTTCCGTGAGCGCGAAGGCGCCCAACTGTGTGAAGGCCTCCAGCCCGGGCAGCCACTTCCGCTTTTGTTCGGGAGAGCCGAGTTCATGGATCATGCCGACAATGAGTTCGTTATGGATCCCCACGAGCGCGGACAGCGACACGTCTGCCCGGGCAATCTCGGTGTACATGAGGCCCTTGAACAGCTTGGAGGAGCCGTCGGTCTGCAGCCCGCCGAGCCCGTATTTTGCCATTTCGGCCAGGAGCCCGAACGGGAACTCTTCGCGGTTCCAATATTCGATGCTGGCAGCGCGGATCCGCGTTTGGAGGAACTCCCGCACCTCCGCGTACCGCTCCTGCTCCCCCGCAGGAAGCAGGTCCACTACATGCATCAGGTCCGCCTCCGGATAAGGAGGGAGGACTTTCCGTGTCGGTTCGCCGCTGGTAACGGTGCCGGCAGCTGCTTTTTCGTCGAGCATTTGACCCCTTCGTCATGTCCAACGCAGGCTCTTCCAAACCCTTGGATGTCCTAGTATATTGCAAGGTGATGTGGACCACTAGGCGGGGTGCTCCGGCGACGGCGCCGAGGCACTAATCCCCCAGCGAAAGGCGGACTATGACAGTCACAGAAGACTTCCGTGCGGCCCGTGACCGGCTGCTGGAACTGCGCGAGGATTACAGGCAGGCCCACAGGGAATTCGAATGGCCACGTTTTGACGAATTCAACTTCGCCCTCGATTGGTTCGACCAGATCGCTGCGGATCCGGAACGGGGAAACAAACCGGCACTGGTCATCGTGGAGCAGGACGGCAGTTCCACACGTCGCACATTTGCGGACCTTTCGCGACGGTCCTCCCAACTCGCCAAGTGGCTGCGCAGCGAGGGCGTCAAACGCGGGGACCACATGATCATCATGCTTGGCAACCAGGTGGAGCTTTGGGAGCTCATGCTTGCCGGCATCAAGCTGGGCATCGTCATGATCCCCACCACCACCCTCATGGGCGCCCGGGATCTCCAAGACCGCGTAGAACGGGGCGGGGCCAACTGGGTGGCCGTGGGTAGCGCCAACATTGGGAAGTTCGCGGACGTGGCGGGCGATTACACGCTCATCGAGGTCGGCGCGGACCACGCCAACGACCAGGCGCTGCAGTACGCGGATTCGTACGACGCCGGCACGGACTTCACGCCCGACGCCCCCACCAAAGCGGACGAGACACTGCTCCTCTACTTCACGTCCGGCACCACTTCGAGGGCCAAGCTCGTGGAGCACACCCACACCTCCTACCCCGTGGGCCACCTTTCCACGATGTACTGGATCGGCCTTGAACCCGGCGACGTGCACCTCAATGTCGCCTCCCCCGGCTGGGCCAAGCACGCCTGGTCCAACGTCTTCACACCCTGGATCGCCGAGGCCTGTGTCTTCATCTACAACTACGAACGCTTCAATGCGGCCGCCCTCATGGACCAAATGGGCCGCGAAGGAGTCACGAGCTTCTGCGCGCCGCCCACCGTCTGGCGCATGCTCATCCAGGCGGACCTCACTCAGCTGGCCTCGCCGCCCCGGAAGGTGGTGTCCGCCGGCGAACCGCTGAATGCGGAAGTCATCGGCCAGGTGGAGGAAGCGTGGGGCGTCACCATCCGCGACGGTTTCGGCCAGACCGAATCCACCGTCCAGATCGCGAACACGCCGGCACAGCCGGTGAAGATCGGTTCCATGGGCCGGCCGCTGCCCGGATACGACGTCGTCCTGGTCGATCCGCTCACCGGCAAGGAAGCCGACGACGGCGAACTCTGCCTGCGCTTGGACCCCCGGCCCGTGGGGCTCATGAAAAGCTACTTCGGTGACGAAGCGAAAACAGCAGAAGCGTTCCGCGACGGCTACTACCACACCGGCGATATGGCCAGCCGGGACGCCGACGGGGTCATCACCTATGTGGGCCGGGACGACGACGTCTTCAAATCCTCCGACTACCGCTTGTCCCCCTTCGAACTCGAAAGCGTACTGATCGAACACCCCGCCGTGGCGGAGGCCGCCGTCGTACCTTCGCCTGACCCGGTGAAGCTGTCGGTGCCGAAAGCGTTTGTGGTGCTCGCCGCCGGCTACGAACCCGGACCCGCCGTTGCCGAGGACATCCTGCGATACTGTCGCGAGCACCTGGCGCCCTTCAAACGGATACGGCGTCTCGAATTCGGCGAACTGCCCAAGACCATTTCAGGCAAGATCAGGCGTGTGGAACTTCGCGGCACGGAAGTGGCGCGGCACGGAAGCGGACCGTTGCCGGCAGGCCTCGGCCTGGAATACACCGAGGAAGAGTTCCCGAATCTGAAAGACTAGCCACCCGAGCAACGAAGGAGGCCCATGGGCACCCCACTCCCCCGCGACCCCATCGCCGACGCCCAACGCAACTGGGAACGGCACGGTTGGGGCGATGTCGCCGCGCCCATGGCAGCCATCACCGCGATCATGCGCACCCAGCAGATCCTGCTTGCACGCATCGAGACGGTCCTCAAACCGTTCGGCCTGACCTTCGCACGCTACGAACTCCTCGCGCTGCTGAGTTTCGCCCGCAGCGGCGCACTCCCCATGAACAAGGCGAGCGCGCTGCTGCAGGTGCACCCCACCTCGGTGACCAACGCCGTCGACCGTCTCGAAAAGGCCGGCCTGGTGGCCCGCTCCCCGCACCCCACCGACGGCCGCACCACCCTGATCGAGCTCACTGCCGAGGGCCGCACCCTCGCCAAGAAGGCGACGGCGGCACTCAATTCCGAGGTTTTCGGCAAGTCAGGCTTCGGGGCCGACGACGTCGATCACCTTATCCGCGTCCTGGGGACCTTCCGCAGGGATGCCGGGGACTTTACAGAGGAGTGATCCTTTCGGCGCTCTTCATGCCAGCTGAGTGAAACCCAGGGGGTCCGGATTCAGCCCCTCCGGTCCCACGTCCATCAACTGACGCCCGGCGTTCTACGGGATGCGTCCGCCCGCCCCACGCACCGCCGCCCTGAAACGGTCACCGAGAAGTTCGATCCGTTCAACAGGTTCGTTGCTAAAAACAAGACGCAGATGACGGCCAGCTACGTCGCCGCCCCAGCCAGTCATGGCAGTGGCGGCTACACCATGCCCTAAAAGCACTCGGGAAAGGTCCGATGGATTCACCCCATGCTCCGTGGTGTCCAGGATCTGCGACCAACCTCCGGCAGCCGGGATCATGGCAAAGCCTTCCAGGGATGCGGTAAGGGCATCACGCCGGCGTTGCCACTCTTCAATGCATTGAGCCAGTCCGTCATCGGCCCCGCCCAGGGCAGCTATCAGCCCGGCTTGGGCGATGCCTCCGGGGGTGATGCCGTTGTAGATGTGAACCATCGCGAGGTCCGGTATCACCGCGGCGGGGGCGACGATCCACCCGATCCTCCAGCCGATCATCCGCTGCTCGATCGAGGGTGTGCCAACAATGACGGTGCGGTCCCGCATCCCCGGATAGGACACCGGGCTCACAACCGGCAAACCGTCGTAGACGACTCCCTCCATAAACGACCAATAGATCAGCCACAGGTCCTTCTCCACGCATAGCCTGGTAATGGCCTGCCATTCCTCGTCATTGAGCCTGTAGCCGGCGGGAAACGACGGATTCTGGAGGAAGACGGCCCTCGTTCCGGGTGTGACTGCCGCTTCCAACGCATCGATGTCCAACCGCCAGGTTCCATCCCCGGCTGTCATCGCCACCAACCGCGGCACGCCTCCTGCCAGATAAACCCTGTTGAGCATGCCCGCGTACGTGGGGTCAGTGAGCACTATTTCATCGCCAGGGTCGGTCAGGGCCAGCAGTGCGTCCAGAAGGCAGTCTCCGTCGCTGGCAGTCAGGATGATTTCGGTTTCCGGATCGTACTTGACGCCGCTGCGGGACGCCACATGGGCCGCCACTGCCTCTTTGGCGGCCAACTGGCCCGTGAAAGGGAGGTATGAGTTGGCCGAGTCCAGGCCAACGGCCGCGCGGGTAGCTTCGATCGCCAACGGAGGCGGAAGAAGGTCGGTATCAAGATTCTCCAGGCGCAGAGTGTTTGGATCCTCACCCGCCGCCGCGGCCACCGTGTCTATGTTGAAGCCGGCGACGTACTTCAGCCGGGCAGGCCTGGTTCTCATCGTTGCCTCATTTCACCGAAGAAGGGTCATCCAAGACCATCGTCCGCTCGAAGTTCCCGAAACGGAACGGCAATAACGCGATTTTGAACTGCAATTTCCACGGCCACATGGATTACCAGCTGCCACCTTCTGTACCCGGATGCGCCGCCGGGCGTATCCTAAAGCTCCATTGCCGCAGTGGGGGGTGGAGCGTTTGGCCAAGAACCCGGGACAACGCCGCAGCATACTTCTGCGCCCTTTCCTCCTTGCCATGCTTGCCTCGTCTGCATGGATGCTGTGGTTGACAGGCCCTTCAGCAGCCGCCGCGGATATCCTTCCCGTCATACCTCCGCTACCGAGCAGCACCACGCCGCTAACGCAGACTCTGCAGGCGCCCTCGGTCACATCGTTGGCCGATTCTGTGGACCCAGCGGCTCCCGATCTTGATCCGCTGGCCGAGGCTTCCGCAGCTCCCGTGCTGTCTGAGGCTCCCGCGCTGCCTGAGGCTCCCACGGCTCCCGCGCTCCCGACGGTAACCGTCCCCCAAGTACTAGGTGCCCCCCAGGTTCCGGTCGTCGGCCAGCTTCCCGAGGTACAGAAACTTCCTGTGGTGGAGGGAGTCCTGGAGCTCCTGCCCGAAGTTTCAGACGTACTTCCCGTGCCCGCGGTGCCCGCGCTGCCGGAAGTGCCTGGCTTGCCCGATGTGCCGGACTTGCCCGGGCTTGCCGACCCTCCGCTTCCTCCAACGCCGGCGCCCGCGCCCAACCCGCTCGACGGCGTCGCCCCGCCTGAGGTTTCGACCTCCCCGGCAGCCACAACCTCACCGTCGGGCGCTCCGACGCTGCCACTCGCCGTCGTACTCCAAACCACGCAAGCAGCGGCGCCCTTGCTCGGAGGCCCCAGCCTCCCGCAGCCCATACCGACCTTTGATCCAGCAGGGGTTCCGCCCGCCGCGATGCTCGCACCCGGCAGCCCGGTTCCCGGCGCACCGCTTTATCCGGTACCGGCGCCAAGCACCGCAGGCGTGTCCGGAGCGGGCGGCTCAAGCACGTCCGCCCCCGGGGCGTCCGACATCCCGGAGGTCCTCTCGCCGCTGCCGCCTCCGAGAGCCGGTCCAGTGACGGACCCGCAGCGAACGGCATCACCACAACCCTCGTTCGATCCCGGGTCCCGACCTGACTGATGCGGTGGCTCCTGCTTTGGCAGGCACCACCACCTGCGCCAACCGACGCAGGCATAAGACATCAGTCAGGAGGCACCCATGCTTCGCAAAATCCAGGTCCCTGTCCGCAATCACGCAAAGGCATCCGCCAGCCAACGTATCGGCTTTTGGCCCGACTTGGTCGGCAACTGGCCGGACCCGATGCACGCGGAAAGGAGCCGGATAGTCTGCTGAGGGGCGGCACACCGCCCAGGAAATAACGACGCCGGCCGGATGGTCAGTCTGACTGTCCGGCCGGCGTCGTGCTGTCCGAAGGCGCCCGTTTCCGACACGGCTTCATGGGCTCCCGGGACCACCTTCCCCATACTGATGGGCTTGCTGACCGGACTAATTACCGGACGGGTGCGGGCTCGGGATGACGGTTAGGACGGCGAGCCATTTCTCTCGGGCATCCCTTTCGAGTGGGCTATTAGATCAAGGAGCGGAAGATGTCCCAGCCGGTGCCGATGGTTTCGGCGGTGGGAACGAAGCCGGTGTACTTGAGCAGGTCTCCGTCCGGGTTGATGGCGATGGTGTCGTTCCGTGTCACCGTGTGCCCCCAATGTATTGCCTCGCCCAGGTTGTGGGTGAAGCTGCCGGCGCCGATGATTTCCGACATGACCTCCCAGCCGGGACCCCAGGTATTAGCCCCTTGCCAGCCTCCTTGGCCGTCTGATCTGTAGTGGTGCATGTAGCCGGCGTGGTCACGTCCGAGGATGTCTACGGCACCGTCGCCGCTTAGGTCGCCGGAGGCAATGATCTTGTCGAAGACCTGCCAGCCGGTGCCCACAACGACCGCCTGCTTCCAGCCGCCTTCACCGTCGCCGGGGTACAAGTGGAGATCGCCCCGTGCATCGCGGGCGAGGACATCGTTGTTGCCGTCCCCGTCAAAGTCACCCGGACCCACGAACGTGTCGAACATGTTCCAGCCCGTACCGACGACAGATCTGTCCAGCCAGCCTCCGTGTCCATCGCCCGGGTATTGGTAGAGGTCTCCCTCCGCGTCGCGAGCAAGGATGTCGTTGTTGCCGTCCCCATCGAAATCGCCAGGTGAGAAAACGATGTTGAAGATGTTCCATCCGGTGCCCACGAGCCTGGGCTGGTCCCAGTGCGACGTTTCGTAGCTGGGGCACACTCCGGCGTCGCACGATCCGAGGGTGTAAGTGTAGGTCCGGGGATACAGGACCAGTTCCCCGGTGTCCGTGCGGCCCAACAGCTCGAAGTTTCCCCGCCCGGTCCAGCCCATGGCCCGGTTGGACGCCGCAATGGGCTCTGTCTCCTTGCTGTGCAGCAGCGTGTTCTCATCGCCCCTTAGGGAGTCGCCGCACTGTTGCTTCTCCGGAGTCGTCGCGTAGACGTTGAAGGAGAGGCGGTTCCCGCGGTCTTCCGGCAGAATTTTTAGGGGTTCCACTTGGCGTTCCGCCGGAAGGGGTGTGCCGTTGCTCAGCCATTCAATCGTGTAACCATCCGGCGCTGCCCCGGTCTTGTCGCAGCCCGAGAATTCCCCCGGCGCACCCATCCTCAGCTCTGATCCCACGAACGGCATTCCCACCATGGACACAACTCCGTCCATATCAATATGGTGGAGCGGTTGGGCGCCTGCCGCCGTCGCCGGGACACCGCCGCTGCTTGCCAAACCGATCACGAGAAGCGCAGCCATGGCACTCCGCCGTGCGACACGCTTGAAACCGTTTGCGATCATATTTCCCCCTTGAAGACCTGTCGCAGACCTTCCGCCTGAACGGCATCTTTCCGCCAAGGCTACATGAGCGCCCGGTACCCCTTTTGGAAGCGAGCCATGGCTTAGGAATCGGATTATGGGCAGACGCTAAGAATTGGAGCACTACCCCCTCTGGCCTTTGAGCCGTGTGGGCGACGCCTGTCGCGCCGCGTCATTCAGCCGTAACCACCACCGTCGGCTGCTAGCGTGCAGTCCTGACACTTCAGGAGGAAACACGTGGGCTTTGCCGAAGAACTCAAGAAGGACTGCATCAACAATTGGGACGCCGCAATCAACCATCCGTTTGTGGATCAGTTGCTCGGCGGGAGTCTTTCCGACGACGACCTTCGGCGCTACCTTGTGCAGGACTACCAGTTCTGCGATGCCTTCATAGCGCTCCTCGGGCAGGCTGTGGCGTCTGCTCCATCCTTGTCCTCACGGTTGGTGTTCGCGCGGGTCCTGGGAGCATTCGCATCGGACGAGAACACGTACTTCCAAGACTGCTTCGATGAACTGGACGTTGCGGACGCTGACCGGATCGGGCCTGTTTTGGGAGCCGTGACCCGGGACTTTGATTCCCTCATGCGCAGCGCCCTGGCTACCCGCTCCTATCCGGACGTCCTGGCTGTCCTCCTTGTTGCCGAGTGGCTTTACGGGGACTGGGCCGCGCGGGCCCGAGATCCTGAACTGTGGCCAGCCGCGCCAAAGCACTCGGAGTGGATCCGCCTCCACAATAATCCCGAGTACAACGCCTGGGTGACGTGGCTACGGGAGGAGTTCAACGCCGTCGAGCCTGTAGATCCGGAAGTTCGCGACCGCGTTACGGAGACGTTCCGCGAGGCTGTGCGTTTGGAGCTCGCGTTCTTTGATGCCGCCGTTGTCCCGTCAGGCGCCCCGTCATCCGTCCCGGCTTAGAGAGCAACAAGTGGCTGTCCCTATGAAAGAGGCGGCAACTGCAGTGGCGTGACGCGAAAAGAGTTAGTGAATGTGGGATGCGAACGCAGAGCTGAGGGCGAAATATGAGACCACAGCCCCCTCCGGCTCAACTTGCTCGCGCGCGTAGGAGCATGCCACAGCGATGTCGTCCAGGTCGGTCCAGTGCCAGCTGTCCGGGCAGTGGTGGTTATCGCAGAATTGCCACGTCATTTCGTTCCTCAGTCATCGCCCTGTTTGTCCTTATATAGGACCGCTCCGGGGCGGGATCGTGACGAGGAAAGTATGGTGACCTGCGTCCTACTGGCGGGTCACTGAAAACGAAAAGATGAGAGCCGACACGAGGGCCAGGGCGGCAATACCGTAACCGACAACCAAGGCTGCAATCGCGAAGGGCCGTCCGCGTTCTCCACGTTGCTGGATCTGGTTGAGGGCGACGTGGCCTGCGCCCACAACGAAGACTGCGATGACGGCCATCCCGGCGAAGAACAGACCCACGAGGGCCAGCACTGCCATCGCTGCTGCCACGATGGCTTGGCGGTTGATCGGTTGGACGGATGCTTCCGTTTGGCCGGTTTGAACGATCTCCGTTGACATGTTCTCTCCCCATTTGTCGGTGCCAACGAGTCTATCCTCGCGCATGCCATAACTGCGTTGCGGGGCCCACTCTGCGCGCTTCGCGTCGGATTTGAAGCGCAGAGCAGGCCCCGCAACGTAAAGAAACTCCTAGCGGTGCTTGAACTCGGGCTCCCGCTTCCCGCTGAATGCGGCCATGCCTTCCTTCTGGTCCTCGGTGGCGAACAGCGAGTGGAATACCCGCCGTTCGAAGAGCACTCCCTGGGCCAGACCCATTTCAAAGGCGGCATTGACGGCTTCCTTGGCCACCATGGCCGTGGGCTTGGACTTGGAAGCGATGACCTCGGCGGCTTTCACAGCTTCGTCAATGACTTCAGCTGCGGGGACAATCCTGGACACAAGGCCTGAGCGTTCAGCTTCCTCGGCGTCCATGAAACGGCCTGTCAGGACCATGTCCATCGCTTTGGCCTTCCCCACGGCACGGGTGAGCCGCTGGGAGCCGCCCATGCCGGGGATGACACCCAGGTTGATTTCCGGTTGGCCGAACTTGGCGTTGTCCCCGGCAATGATGAAGTCCGCCATCATCGCCAGTTCGCAGCCACCACCCAGGGCAAAGCCGGAGACGGCAGCAATGACGGGGATCCGGAGCCGGGTGAGGTCCTCCCAGCGGCGGAACCAGTCCGCCGCATACATTTCCATGTAGCTCTTGGAGGACATCTCCTTGATGTCGGCGCCTGCCGCGAACGCCTTGGCGGATCCCGTGATGACCACGGCGCCGATGCCAGGATCGGTGTCCATTGCGGTGACTGCGTCCACAAGTTCGTTCATGAGTGCTGTATTCAGCGCATTCAACGCTTCCGGCCGGTTCAACGTCACCAAACCCACGCGGCCCCGACGTTCCACCAGGATGTTCCCGTACTGCTCCGTCATGCTCTCCCTCTCACTCAACGTCGTCATGTACAGAATCTCTCACACAGACTTGTCGCGTATGTCCGTGATGATGCCTGAGAAGTCGCGTCCGGCACCCTCGCCCGCGGCGTAGGCATCGTAGATCCGGGATGCCAACGGTCCCATTTCCGCTGCAACTCCAGTGCTTTCCAACGCATTGACGGCCAGCCGAAGATCCTTGGCCATCAGTGCCCCCGCAAAACCGGGCTGGTAGTCGCGGTTGGCGGGGCTGGTGGGGACAGGACCGGGAACAGGACAGTTGGTGGTCAGGGCCCAGCACTGTCCGGAGGCGTTGGAAGCGACGTCGAACAGTGCCTGGTGGGTGAGTCCAAGTTTCTCCCCGAGCACGAAGGCCTCTGCGACGGCAATCATGGAAACGCCCAGGATCATGTTGTTGCAGACCTTGGCCGCCTGCCCTGCACCGTGGTCGCCGCAGTGCACGATCCTCTTGCCCATGAGTTCCAGGATGGGTTTGACGGTCTCAAAATCCTCAGGCAAAGCGCCCACCATGAAAGTCAGGGTGCCGGCCTCGGCGCCCACCACGCCACCGGAAACCGGCGCATCCACGGAACGGTGGCCAGCGTCAACAGCAATGACGGCCGCCTCCCGCGCCTCGTCAACGTTGATGGTGGAACAATCCAGGAACAAGGTATCCGGTGCGGCTACTGACAGCAGCCCGGGCCCGTCAACCCCGCGGTACGCATCCAACACGTGCTTGCCGCTAGGCAACATGGTCAACACCACGGCCGCGCCGTCCACGGCTTCCTGCGCCGTGGATGCCATGGGAATTCCGTGGGCCTTGGCGGCCTCGACGGCGGCCGGCACAGGGTCATAACCGATCACATCGTGTCCGGCTTTGATCAGGTTGGCCGCCATAGGCCCGCCCATATGGCCGAGTCCGAGGAAAGCGATGAGTCCCGTTGCCGATGCTGCGTTCTCTGTCATGTCGTCTCCTTCAACTGGCTAACAAACTGGCTGGACAAGCGGCTGGACATGCGGGCTGCACAACCCGGCGGTCACGTGGCGTCAGCGCCCAAGGCGGCGAGCCCCAGCTCGCGGTCGCCGAGCGGCGCAAAGTAGCCCTCGACGTCGGACTCGCGCACCTCAGCCAAAGTGGGAGGCTTCCACTGCGGGTTCCGGTCCTTGTCCACTACCTGTGCACGGATCCCCTCCCGGAAATCAGGCCCGGCCAGGCAGCGCAGTCCCACCCGGTATTCCTGGTCCAGCGCTTCCTCCAGCGACATCCCCGGCACACGCCGCAAGGATGCCAAAGTGACCTTCACAGATGTGGGCGACTTCGTCTCAATGGTGTCGGCCGCAGAAGCTGCCTCGGGGGAAGACTTCCCCAGCGAGCGCAAACTCCGTACGATCTCCTCCGCATCATCATAGGCATAGGCGGCATCGATCAACTCCCGCTGGCCAGCGATGGCCGAGTCCGGCGCCGCCTGGGCAAAACGCCCGACGGCGGCCTCCGCCGTCGAGCTTTCCAGCGCCTCTGCCAGCGCCGCGAGGTTTTCGGACGGCACAAAGTGATCCGCGAGGCCAAGGAACAAGGCATCGGCCCCGGAGAGATGCGCGCCCGTCAGCGCGGCGTGGGTTCCCGTCTCCCCCGGCGAGCGCGACAACAAAAAGGTGCCGCCGACGTCGGGTACGAATCCAATGGTGGTCTCGGGCATGCCGGTGCGCGTCCGCTCAGTAACAATGCGCACCGAGCCGTGCGCCGAAACCCCCACGCCACCGCCCAGCACCAACCCGTCCATGAAGGCGACATAGGGCTTGGGGTAACGGGCAATGAGCGAGTTCAGCCGGTACTCGTCGGCCCAGAACTCCGCCGTTTCCGTTCCGCCGTGCAGCATGTCCTTGTAGATGGCAACAATATCTCCGCCGGCGCACAGCCCGCGGTCGCCAGCGCCGCGCACCAGGACGGTTGCTACGGCGTCGTCGTCAGCCCAGGCAGCCAACTGCTGGAGCATGGCTTTCACCATTCCTGCACTGAGGGCGTTGACTGCCCGGGGCCGGTTGAGCGTCACGATGCCAAGATGGCCGCGGCGCTCAAAGAGAACTTCGTCTGTGTCCAAAGCCCCCATCAGCTACCTGCCGGCATGATGAAGCTGGCGCCCTGTCGAATGCCGGAAGGCCACCGCGACGTCACCGTCTTGGTCTTGGTGTAGAAGCGGAAGGCGTCGGCGCCGTGCTGGTTGAGGTCGCCGAAACCGGATGCCTTCCAGCCGCCGAAGGTGTAGTACGCGATCGGTACAGGAATGGGGACGTTGATGCCCACCATGCCCACTTCGACGCGGCTTGCGAAGTCGCGGGCGGAGTCGCCGTCGCGGGTGAAAATTGCGACGCCGTTGCCAAACTCGTGCTCACTGCAGAGCCTTAGCGCTTCGTCGTAGTCAGCCGCGCGCAGCACGCTGAGGACGGGGCCGAAGATCTCTTCCTTGTAGATCTTCATGTCCTTGGTGACGTTGTCGAAGAGCGTGGGACCAACCCAGAAGCCGCCGTCGTAGCCTTCCACTGTGAGTCCACGGCCATCGGTGACCAGGGTTGCGCCTTCGTCAACGCCGGACTGGATGTAGCCTTCGATTCTTTCCTTCGCGGAGGCAGCAACCACAGGCCCGAAGTCCGAATCCTTGTCCAGGCTGTGGCCGACTTTGAGGTGTTTGACGCGCTCGGTCAGCTTGGCCACCAACGCATCCGCGGTCTGCTGGCCAACGGGAACCGCAACCGAAATCGCCATGCAACGTTCACCGGCGGAACCGTACCCGGCACCAATCAGGGCGTCAGCGGCCATGTCCAGGTCCGCGTCGGGCATGATCACCATGTGGTTCTTTGCCCCGCCGAAGCACTGCGCGCGCTTGCCGTGCGCAGCCGCGGTGGCGTAGATGTACTGGGCGATCGGCGTGGAACCAACGAAGCCAATGGCCTTGACGCGCGGATCCTCAAGCAAGGCGTCGACGGCTTCTTTATCGCCGTTGATCACGTTGAAAACGCCGTTGGGAACACCGGCTTCGCTGTACAGCTCGGCAAGCCGCAACGGAACGGAGGGATCCCGTTCGGAGGGCTTGAGGATGAAAGCGTTGCCGGCTGCGAGCGCGGGGCCCGACTTCCAGAGGGGGATCATGGCGGGGAAGTTGAACGGCGTAATACCGGCAACCACGCCAAGCGGTTGGCGCAGAGAGTGCACGTCAATGCCCTGCCCCGCGTTGTCCGAGAACTCGCCCTTGAGCAGGTGCGGCGCCCCTGCGGAGAATTCGACTACCTCGATGCCGCGCTGGATGTCTCCCTTGGCGTCGGCGAACGTTTTGCCGTGTTCGGAGGACAGGAGCTTTGCGAGCTCGTCCATGTTCTCGTTGACCAAGTCAACAAACTTCAGCAGGATGCGTCCCCGCCGTTGCGGGTTCATCGCCGCCCATTCGAGCTGGCCCTTCTCGGCATTTGCGATCGCGTTGCGGACCTCGTCCGCGCTGGCCAGCGGAAGCCGCGCCTGCACTTCGCCCGTGCAGGGATCGAAGACATCGCTGAACCGGCCGGACGTGCCGTCGATCCTCTGGCCGTCTACGTAGTGTGAAAGCTCGCGCACCATGGTGGAATGCTCCTTTGCATCGTGAATGACTGCCGTGCGGCTGGTTCCAGTAATCGGCAGGAACGCCTCAGCGACTGTGAGCCAGGTCATCTCTGAACCGAATATACTCGGACTTCCTACTAATTTCCAGAGGGGGGTTTTTCGAGCCCTGTCCAACAGCGCTCAGTAGCTAGTGCACCTCTTTGAGTCCCTTGTAGGCATCCAGCGCATCCTGCCGGGTGGTCTTGAGATCCACGATTTCCTCCGGGTAATCCGGTGTGCCGAACTCCTCGATCCAGCGGGCTATGTACTTGCCCTGGGGATCGAATTTGGTGCGTTGGGCCTGCGGATTGAAGATCCTGAAAAACGGCGAAGCGTCCGCCCCTGAGCCCGCCACCCACTGCCAATTCGCAGGGTTGGACGCCGGATCAGCGTCCACCAAGGTGTCCCAGAACCACTGCTCGCCGAGTTGCCAATGAATGCCAAGGTTCTTCACCAGGAAGCTGGCCGCGACCATCCTCACCCGGTTGTGCATCCACCCTGTCTGCCAGAGTTGCCGCTGCCCGGCGTCCACCAAGGGGAAACCCGTGCGGCCCTGCTGCCAGGCGCGAAGCTCCTCTGCTGCAGACTCGTGACCTTCTTGAGCATTCGCGGGGCGGGAGCCATCGCCATCCGGCCAAGCCCACGGGAAGTGGTCGAACTCTTTGCGCAGGTTCGCTGTGGCCAGGTCCGGGTTATGGAAGTACTGGTGCCAACAGAACTCACGCCAGCCGAGTTCGGAGGCGAAAATACCTCTGCTTTCCGAGCTATTGGAAGCCAGGGCATGCCACACCTCGAACGGGCTGAGCTCACCCCAACGCAGGTATGGCGAAAGACAACTGCTGCCATCGACGTCCGGTCGATTACGGCCTTCGCTGTAATTTGCGAGTCCGTCCGCCACGAATTGCCTAAGCCGCTGGTGTCCGGCAGCAGATCCCGGCGTCCATGCCTCCCCCAACCCTGTGGACCAGTCAGGGTTGGTGGGCAACAGGTGCCATGATTCCAACGAATCACCGCCTGTCAGTTCCCCCGCGTAGCCGTGGCCGGAGGCCGGCGCGGCCAACGGGTCCCGGAAGTCCTGCGCTGAAACGGTCCGCCAAAAAGGAGTGAAAACCTTGTACTGCCCGCCGGTCTTGGTGGTGACTTCCCACGGCTCATGAAGCAGGGACGCCTGAAAACTCTCCACATGCATGCCGGCCTCACGAGCCCACGTCTTGATCCCGGCGTCGACCATCCGCTCAGCGGGGCCGTACCGGCGGTTCCAGAACAGCGCGCCGGCGCCGACCGCCGTCGTGATCTCCTGAACAACCGCGGCAGCCGGTCCCCGACGCAACAGCAGCGGTATTCCGAGCGACGCGAGATCGTCCCTCAGCGCGGCCAACGAGTGGTGGAGCCACCAGCGTGCGGCACCGCCGTGCGGCCGGATGCCGGGCGATTCTTCGTCCAGGACGTAGAGTGCCACCGCCGCGCCATCATCAACGGCGGCACGCAAGGCGGGGTTGTCCCTGACCCTCAGGTCGTCGCGGAACCAGGCGATGGACGGCCTCAAATTACTACCCTCTTCCGAATCGGCATACAACTGATGCCCCTGGGAAGGCATCCTAAGGGCATCAGCTGAACAACAAGCCCGAAACTCAGGGGGTTACCTCAATGAGGGAACCGAGTCCTCATTTATTTGGCTGAATTCGGGGGCACTGGTGTCGGTTTCAGTCCAGACGGGAACACTGTTCATCACGTAGTCCCTGGCTGCGGGACCCACCATGTTCAGGCCGGAGTAGATGCGCTGGCCATGATTCTTCCTTGCGCGCAATCCTTCAAGTTCAAGGGCGGTCCTGAAAGCGGAATCGGGAATGGGCACTTTGCGTCCGAGGACGCACCAACTGATGTAGAGGCCGTAGAGGGTGTCGAAATCCAGACCCTGCTCGGTGTCGTCGTCAAACACCACACAGTCACTGAGGAAACTACTGATTTGGGTGTCGGTCATTGCGGGGCCTCCGGTGGCGGAAGTAAAAACGGGCCGCCGGGCTGCATCAGCGAATGTCCTGTTCACCCACTATAGTCCTCCTGAGGTTCGCCTGTACCGGAAAGTAGGTTAACTCTGGATGCATTCTCTGCAGCGACACCGTCAAACGAACCTTCAACCCTCTGGTGCCCACCGCCGCATCGGCGTAGCTTCGGATACGTCCACACATGCGGCTGCACACCGGCCTCTCGGGCGAGCCAGGCAACGGTTTGCGTGGGCACTGTGGCTGATTGACTGTTCCGCTGATTGGAAGGCACAGACGTGGCTGGATGGAATGCCGATACTGCCGCCGGGCCCCTTGGTTCCGGCACGGTCACGCTGGTGGAAGGCTCGTCCTTCTGCATTTCTGCCGCCAACGGAGACATCCGCCCTGAGCTACCGCAGGGTGTGTTCCACCTGGACACCCGGATCCTCTCCAAGTGGGAATTGACGGTCAACGGACAACCACTTGAGCCACTGGCCGCGGAGACCAAGGAACCTTACCGGGCGCTCTTTGCCTCCCGGGTGCCCCGTTCCGACGGATACGCGGACAGTCCGCTGCTGGTGGAGCGGCTGCGCGAGGTCGGGGCCGGAATCCTGGAAAAGATCACAGTCCGGAACTACTCCACCAAAGCGGCGGATTGCCGGATCCTGCTGACGGTCGAATCTGACTTCGCTGACCTCTTTGAGGTGAAGGAGGCCAGGATTACCCGCCACTGGACCGAGACCCGTCTTCCTGAAGGCAATTCCCTGGAAATTCGCGGCAAATGGGAGGGTTTCCGAAAAAGCGTCGTCATCCAGGCTGAAGGTGCGGGCGCCGGAGCAAAGGCCTTGGGCTTCACCGCGAAAATTCCCCCTTTTGGGAGCTGGAGTACCCGCGTGAGCGTGGTGCCCACTGTTGATGGAGCCGGCACGCCGGTGCCGTTCACCCATCCAGCCCAGGGTGAGCTCTCCCCCAGCGACAGGCGCAGGCAGGAGTGGGTAGCCAGGATCCCTGCCTTGCAAATCAGCAACCACTCCATCGAAAGCACCCTCCGCCGCAGCTATGAGGACCTGGGCGCCCTCCGGATCCAGGACCCGGAACATCCAGACAGGGTGGTGGTTGCTGCCGGCGCGCCGTGGTTCATGACGCTGTTTGGCCGCGACTCGCTGTGGGCTTCGGAAATGGCCCTGCCGGTGGACCCGTCACTGGCCTTGGGCACCCTGCGAACGTTGGCCGACCGCCAGGGAACGGTGGTGGATCCGGTCAGCGAGGAAGAACCGGGCAAGATCCTCCACGAGGTGAGGCTCGACGTCTCCAGCGGCCTCGCTCTCGGCGGAAAGTCCGCGTACTACGGCAGCGTTGATGCAACCCCACTCTTCGTGGTTGTCCTGGGATCGGTCAGCCGCTGGGGATTCTCCAAGGACACCATCGCCGCCCTCCTGCCGAACGCCGACCGCGCCCTTGAGTGGATCCGTGATTACGGCGACCGGGACGGCGACGGCTTCGTGGAGTACGCGCGGCCCAACGAGCACGGGCTCATCAACCAAGGATGGAAGGACTCCTGGGACGGCATCAACTTTGCCGATGGCACCCTCGCTGAACCGCCCTTGGCGCTGTGCGAAGTCCAGGCGTACGTGCACGGCGCCTATACGTCGCGGGCCTGGATGGCGTACGACGCCGGCGACCTCACCTTGGCTGCAGAACTTCAGGAACGCGCTGATCGCCTCAAGCAGAAGTTCAACGAAGAGTTTTGGCTTCCGGACAAGGGCTATTATGCCGTTGCATTGGACCGCGACAAGCGGCCTGTGGACGCATGCGCCTCCAACATGGGCCACACCATGTGGTTTGGCTTGATGGATGAGGACAAGGCCCCCTCTGTTGTGGAGCACCTGATGTCCCCGGAGATGTTCAGTGGTTGGGGAATCCGGACGTTGGCAAGCAACATGGGCGCCTACAACCCGGCCAGTTACCACAACGGCTCAGTCTGGCCGCACGACAATGCGTTGATTGTCCAAGGACTGCTGCGGTACGGATTTGTGGAAGAAGCACAACGGATTGCCACAGCCTTGCTGGAAGCCGCCGAGTATTCAGGCGGCCGGCTCCCGGAACTCTTCTGCGGATTCGACCGGAAACAATTCAGCGAACCAGTTCCGTATCCAACCGCCTGCTCACCCCAGGCATGGGCTGCCACAACGCCCATTCAGCTGGTGATGGGCCTCATGCGCTACGACGCCCACATATCGTTGGGCGGCGTCTGGCTGGATCCTGTTTTGCCGCCGTCCTTCGGAGACCTCCACATCGGCAACGCCCCCATGGGAAGTGACCGCATCACCATCGACATTGTCGGCTCGAAGCCCACGGTCCAAGGCCTGCCGGAGGGCTTGACGTTCCGCCATGCGCAGCGGCCTTGGCTCACGGAGCTACTGGAACAAGCACACCTACGGGGCCCGGAAACCTGAGGTCCGACAAAACTGAGGGCCGGAAATGTGGGGCCCATGTGGGGCCCAAAAAAGCGAGCCGCCCGGAAAGTCCCTTTGAAAGGGTACTTTCCGGGCGGCTTCAAGCGGGTTCAGTGAGTGGGCAACAGGCCTTACTGGATGGCTGCTTTGAGTTCCTTGGCGGCCAGTTCCGGATCAAGGGCGCTGTAGATGGCGCTACCGGCCACGGCTACGTCGGCACCGGCCAACTGCACGGCCTGGATGGTGGAGAGGTTGACGCCGCCTGCAACCGAGAACGGTACACGGGCTTCTTCACCGGCGTTAAGGAGTCCGCGAAGATCGAAGCCGGGCTGGGCTTGCTCGTCCAGGCCGGCGTGGAATTCGATGAACTTGGCCCCGAGAGCGCGGGCTTCCTTCGCACGGGTGACCTTGTCGGCAACGCCGATCAGGTCAACCACGATGCCCTTGTTGTGCGTCTGGGCTGCCTTGACTGCACCTGCAATGGTGGAGTCGTCTGCCGTTCCGAGCACTGAGACGAGGTCGGCGCCGGCCTTGAAGGCGATGTCGGCTTCGAGTTCTCCAGCGTCCATGGTCTTCATGTCGGCGAAGACGATCTTGGTGGGGTGTGCTTCCTTGATCGCGGTCACCGCGGAGAGGCCCTCTGCCTTGATCAGCGGCGTGCCCAGTTCGATGATGTCAACGTGCTCGGCGACTTTGCCGGCCAGGTCCAGGGCTGCCTCGGTGGTGAGGAGGTCAAGTGCGACTTGGAGTTTCATAGTGTTCTTACTTTCTTTGTGGGTTGTGTTGAGTTGGTGCGGTCCCAAGTAGGTAGCAGCAGAGCCCCTTTTGAGCGTCCATAACGGCCTCTGCTGCTACTTAGTTGGGCTTACTCGAGGTTGGCGTGACGCAGCCAGAGCTGTTCAGCGGGTTCGTCGGCGGCGTCCCAGAGGGTCTGGAAAACCGACTCCGTGGCGAGGAACAGCGCCTGCTCGAAAAGGCTGCCGGAGTACTGGCGCGAAATATTTGAACCGTGGTCCGTCTTTTGGGCCGCCGGGATAATCACCAAAGCGTCGGCCAGCCCGGCCAAGGGCGAGTCTGCATTGGTGGTGATGGCTGCAACCTGTGCACCTGCTTCAAGTGCGGTCTGGGCGGCCTTGACCACACCGGACGTCGTACCTGAACCGGATGCAACCACCAGGAGGTCTCCGGAACTGATGGCTGGCGTGGTGGTGTCACCGGCGACATGGACGGTCAGGCCGAGGTGCATCAGCCTCATGGCCGCCATCCTGAGGACCAGGCCGCTGCGCCCTGCTCCTGCAAGGAACACACGTCCGGCACCCTTGATCCTGTCCGCAAGATGGGCCAACTGGGCGTAGTCAATGCCGGAGGTAGTGTCAGCGACTTCGCCCAGGATCAGGGATACATTGCCGGCTACGTCCGCGCTCGTGGCCGTTGCTGTTTCTGCGGTGACGTTCACATTCACTCCTTCGTGGATAGGTGCTCAAGCCTTTCGGGCCTATAGACAAGTCTTCCGGGCAGTTCGGGTAGGGGGAACGCCGAAAACGAGCAGTTCATACCACCCTTTTGGGTAGTTAACGTGGCTCCTCTTCGTTTAGGCTGCATCCATGACCCAGCTGGCAGAGACCAAACGCCGCCCGGATAGCGGATCCCTTCCGTGGCAACTTCTGGACGCCATCGCAGATATCGTGCAAGCACCCCTGATGCGTATTGCAGAGAGCCTGCGTGGCGCCCTTGCACCCTTCATCAAATGCAGCGCCCTGGTGATCTTTACCGAGGACTGCACGGGCCGGCCGCAAAAGAAGGCGGGCGAGGAAAGCATTGTCAGCAGGGTTTCCATCCCGGAACTGGACCGTGTAAGGGCCGTGATTCCAGGCGGTGGCCCCTGGCGGGGCAAGGCTGTTGTCGCCGGGAAAGAGCGGGAGGTATTGGCCTTGGGCTATGCGCCCAGCAACGCCCTCCTGGTCCTCACGGATCCTGTCGAAGGCCAGACAGAAGATGCCGGGCGTGTCCTCTCCTACCTTTGGCGGCTCACTGCGGCCCGTATCCAGGAGAAGGTCTCTGACGCGCCGCCGTCGTACCTTCTGGAATCCCGCGCCGCATCAGCGGAGCGGATCCGCGTAACTGCCGAGTTGGTGGATCAACACTCCACCACATTGGAAACCGTGCTCGCGGCGTTGAGGTCCAACTCCATGGACGACCACGCGGCCCGTACAGCCGTCACAGACATGACCGTCAAGGCCCTGATCAGCCTGCGGACCTTGAACGACCGCACCAGTGATCTTGTGGAGGAGCCGGTGAGCACGGCGTTCGAAAGGCTTCGCGAGGACCTCCGGCCGCTGATGCACTTCAGCAACATCGATATCCAGTTCATCGAACCGCCTGCGAATGGCAGGGCGTTGCCGGGGGAAGTAGCCCACGCCGCCCGCGCCGTGGTTCGAGGCCTGGTCCTGGCCATCGCCGAGCAACCTGACGTGCATCGTGTCCGGGCACAGTGGGACTGCGACGGCGAGAACCTGCTCATCAACGTCCGTGACGATGGCAGGGGCGAGCTATCCCCCGAGGCCCCCAACATCGAACGCCTGCGCCAACGCGTGCAAGCCGTTAACGGCAGGATGAGCCTGGACGTCATGCAGGGCTGGGGAGCCGACATCTCTGTTGTATTGCCGTTGGATGCACCATCAGCTCCGGCAGGGGACGTCGCGGCGTGGGGCCTTGCGGCGAGGGAGTTGGAAGTCCTGCAATTGCTGGCGGCCGGCCAACGTAACCGGGCCATCGCCGCTGAACTCAATGTCAGCGAAAATACTGTGAAATTTCATATCCGGAATCTCTTCCGGAAGCTCGATGTCCGGTCCCGCACTGAGGCCATCGCTTTGGCGCACAGTGCGGGACTCCGGTAGTCGGCCGCTTAGTCCTGCTTTAGGAGGGCCAGCGTCCCGCGCTCGGCTCCGATGGTGGTGTTGTCCCCGTGCCCGGTACGCACCACCGTGTGGGCGGGCAGGGTCAGGAGGCGTTCCCGGATGGATGCCAGGATGGTGGGGTAATCGCTGTAGGACCGCCCGGTTGCTCCCGGACCACCGTTAAACAGGGTGTCTCCGGTGAAGACCGTGTCCTGTTCCTCCAGCAGGAAGCACGTGGACCCGGGCGAGTGGCCGGGTGTGTGGATGGCCCGCAATTCAGCTCCAGCGACCGTGAAAACGTCGCCGTCGCTGAGGTACTTGTCCGGCGTGGTGTCCGGATAGACCTGCTCCCACAACACCAGGTCCTCGGGATGCAGGTAGATGGGCGCTTGAACGGCGTCAGCGACCTCCCGAACGGCCCCAATATGGTCGTTGTGGGCGTGGGTCAGCAGGATGGCCAGGACTTTGCGGCCCTGCACCTGCTCGATGATGGCCTGGGCATCGTGCGGGGCATCGATGATGACGCATTCCTGCTCATCCCCAACAATCCAGACGTTGTTGTCCACGTCCCAGGTGCCGCCGTCGAGCGAAAACGCTCCGGAGGTGACCCGGTTCTCTACGGTGACGGCCATCAGAGCGCCACCGCCGGTTCGATTTCCACTACGGAGCGAAGGACTTTGCCCTCCTGCATCCGGGCGAAGGCTTCCTCCACCTGGTCGATCGTGATGCGTTCGGTCACGAAGGCGTCCAGGTTCAGGTTGCCCTGCTTGTAGTGCTCCACCAGCATCGGGAAGTCGCGCGAAGGCAGGCAGTCGCCGTACCAGGAGGACTTCAAGGAACCGCCGCGGCCGAAGACATCCAGCAGCGGCAACTCCAGCGTGGCGGCGGGCGAAGGAACGCCGACCAAAACAACGCGGCCTGCGAGGTCGCGGGCATAGAAAGCCTGCTTGTACGTCTCGGGACGTCCGACGGCGTCAATCACCAGGTCTGCGCCGTTGCCTCCCGTCAGGGCCCGGATAGCTTCTACCGGATCTTCGATGCTGGAGTTCACTCCGTGGGTGGCTCCCAAGGACTTGGCCATGTCCACCTTGTTGGCATCGATATCCACGGCAATGATGGTGGTGGCACCGGCCAACTTGGCGCCGGCGATCGCGGCAATGCCTACGCCGCCGCACCCGATGACGGCCACGGACTCACCACGCTTGACCTCACCGGTATTGATGGCCGCACCGATGCCGGCCATCACGCCGCATCCCAGCAGACCCACTGCGGCGGGATCAACCGAATCATCTACCTTGGTGCATTGACCCGCAGCCACGAGGGTCTTCTCGGCGAAGGCGCCGATTCCCAGTGCGGGCGAAAGCTCAGTGCCGTCCTCCAGCGTCATCTTCTGCGTAGCGTTGTGGGTGTTGAAGCAGTACTGCGGCTGGCCCTTGGCGCAGGCACGACATTGACCGCACACCGCACGCCAGTTCAGGATGACCCTGTCTCCGGGGGCAACATCCGTGACATCCGGGCCCACCGCGCTGACCACGCCTGTGGCCTCGTGGCCCAGAAGGAACGGGAAATCGTCCGAGATGCCACCCTGCTGGTAGTGCAGATCGGTGTGGCACACACCGCAGGTGAGGATATCCACCAACGCCTCACCCGGCCCCTGGATCCGGCACCAGGATGGTCTCCAACGTGACGGGAGCGTTCTTTTCCTTGGCGATGACAGCTTTTACTTTGTGAACCACGATCGGTTCCTTTCTCGGGTCGCGGAGAACTGGCAGTAGTTTGGATCAGGCACGGACGACAATCATCACACCCACACCTGATAACCGGTTGACTTATCGAACAGCCTCCTTGTGGATGCCCCGGCAGCTGCGATCCAAAGGACGGAGTCGTCGTCGGACGCCTGCTCAACCACGCCGGTCATGACAAGGTCGTCCGAGAGCCAGACCTCCACAGTATGGCCTGTTAACTGTGCCCAGTCCTTGCGCAGGCCGCGCCCGGTGATTGTCCTGTCCGGTTTCGCCCCCAACATCGCACGTCACCAGCCGCGTTCTGCCAGGCGGTGGGGCTGCGGGATTTCGTCGACGTTGATGCCGACCATCGCTTCGCCCAGGCCGCGGGAGACTTTGGCGATCACATCGGGATCGTCATAGTAGGCGGTGGCCTTCACGACGGCGGCAGCGCGCTCAGCGGGGTTGCCGGACTTGAAGATGCCGGAGCCAACGAACACGCCGTCGGCGCCGAGCTGCATCATCATTGCAGCATCAGCCGGGGTTGCAATGCCACCGGCAGTGAACAGCACCACGGGGAGCTTGCCCGTGGCAGCCACTTCCTTGACCAGCTCGTACGGGGCCTGCAGCTCCTTGGCCGCAACATACAGCTCGTCCTCGGGAAGGGCGGCAAGCTTGGCGATCTCGGAACGGATCTTGCGCATGTGCCCGGTGGCGTTGGAAACATCGCCGGTGCCGGCTTCGCCCTTGGAACGGATCATCGCCGCGCCCTCGTTGATGCGGCGCAGGGCCTCACCGAGGTTGGTGGCGCCACAGACGAAGGGAACGGTGAAGTTCCACTTGTCGATGTGGTTGATGTAGTCGGCCGGGGTCAGGACCTCGGACTCGTCGATGTAGTCCACGCCGAGGGACTGCAGGACCTGGGCTTCGACGAAGTGGCCGATGCGGGCCTTGGCCATGACCGGGATGGACACGGCGGCGATGATCTGATCGATCATGTCGGGATCGGACATGCGGGACACGCCGCCCTGGGCGCGGATGTCGGCGGGTACGCGCTCGAGCGCCATGACGGCGACGGCACCGGCGTCCTCGGCGATACGGGCCTGCTCGACGTTAACGACGTCCATGATGACGCCGCCCTTGAGCATCTCCGCCATGCCCCGCTTGACGCGGCCCGAGCCAGTGAGCGTGATGTGTTCGAACGGGCGTGGTGTAAAGGTCACGTGATACTCCAAGGGACTGAAGCCTGCGATTCATCACAAGCTCCCGGAACTGCACGCCCGGCCAAGAGCCAGGAGAACACCTGATATCCGGGTGATATATTAGTTAGAGTTCAGTATGCAATCGCCGAAGCCGGGAGTCAATCCCGGATCGCGCCAGGCAAATTCCTATGCTGCGAAAAGTGCCGTGCGGACGGCGTGCTCAAAGCCCGTGACGTGCGCCTTTGCAAGCTCCGCGGCCTTCTCCTCATCACCATCGATGACCGCGCGCAGGAGGTCCAGGTGTTCGCGGACGTGATGCTCAAGGTCCGGTAGCCGATCCAGGACCATGCACCAAATTCGGGTGGCCAGGTTGTCATAGCGGATCAGGACATCCTCGAGATGTGGATTCGCCGCGGCCGCGTAAATGCCTTGGTGGACGCTGGCATCCAGGCGCAGGGTCTCCACTACGGAGGCACCGGCAACATCGAAGTCCTCCACGGCCTTCATGACGTCCCGCAGATGCTGCCTCGTAGCCGCAGAAGCCACGCGCGCCGCGCGTGCCGCGGCCAGTGGCTCCAGTTGGGTGCGGATCTCTGAAATAAAGGCCAGGTCAGTCACGTCCACTCGGGTGGCAAAGGTGCCCCGGCGCGGATAAGTGACCACCAGGCGATCCAGTTCCAACCGCTTCAAGGCTTCGCGCACGGGAGTGCGCCCAATCCCGAGGTCCTTCGCCAACTGGTCATCATTGAGGAGATCCCCGGGCTTGATGTCCAGCATCAGGAGCCGGTCGCGCAAACGCTCATACGCGACGTCGGCCAAGGATTTCCTGCTGGTATCGTCCGAGATTGCCAGAGTTCCAAATGCCACAGTGCCAGCCCTTTCCGCAGTTCCCGAAAACCTATTGACCTGTCCTTGAGACCAGTATACGCTGATTCCCAATCCTAATATATCAGTACGGGACTCAAGAATATATCTAAAGGAGGAGACATGACCCTCGTGGCGACAGACTCACCAACCAGCATCCTGCCCCAGCCAGCAGCGCTCAATGACGAGCAGGCTCAGAAGTTCGTACTCACATTGTCGTGCGTCGAGCGCGCCGGAATCGTGCAGGCGGTCACAACCTTCCTGTTTGAGCGCGGCTTCAACATTGACGAACACCAGCAGTTCGACGACGGCATCCGCCAGACGCTGCACCTTCGCACCGCCTTTTCCGGCTCCCCCGAATACTCGGCGGACCGGCTTGAGGAAGAGTTCAGTGCAATCGCTGACCGCTTCGACATGAAATTCAGCTTCCATGACCAGACCAAGAAGCGCGTGCTGGTCATGGTGTCCAAGTTTGGACACTGCCTCAACGATCTCATCTTCCGCTGGCGCGGCGGCAGCCTGGGCGGAGACCTCGTAGCTGTTGTTTCAAACCACGAGACCCACCGCGCCATGGCCGAGGCAGCCGGACTGCCCTTCATCCACATCCCGGTCACGCCTGACACCAAGGCCGAGGCGGAGCAGAAGCTCCTGGAACTCGTGGATGAGTACAAGGCCGACCTGGTGGTGCTTGCCCGCTACATGCAGGTCCTCTCCGATAACCTGTGCCGCTCCCTCGAGGGCCGGGCCATCAATATCCACCACTCGTTCCTGCCCGGATTCAAGGGCGCCCGCCCCTACCACCAGGCCTATGATCGTGGCGTGAAGCTTGTTGGAGCAACCGCGCACTATGTCACGGCAGACCTCGACGAGGGCCCGATCATCGAGCAGGAAGTCATCCGCGTGGACCACAGCTACGGCCCCAACGCGCTCTCAACGGTGGGCCAGGATGCTGAAGCACTGGCACTGTCCAGGGCTGTCCGCTGGCACTGCGAACACCGCGTGCTGCTGGACCAGACCAGCACAGTCGTCTTCCGGTAAGACACCCTCCCCACCGTCCACACACACGAACTTCAGCAGGAGAAACTTTCATGACATCGACGCCTCGCATTGTCATCATCGGCGCTGGGATTGTCGGCACCAACCTCGCCGACGAACTGGTCACCCGCGGTTGGAACAACATCACCGTCCTGGACCAGGGGCCGCTGAACATGCCCGGAGGGTCCACGTCCCACGCACCGGGCCTGGTCTTCCAGACGAACCCTTCCAAGTCCATGGCACTGTTCGCCAAGTACACGGTGGAAAAGCTGCTCTCACTCACCGAAGACGGCCAGAGCTGCTTCAACCAGGTGGGAGGCCTGGAAGTCGCGACTACAGAGACCCGCCTGGCTGACCTGAAGCGCAAGCTCGGCTACGCACAGTCGTGGGGCATCGACGGCAAGATCCTCTCCCGCGAGGAATGCAAGGAGCTCTACCCCCTGATCAACGAGGAAGACATCCTTGGTGGCCTTCACGTTCCCACCGACGGCCTGGCCTTGGCCGCCCGCGCGGTCCAGCTGCTGATCAAGCGGACCGAAGCTGCCGGAGTCAAGTACCTCGGCAACACCGAAGTCACGGGAATTGAGCAGTCCGGCCGACGCGTCACCGGCGTCCAGACCGCCGATGGCGTCATCCCCGCCGACATTGTGGTTTCCTGCGCCGGCTTCTGGGGTGCGAAAATCGGCGAGATGATCGGTATGTCCGTACCGCTCCTCCCGCTGGCCCACCAATATGTAAAAACGACGCCGGTTCCCGCCCAGAAGGGCAAGAACGAACTACCCAACGGCGCCCAGCTGCCCATCCTCCGCCACCAGGACCAGGATCTCTATTACCGCGAGCACGGCGAGCGCTACGGAATCGGCTCCTACGCACACCGCCCCATGCCTGTGGATCTTGACGAGCTGGGCAGCTACGAGCCCAGCAGCATCAGCGAACACAACATGCCTTCGCGCCTTGACTTCACCCTTGAGGACTTCCTCCCCGCGTGGGAAGCAACCAAGCAGATCCTGCCGGCACTGCGCGAAAGTGAGATCGAGGATGGCTTCAACGGCATCTTCTCCTTCACCCCGGACGGCGGCTCCCTGGTGGGCGAATCCAAGGAGCTCGATGGCTTCTTCGTCGCCGAAGCCGTGTGGGTGACCCACTCTGCCGGCATCGCCCGCGCCGTTGCCGAGGTACTGGTTGACGGCAAGTCGCAGATCGACCTTGGAGACTGCGACATCCACCGCTTCGAAGAGGTCCAGCTGACGCCTGAATACGTCAGCGAAACTTCGCAGCAGAACTTCGTGGAAATCTACGATGTCCTGCACCCGCTCCAGCCCAAGCTCTCCCCCCGCAACCTTCGCGTCAGCCCGTTCCACGCCCGCCACAAGCAGTTGGGTGGCTACTTCCTTGAGGGTGGCGGATGGGAGCGCCCGTACTGGTTCGAGGCCAACGCTGAACTTTTGAAGGAAATGCCTGACGAGTGGCAGCCGCCTGCCCGCGACGCCTGGTCCGGAATGTTCAGCTCGCCGATTGCTGCCGCCGAGGCGTGGAAGACACGCACGGCCGTGGCGATGTACGACATGACGCCGCTCAAGCGCCTTGAAGTCAGCGGCCCGGGCGCCCTGAAACTGCTGCAGGAACTCACCACGGGAGACCTGGCCAAGAAGCCGGGCGCTGTGACCTACACGCTGCTCCTGGATGAGGCCGGTGGAATCCGAAGCGATATCACCGTGGCCCGCCTCAGTGAGGACACGTTCCAGTTGGGTGCCAATGGCAACATTGACACCGCCTACTTTGAGCGCGCTGCCCGTCACCAGACTGAAAACGGCAGCGCCGGCGATTGGGTCCAGGTTCGGGACACCACCGGTGGCACTTGCTGCATCGGCCTGTGGGGTCCGCTGGCCCGCGACCTCATGAGCAACGCCAGCAGCGACGACTTCACTAATGACGGCCTGAAGTACTTCCGTTCCAAGCAGGTCACCATCGGCGGCGTCACCGTTACCGCCATGCGGCTTTCCTACGTTGGTGAACTGGGCTGGGAGCTTTACACCAGCGCGGACAACGGCCAGCGCCTGTGGGATGCGCTCTGGAAGGCCGGCCAGCCGTTCGGCGTCATTGCCGCAGGACGCGCCGCCTTTAGCGCACTGCGCCTCGAAAAGGGCTACCGCTCGTGGGGCAGTGACATGACCACGGAGCACGACCCCTTCGAAGCAGGCCTCGGCTTCGCCGTAAAGATGGCCAAGGAGAACTTCGTCGGCAAGGCCGCCCTTGAGGGACGCACGGAGGAAAGCTCGGCACGGCGCTTGCGCTGCTTGACGGTCGACGACGGCCGTAGCCTTGTGCTGGGCAAGGAGCCTGTGTTCTACAAGGACCAAGCGGTCGGCTACGTCACCAGCGCCGCCTACGGCTACTCGGTGAAGAAGCCAATTGCGTACGCGTACCTTCCTGCCGCTGTTTCGATTGGTGATTCCGTAGAGATCGAATACTTCGGACGCCGTATCCAGGCGACAGTCACCCAGGACCCGCTGTACGACCCCACCATGAGCAGGCTCCGCGGCTAAGGCCTGGCGGACGCTTCAGTTAGCCAGCGGCCCGGACTCATCCCCTCGCAACGGGGTCCGGGCCGCTGTCTTACCCGTTCTACTTCAGCCCGGCCTTACTTCGTCAACCAGCCCAGGAAGACACATGATCAGTTCAGAAACCATCAACGACTACCTTGCCAGGCTCGCTTCGCGGCAGCCCACCCCCGGCGGAGGTGCCGCCGCCGCCCTTCACGCCGCCCAGGGCGCCGCCTTGGTGGCCATGGTGGCCAGGTACACCACGGGTGAAAAGTATGCGCAGCATGCAGAACCCGTTGCCCGCATCACCAGCGCTGCGGACCATTTAATTGTTGAAGCGCTGCGCCTCGCAGACGCCGATGAGCACGCCTTCCAACGAGTAATTGATTCGTACAAACTCCCGTCCGGGACCGGGGAACTCAAGGCCGCGCGCGCTGCCGGCATCCAGGATGCCCTGGTCCAGGCGGCACACACACCTGCCCAGCTGATCAACCTGGCCGGTGAGGTGGTGGAACTCGCCACGGAACTCTTTGACATGGCCAACCCCAATGTCATCAGCGACGTCGCGGCAGCAGCAGATGCTGCCCGTGCCGCAGCCACAACCGCACGTGTCAACATCGACATCAACGTAGTGGCCATCAAGGATGGCGAAGCCCGCTCGCGCTTGGCAGAACAGACCGACGGCCTTGAGGAAAAAGTGGTCCTCGCAGCTGATTCCCTCGTCAAGCGCGTACGCGAAAGGATCCTCGCGTGAGTACTGAAATGCTTTCCGGAAAGGGACTGGCCGCCCTCATCCAGCAGCGTGCGCAGGATGAGGCCCGCCTCCTTGAATATGAGGGCCAGCGCCCTTCACTGGCCGTGGTGGTGGCAACGGACGACGAGTCCACGCACTGGTACGTCCGCTCCATTGAGCGCGCCGCGGAGCGCGCCGGAATAGGTTGCCGGATCCTGGACCTTGGGCATGATGCCACGGAACAGGTGCTGGCGAGCGTGTTGAAAGACCTCAGCGCTGAGCAATCGGTCAACGGCATTATTCTTCAAACGCCGTTGCCCGCGGGTGTTCGAACAGACGCGCTCGTGGGGCTGATCGCTCCGGAAAAGGACATTGACGGCGCCAACCCGCTCAGCCTGGGCCGCCTGGCCGTGGGTCAGCCCGCCTTCGCCCCCGCAACCGCACAGGCCGTGGTGGAACTGCTTGAGCATTTCCAGGTTCCGCTCGCCGGACGGAGCGTCGCCGTCGTCGGGCGTTCCGCTGTGGTGGGAAAGCCGCTGTCCCTGCTGCTGCTCGAAAAGGACGCCACCGTCACCATCTGCCACTCCAAATCAGGGGCGCTTGAGCGCTATACCCGGCCCGCCGACGTCGTGGTTGTAGCCGCAGGGCGGACCGGGCTGCTGACGGGCAGCCACGTTTCGCCGGCGTCTGTAGTGATCGACGTCGGAACGAATGTCCTCCCCGACGGTTCCCTGGTGGGAGACGTGGACGAGGCCAGTGTCACCGGAGTGGCGGCTGCCCTGACGCCGGTACCCGGCGGGGTGGGCTCAGTGACCACCGCGTTGCTGCTCCTCCACACTGCTGAGGCGGCCCGGGCACAAGCACGGCTGCTGGAGAAGACGGCCTTGGTTTCGGGAACCGCTGGCTAGCCATGGAAACGCCGATCCGCCTGGAGGTTAGTCCCTCCGCTGACCTTGCCCGGCAACTGCCTCCCGCCTACGAGGCGCCGGGGATGGTCAGCGTGACCTGCCTGCCGCATCACGGTCCGGCCAGGACGGTCGCTGCGTCGATTGAGCTTGCCCGGCTGGGCTACCACGTGGTCCCGCATCTGGCAGCCCGGAGCATCGCCAGCCAGGCAGAGCTGCACTTGTTCCTACGTCAATTGCATGACGAGGGCGTCCGGGAGCTTTTCCTCATTGCCGGGGACCGCAGCGTACCTGCCGGGCCGTATTCCTGGAGCGGCCAGCTGATGGAGGACATCAAGGCTTTCCCGGAAGATTTCTCCCTTGGCATCGCCGGTTACCCGGAAGGCCACCCGCAACTGAGCGCAGAACAGTTGCGGAGCAGCCTGGCCGGCAAGTCACCCCTGGCGTCGTCCATGGTCACGCAAATGTGCTTTTCGGCGGAATCCATCAGCTCATACCTGCAGGAGTTGCACCGGGCCGGATCACGGCTTCCAGTCTGGGTGGGCGTTCCCGGGCCGGTGTCCGTGCAGAAGCTGCTGGCCATGGGTGCGCGATTGGGTGTGGGACGCTCACTCAAGCTGGCCCGCGGCACAGGAATGGCCAAGGCACTCCTGCGCGGTGGTGACGTCATGCGCTATGACAGCTCCGGGCTGATCCGGGAAGTTCATCAGGCCCTCGACGGCCATCCGCTGTTTGCCGGCATCCACGTCTACAGCTTCAACGACCTCAGCCGCCTACCCAGATTTGAAGGGAAGATCGCATGGCTTCCAAAGCCCCCCGTGAAAACATCGACGAGTCAAAGCTGACCGTCACCAAACCCAAGACAAAGGCTGTCGGCATTCCAGCCGTTGCCAACGCAGTGAAAATCTCCCTGGAACAAATGGGCCCGGTGCGAAGCGTACAAACGCTGCTGGCAGTCAACCAGATCGATGGATTCGACTGCATGGGCTGCGCTTGGCCGGAACACGAGAAGCGCAACGCGGCAGAGTTCTGCGAGAACGGGGCCAAGGCCGTCGCCGAGGAAGCCACCCGGCGCCGTGTCACGCCAGAGTTCTTTGCCCAGCACTCCGTTGCTGAATTGAAGACCCGCGATGACTACTGGCTGGGCCAGCAGGGCCGGCTGACCCACCCTATGTTCCTCGATGAAGGCGCCACCCACTACACGCCCATCGAATGGGACAAGGCCTATGACCTCATGGCCGAGGAACTCCGGGGCATGGACCATCCCGATCAGGCAGTCTTCTATACATCCGGCCGAACCTCCAACGAGGCTGCCTTCGTCTACCAACTCCTGGTGCGCGGCCTTGGCACCAACAACCTGCCGGACTGCTCCAACATGTGCCACGAGTCCTCAGGCTCCGCGCTGGTGGAAACCATCGGAATCGGCAAGGGTTCGGTCAGCCTGACCGACCTGGAGACGGCATCACTCATCTTCGTAGCCGGGCAGAACCCAGGCACCAACCATCCGCGCATGCTCAGCGCCCTGGAGAAGGCCAAGAAGAACGGCGCGGTCATCGTGTCCGTCAATCCACTTCCCGAAGCCGGACTCCTGCACTTTGAAAACCCCCAACACGTAGCAGGCATGGTGGTGGGAACCCAGCTGACGGATGACTTCCTCCAAATCCGTGCCGGCGGCGATCAAGCCCTCTTCCAGGGCCTCGGTAAATACCTCCTGGAAGCCGAAGCCACGGGCCGCAAAACCCCGGGCCTGGAAACCGTCCTTGACCACAGGTTCATCGAGGACCACACCGTGGGCATCGACGAATACCTGCGCTTCCTGGAAAAGGTGGAGTGGGACGACATCGTGGAAGCAACAGGCCTCACCCTGGAGCAGATCCACTCCACAGGCGAACGGCTCCTGGCCTCGAACGCCACCATCGTCTGCTGGGCCATGGGATTGACCCAGCACAAACACTCAGTACCTACCCTCCGCGACGTCGTTAACGTCCTGCTGCTTCAGGGGAACATCGGCAAGCCCGGCGCCGGAGTTTGCCCGGTGCGTGGCCACTCAAACGTCCAGGGCGACCGCACCATGGGCATCTTCGAGAAGATGCCGGAAAAGTTCCATGACCGGCTGGACAACGAGTTCGAGTTCCTGTCACCACGGGAGCACGGCTTTGACACTGTTGCCGCCATCCGCGCCATGAGGGACGGAAAGGTCCGCTTCTTCATGGGGATGGGTGGAAACTTTGTTCGTGCCGCCCCTGACTCGGACGTTACGGAACAAGCGCTCGCCAACACACGTTTGAGCGTCCAGATCTCCACAAAGCTGAACCATTCGCATCTGTCCACGGGCAAGCGGGCTTTGATTCTCCCAACACTCGGACGCACGGAGAAGGACACGCAGCGGACCGGTGACCAGAGGGTTACCGTGGAAGACTCCATGAGCGCGGTCCATGCATCCCGGGGACGCCTCAAGCCTGCGAGCGAGCACCTCCACTCGGAAGTTGCCATTGTGTGCAATCTTGCCCACCGGCTCTTCACCGATGGCACCGTGCGCCTGCCCAACGCCCCCAAGGCCGCATGGCTGTCGATGCGTGATGACTACTCGCTGATCCGCAAACACATCGAGGCCGTCTTCGATGGCTTTGAGAACTTCGAAGAGCGGATCCAGCACCCGGGCGGCTTCGTGCTGCCGCACCCGCCGCGCGATGCCCGGAAGTTCGATACCGCTTCAGGCAAAGCACACTTCACAGGCAACGAGCTTGAATACATCAAGGTCCCGCCCGGCAGGCTGGTGCTCCAAACGCTGCGGTCACACGACCAGTACAACACCACAATCTACGGCAAGGACGACCGCTACCGCGGCATCCATGGTGGGCGGAGGGTGGTCCTCATCAACGAGTCCGATATCGCGGAGCTGGGATTTGCTGATGGTGAGATGGTCCACCTGATTTCAGAATTCCAGGGAACTGAACGCCGCGCAGAAGACTTCCGCATCGTTTCGTACTCCACCCCCAAGGGGTGTGCCGCTGCCTATTACCCGGAAACCAACGTCCTTGTACCGCTGGACTCTGTTGCCGATACCAGTGGGACGCCGACGTCCAAGTCCGTCATCGTTCGGCTCGAACGGGCCTGAATGAGTCTGGACATAGTGTGATACATGCCATAGTATGTGACTGATATATCTTTGCTCATGCATAAAAGATATTAGGAGACCAGGCGCCGGAGCCCGCGCCCACCAAGAGCAATTTGCCCTCATGAAGACATCTATCAATGGAGAAACAATGTCTGATATCACCCAAGTCCAAGCTGATGCTGTACTGGCCGCGGCGCGCGATGCCGCGCGCGGAACCGAAACAGCAATGAACATCGCCGTGGTAGACGCCGGCGGCAACCTCAAGGCCTTCACCCGCATGGACGGGGCCTGGCTCGGCAGCATCGACATCTCCATCAAGAAGGCACGCACCGCCCGCTACTTCGACATGCCCACGGGCGCAATCGGCGAGCTTTCGCAGCCGGGGGGACCGTTGTACAACATCGAGGTCTCCAATGGCGGACTCATTACGTTCCCGGGTGGCATCCCCCTGCGAGGGGAGGACGGCACTGTAATCGGGGCGATCGGCGTCAGTGGCAGCACGGTAGAGAACGACCACACCGTGGCGTCCGCAGGAGCAGCAGTAGAGCTTCAGGGCGCGGCCCGGCCGTAAGCAAAGAAAAAACTGTCCAATTGTCCGTGAATGGTGCTTCGGTGGCCTGAAACCTGGGGAGGTATTTCCTCATCGAAGCACCGCTCTCGGGCAATTGGGCAGCATTCATTTTCCGTATCACCACATGCCCAAGGAGTGTCCATGTCTGGAAACCGAGCAGTCGCCTACAAGGAACCCGGTGTCGTCGAAATCATCAACACTGACTACCCGACGTTCGAACTCAAGGACGGACCGGGCGTCAACCCGGCCAACGTCGGCCGGAAGGTACCGCATGGCGCGATCCTCCGCACGGTGACAACCAACATCTGCGGTTCCGACCAGCACATGGTCCGCGGCCGCACCACAGCCCCGCAGGACCTGGTCCTCGGCCACGAAATCACCGGCGAAGTGGTGGAGGTGGGTCCCGACGTCGAGTTCATCAAGGTGGGCGACATCGTCTCGGTGCCGTTCAACATTTCCTGCGGCCGGTGCCGGAACTGCAAAGAGCAAAAGACCGGTATCTGCCTCAACGTCAACCCTGACCGCCCGGGCAGCGCATATGGGTATGTGGATATGGGCGGCTGGGTAGGCGGACAGGCCGAATACGTGCTGGTTCCCTATGCCGACTGGAACCTGCTGCGCTTCCCGGACCGCGACCAGGCCCTGGAAAAGATCATGGACCTGACCATGCTCTCGGACATCTTCCCCACAGGCTTCCACGGCGCCGTTACAGCCGGCGTGGGCGTAGGGTCCACGGTGTACGTCGCCGGTGCCGGCCCTGTGGGTCTGGCTGCCGCCGTCGGCGCGCAGTTGCTTGGCGCCGCCGTCGTGATTGTGGGCGACATGAACGAAGACCGGCTGGCACAGGCGCGCTCGTTCGGCTGCGAAACCGTCAACGTCTCCAACGGCGACCCGAAGGAGCAGATCGCGCAGATCCTCGGAGTGCCGGAAGTGGATTGCGGCGTGGACGCGGTTGGCTTCGAAGCTCGCGGCCACGGAAGGGACGCCTCGCACGAGGCTCCCGCCACCGTGCTGAACTCCCTTATGGACATCACCGCAGCCGGCGGCTCCCTTGGCATCCCGGGCCTTTACGTCACGGGCGATCCGGGCGGAATCGATGAAGCAGCCAAGCACGGCTCCCTCTCGCTCTCGCTGGGCACCGGCTGGGCAAAGTCCCTGTCCTTCACCACGGGCCAGTGCCCGGTGATGAAGTACAACCGCCAATTGATGATGGCCATCCTCCACGACAAGGTCCAGATCGCCAAGGCAGTCAATGCCCAAGCCATCCCCCTCGAGGACGCTCCCCGCGGCTACGCCGAGTTCGACGCCGGTGCGGCAACAAAGTTCGTACTGAACCCGAACGGCTACGTGAAGGCTTAGTACGCAAACACCAGGAAGGGGGCATCATGCTCGCGCAGGAAATTCTCTGCGGCACTTCGCCAACATCCCACGTGCCCTGCGAGCGGATGCCTGCCCCAACGTGGTCCGAAGCCCGGCAGATGGCCTTCGATTGCGCTGTTCCGCTTGCGTCAGCGTCTGTACCACTGGCGGACGCGATCGGAAACGTGCTGACCACTGATGTGACGGCGTGCCAGGACCTTCCGCACTACGCGTCCTCTGCCATGGATGGGTGGGCCATTCATGGCGGAGGACCGTGGGAGATCACGACGCCGGGGCTGCCGCTGTCACCGGGACAAGCCAGCGTCATTGCCACCGGTGGTCTGGTTCCGGAAGGTGCCGTGGCGGTACTTCGGAAGGAGAGCGGACACGCCTTCGACGCCGGATACGGGCTGCAGCTCTCACTGAAACCCGACGCGAAACCCGGCGAGACGCTCCCCGGCCGGCATATACGGCCAGCCGGTGAAGAAGCCCGGGCCGGCGACGTCCTCGTACCCTCCGGCACACTCCTTAATCCAGCCCACATTGCCCTTGCCGCCGTAGCAGGCCACGACGAACTGCAGGTGCAACGCAAGCCGCGGGTCGCCGTCGTGCTTACCGGCTCCGAGGTGGTGACCTCGGGTGTGCCGGCAGCGGGGCAGGTTCGCGACACCTTCGGCCCGCAACTCGGCGCAGTGATTTCCCAGCTGGGCGGAATTCCAGGCGGCCAGCAACGGATCGGCGACTCATACGAAGAGTGGCTGTCCGCACTTGACTCTCCGCCCGGAGGTGAACACCCGGATGTCACGATCACCACCGGCGGCACCGGCAAATCCGGAACTGACCACTTCCGCGCCGCAGTGGCCGCGCTCGGTGGGCGCCTACTGCTCGACGGCGTCGCTATGCGCCCCGGTCATCCTGCAGTATTGGCTGAACTCCCGGACGGCCGCTTCATCATCGGCCTCCCAGGCAACCCCCTGGCCGCAATGATGGCCCTCATGACCATCGGCGAACCACTGCTCGCTGCCCTCCAAAACAGGCCTTTCCGGACAGCTGGCCACCTCACGTCCGGGGCGGACGTCGATCCGGGCCCCGGCCGGACACAACTCATCCCCTGCACGTTCGTCCACGGGCTCGCTTTTCCTGCTTCGCACACTGGTCCCGGCATGATGCGGGGGCTGGCTTGGGCCGACGGTTTCATGGCCGTTCCCCCTGGCGGAGTTGAAGCAGGCGAACCCGTCCCGGTCATGCCGCTGCCCTGGGCAAGCGCCTGGACAAGCGGCTGGACAAGCGCCTGGTCACCGGCGCAAGCAACCACAGATTTCCCCAACTTGTCAGGAAGGTACGCACCATGGCACGGATGACACAGCGCCGGAAGATACACCGCTTCCATCTGGACGGGACAGGTACCGAATATCCGGTGCGGTTCAAGGAAGATGTCCTCGCCGCCGAGGAGCCCCTGGAAATCAGGATCGGCGGCCGCTCCTTCGCCGTGAC
This sequence comes from Arthrobacter sp. StoSoilB13, assembly GCF_019977255.1. Classification (NCBI taxonomy): domain Bacteria; kingdom Bacillati; phylum Actinomycetota; class Actinomycetes; order Micrococcales; family Micrococcaceae; genus Arthrobacter; species Arthrobacter sp. StoSoilB13. The sequence goes on along the minus strand of NZ_AP024649.1, from coordinate 455,500 downwards.
CATGAGGACTCCAGGAGACGACTTTGACCTCGTAGCCGGATTCCTGGTGTCCGAGGGCATCATCCGCAGCCAGTCCGAGCTGATCTCCCTGCGTTTTTGTGCCGGCCAGAAGGACGGAACGCAAACCTTCAACGTTGTGGAGGCCCAGCTTCGCTCCGACGTGCAGATGCCGGACACCATGCGGCACGTCTACACCTCCAGCTCGTGCGGCATCTGTGGAACGGACTCCATCGAAGCCGTCTGCAAGACCGTTCATTTCGATCCCTCCCAGGACCCGCTGCGGGTTCCCGTTGACATCCTGGCCGAACTGCCTGAGCGCCTCCGGGAAGCCCAGGCGGTGTTTGACAGGACCGGTGGCGTCCACGCCGCCGGGCTCTTCAGGGTGGACGGCGCCAGCCCCGAGCTCCTCTGTTTGCGGGAGGACGTGGGCCGCCACAACGCCGTGGACAAAGTAGTGGGCTGGGCACTGCGCCAGGATCTGCTGCCCCTGACAGGCTTGGTCCTGCAGGTTTCAGGACGTGCATCGTTCGAGCTGGTCCAGAAGGCTGCCCTCGCCGGCATCCCCGTCCTGTCAGCCGTGAGCGCACCCTCCAGCCTTGCCGCCGACCTCGCCACTGAGACCGGCGTGACCCTGGTTGGCTTCAGCCGTGGTCACAGCCTCAACGTCTACGCCGGACGCGAAAGATTGATCCGCCCCCGCAAAGCAGCACGTGAGGAGGTCTACGCCGGGCTCTGACCGCCCGTTTTCCGCGTTTGCACGCAGCTAAAGCCCTGTTGATGCCGATAGGGTGCGTTTGCTGTGCACAAACTCCCCGCGTGTTTCAAGGCCCGTTCCGTGTCGGACTAGGATGAGGAAAAGACGAGGAGCATGCCGGGCAGGGCTTTACAGCCCCGGCCGCCTGCTTGGGACAACGACACGAGGCATCATGGCCCCACGCAACAATCCAGACATCGAGAAGGACGCAGACGCCCAAGGCGGCGGCGTCCAATCAGTGGACCGCGCGCTGCAAATCCTGGAAATCCTTGCACGCGAAGGGGATGCCGGCGTCAGTGAAATCGCTGACGAAATGGGCGTCCATAAATCCACGGTGTCCAGGCTTGTGGGCTCGCTGGTAAACCGCGAGCTTGTGCGGCAGAACAGCGAGAGGGGCAAGTACCAGCTGGGCTTCGGAATCCTTCGGCTGGCGACCTCCATCCCCGGCAGGCTGAGCGTCGTGCACGAGGCCAGGGAAGTACTGGAAGCACTTGCGGGTGAGTACAAGGAAACGGTCAACCTCGCCGTGCTTCGGTCCAACTATGCAGTCAACGTGGATCAGGCCATGGGCCCCTCAACGCTTGCCACCTACGACTGGGTGGGAAGCCTGACCCCGCTGCATGCGACGTCCAGCGGCAAAGTGCTTTTGGCCGCGCTGACGGCCGATGAGCGGAACCAGGTCCTCAAGACAGTCGGCCTGCCTGCCCGCACACCGCGCACCATCACCAATCGCGCGGAGCTGGAGAAGCAGCTGCTCGACGTCGCACGGAACGGCTACGCAGTCGTGCATGAAGAGTTCGAGATCGGCCTGACGGCGGTAGCCGTGCCCATCTTTAACCACATGGGCAATGTCATCGCTGCGGTGAGTATCTCCGGCCCCGCCTTCCGCTTTGCCCCGGAGGAGCACCCAGGGCTCATAGACGCCCTCCGTGAGGCTGGCTTCACCATCAGCGCCAAAATGGGCTACCGGCGCCGCTAGGCGCTGCCAGGCCGCTTCTAGACGCTTCAAACCGCGGGCAACAGCATGTCCATTTTTGGGCGGGAAAATCGCTTGTTACGCAACAGTAGCCACGATGTGCAACAGACTGCGCATGTCGGCGGCGCTGTCAAGGTGCCGCGAAATGGAGCAGAAACACCTTGACATTGCCCTGTGACGGGGCGCACTCTGTTGCTTAGCGCGAGAACTGTTGATTCTTGCGAAACGCACGAAGGCGATTCAGCCAAAGCGACCAGAAACCCGTTCCCCGACTAAAAGAGGTGCACATGTGCAAGGCCTGCCCCACTGGTGAACTCGCTCCCGGGGAGGCGCTACGGCTCGATACTGCTCCAACCATCATGGTCATCCAACCGGAGGAAGCCCCCAACCTTCCATCCGGCCCCACCCTCCAGGGCCATGTATAAACCCAAGCCCATGACTCGCCGAGCAAAGGACCCGCTCATGGCTATAAATAGTGATTTAAAGCCTTTAACTCCCGAGGAATTGCCCGCCAACGATAACCTGGCTGACACTCCCTCATCACGTAAGACAAACCGTCTGGAGAACCCTGGAGACGTCATCAGCGTCTCCCCGGATGAAACCAACCCCGCAGTCCTCGACGATGAGGGCGAAGGCGCAGAAGCACTGCCGGATACTGAGGAATACGCACAGATCCTGGAAGAACTGCGCCATGCGAGGACCGAGCAGGCAGTCAGCGCCCGCCGGAACCGCAAACTTACGCTGGACAAAGTCACCTTCGGAATCACGGGCGCCATCGCCGTCGCCTTCGTGGTCTGGGGCTTCGTCGGCCGGGACAGCCTTTCCGAATCTTCCAAAGGCGCCCTGAACTGGGTCATGGAATACACCGGTTGGCTCTTCATGGTTCTTGCCTCTTTGTTCGTCGTCTTCGTCCTCTGGCTCGCCCTGGGCAAGTTCGGCAACATCCCGCTGGGCAAGGATGGCGAGAAGCCGGAGTTCCGTACTGTCTCCTGGGTAGCGATGATGTTCGCCGCCGGCATGGGCATCGGGCTCATGTTCTATGGCGTGGCTGAACCGCTCTACCACTACATCTCGCCACCACCAGGCACTGTGGACGGCCGCACCCCTGCTGCCATCCAGACTGCGATGGCCACCTCGATCTTCCATTGGACCCTGCACCCATGGGCCATGTACGCAGTGGTGGGCATTGCCATGGCATACGGCACCTACCGCCTGGGCCGCAGACAGCTGGTCTCCGCAGCGTTCACATCGCTGTTCGGCATCAGGATGGTGGAAGGCCCCCTCGGGAAATTCATCAACATCCTGGCCATCTTTGCCACGCTGTTCGGTACCGCCGCTTCCCTGGGCCTCGGCGCCCTCCAGATCGGCAGCGGCATGACCTCCAACGGCTGGGTGGGCGAGATCGGCACCCCGGTACTCGTGGTGATCGTGGCCATCCTCACCTTCTGCTTCGTCGCATCAGCAGTCTCCGGAATCAGCCGTGGCATCCAGTGGCTTTCCAACATCAACATGGTGCTGGCAGTCGTCCTGGCAATCATCGTCTTTGTTGCCGGCCCTACCCTGTTCATCCTGAACCTGATCCCTTCCGCAATCGGCGACTACGCCAGGGACCTGGCAGAAATGTCGTCCCGGACCGAAGCGGTCGGGGACGAAGCACTGCGTAGCTGGATGACCAGTTGGACCATTTTCTACTGGGCCTGGTGGATCTCCTGGACGCCCTTCGTCGGCATGTTCATTGCGCGCATCAGCCGCGGCCGGACCATCCGCCAGTTCGTGACCGGCGTTCTGCTGGTGCCAAGCATCGTCAGCGTTATCTGGTTCGGTATCTTCGGTGGAGCTGCCTTCCATGTCCAGCAGGAAGCTGACAAGGCCGGCACACCCGGCCTGGTGACCATGACCAACGGCGTGCCTTCCGTCAATTTCGACGGCGCACTCTTCGATCTCGTCAAGAACCTGGGCATGCCCGGCTGGGCCACCGCAGCAGTGATCGTGCTGGCCATGGTGCTGGTGGCAATCTTCTTCATCACTGGTGCCGACGCAGCCTCCATCGTCATGGGGTCGCTCAGCTCCAACGGAGCCGAACATCCCCGCCGCGGAGTAGTGATCTTCTGGGGAAGCCTTACCGGTGCAGTAGCAGCGGTTATGCTCCTGGCCGGCGGCGACGAACCATCCGAGGCATTGGCCGGGCTCCAAAGAGTCACGATTGTTGCCGCCCTGCCGTTTGTCATTGTCATGCTGCTGCTCTGTTTCGCCCTGACGAAGGATCTGCGCCGTGATCCTCTGTCACTGCGGAAGCGCTTGGCGACATCCGTTGTTGAACGTGCGATTCGTACGGGCGTGGAACAACATCGGGGCGTTCAATTCGATCTGGTCACCAGGCACGAGTGCGCGGAAGACTGCCCGGATTCCGACTGTCCCGGGGGAACTCCGACCGGAACCATCCCCACGGTTCAGCCTCCCCGCACCCAGCCGACCGACAAGTAAGGTATCCCGCCATGTCGCAAACCCATGAACACCAAAGCACCCTGCGTGTCTCCAGCGATTCCGGGGACACCGTGAGCTTCACCCTGGATGCCACGAAACCCGTAACGGTCAAGCTCCAGGTCGACGGTGGTTGCACTTGTGGAACCACCGCCACGGTCCAGGGCTCCTACGTCGATAGCGACCTGGGCAAGCACTAACCATTCATTTCCAGACCCAAAAAAGCAGGCGCCGGAATCTGAGCAGTTCAGATTCCGGCGCCTGCTTTTTGTTTGCGGACTGGCGGGTTACTTGGGCATCGGGTTACTTGGGCATCAGCACGGAGTCGATCAGGTAAACCGTTGCGTTGGCCGTGTGGACGCCGCCACAGATCACGTTGGCTCCGTCAACTGTGAGGGCATCCTTGCTACCGCCAACCGTCACTTCGCCACCTTGGACCGTCTTGTGTGTTCCGACCACCTGGTCCGGAGTCAGCTGGCCTGGGACTACGTGGTAGGTGAGGATCTTGCTCAGCAGGGCATCGTCCGTCTTGAGCGTCTCAATCGTGGCGGGGTCGATCTTTGCGAAAGCATCGTCAACAGGTGCAAAGACTGTGAATTCACTGCCGTTCAAGGTGGAGACCAGGTCCACTTTCGGGTTGAGCTTGCCGGAAACAGCGGCAGTGAGGGTCTTAAGCAGCGGGTTGTTCGAAGCGGCAACGGCCACCGGGTCCTGGGCCATTCCCACCACCGAACCGGCACCATCCGGAACCTGTGCGGCGTAACCGGCACAGCCGGGGCCAACAAGATCACGCGCGGGATCCATGGCGGCACTGGTCATGGATGAAGCCGACGGCGACGGTGCCGCGGACGTCATCTCCGGGGCGGCGGACGACGACGAAGGTGTGCTGGAACTGCTTGAACCACCACAAGCGGTGAGTCCGAGAAGGGCGGCGGCAGTGAGGCCAACGAAGGCGAGGGCGGGGCGCTTTGTGGACAACATGTCATTCTCCTTGTTCGTGGAACCAGGGCATTGGGTCCATTGGGTGTGGGCACTGGCTCCCCGGCGCTGCATCTGCGTTGCCGGCGGTTTGTGCCTCACCAGCTATTCGGAGGTCGCACCGGCGTGGATGGGTGCGGATTGAAAAAGTTTTTAAACCAAGCCATCGCGGCTGCGGCTCCGAACTGCCTACAGATATCCGGAGCCGGCACCCTTAAGGGCCGGTCCGGCGAACGTTGGGAGACGCAATGCTGCAACTAGCACTTATCGGCCTGTTGGGCGGGTTGATTACAGGTATCTCGCCCTGCATCCTGCCCGTCCTGCCCGTCATCTTTCTTTCCGGAGGTGTTCAGGGTGCACGCAAAGGCTCTCCAACCAGCTCCGCGGTAACAGAGGTGCCGCCATCCGCCGTCGATCTTAAGACCCGGTCCAGGCAGCGACGGCGGGCGGGCCTGCGCCCGTACCTGGTGATCCTGGGCCTGGTCATCAGCTTCAGCACCTTTACGCTGGTTGGTTCGTTCCTGCTGACCCTGGTGAACCTGCCGCAGGACCTGCTTCGATGGATCGGGCTGGTGGTGCTGGTGCTGATTGGTTGCGGCCTGATTTTCGATCGCTTCCAGCACATCCTGGAGAAGCCGTTCTCCTGGATCCCGCAGCGAAAGGTTGGTACTGAGAACGGTGGGTTGGTGCTGGGACTGGCGCTCGGCGTCGTCTATGTCCCCTGTGCAGGACCAGTGCTTGCCGCCATTGCCGTGGCCGGCGCCACGGGACAAGTGGGCCCCGAAACTATCGTCCTCACGTTGACATTTGCCGTGGGGGCAGCCATTCCGCTGCTGGTGTTCGCGCTGGCTGGGCGTCGCGTCGCAGAGCGGGTCAAGGCGTTTCGCAAGAACCAGCGCAAGATCCGCATAGCCGGTGGCATCATGATGATCGCCCTGGCAATCGGGTTGGTGTTCAACCTTCCCCAGCTACTGCAAAAACTCGTGCCCGACTACACCTCCACACTCCAGGAACAAGTTCAGGACAACGAGGCCGTGAAGAAGGCCCTCGATCTTGGTGGACTGGTAAATGACCAAAACCGTGAACTGGACAAGTGCAGCAACGGTGCCACCGAGCTCGAATCGTGCGGCATAGCGCCGGATATCAAGGGCATCCAGGAATGGTTCAACACCCCCGGCGGGGAGGCCGTGAACTTGAAGGACCTTAAGGGCAAGGTAGTCCTGGTGGATTTCTGGGCCTACTCCTGCATCAACTGCCAGCGCTCCGTTCCGCACCTCACGGACTGGTACAGCAAGTACAAGGACTCCGGCCTGGAAATCATCGGGATCCACTCCCCCGAGTACGCGTTCGAGAAAGAAACCCGCAACGTCATGTCCGGCGCGATGGACCTGGGCATCACCTACCCCGTAGCCATCGACAACACCCTCTCCACGTGGACCAACTACCGCAACCGTTACTGGCCTGCCCACTACCTGATCGACTCCGAGGGAACTGTCCGGCACATCAAATTCGGCGAGGGCGGCTACCAGACCACTGAGAAACTGATCCGCAAACTCCTGCAAGAGGCCAACCCTTCAGCGGCACTCCCCGCGCCCACTGAAGCGTCCGACGACGGCCCGGTAGCAGGTGCCACCACTCCGGAGACGTACTTGGGCACCACCAAGAAGGTCAACTATGCGGGCACGGAACCCTATAAAGCCGGGGTTGGGCTGTATACAGTGCCGGCAGACCAACCCGGCGACAGCTTTTCCTTGAAGGGTCCGTGGGATCTCGGAACACAATCCATAACTCCTGCCGGCGCCGGCTCTTCCATTGCCCTGAACTACCACGCCAAACAGGTGTACATCGTGGTCAGTGGTGAAGGCATGATCGATGTTGTCCGCGATGGCAAGACCACGTCCGTGGCGGTCTCAGGGACGCCCACACTACATCAGATCGTGGACGACCCCGAAATCCGCGAGGGCAAGCTCGAGGTCAAGGTCCCGCAGGGCATCCAGGCGTACTCCTTCACGTTCGGATAGGGTGCACGCTGGAAGCTGGATAGGGGGGCCGTGCCCGCTTCGCGATGCCCTCCACGCCGCGGCCCCCTATCCAGCTTCCGCTTCATCGTTAGAAATACGGCTTCGTGATCAGCTCCAGCGCGTGGCCAGAGGGGTCCTTGAAATAGACACCGCGGCCACCGTGCTCCGTATTGGTCTCGCCTGGACGGGTCATCTGAGGATCCGCCCAATGCTCGACGCCGGCACTCACCAGCCGCTGGTAGGCACGGTCAAAATGCTGGTCGTCAACGAGGAAGGCATAATGCTGCATCTGGATCTCGACCGGGGGCTCAGCGAATTGGAGCATTACGCCGCCAGCCAAGGTCAGGTTGGTGAAGGGTCCCCAACCGGGTGCTTCGTCCGCTTCGAGGATGGACCTGTAGAACCCGGCCGAGGCGGCGCGATCGATGGACGCAATGATGGTGTGGTTGAAATGTGCGGGCATGCATGACTCCTTGGATGTGGGTTAGAAATCGATGGGCTGAAATTCATCGATCCACAGGGAGGAGCGCGCGGGACGCCACCGCTCTGGCTGACAGAGCGCGTCAGAGGTCGGCCGGGTAGCCAATCCGTGCAGGGCAGGTGCCCGATCCGGTCATCACGTCCGCCAGTCTAGCGAAGAGTTGGGCGGCGGTGACAGGATGGGCGGCATGGCAATCGAGGTTCGCCCGGCAACGGTGTTCGAGGACGTGAAAACCATCGTCGGCCCCAAACGTCCGGACGCCAACGTGTGCTGGTGCCTGAGCTACCGGATTCCCTCGAAACAAAATCTTGCGCTCCAGCGGGAGGAACGGGGAAAGTTCGTGGAAAAGCTGGTGGCGGAGGATCCGCCACCAGGCGTTCTCGCTTACGACGGCGGCGAAGTAGTTGGGTGGGCTGCCGTTCACCCCCGGGCCGACACCAGCTTCGCAACGAACCGGAAGATTCCACATGTGGACGACGCCGCCGTCTGGTCTGTCTGGTGCATCAGGGTGCGGCCCGGGCATCGAGGCAAGGGCATCTCCCATCATCTGCTGGAGGGTGCCATCGAGATGGCCCGCGAGTACGGCGCGCCAGCCATTGAGGGCTATCCAGTGGACAACAAGGGCAGCAAGGTGGACTTGACCATGGCGTACGTGGGGACCCGCAGACTGTTCGAGAAAGCCGGCTTCACAAAGGTCGCAGAGACAACGTCCGTCCTCAACGGTTTCCCCAGGGTACTCATGCGCCTGGACCTGCGCTGACCCAACTGAGTCGCATTAGAGCGCGTTTAGAGCCGTCAAAACGCGCTCAACTGCGACTCAGTTGGGTGAGCCTTGCAGTTTCGCGGTCATCCGGTGAGCTTCCTCAAGCAGCAATTTGCCGAGGAATTCCTGTCGATCAGGACGGAACCGGGGTTCGATCCCCGTCAAGGAAAGGGCCCATGCGGGGCGCCCCTGCTGGTCAAAAACGGCCGCGCCCATCCCCCAGCTTCCTTCAAGGATCAGCCCCGGATTTACCGAGTAGCCCGTGAGCCGGGTGCGCTCAAGGTTGTCCCGAACCACGTCGGCCGGGTGTCCCACGGCAAAGTCGCCAGCGTGCGCGGGCCAGTCCTTCAGCAGGGTTTCCTGCTCATCGGCGGGCAGGAAAGCCATGATGGCCGTTCCTGCCGACGCAACTCCCAACGGAAAACGTACGCCTTCATGCAGCACGAAGGATCTCACCGGGAACGAGCCTTCCTCGCGCAACACGCAGACGGTTTCGTTGCCGCGACGGATGGAGAAGAACGCGCTCTCGCCAGTCTCCGCGGCGAGCCGGCGCAGGCTGGGCCGGGCAATATCCTCCATGGGGAAGCGTGCCGCCGCTACCGATCCAAGGAGGAAGATCTCCGGCCCCAGAACCCACTTCCCGGCGGCTGAATCGTGCTCCAGCAAACCCTCCGCGGCAAGGGACGTCAGCAGCCGGTGCACTGTTGGCCGCGTCAGCCCTGATTCCCGAACCAACCCGGCCAACGACGTCCCCTCGGGTTTGCGCCCAACAAGCCTCAGCAGCAGGGCAACCCGGCCTACGACCTGGGCGCCCTGGACTGGGTTTTGCGTGGATTTCTGTTCCGGCACAGGTGCTCCTTTGAAGATTTCATCCACAATATGGACACCATTGAGCCTACAGTCCACACCGTGAGTAGCCAAGCAGTCTGCTCGTTGACCCTGGGTGGGATGAAACCTAGGCTCCTCTACAGGTCACAGGTCCACAACGTGGATACGTCCACCACGAACACTCAAAGAAGAGCTCCCATGTCGAAGATGCACGCCAGCGCAACCCAAGCGCTCCAGGACTTGATGGCAGACGGCCTGACGATCGCCGTCGGGGGTTTTGGCCTGAGTGGCATCCCCGCCGACCTGATCGATGCCGTCCGTGAGTCGGGCGCCAAGGACCTAACCATCGTCTCCAACAACATGGGGGTGGATGGCAAGGGGCTCGGTGTGCTGATCGAGGCAGGCCAGGTCAGGAAAGTCATCGCTTCCTACGTCGGCGAGAACAAGCTTTTCGCCGAGCAGTACCTCGCCGGCAAGCTCGACGTCGAGTTCACTCCCCAAGGCACCCTTGCCGAACGCCTCCGTGCGGGCGGCGCCGGCATCCCTGCCTTCTACACGCGGACCGGCGTGGGCACGCTTGTTGCCGAGGGCAAGCCGTTGGAGGAGTTCGACGGCGTGACTTACGTCCGCGAGCGCGCCATCACCGCCGACGTCGCGCTGGTTCATGCGCACACCGCGGACACTGATGGAAACCTGATCTACCGCTACACGGCGAGGAACTTCAACCCGGTGGTGGCAACAGCCGGCGCCGTCACCATCGCTGAGGCGGAGGTCATTGTGCAGCCCGGCGTGCTCGACCCCAATCACATCGTCACTCCAGGCGTCTACGTCCAGCGACTGGTGCAGGCCAGCGCACGGGTTAAGGACATCGAACAGCGCACAGTCCGCCCCCGGCGCGAAGCGGTAACGGTCTAAAGAAGCGCTAACGGTTTAAGGAACAAGGAGCACAATCATGGCTTGGACACGAGACCAGATGGCCGCCATTGCGGCTGAAGAATTGAACGACGGCGACTACGTCAACCTCGGCATCGGCATCCCCACGCTGGTTGCCAATAACCTGCCCGATGGCGTGCGGGTTGTCCTCCAGAGCGAGAACGGCCTGCTCGGAATGGGCCCGTTTCCGTACAAGGGCGAGGAAGACGCCGACCTCATCAACGCCGGCAAGCAGACCGTGACCATCACCCCGGGAGGCAGCATCTTCGATTCCGCTACCTCGTTCGGCATGATCCGCGGCGGGCATGTAAAGGTGGCCATCCTGGGCGCGATGCAGGTGTCCGGCGGCGGCGACCTCGCCAACTGGACCATCCCCGGCAAGATGGTCAAGGGCATGGGCGGCGCGATGGACCTGGTGGCCGGGACGCCTCGGGTGGTGGTCCTCACCGAGCACAACGCCAAGGACGGCTCGGCCAAGATCGTCACCGAATGCACACTGCCGCTCACGGGGCTCAAGTGCGTTGACCGGATCATCACGGACCTCGCCGTCTTCGACATAGCGCCGAACCCGGAAAACCACGACGGCGGCACGCGACTTCTGCTGACCCGCCTCGCCCCGGGCGTCACCGTGGAAGAGATACGCAGTAAGACCGAAGCCGAGTTCGCTGTTGCGCTCGAGTCTGAAGAAGAAAGCACCCTCGAAGGAGTAAACGCATGAGCCTGAAAGACCAGTTCGGCAAGGACATCCTGCTCACCGGGTGGGGCCATAGCAAGTTTGGCAAACTCACGGACGAGACTTTGGAGTCCCTGATCGTCCATGTAGCCGGGGAAGCCATTCGTAACTCGGGGCTGGAACCGAAGGACATCGACGAGATCTACCTCGGCCAGTTCAACTCGGGCATGCAACCGCTGGGTTTCACGTCGTCCTTGGCACTGCAACTCTCTGCAGACCTGGCCAATGTCCCTGCAACGCGCACGGAGAACGCTTGCGCCTCCGGTTCCGCGGCGTTTCAGCAAGGCGTGAAGGCTGTGCTCGCTGGAACTGCCCGCAATGTCTTGGTGATCGGCGCGGAAAAAATGACCGACGCCGGAGCGGACGTCGTGGGGGCGGCTTTGCTTGGTGCGTCGTACGAGATGGCGGGCAAGGCCTCCACCACAGGGTTCACGGGGTTGTTCGCCGAGGTGGCGAAGCACTACGGGAAGCGGTACGGCACGGGCATTGACGCCGCCAACTACCCCGGGGGCCTGGGCGATGTCCTCGGTTCCATTGCAGCCAAGAACCACCACAACGGAATGGACAATCCCTACGCCCAGATGCACCGGGACTTTGGGGAGGAATTCTGCCGCACCATCTCGGACAAGAACCCGATGGTCGCGGACCCCTTGCGCCGCACGGACTGTTCGCCGGTCTCGGACGGTGCGGCCGCCGTCGTGATTTCAACGTCGGCAACCGCCGGCGCGACCTCGCCTGTGCGCTTGGCTGGCTTCGGTCATGCGAACGATTTCTTCCCCGCGGAGAAGCGCGATCCCACCGAATTCGCCGCCACCCGAGCATCGTGGGAGCGCGCGCTGGGAATGGCGGGGGTGGGCATCGATGGACTGGACTTCGCCGAAGTCCACGACTGCTTCACCATCGCCGAGCTCATCATGTACGAGGCCATGGGCCTGACTCCCCGCGGCGAGGGCTCGCGCGCTGTCCAGGAGGGCTGGGTATACAAGGACGGCAAACTTCCCGTGAACGTGTCTGGAGGCCTTAAGGCGAAGGGGCATCCTGTGGGCGCAACTGGGGTGTCGCAGCATGTCATTGCGGCCATGCAGCTCACGGGGACCGCCGGCGACATGCAGCTTCCCAATGCGCGGCGGGGCGCCGTCCAGAACATGGGCGGAGTGGGCATCGCCAACTACGTCAGCATCCTCGAGTCCCTTTAGCCCATCTGAGTCGCAGTAGTGCGCGTTTAGAGCCGTCAAAACGCGCACTAATGCGACCTAGTTGGGCTGGCGGGGGCGGTCGGGGGCGGTCAGCGGTTCCGGATCAGAGCCGCGATCTCCGTGAACCCGAGCCGCTCTGCGTTCTGCAGGGCGGTTCGGCCTTGGGGATCACGGATATCCGGATCAGCTCCCGCGGCCAGCAGCTGCCGGACCACGTCTTGCTGGTTCGGGCCGCCGTTGTTGAGCAGGATGGCTTCCTGCATGGCCGTCCAGCCCAGGTTGTTCACGTGGTTCACAGGCACGCCCGCGGCGATGAGGATGCGTACAGTTTCGGTGTGCCCATGCTCGCTCGCGGGAATCAGGGCTGTGCCGCCGTATCGGTTGATGCTACGGACATCGGCCCCGGCAGCCAGGGTCAGCTGCAGCACCTCGTTGAAGCCTTCGGCCCCTGCGTACAAGAACGCCGAGTCCTGGATGTCGTCCTTGGCATTGACGTTGCCGCCAGCGGCGATGAGCTCGCGGACCCGCACGGGATCGTTGGCTTTCGCGGCGAGGATCAGGAGCCTGTCGGTTTCCATTTGGGCCTCCGGTGACAGTTTGGGTGGCAAGGCAACGGACGACGTCGGGACCGGACTGACACTCGACGGCGTCACTTGGGTGGGTGCCGGGCTGTCAGGTGAGGCGGCCGCCGTCGTACTCGCTGTTTGCGAACCGGACGTCTGTGAGTCCACAGGCGAGGACGGCGCGCAGCCAGCCAGAAGCCCGGCGACCAGCAAACCTGCGCCGATTGCGGAGCTCACAGCTAGACCGCGCGCCTTCATGGAACCCATACCTTCGAGGCTACTTCGCAGCTGTGGCCAAAGCCTCGGCACCCGCGGTCGCGCACGCCTCGTCCATGGCGCCGTCGGGAGCACCGCCGACGCCGATGCCAGCCACGGATACGCCGTTGACCTTCAACGGGACACCGCCAGCCAGGAAAAGCGTGCCGGGAAGGTCCGCGATAGAAGGCCCGGTGCCGTTGATGCGCTTGGCCAGTTCGCTGGTGGGGGCACCAAAGGCAGCCGCCGTGTAAGCCTTCTGCTTGGCGGCTTCGATGGTGTGCTCGGCGGCGTTGTCGCCGCGGAGAAGGGCCTGGACCGTACCGAAGCGATCTACAAGGGCGACGGTCACGAACGGAAGCTTGTCCGCCTGGCACTTGGCAAGCGCCGCATTTACCGCCGCACTCGACGCTCCGACCGTGATTCGGTTCTGCGCAACCACATTCTCAGGAGCAGGCTGGACTTCCCCAGCTAGCGGTGCGGCAGGTGCGGTAACAGGCGCGGCCCCCGGGGGCCACAGCATTGGCTACTGCCGTAACCCCGCCTGTGAGCAACAGCGCTCCAGCAGCGGCGGCAGCGATCATCTTGTTGGACTTCTTCATGGAGTTCTCCTCGTGGCACGCATCGGCAATTTCGGGTACATATCCATGCTTCCGGGGCAGCTCCGGGCAGGCATCGGCCGTGAGCCGGTTCCAAGGTCAGCCTTTCCGCCAGCCGTATCAGCCAAAAGGTGGAGAGACCAGCAATCACACGGGATCTAGCATGGAAAGAGCGCCTACTACCGACCGGAACGGAAACGGGAACCACCCAATGCCAGAAGCCCTTCAGCGGCCGGATTCCAGCACCCGGCCCGAGCCCAGCAGTATCGAGCCAAGCCGGATCGATACCCGCATCGATGCGGTGGTGCACCTGGGCTTTGCCGTGCTGATAGTCGCCTCTGCTGTCCGTTACGTCATGCGCCACTCCCCCGCGGACAACCTGTGGACTGTGGCCTTGGCGGTCGCCGTGTGTGCTCTGTACGTCGTGACGGCGTTGCTGGCCCAACACCGCCAGCCCACCCAACACCGCCACCTCACCGATCACCGCCAGGCTGGGCAGAGCCAACAAACCCTGAACCGCAAGCTGTGGATGTTTGCCTTGGTGGGGGTTTGGTCGGCTCTGGTGATCGCGGCACCCAGCTTCGCGTGGTGTTCATTCGCCATTTTCTTCCTCAGCCGCACCGCGTTCCGAGGGTGGACCGCGTATCTGGCTGGTGGCGCGACGGCGGCGGCCACCGCCGTCGGGCTTTTCCGTATGAGCGGATGGACGGACGTCGCCATGCTGCTGGGACCGCTCGCTGCCGGCGCGCTGTTGACGCTGGTTTACGACAAGATCGAGCGCGACAGTGCCCTCCAGCGAATGCTCTTCGAAGACGTATCCCAAGCTCAGGAACAGCTGGCGGCGAGTGAACGGACGGCAGGGATCGCGGCGGAGCGCGAGCGTGTTTCACGTGAAATCCACGACACCATCACCCAGGGCCTCGCGAGCGGCTTGCTCCACTTGGAGGCAGCCCAACGTTCCTGGCCTGATCCTGCGGCGCATCACGAGGTCAGCAAAGCAACCAGCCTCCTCCGCGGAAATCTTGCCGACACCCGGAGCCTGGTGCACGAGCTCTCGGCACCTGGCCTGGAGACTGCGCCCCTTCACGAGGCCTTGGAACGCGCCGCCCGGACGTATCTGGACCACGTCCGCGTGCAGGTCACCGGCGAGACCCGTCCCATCCCGGCCGAGGTCCGGCACGCCCTGCTCCGCGTGGCCCAGAGCGCCGTGGCCAACATCAAACTTCATGCCCACGCGGACAACGCCAGCGTGACTCTTGGGTACCTGCCGGATGCGATCACCCTGGACGTGTTCGACGACGGCCGCGGCTTTGATCCAGGAGCGGTACCTCCGCCGTCGGAATCGGGAGGATACGGCCTGCGCGCCATGCGGCAACGCATTGAGCAACTAGGCGGAGAATTGTCCGTGGAGAGCACCCCGGGTGAAGGTACGATCATCGCGGCCCAGCTGCCATTGCCGGCTCTGCCCGAAGATACCCCGGCCGAAGATACCCCGACGGAAGATACCTCGCCCGAAGATTCATCGAAGGAGTCCCTGTGACTACCATTTCCGTACTCCTTGTGGACGACCATACGGTGGTCCGGAGCGGGCTGAAGGCGCTGTTGGGCACCCAGGCGGATATCGTCGTCGTCGGCGAAGCGGCATCCGGTGAGGAAGCGTTGGAAGCGGCTCAACAGCACTCACCCGCAGTGGTTCTCATGGACCTTGCGATGGGTGCGGGAATGGACGGCATCGAGGCCATCAAACAGTTGCGGCAGAGCAATCCCCGCCAAGTGGTGATCGTCTTCACCACCTACGATTCCGACGCCGACATCGTCCGTGCCGTCGATGCCGGCGCCATGGGGTACCTGCTCAAGGACGCTGCACCGGAAGAGATCTTTGCAGCTGTGAGAGGCGCCGTGCAGGGCAAAAGCGTGATGAGCGCGCCCGTTGCGTCCCGGCTTTTCCAACAGCTGCGGAACCCGGACGAAATCCTCACACCCCGGGAGGCAGAGCTCCTGAGCCTCCTGACGGAGGGCCTCAGCAACCGCGATCTGGGCAAACGCCTCTTCATTTCGGAAGCAACCGTCAAAACCCATCTGGCCCACATTTATGCCAAGCTCGGCGTGGAGACGCGGGCGGCGGCCATCGCAACGGCCATCCGTCGTGAGGGCATGCGGTAGGCAGGCCGCGCCTGACGATTCAAGGCTCATTGCTATATATCCACAGCCCGCCTTCGATTAAGCTGGCACTATGTCCGACGCTTCGGCACGCAAGATGTTCAAACATTCCGGAACCGCCCTGCTGGTCCGCGGAATTCTGGCCGTACTCTTTGCCTTCCTCGTGGCATCTTTGCCGGTAGCCACGGTCTTCGGGCTGGTTATCGTGTTCGGTATCTTCGCAATCGTGGACGGCCTCACCAACGTAGCCCACTACTTTTATGACCCTTCACGCCATTCCGGCTGGACGATGGTGGGCGGCTTCATCTCCATCGCCGCGGGTTTGGTGGCGGTTGCATGGCCGGGAATCACAGCTGCAGCACTTGGCATCCTGATTGGGCTCTGGGCCTTGGTCCTGGGGCTTTCCGAAATCGTCTTCGCCTTTGCTGCAAGGAACTCCGTTAATGGATGGGGGGTCTGGCTGCTGACGGGTCTTGTGACTGCACTTTTTGGACTCTTCGTCCTGATCAACCCCGGTCTCGGCTTCCTGGGCGTGGTGGGTTTGCTGGCAGCATTCTCCGCTGTTGCGGGGCTGTTGTTGATCGTTTGCGGCATCAAGATGCGCAGGGGCGCCTCGTCTGCCTTCATGTACGCCCACTGATAGCCCCCCCGCAGCGAACTTGTCACGGCGGGCAATCCTTCATGAGGGGATGCGCTTGGCGCCAAGTTCGGTAAGTTAGTGGCTGTGAAGATAGCTACCTGGAATGTGAACTCCCTCCGTGCCCGTGCCGACCGCGTGGAAGCGTGGCTTGAGCGCAGTGACTGTGATGTCCTGGCCATCCAGGAGACCAAGTGCAAGGACGATAACTTCCCGTGGGAGCTCTTTGAGCGCATGGGCTACGAGGTTGCGCACTTCGGCGTGAACCAGTGGAACGGCGTCGCCATTGCGTCCCGCGTTGGGCTGGAGGATGTAGAACGCACTTTCCTGGACCAGCCGATGTTCGGCAAGGCAGGCAAGGATCCCGCGCAGGAATCCCGCGCTATTGCCGCCACCTGCGGCGGAATCCGCATTTGGAGCCTGTATGTTCCCAATGGCCGCTCCCTGGACGACGAACACATGCCGTATAAGCTCAAGTGGCTTGACGTCCTTCAAGGCAACGCCGCGGAGTGGCTCAAGACCGAGCCCACCGCCCAGGTGGCGCTCATGGGCGACTGGAACATTGCACCGTTCGATGACGACGTCTGGGACATCGAACTGTTCCGTAACAACAACTTCACGCACGTCAGCGAGCCGGAGCGCGCCGCTTTCCACGCCTTCGAAGCGGCCGGTTACACCGACGTCGTTCGCCCCTACACACCCGGCCCTGGCGTCTACACGTACTGGGACTACACGCAGCTGCGCTTCCCCAAGAAGGAAGGCATGCGCATCGACTTCTGCCTGGCTTCCCCGGCGCTTGCTGCCCGGGTCACCGGTGCCTCCATCGACCGCGAGGAACGTAAGGGCAAGGGCGCTTCCGACCATGCTCCCGTGATCGTGGAGCTTGCAGACTAATCACCGCTAATGGACGAAAGGGGCCGGCTGGAGATGACTGGAAACCTGTATAGGGGCCAGGCAGGACTGCCGTTCTCTTCGTCCCTGCGCATCTACGAGCCCCTTGAGGCGTTTCCGCCGGAGCAGCAGCGCCAGCTCGTGGCGGACAGCAGCAAGATCCGGTCCCGGGCCGCCGTCGAAAACGCTGAGCTCCAAGCCTCGCTGGGCCGCATCACCCGGACGGGCGGGGACCCCTTCCCCACCGGCCGGACTGATCTGGTGCGAATGACGCGCGTCCCTGGCGGGCGGCACACTGCGGCGGACAGTTCCACAGATGCCGCCACCGGCGCGTCGGCCCAGGATAAGGACGCCCACGACGCCGGACGGCTGCTTTACTGCCCCAGCCAACTGGTGATTCGCGCCGGGTTGGCAGCGAATGCCCTCATGGATGGTGTGCACAGCCCGCTGGCCGATCTGCTGATTCCGGTTTCGCAGCGGGACAAGCACCAAGCGCGGATCGATCGCATCAACGCCGGGGAGGAAGCCAAGCGGGTCCACACCCGGGCCTCCACCTGGGGTATCCCTTTTAGTTGGTTCTCGCTTTTCGCTGAGTCTGACCGCAAGGATGTGGTGGAATCGGACGGGCACATCCTCACTGTCCGGGTGTGGACGCCGTTGACGGAGGCCCTGGACAGGGCACGCTTCGCCGTAGCCCATCTGGCTTTGGCAGCCCCGGACCTGGACATGCTGGACGATCTCACGCAGCTCACCGAGTGGCTGGAGCTGTTCCATGTCCAGTCCATGGTGGAGTTGGATTACGGAGCTGTGGCGGACAAGGTGTACCCGGACGAATCCCCCATGGATGTTCGCCTCGGGATCGAGTGCCTCGCTGAGGGAGATATGACGGGCGCAGCGGCAGCCTATCGCCGGCTGGCCTCGCGCTGGATCCCCATCCGGCAGTTGGCGCGGGCCCTCGTAGGCTGTCATCACCGGCACGGCGGTGCTGTTGTCTCCCGGACAATCAATTGGTGCGGCGCTACCTCTGAATGCACGGCACCGGCGATGCCATCGAGTTCGTCCAAAAGCATCTTGGTGCCCAGTTCGGCTTGGTCGTCCGGCCGTTGACCCACCGTTGTCAAGCCCAGGGCTTCGGAGAAGTCGTGGTCGTCGATTCCGATGACTGAGAGGTCCGCGGGCACCCGAACGCCGTGTCGCGTGGCTTCGAAGATGACCCCCATGGCCATCTCATCAGAGGAACAGAAAATGGCCGTAGGCTTGCGTCCGGGCTGGCTCCAGAGCCGGTTGAATGCCTGCTGCCCGCTGGCAACCGTGAAGTCACCCCATTCGTCCCACTCGGGACGGACTTCCAAGCCGGCGTCGGTCATGACGTCCTGGAAGGCGCGGATCCGGACGCGGGGAACGTCGAAGTTCAGGTCTGTCTCGTCATCGCCATGGAGCAGGGCAATGTCCTTGTGTCCGAGGTCCAGCAGGTGCCGCACGGCGGTGGTTGCGGCGTCGTAATCGTTGATACCGATGTAGGCACAATCCTCAACGTGTCCGCCAACAACCACCAACGGGATGTCGATCTTGTGGAGGTGTTCCAGTTCGTCCTCGCTGAGCGCCATACACAGCACCAGCAGGGCGTCGATCTGTTTGTACACCATGGTGGAGCTGAAGAGCCGCTCGCGATTGCTGCCATGGCCGCCAAGGTTGAACAGGGAGAGGTTGTACTTGCGTGAGTGCAGTTCCCTGTCCGCGCCTTCGATTGCCTTGGAGAAGAACCAACGGCTGACGAAGGGCGCCAGGACACCGATGGTGCGCGTGCGCCCGGTGGCCAGACCCGACGCCGACGACGACGCCACATAACCCAGCGACGCCGCCACTTCCAGGATCTTTTCACGGGTTGCCGGCGAAACCCGTGGCAGTCCCCTGACGGCCCTGGAAACGGTAGCCGTGGACACTCCCGCTGCTGCTGCGACGTCCTCGATGCTGACGCCTGTATGACCACCGCGCTGGGACCTACCCGTTGTTCGTGTCACAGGCCCCCCCTCTCCGGCTGCCTTCACTTCGCCGTTCTCTGTCTCATGGCGAAGAATCAGTCTATTTTGTGCAGGCCTTGGTTACGCAGCGGAGTCGTTCCGCTGCGTAACCAACGCTGCAATTGTCTAGCCCTTGAGACCGCCGGACAGCAGGCCCCGGACGAAGTACCGCTGCAGGCCGAAGAACACCAGAAGCGGGATGATGATCGACACGAAGGCCGCGGCCGGGTTCAAGTAGTCCCTGGCACCGCGCGTGCCGGAAATCTCGGCCAGACGCTGGGTGATAGGTGCTACGTCGGCCGTTCCGCCGGAGAACACCAGCGCAACCAGGAGGTCGTTCCAGACCCACAGGAACTGGAAGATCGCCAGCGAAGCCAGTGCCGGAACGGAAAGCGGCAGGATGATCCGCCAGAAAATGGTGCTGTGTCCCGCACCGTCCACCCTTGCTGCCTCGATAACTTCACCCGGGATCTCGGAGATGAAGTTGTGGAGGAGGAAAATACCCAGGGGAAGGCCGAACATGGTGTGGGCGATCCACAGCTGCGCATACGAACCCGCAGGCAAATGCAGGGTTTGCGTGAAGAGTTGCAGGAGCGGAATCAGTGCCATCTGGAGCGGGATGATCTGCAGGGCAAAAACGAAAATGAAGAGTGCGTCGCGGCCCTTGAACTTCCCCCATGCGAAAACATAGGCGGCCATGGACGCCAGTACCAGCACAAAGATGGTGACTGGAATGACGATCGCCACGGAGTTGATGAAGTACTGGGAAAGGTTGGCAGACTGCGAGCCCGCCGGGGTAAGGACATCCACATAGTTCTTGAAGGTGAAGTCCCAGTCAAGGAAGGCGTTCCACCAGCCGTTTGAGCGGGGGCCTACTTGCTTGGCTGCAGGCCTGAATGAGGTAACAAAGAGGCCAAAAGTCGGGACAGACCATACGACGGCGATGATGATCGCTGCCGCTGTGGCCCACTTGGAAGTGAGCTTGGTCTTGACCCTGCGCATCATCGGCTGGGCGTCCTCCGTGGGGTCCGATCCAGGACGCTGCCGGGTGGCGGCCTTGGACGCCTCTTTCGGGGCTGGCGTGGCTGTCAATGGATCTCCCTTTGCTTGCGAAGGACTCGAGCGTTGTACACGACGATGGGCAGCACCATGAGGAACAGGATCAGGGCCAATGCGGCACCTCGTCCCGGCTCACCGGCACGGAAGGCCTGCGTGTACATTTCGTTGGCCACAACCGACGTGTCGTAGTTACCGGCCGTCATGGTTCGAACAATGTCGAATACCTTCAACGTGGCGATCGTAATAGTAGTCAGGACCACTACCAGCGCCCCACGGATACCCGGGACCGTCACGTTGCGGAACTGCTGCCAGGCGTTGGCCCCATCCAAGCGGGCCGCCTCGATGAGTTCCACGGGGACACCCTTGATGGCCGCGGAGAGAATCACCATGGCGAAGCCGGTTTGGATCCAGACCATCACGATGATCAGGAACACCGTGTTTTCCGGGGCGTCGAGGAGGAACTGCTTGGGGTTCATTCCCAGTGCGTCACGGATGAAGTTGATCACGCCAGTCTGTTCGATGCCGGGGCCGCGGTAGTCATACACGAGCTTCCAGATGATACCGGCGCCTACAAAGGAGATGGCCATCGGCATGAAGACCAGGGACTTCAGAACCCGCTCTCCGCGGGCCTTATCGATAAAGACGGCGTAGGCCAAGCCGAAAGAGGTTGACAACAGGGGGACCAGGACGGTCCAGATAATGGTGTTACGCAGCGTGGTCAAAGCCTCAGGCTGGGTAAACATCCAAACAAAGTTGTCGAATCCGTTGCCTTGGCCACTGGCGTCCGTGAAGGCCAACATTGACGTGCGCACCGCTGGGTACACGAGGCCCACCAGCATCAGGATTCCGGCGGGAGCCAGGAATCCTGCCACCGTAACTTTGTCCTTGACTGATTTCGGTGCTCTGTCCACCACCAGCATGAGGATGCCGATAATAGCGGCAAAGATCGCCAGGGCGATCACTACTTGAAGGAGTTTTCCTCCGATAAATTCCATACCCAACCTCCGGGGCGTGAGTGAATCACTAGGTTCCGGGAAAAACGCTGCCTCCCCGACTGGGCAAACCAGGCAGGGGAGGCAGCGCTTTCGGAGTTAGCCCTTGGGCCAGCTGGACTCGATGCTGTCAGTTACCTGCTGGGCGGAGCTGCCATTGATCCAGGCAACGATGCCCTTCCAGAACGAGTTGGAACCCACAGCGCTCGGCATCAGGTCCGAACCGTCAAAACGGAAGACGGTCTTGGGATCCTGAAGGAGCTTGATGGACTGCTTGTCCAGGGCCGACTGTGCGTTGTTCGGGTCAAGGCCCTTGTTTGCACTGATGGCGCCGCCGAGCTTCACGCGGTTGTTGGCGAAGTCCGCACTAGCCATGAATGCCAGGTATGCCTGGACCTCAGGGGTGTCCTTGTAAGCGGCGACCGACTCCCCACCACCGGTGATGGCAGTGCCCTTGGATTCATCCACCGGAGGCGTCATGAATGCCCAGACGTCGCCGTCTTCGGCCACGTTGGTACCGGCAGGCCAGTTGGCTGCCTGGAACGATGCCTGGTGGTGCATGGCGCACTGTCCGTCCAGAACCGGCTGGCCAGCCTGGGCAAACGCGGTGCTCAAGATCGAGCGCGGGTCACCGAAGCCGCCGTTGACGTAATCCGGGTTGAGGAGGATGTCGCCAACCTTGTTGAAGGAGTTGACGATCTTGGGGTCATTGAACGGAATCTGGTGCGTGATCCACTTGTCATAGACTTCCGGGCCTTCGGCACGCAGGACAACGTCCTCGATCCAGTCGGTACCCGGCCAACCCGTGGCTTCGCCCGATTCAAATCCGGCACACCACGGCTTCATGGTCTTGTCGTCGGCGATCTTCTTGGTCAGGTCCATCATTTCGTCCCACGTCTTGGGGACCTGCCAACCCTTGTCCTTGAAGGTCTTGGGCGAGTACCAGACGTATCCCTTGACGTTCGCAAGCATCGGGGCGGCGTAGAACGTGCCGTCCACCGTGCCGTACTTCTTCCAGTCTGCGGACCAGTTCTTGTCCACAAGATCGGACACAGTCTTGGGAGCGGGCTTCAGGTAACCGGCCTTGGCCTGCGTGGCCAGAAGACCGGGCTGGGGGAAGATCGCTACGTCAGGGGCCGTACCGGACTGGGCCCGGACACCGATCTGGGTCTCGAACTCCTTGCTGCCCTCGTACTTGACCGTAATGCCCGTGCACTTTTCGAACTGTGCCCAGGATTCCTCGAGGTTTGTCGCTTCGACGTCGACGATCGTGGAGTACACGGAGACTGTCTTGCCGTCGTGCTTGCCGTAGGTTTCGTATGCGGAACAGTCGTCCGACGCGGTGCTTCCGCCGCCGCCGCTGTTTCCGCTACATGCGGACATGGTAAGTGCCAGAACGCCGGCCGCTGCGACCGGGAGCAGGTACTTGGTTTTTTTCATGCTGAAGACTCCTCGCTGAGTACAAGAAAATCGTGGCGCGATTGATGTGGTGGCCCTCACACTAGCGAGGTTGTCCATAGAAATGCAAGCGCTTACACCGACCGTAACCACAACGATACAAAGTAACCTTTGCATCGCGCCGGAACTGCACCGCAGCGATCGCCGGGCGCCGTCGTCGACGTCTTGAATCCGCCGCCTGCAGCGGCCGCCACCGCACGGGCACGAGGAAGTCGTGGGTCCAACATGCACGTCATCAGATTTGTTTGCCCAGTATTGCCTATGCAACAGTGGGAAGTGTGGATGAACTTGAAGCACTCCAGACTATCGGCCGCCTGATCAAAGAAGAACGGCTGGCCCAGGGGCTGAGCCAGGTGCAGTTGGCCAAGCAGGCTGGGACGGCAATCAAGACTGTACGGACGCTGGAATCCGGTACGCGCCGCACCCAGGAAATCAATCAGCGCAAGCTCGAGCACGCCCTGGGGTGGCGCGCTGGATCCATGTCTGAAGTCCTCAAGGGAAAATCCAGCTTCGCTCCGGACCAAATCACTCCGGACGACATGCGCAGCAGCGACGAGCCACGGCAGTCCCCGGGGCCTCGCGTCATGGTACCGGCAGCCCCTATAGCCCGGGCCTCGCATCTTTCAGACGAGGAGCTCCTCGCAGAACTGACGTACCGGATGATGCACCGCAACAGGGGCTAGCTGGTTGCTGACAGTTGCTGCCGGCGCACCATCTCGTTGATCCAGGCAGGCGCGAACGGAGAGGTGCAGTTGGGCGGAGTTGGGTAATCCTTCAGAACCTCCAAGCGCTCACCAATACTCAAGGCGCGGGCGCGATACTCCGGGTGTTCGATGCCGATCTGGGCAAGACAGGTGTTCATCGCCCACTGCAGGCGGTCCGGGGCGTCCTTCATCCCCTCCTCGATGGCATCCAGCAGCCCGGTAATGTCCAGGCCGGCCGGATCCTTGACGACGCGCTCCGAGGTCAGCGCCCAACCGGCACTCGCCACCAAGGGATCCTTGTCCGCAAACCAGGCCACCCGCAGCTCTTCGGCGTGCGGATTCTTCTTGACCACGTAATTCACGAGCCAGTCATGGACTTTGGGGGTTCGGGCCTCGCGCAGCATGGTGTCCAGATCTTCGGATCCGTACGACTTAGGCCGACAAATCAGCAGTGCCAGCAGCTTCGCCGCGGTGTCATCGGTCTCCCAAAGCTCGCGCGAAAGCTCCGGCTGGATCTTCAACCGCTTCGCAATCGCGCGCAATTTACTGAGGTTCACACCGTGATCGTCACCGTGTTTTTCGTTCACCTCGCGCGACCTCGGGTCTTCCAGCGCGGCCAGCTCGGCCATCACGCCGGCCAGCGTCGTCCCAGTTGCAGCCGTACCAGTCGCAGTTTTCCCGACCACTGGAGCCTCCCGTCCATCGCGTGTGAAACTCAGCCTACTAGGCGTGGATGTGCGGGGTCGCCGATTAGCCGCAGGCGGGATGACAGCTCATAGGGTGCGGTCCAGCACGTTCCTGAACTGCCATCCCCGCGCCATGCAGTTATGGCTACTTCCCGCCCTTGAACAGGCCTGCGATCTTGGAGCCGAGACCCTTCACGTTTTCGGTAACATCTCCGGCGATTTCCCTGGATTTCCCGGCAACGTCACCAGCAAGTTCCTTAGCATTCTCCCCCACGTCACCAGAGAAAAATTCCTTGACGTTTTCAGCTGCATCGCCTGCGAATTCCTTGACGTTTTCTGCAGCCGCTCCAGCGAACTCCTTGACATTTTCGGCGGCCTCGCCGGCAAATTCCTTAGCATTTTCAAGCGCCTCGCCAGCTACATCCTTGGCCTTGCCCGCAGCGCCTTCCACTGCTTCCGATCCCGTGGTTTCTTCACTCATGGTGCTCTCCTTCGTGACGGTTGAACGCTGATCACTCCCGGGATTTATCCCACAAAGCAATCAATCGCATCAGGGAGTTTTCCCCCTCTACTTTCAAACTATTGGCATCCACGCTGGTTAAGCAACGCAAAACACCAGGAGTGAAATATTCGGCAAAATTAGCCAGGACAGTCAGCGAACCCGTTCAGCTTTTGTAAATTTCGCACGGGCCCCTGATGCCATATGGACCAATACGGGCGTCTTCTTGCCGATCACCAGGTCCAGGGCTTCGACCAGCCGTGAAATTTCGGCAGCAAGGAGGTGCGGTGCCACGCCCTGCCGGGGCTGGATGCGCACCCTTAATCCGGGCTGGCCTTTGACCTCATACGTGGCCACAGACGCGCCGGCGAGGTCCGGCCGATCTGCCAAAGCTGCCCGGAGCGCCTGTTCCGCGACGCCGCCACCGATCTGGACCTCACCGTCCACATGGCTCTCGTCGTCGCTGGCCACCAGAAGGTTGGCCCGGCCTTTACCCTGTTGCGACACCCAGGCGACCATCGCAATAATGATGGCCACCAAAACCACACCGGCCACAATCCACAGCCAACTTTCCTCACGGCCGGGGAACCGGGTTCGCTGGAATGCATCCTCGGCACGGGCCCACATGTCCGCGGCCCAGCCGTGCCACCACGTTGCTACGGCCGGAACAGTCGCCAGCAGGAGAAGAAGCAGCCCAACGGCCAGGAGTTTCACGCCAATGATGAAGAGAAGCACCCGGTTGAGGGCACGCGGTGTTTCGTTCATGCGCCGACCACCCCCGACGTAGAGAGGTTCACCCGAACAGCGGGCATGGGAAAGGGGGACATTTCATCGAGTTCGGACTGCACTGCTTGTAGGACGGCTTCCTCGCTGACCCTGCTGCCGGAGGTGGGCCGGACGTTGACCACCACTGACTGCCTGGACACAATCACCATGACCTGTTCCGGTGTCACGTTGGCGGCAGTCCGCGCACGACGAGCAAGTGCCGAGGCCAGCACTTCGTCATCAACGACGACGGCGGTGCGTGGGTCCCGCAGCAAATGCCGGGCCCGTCTGCCTGGTAAAACAGCGTGAAGGAGGAAAAAGAGTCCGACCATGGCAATGACAGCACCGCTGGCGCCAAGCAGAAGAGGCGGCATGCCCGCCGGAAGTGCGATGATTCGCTCCGCTGCCGTGCTTGGGTCAATAAGCCATGGCGGTTGGCCGATGGCGCGGAGCGCAGATTCCAGAAGCGCGAGGACGCAGAGAATGATCACCAGCACGGCGGCGATGGTGGCTGCTCCAGCCCGGGACGAGTGCGTTTCCCTGCGCAGGACACGGCTCATTGCCGGGTCCTCGCCGGCGATGGGGCTGGCTCCGGAGCCAGCGTCAGAAGGTTCAATGATTGTTTGCTGGTCCTGTGTCACCGGACGCGGCCTCCCTCTGAAACGTGGGCTCCACTAATCCTGATATCCACTCTGCTTATGCGGAAACCACTGAGCCGGGTCACACGCTCCAACACCGTTGCCTTTGCGGCCACAGCACGGTCCCAGATGGAGCCGCCGAAGCCCTGGACACGCTCCGGATTGCGCAGTACTTCACTCAACGCGGGGATGCTGATAGGTGCCACGATAGACAAAGCCAGCAGGCCGTCGTCGTCCGACCAATCTGCGCGGATGTCGCTGGGTTCCACGCCGAGAGCCTCGGCGGCAGCGGCCTGTGCCAGCGATGTCAAAGCCTGGGTACTGATCCGGTTATGTCCGGCCAGGCTGGTGGTAGGTTCCACAGCCCCAGCCACGCTCATGACGAAGAGCGCCGGCCCGTAATGGCGTCCAGGACGCTGCGAAGATCAAGCTTGCCTTCAGCTGCACGGCCCAGGAGGGCGCCTATGCCCATGAAGAGCAGGGAGATAAGGAAGCCCCACAGCCCGAATTGGAAGGACATGAACGCCACGAAGGCGCCAATCGCGATTCCCACAACGGTCATGCTCATTGCAGTGCCTCCCTTTCGACCACGACGGTTTTGGGCTTGGGTGGCGGGGCCACATAGACATCGTTGATCTCGATGTTGACCTCGATGACCTGCAGCCCGACGAGCTCCTCAACAGCCCGGTAAACAGCAGCGCGGACCTGGTTGGCGACGCTGTGCAAGGGATGCCCATAGACAGCCACAAGGTTGATGTCCACCGCCACCTGGGTCTCGCCCACTTCGGCGCGAACACCAGCGGCATGGTCCGAACTGCCAACAGCGTCACGGATTGCGCCAAGCGCGCGGGATGGACCTGAGCCCAGGGAGTAGACACCTGGAACCGCGCGTGCAGCGATGCCGGCTACTTTTGCCACTGCCGCCTCGGAGATGATGGTGCGTCCGGTACCGAGGACCTCGCCCTCAGGCGCAGGGTCGATCTGCAAGTTCTGATCTGACATCGAAGCACTCCCCTTCTCTTGAGTACCACCCTAGCGTCTAGCTCCGACGCTTTGTGAGAGAAGCGAGTGTGCGCGGCGGCTACTTGCAGTTCTTATCCATCCAGTCCTGGATCGGCTTCATAAGTTCCTCGAATTCAGGCTCCCCGTACTTGCGGAAATCCGTTCCTGCGGACTCCGTATACGCCCTCAGCTTCTCAAAGCTCGGCTTCAGTTCGTCAGGCACCTTGCCCTGCATTTGCGACAGTTCTTCCTTGGCCTTCTTGATATCTTCCGGGTCGCCGCCCACCAAGGCCGCCAACGGAAGGATGGTCACGCTCAGCATGGCGGCACTGACGGAGATGCACGCTTCAGACAAGGAAGCGAACTCGCCATAGACGCCGCCTGTGCCTGTGGTCGCGTCCGGGCTTGCACTGATCTCCGCGGACGGCTCGGCACTGGATTGTGGGCCGCTGGCCGTTGGGGCGTTCGACGACGCAATGGGCGTGGGCTGTGCAACCGGCAGCGGGAAAGAGCAGGCACTAAGCGCCAGCGTTCCGATCAGAAGACACCCGATCAGCAGCGGGCTTGTACCTCGCCGGCCGGCACCTTTCCTGCGATTCCTTCCAGGAAGCCTGGACGTGCTGGAGCCTGTGGTTTCGATCATGGTGTCCCCCATTGGATTGCGTGCGATGACGAACCGGCGAGGGCAAGAATACGCCTGGCGGCCTGCAGTGAACAGAGGTCGGGTTATCCACAGGCAGTTCTCTTCGAGAGGGTCCTTTAAACCCGCGCCACCTAGACTGGCGGACACATCACCAAACAGCCGCAGGGGAGCCTGTCATGCCACGCCTTTCGTTTGCCTCTTTTACTGTTCTCATCGTCCGCGTGGCAGCTGCTGCGCTCGGGGTTTCGTTGCTGCTCACTGGCTGCCAGGGCGGCAGCCCACCGGGCAAACCATCGTCAGAAACAGGCCCGACGACGGCGTCCCCCACCTCTGGTGCGTCCGGCTCACCTTCCGCCGCTGGTTCCTCCGCGACCACCGCTCCCTCCGGCGTCTACAAGCCCGCGAATGCGAAGGGCAAAGCGCAGAACGTGCCCGTGCCTGTTATGCCCGAGTTGGCGAAGGAGAACACGAAGGAGGGGCTGGAGGCGTTTATCCGGTATTGGTACGCACAACTCTCTTATGTGGATGAAACGGGCGACATGTCCTCGTGGCTTCCATTGATCTCCCGCGACTGCAGGCTTTGCATTCGACTTCAGGAATCGGGAGAAGACGGATATACCAAGGGGCGTTGGTTGGCTGGCGGCAAGATTTCCGTGCCAGTCGTGGAAGTGCAATGGGGTGCAGAGAACGGCGGCCCGTGGGCGAAGGTGCAAGTAGTGCAAGAAGCAATCAACTATTACAACGCTGATGGAACTGCGGGACGAGCTAGTGACGAACAGAGCAACGACGCTTTTGCATTCTTCGCCAAATTCGCAGATGACAAATGGACTGTGGTGGACCTTGGCCTGCTTTCGTAGTGAGCTGTATCAGGCACACCTCATCACTTCGATGGCCATCTTTTTTGCTCTGATCGGGGCATTGGTACTGGCAGCGGCAGCCGAGGCCGAGGACTTATGGGCGTCAAACAACACCCGCAATGGAGGTGTTGATGTTGAAGCACGGTTCAAACTAGACCCAAGTACTGGGAAAGCTAATGCAAGTCTTGAGGGTGCCCCGTCCGCACCAGACGACCCCAACCAGTACATGGCCGACACCCACTGCCGGGCGGACGGCCCCGACACCGTCGATCCCGGTTGCCTGGCCTTAAGCTGCCCTGCCACAACACCGGGCGGTGATGAAGGAACACCGGTGATCTGGAAACAAGCCCCCAAGTCCATCACCAACCCCGGCTGGACCAACTGGATCCCCGTCAGCGGACCCACCTGCCTGTACGACGCCCAACCCGAGAACGTCCTGGCGAACATCGCAGCCCGGATCCTGAACGACTTCCGCCAGCTCCCCGTGAACCCGGGAACCCTCCAGGCCCAACCCTTCCCCCACACCCTCAAAGGCGGACCAACAAACTTCTACACCACCGGCACCGAACAAGCCTTCAACATCACCATCCTCGGCCAAACCGTCCACCTGAGAGCAACCCCGGCCAGCTTCACCTACACCTTCGGCGACGGCACCAGCCTCGGCCCCACCCCGGCAGCCGGCTATTCGATCCCCGAAGCCGACTGGCTCCTCAACGACACCCGCACCAGCCACAGCTACACGGCTACAGGGAACTACCCCGCCACGATCACCACCAGCTTCACCGGCACCTACTCCGTGAACAACGGCCCGCCCCTGCCCATCAACGGAACCCTGGACCTGACCACCCCACCGAAAACCATCCAGGTCTGGAAAACAGAAAAAGCACTCGTCGCCGACACCTGCCAGGAAAACCCCACATCCTGGGGCTGCCCCAACGCCGGAAAATGACGGAGCCCGCAGCTTCCCGACCCTCATTGAGACTAAAAGGGAGCCAGATCGCCGGAAAACAGCAGCGTTGACCCGCAAAGAAGGTCAGGAAACCACAGCACCCAAAAGGAACACACCCAAGGGGATCAGGAGAACCACGTGTCCGGCGGCGAAACCGTGTGCAGCAATGGCAACGCGATGGCGCGGGACGGGGCAAGAGGTTCGCCCGATTCGCCCAGGACTTGCCGGGCCAGGGCCACATCGTTGACGCAGATCCCATCGACTCCAAGTTGGACGGCTGCGCTGATTTCATCACTTGTCGCCAGAGTCCAAGGGAACACCTTGAGGCCGGCGCCATGAGCCTCGGCGACCAATCCGGCGTCGAGAATTTCAAAGGCGGGCGCAATGGCGGAAGCGCCGGTTGCCAAAGCAGCCATCACAAATTCCTTAACGGCAGAAGGATAGAGGCCTACCGACCGGACGGGGCTCTCCCTGCTCAGCGCCACCAGCGGAACTCCAGGCAACATTCCTGACAGTGCCCGAATGATTTGGGGATCGAAGCTGCGGACGCGCAAGGCCTGTTCACCCTGGTGAGCCTTCAGCAGCCTGGACAATTCAGTCACCATTCCGTGGCCATACTGGTCCCAGGCCGCACCGTCAGTTTTGACCTCAATGTCCAGAACGACGTCGGCGGCATTGGCGAATCGCAACAACGCAAGGGTCTCGGACAGCGACGGCGCTCGCGTTTCAGGATCGACGTCGGTAATCGTCGCCGGGTGCTTCTCAACTACAGCCTGAAGCATGCTTTCCAACCTGATGTCGGCGGTTCCGATGACGGCGTCGTGCCTCAATACCAATTGCATATCAGACGTGAGCCAGACATCGACTTCTATGGCATCAACGCCAAGGCGAAGTGCCTCGACGAAGCTCGCCAACGTATTCCCGTGCCGTGTGGCAAGAACGCCCCGGTGGCCCTGAATTTCGATCATTGATCTTCCTATTCCGATTCGTCCACGACGGAAACTTCAATAACGGTGGTGAGCTGGGACAGCTGGGCCACGATGTCCGACGCTGCCATGGTGCCTTCAATCTCCAGCTCTATCTCAATGAGGTCAGCTGCGGCGGCGGTTTCGGTAGCAGTCATCAACCGGTCCATCACGCCCTTGGACTCGGCCGAACCCCGCGTCGTAGCGAAACCTTGAACACGGAAACCTTGCTCGGTGCACGTTCGAAGCACGTCCCTCAGGGCTCCGACACCGTCCATATAGGTAACTTTCAACATCCACTGGCTTGGCAAACCAAAGCGGAGCTTCGCAGTCACCACGGGATAGACATAGACGATGACGAAGTGGGCTGCGGTGACGAATACCGCGGGAAGCAGGAGGCCTGCCCCGGCGGACGTTCCGACTGCTGCTGTAACCCAGATGGAGGCTGCTGTCGTCAATCCGCGGACTTGGTTCCTACGCACGAACACCAGCCCCGCCCCTATGAAGCCAATGCCGGAAACCACTTGAGCCGCCAGGCGGGAGGGATCCAGCCTCACCAGGTCCACTGTCAGGACGTCGCTAAAGCCATATTTGCTCACCACCATGAACAGTGCGGCTCCAAGTCCTACCATGGCATGAGTTCTCATGCCCGCAGACTTGTTCTTGCTCTGGCGTTCAAAACCTATGGCTGTGGATAGGACGAGTGCTGCGGCCAAGGCCAGACACATCTGCCACCACTGTGTATCCGCGCTGAAGATCACTTACTGCTCCGATTCGGTTATCAACCCCCTTCTTCTGTCCTCTTTGTGGAAGATCCAGTCCGATACGGATGTTCCATGCAAAAGCAGCCCAAGGTAGGCACGACGCGAGCCGGTCCTCCAGCTAATTCTTCAAGCCATGGAACGTACCAGTCAACGCTTCTGCACATTCGTGCAAGTTGGTCGAGGAACTTTGTAAGGACGTATTAGCATGGTATTTTCAGCCAGTATTTGTGACTGAAAATACCCAGTAACACGCCAGGGAAGCCTATTTCCACCCTCGCCAAATCGGGTCTTGTGATCAGCCATCTTTGTGTGTAGGTTGACCATGACCTGAAGTTAGGTTGTCAGGTCAAATTTGAAACAAATGCTTTTTTGCAAGTGCTAAGTCGCCCGGACAGCGATGACGAGGGGGTCAACGTGAGGGTTTTCCATGGGCAGATTAGGTACAAGTGATGCGCAAACCAGCAGGGCACCGGTCCACAGACCGCCAATAAGCACCCCGAAGAACCGACGGTGGAACCGGAGAACACGCAAGGACGCATGGGTTTTTGCCGCTTTTGCGGCACCCAATGTCCTGCTCATCCTCCTCTTTACATACCGTCCGCTGGTTACCAACTTCTACTATTCCACCCTCGACTGGACGCTCGGGGCAGCCACAGCAACGAGTGTGGGACTGGGTAACTATGTGGAGTTCTTTACCTCCCCCGACGCTTCAAGCGTGCTGGGCGTAACAGCCATATTTACGATCACCACCGTTGGCGGTGCGATGATGCTGGGCCTGCTGGTGGCGTTGGCTCTTAACCAGAGGCTGAAGGGCACAACATTCGCCCGGGCAGTGGTTTTCGCGCCCTATGTCCTTTCCGGCGTAGGCGTCGGCTTGGTGTGGTTGTTCATTTTCGATCCGACGTACGGCGTCCTTTCGTGGATGCTCCGCACAGTTGGCCAGGCGAGTCCCCAGTGGGTCAACGATCCTAAGCTCGCGCTGCTCATGGTCATCATCGTGTACGTGTGGAAGAACCTCGGCTATTGCGCAGTGGTGTATCTGGCAGGTCTGCAATCCATTCCCACCCAGCTCCTGGAGGCTGCCGCGTTGGATGGTGCCAGTAGCCTGAGGCGCTTCACGTCGGTGGTGCTTCCCCTTCTTTCCCCCACCACCTTCTTCCTCCTGATCACCTCACTGCTGAGCTCCCTGCAGGCGTTCGACATCATCCGCATCATGACTCCATCCGGCAACGGAACCAGCACGCTGATCTTTGACTCCTACCTTCAGGCATTCGGCTCCTACAACCGGGCCGGATACTCCGCGGCCATCTCGGTTGTGCTGTTCGCCGGCTTGCTCGTCATGACGGCCGTGCAGTTGCGCTTCGTGGAGCGAAAGGTTCACTACTCATGAGCACCAACACCGTTAAAGCCACACCACGTCGTGACCGCCCGTTCTCCTGGCAAAACCTTGGCAAGACGATTGCCGGGGGTTACGTCCCCCTTCTGCTGGCAACCATGGTTGTCTTCGTGCCCCTCCTATGGATGATGTTGTCTTCCCTCAAAGCGCCCGGCGAGATCGTGACAACAAACCTGACCTGGCTGCCGAAGAGCCCCAGCTTTCAGAA
Organism: Arthrobacter sp. StoSoilB13; assembly: GCF_019977255.1. Classification (NCBI taxonomy): domain Bacteria; kingdom Bacillati; phylum Actinomycetota; class Actinomycetes; order Micrococcales; family Micrococcaceae; genus Arthrobacter; species Arthrobacter sp. StoSoilB13. Next base: position 422,645 of record NZ_AP024649.1, on the reverse strand, counting down.
CTACGCAGACGCAGCATCCACCGTGCCCTTCGCGCGATTCTTCCTCAACAGCGTGATCGTCACGGTCATCGGATCCACCATTAAGTGCGTACTTGCAGTCTTCACGGCCTACGCACTCGTGTTTGTCCGTTTCCCCTTCAAGAGGGTGATCTTCCTCCTGATTCTGGTTGCGCTGATGGTCCCGCCGCAGGTTTCCGTGCTTCCCAACTACGTTTTGATCGCAGGCATGGGAGGGCTCAACACGTATTGGGGAATTATCCTTCCAGGCCCTGGGAACGGCGTTTGGCACTTTCCTCCTCCGGCAGCATTTCCTCACACTGCCGCCGGCAATCCTGGAATCGGCGGAAATCGACGGAGCGGGCCACTGGCGCAAGCTCTGGAAGATCGTTGTCCCGGTGTCCGTGCCGAGCATCGCCACCGTGGCTTTGGTGACAATCGTTTCTGAATGGAACGAGTACATCTGGCCACTGATCGTCACCGACCATCCAGACATGATGACCCTTCCTGTGGGTCTAACGCAGCTGGTTAACAGCGATGGCAGCACCCAGAACTGGGGCATGCTCATGGCCGGCGCGGTGATCGTCCTTCTACCGATCTTGCTCATCTTTGCCGCACTGCAGCGATACATCGTCTCCGGACTCACCCAGGGCTCGGTTACAGGCTAAAACTCCACCCTTCGAGGTTGCTTGGGCACCTCGATCACTAGAAAGGCACTTCCCCTATGTCAAAAACACTTTCCCGGAAGCATTTCCTCGGCTTGGCTGGTGCTTCAGTCACCGCCGTCGCGCTTGCAGCCTGTGGCGGTCCCTCGACTGATGCCGGAAGCACATCCGCAAAGGCGCTCTCCCCGGAGGATTGGTCCAAGATCAAACCTGCCCCAAGCATCAGTTTCATGTCCAGCCATCCCGGTAAGTCCCGGGATACGGAGCAGAAGCTGATAGAGGCCTTCCAAGCGGCCAATCCGGATATCAAAGTCAACCTCATCACCGGAGGCTCAAACTACGAGGAAGTGGCGCAAAAGTTCCAAACCTCCCAGGCCGGGAGCGAAGTCCCGGACGTGGTTGTGGCGTCGGACGTGTGGTGGTTCCGATACGCGGTTTCAGGCGCCATCCTTCCGATTAATGCGCTTCTCAAAGCCGTCAATGTCAGCTCCTCCGACTACAAGTCCGGTTTGATCGCCGATTACGAATATTCTGATCAGCTGTGGGCAGTCCCCTACGCCCGTTCAACCCCGTTGTTCTACTTCAATAAGGACCACTTCAAGGCGGCCGGAGTTCCCGAGCGGGCGCCAAAAACCTGGGAAGAGTTCGCCGAGTGGGCACCCAGGATCAAGTCGGCGAATGCTTCAGCTTCCGGATACCAAAACGCCTACCAGTACCCGGCGATCGCAGGTTACGCCGGCTGGACCCTGCAAAACGTCCTGTGGGGCCAAGGCGGCGGCTGGTCCAAGGAGTGGGAGATTACGGCGAATTCAAGCCAATCTATTGCCGCGATGCAGTGGGTGCAGGACTCCATTGTGAAGAATGGCTGGGCCGGGGTCTCCTCCAAGAACGCCATTACCGACCTTCAAGCCGGTGCAATCAGCGCCACGATCAGCTCGTCCGCCGACCTCGCCGCCACCCTAAAGGCTGCGAAAGAAGCAAACATGAGGATCGACGTCGGATTCTTGCCGGGCGGATCGGGCCGCGGCGTCGCAGGTTTGTCCCACGGGCGGTTCCGGCTTGGTGATCGCCAGCAAAACGTCGCCCGAACGGCAGCTTGCAGCAGCCAAGTTCGTCACGTTCATGACGAACGCGCAGAGCACGTCCACTCTGTCTGCCGCAACCGGCTACCTTCCTGTGGCCGAGGCGGCAGATATCTCGGCGATTGTTGCCCAGACACCGGAATTCCAAACTGTCGTAGACCAGCTCAAAGAGACCCGCACCCAGGACTTTGCCCGAACGTTCCTTCCCGGCGGAGACCAGGAGCTGGCCAAGGCAGCCACCAGGATCATGAATGAAAAGGCCGATGTGCAAGCAACGCTGACCGAGCTGAAGGGAACGTTGGAAGGCATTTACAACAAGGATGTGAAACCGAAGCTGAAATCGTAAGCCCCGGCGGCGTAAGCGTAGGCATCGTTGGGGGTGCCTACGCTTACGCACCCGACATGGCTGCGGACACCCAAATTCCTTGGATCAACTTAGGTGTCGTGAAGATCACAAAGCAACAACCCCCGGAAGCGGCGATGCGTTAAAGGAGAAAAGCATCAGTTCCGAAGAACTGATGCTTCCCAGTGGTGGCTCCGACCGGCGTCGATCCGGTGACCTTTCGATTTTCAGTCGAACGCTTTCCAGGGCAGATTCCCTGCAGTTACCCTGATTTTTTGCTTGGCTACCAAGGGTTTACCAGAGCCCTGCTCAATGAGTCATTCTGCAACCAAGCGGTCGAGCCCGTTGGCCGCGGTGAAGAAATCATCTTCAAAGAGCTCGGCATAAGTATTCAGCGTGGTCGTGGCGTCCTTGTGTCCGGCAATGCGCTGGACGTGCTTAACGTTTTTGGTTACGGAAAGGTACAGGCTAACGGCCGTGTGTCGAAGGTCGTGGAATACCGGCGGACGGAAATCCATGTCCCCGTACTCCAGCGCAATGCTTGACGACCTTCGCAGTTCGGCACGAAGTTCATCCGTAATCCCAGTTTGCGACGACAACGCGAGCCAGGTGGGAGCGTCGACAGAGCCTTGGCATTGCAACTCCAGATCGTATTGAAAACCGGTCAAGGTGGCCAAGGTCAAGTCCCCAAAGTAGGCCAGCCCTCGCCTCGTCTCCGTGATTCCAAGTGCAGACTGGACCCGGTTGACACTTGCGGCCGCCAGGCTCCTCGCGGGTTCGAAATGTCGCCTTGTAAAGTTGGAGTTCCTCATGGGCGAACCCAGCGCGGAAGGGAACAACAATTCGTTCGGGGGCTTTCCTTCAACAAGGTCACCAAGGCTGCGCACCAAGGAGCCCGGCAGTGGCACCTCGCGGGATTCATGACCCTTGGTCTCTCCCAAGACCAGCTGACCGTTGACTTCTGAGTAGGCCCTTGGACACGGATACGTAAGGCTTGGGGCCGAGATCGAGATCGCCAATAACCAAGGCGGTGACTTCGCCCCATCTCAAACCCGTGAGCCCAGTAAAGCGGACCAAGAGTTCATGGCGCCCTGAGCATGCGGCCAACCGCTCGAGCTGAGGACGCGTTAGGTAGACGGGCTTACGGGCAGTTTTTGTCAGGGGCACATAGTCACGCGCACCACTGGCATCCTTGGCCGGATTCGCAGCAAGGACCCGGACGCCAACGCCATGGTCCAGCATCCTGGAGAATTGCTTCGACGCACGAGCCCTCGTGTCGAGACCGGCTATCCGGCCATCGACGCCCTTCATGGATTGGGTCCACTCAGCAACCCCCGCATACGTTATGTTGCTCAGGGGAAATTGGCCCCAATACGGCTCGATCATGCGGCGGTAAAGCCACTCGTATCCTTGGACGGTTTTGGGCGTGGCGGGGCGCCTGCCAGTTGCCCCAACAGTCTCAATCCTGGCAATCCAGACTCCATACAACTGGGCGACCGTCATACCCGCCGCCAATTTGGGATCCACATAGCTCCCCGACCGCACCGATCTGGTCTGATCCTTGTGGAATTCCTCAGCCTGCTCTTTTGTCCCGACCCGCTTGGTCTTCCACTTTCCTTGGGGGTCCTGATAACCAACCTCCCAGCGACGGGACCTGAGTTTGGACACAGCGGGCAGCTGTAAACCGAGCTCCCTTGCACGGCTGGTTTGGACCTCGGCAAATTGCCGGGCCTTGGCTTCAGTTTCGTATTCGTGCCGAAGCCGCTTCCCGGAAACCGCCGAGTAGGTAACCGCCCAATCCAGCTTACGTATGCCCATCGCTATTACTCCAGCCGTTCCTGCCCTTGGGATCTTTGAGCACCTTCTGCTCATCCCCGACGATGAGGACCCTGTCCACCCAGGGATCTTGTTCTTCCAGGAGGCCATGCCACACGTACTGCTCACTAATGCCGTACTTATTGGCGATTTCACTCTGCGTCATCCCGGCCATTAGCAGCTGACGGAATCCGGGGAAGTCGGGATCGGTCAAAAGGGCGCCGAGCGGTGTCAGCGATCCGGAAGCCCGCCCCTGCTCACCGGGCGTGAGAAGGGATCGCCGGCGCGTTTCCTTTATCCGCTGCGCCATCACGGCGGGCGACATGTCAACAAGTTCTGCGAGCGTTGCCGTTGGGCGCGAGTTACCCGTCCTGATTTGTTCTGCATATTTGGCAGCCAAAGCGGCGTACTCGACATTCGTCTTCGTGGCAGTCTTGTCTCGCCAAGCCTCGAACCTTCCCTGAACGAAGGCCGCGTTTCTCTTCACCTTCTTGACTTGGTCTGCCGCTGCCTGCTGGCTATCCCGTGCGCGCCGGACAGCCGCATCCACGTACAACTTCAGGTCGTGGTCTGCCAGCGGAGGAAGATCGCTGCCTGGCCGAAACGGGAGCAAAATAACCTCTGCCATCCTCCAGACATTGGGGGTGAACTCAACACCCAGCCCCACCGCCCACCCGTCAACCGGCAATACCAAAAGAACAAAGCCCTCATAAATCTTTTCGAGCGATCCCAAGGACTTATCGCGCGGCCCAGCGTTGTGGCGCATGAGGCGGACAAAGTTTTCGGTGAGTTTCCGAAGGGCAGGACCCGCAGCATCAGAGTTCATGATCACACAATATCTGATCATAGCTGCCTTCTTGGATTCAGGGTTGACGGGTATGACCGAAGCCGCTAAGTTGGACTCATTCAAAGACGACGACTCTAAATGAAAGTATATCACCGTGAGGGGAGTCCGTGTGGCGCAGCAAAAGGAAAGATCCGACAAGGCCTTCGATGAGACCCAACCAGGGTCGATCTATCTCACCCGCCCCCAGGCCGCCAGCTACCTGAACGTGCCCCCGCATTGGCTCGCCAACAACACAAAGATTGGGCCCCGGTTCATCAAGATCGGTGGGCTGGTGCGGTATTCGGTGGCGGCTCTGGATGCCTACATGGCGGCACATGAGTGCCGGCAGTGACCCCAACGAATCTTCGAGAAGCCGGACGACTGTACACAACCGGTTAAATGCTTCCGCTTCCTCGATCGCATCGGCGCGGCACCGCACCGCCGATTCATCCACTAACCCGCAACTTCGATAAATGGAGGTAAATGTGTCTATTCCGCGTCGCAAGACCCATCCCCATCGCGTGAGCGATGACGAGTGGCAGGCCACCATGCTGGCTCGGCGCCTCAGCGAGGCCGAATTCGAGCCGCATTCGACGTCTCAGCGCAGCGTCACAGAACTTTCGGGCCAAGGTCTGAACCCATACCTGGACAACTGGATCGCTGCGGTCAACGGCGACAACGCCATCAGTGCCGAAGCATTGCTGGTCGCCAATACTCTGTCGCAGTCCGTCAACATTGGTCGCGCTGCCCTCACCGATTGGCAGCACCTGAACCGCGACATCGGGCGCGAACCGCGCGACCCTCGCGTGCACTCGGAACTTCGTGAGCTTCAGGCGGCAGGGTACCTGAGGCGCCACCAGGGCAACATGTATAACCAGTCGGGCAAGTGGCAGATCCAACTTCCGAAGGAGAACCGTGACTGAGCCGATTCCCCGCAGGCCGTCGCGTCCGTTGCAGTATCTGAAGGCGGTGGCGAATTCCGACCTTCCCACGGGCGCTCGGGCCGTCTGCTGGGCACTTGCCAGTTACGCGGACAATACCGATGGCACCGCATGGCCCTCGCTGACGACGCTTGCCAAGGCCACAGGTCTTTCGAAGCCGGTGATTTCAAGGCATACGGTTCGCGCTGAAGCTGCTGGCTACCTCCTCAAGAATGGCCGCAACAACAACTCGATCATCTACACGATCACCGAGCCTTGTCAGGATTCCCCAACGGAAGATCCAGGCAAGTCGACATAGACGGAGGCGACAGCGAGGGGCTCACGTTCGACGAGCCCCCTCGCTGGCAAGCCGGCGAGCAGGTCTGGCAAAGCACGTGAGCTACGCAAGGAAACAAAGTCACCCACCCACAAATTATCTGCGTAGGTCGGATGCATTTATAACGGTCGGCCGACCCCTACTTTTCGAATCCAGGGCTACCCCGAGAAAGGCGCCCCCTAACTACGTCACCGCTCAACTACCTCAGGTAGGACTACCCCAAGGGAGGACTACCTGAATGACAACTACCTCCATCAACTACCGACACTCTTTGTCCCCTACAGGAAAGTTCGTTGGGCCTCAGCTGAGGCCCCGACGACACGTCCGCGTAAAACCGCTGCCGCGCCGGGGCATTCCAACAACACCGACCGTGGAGGCGGTTCCCTGGCTGCCGCAGGTCCCCACCCACCTCCTCCGAGGAATTGCCTTCGGCGGCGGGTGCAGGGCAGCAAGCCCTGCAGCTTACCCCAGCAATGGCGCGCCTTTTGTGTGGACTGGTGAAGGCATGCGGAGCGCCGTGCAGCCCGGAGGGCGGAGCAAGCTCCGCGTACTCAACGATTCCACAATCCTGTGGGCCCCGGCGGTCCTCGACATCCACTAACTAGTAAAAGGCAGAGCTTTGAACCGAAAAACTTCCAACACCCGATGCCGCCCGGAGAGTCTTCGACAGGCCAGGACATTCGACGCCAACAAGCGTCACTACATCAGGCTGGGACTCTGTTCTCGCTGCGCGGCACAGGAAGCATGGGGCCACCAGTTAGGCTTTTCCCAATCCAAGTCACCCTGCCAAGCGTGCCAGCCACTCGTCAACACTTTTCCGGTTAGGAAGCCGAATGGGTGGCGTTCGAGTAGTCCACGTCGCGGGTCTCCGTTTTCGTCGCGGGTTCGGCCCGATAAAGGGACAGAACAGCCTCAGACGGCGAATTTCTGACAACGCCCCCAAGACGGGTTTAGCAAGCCCTTACTCTGCTGAAGCCGACTGCAGGAACGCGTCGGGGTCCTTTCTTACCCGTATGGTTCGCGGACGATTTTTAACCCCGTTGACCGTTGCTCTGTCTCAAGGGCATGTTGGCTGGCACGTAAGCTCAACTCGACGGCGGCGGACGTTATCACGATCAACATCGAGTTGGCACACGCAAGCTCCATTTCTCCCGGCCGCGGCCTAACGCGTAGCCGAGTATTCGCAGACCGAGGATAGGGTGGCAAAATTTGCCTGCCATGAACACATGAGCCGCCGCTCTGGGCGGTCTTGGAACTGGGGCCAAAGAGACGAAGCACGTCATCACCGGTCATTGCTGGGATGCAGCCAACCAGTGCCTAGAATTTGGGAGTGGAAGTTACCTTGACCATAGGAGCCGGGGTTGGTCTTTAGGTCACGTCAGCGCAACAGCAGACAACTGTAACGCAGCCGGCGCGGCGGTCGCGGCGAAGGCCCCAGTGGGCAGTAAGGCGATAGTCATTCGTGTCGCATAGCCACGTGGTCGCTCGCCTCGTGGCGTGGCCAACCTCTAGTTCTCCCGGTCGCATCCGCGTACGCATCCAAGGTGACTCGTTCAGTACACGGCCGGGTGGAGCACGGCGTGCCCATGGCCGGAACTATGGCGAAAACGCTGTCGCCCCTGCTAACGCTTCTGTAGTCCGCGCAGCCGTCGTGCGATCTCTTCGTACGGTACCTGAGTGGTTCCCGGTCCCCAGGAGAGCCGGAGGGCTCCTTCCACGCGGCTCTGCGGGAACCCCGCAGCCGTTAGTACGTGGCTCGGTTCGTAGGCTTGGGAAGTGCAGGCCGATCCGTTCGATAGCGCCACCACATCCTTGAGCGCCACAATGGCCGCCTCAGAATCCACGCCTGGAATAGATACGTTCAAGGTGCTGGCAACCGTTCGATGCACATCGCCATTGAGCTCGACGCCTAGTGGGGCCAGGGCTGCGAGGAGTTTTTCCTTGATTTCCATGGCAACTCGCAGTCGGTCCTCGGTTTCATTCAACGCCAGGGCCGAGGCTGTACCCATGCCTGCAATGAGAGCGACAGGAAGGGTTCCGGGGCGCAGGCCCCGTTCCTGCCCACCGCCGAACATGAGCGGTTTGAGGGGAGCTCGGGTGTAACCCCGGCGCCGGCAAATGAGCGCACCGATGCCCTTTGGACCGCCGATCTTGTGCCCAGAAACCGCAAGGAGATCGATCCGTGCATTCCGGAGGGGCTCAATCAGCTTGCCGAATGCCTGGGCAGCATCCACGTGAAAATACGCGTCGTGACCAGACAACACCTCGGCGATCTCATGAAGCGGCTGGATGACCCCGGTTTCATTGTTGACAGCCATCACGGACACAAGCAACGTATCAGGACGAAGTGCGGCGGCGACTGCTTCGGGTGATACCCAGCCTCCGTCCGTCGGTGGCAGCAGTTCGACGTCAAATCCGCGCGCTTGGAGAACCTCAAGAGGCTCTAGGACCGCTTTGTGCTCGATCTGCGTCGAGATGATGTGGCGCTTGCCGGTGTCCTCGCCGTGCGCGGCCATCCCTAGGATGGCTAGGTTGTTGCTCTCGGTGGCGCCGCTGGTAAAGAAGACCTCGTCGACCTGCGCTGCTACCACAGCTGCGACTTCGGCGCGGGCCTGTTTTACGCGCTCTTTCGCCCGCTGCCCGTACGAATGCGTCCTACTACCGGCATTGCCAAACTCATGCGCCATGTAGGTCATGACCTCTTCCGCAACGCGAGGATCAACGGGTGACGTGGCGTTAAAGTCCAAGTAGACGGGCGCGTGTGGTGGAAAGGGTGTATCGGCATGAAAATCGGAATTGGGCACTTCGGTCATGTCTAGTAGCCTAGCTCAGCGTACGGGCTATTGTTTGGAACTAACGTTGAGTGTTGTTTGGATGTATTGATCCAAACATGATTAAATCAGAGCATGCCACAAATGAGGTCACGCTCCGACGCCCATGGCGGTGCGGGCACCAGCGCCAAAGCTGGCGAGTTTGAGTATGTCTTTCCCGCCATTCGTGGGATCCAGGCAGGGCACGAGTACTACGTGACGATGTGTCCGCTGCGGATCGTCCCCCGCCTCTTCCTATACAACGAGGAGGAGTTGCCTCCGGAGATGCGTGCGCAGCGCTCCCTCAATAAAGCCCGTGTGCCCGAGATGGCTCGCTACATTGTGGAAAACCCGGACAGTTACATCTTCTCAGCGCTAACCGCCTCGGTGAACGCCGACGTGCGGTTCGAGTCGCCCTCGGGAGATATCGGCCCCACGGAGCGCGTCGGCACGCTTACGATCCCTATGTCAGCCACCTTTGTGATCAACGACGGGCAGCACCGCCGCGCCGCCATTCAGCAGGCTTTGACCGAAAATCCCGCTCTTGGTGACGAGACAATCGCAATCGTCATGTTCATTGACGTCGGTCTCAGCCGTTGTCAGCAGATGTTCGCTGACCTAAATCGCTACGCGATTCGTCCGGCAAAGTCGATTGGCGTGCTCTATGACCATCGTGATCCGATGGCGGCCATCTCAAGGCTTGTGGTCTCCCAGAACCCCCTCCTCAGCGACCTGACGGAGATGGAGAGCAGCAACCTGGCCCCGCGGTCGCGAAAGCTCTTCACACTCTCCGCGCTGCACACCGCCACGACTGCCCTGCTCAATGAAGTTAAACCCGACTCGTTGACTGAACGAGTCGACCTCGCGGCCGACTTCTGGCGCCTTGTTGCTGGTCAGTTCCCAGTGTGGCAACAGGTCTACCGCGGCGAAGTCACGGCTGGTGAAGTGCGTCAAGACTTCATCCACACCCACAGCATCGCCCTGCACGCATTGGGGCGGGTTGGCAATACGTTGCTTCGCGAGAACCCCATCCCGTCCACCTGGGAGGAGCGATTGGAGAAGCTGCGCATCATTGACTGGCACCGCAACAACGCCGGTACCTGGGAAGGCCGCGCGACAACCGCTGGCAAGGTCAGCAAGAGCCGAACCAACGTGGAACTGACCACCGCGTACATTCGAACCGCACTTGGCATGCCGTTGCCCCCTGACGAACAGCGCGCCGAGGATGCTTTTACCCGAGGAGAGAAATGACGACAATCCAATTGCCGATCCGTCCCAAGACCCGGTCTGCCTTCGATGAACTCGGTTTCGCCGCTACCGTCGATGCGCTTGTGGCCCAGACGCAACAGCTGTATCTAGCTGACGGCGTACCTTGGGTTGTCGGCTACTCCGGCGGTAAGGACTCCACGGCGACGCTCCAGCTCGTCTGGCTCGCGCTGCAGGGTTTGGAACCACAGCAGCGAACAAAGCCAGTGCATGTCATTAGTACAGATACTCTTGTCGAGAATCCCGTGGTCGCCGCATGGGTGACTCACTCACTCGAAGTCATGGCCAGTGCTGCCGACACCCACCAACTTCCCTTAACTCCGCACCGACTGACGCCTGCCGTGACCGACACTTTTTGGGTAAATCTCATTGGTCGCGGTTACCCGGCGCCCCGCCCGAAATTCCGCTGGTGCACCGAACGGCTGAAGATCAAGCCCTCGAACTCCTTCATCCGCGAGATGGTGCGCTCCCACGGTGAGGCTATTTTGGTGCTCGGCACCCGCAAGGCTGAGAGTTCCGGTCGAAACGCTCGAATGTCAGCCCTTGAGTCCCGGAGGGTCCGTGACCTTCTCAGCCCAAACGCCTCCCTGCCTAACTCCCTTGTCTATTCGCCAGTTGAGAACTGGACGACCGATGACGTCTGGACGTTCCTCATGCAGTCCCCCAATCCCTGGGGATACTCCAATAAGGAACTCCTGACGATGTACCAGGGCGCCTCGGCCGACGCTGAGTGCCCGCTTGTCGTAGATTCCTCGACGCCCAGCTGTGGTGACAGCCGCTTCGGCTGCTGGACCTGCACGCTTGTGGAGCAGGACAAATCCATGGCAGCCATGATCCAAAACGACGAAGAGAAGGAGTGGATGCTGCCCCTTCTGGAACTCCGCAATGCCCTCGATATCAGCGATGACCGCCACCTCAGAGACTTCCGCCGCATGAACGGCTCGGTGCAGCTTTTCCATGACCGGCCGATCCCGGGACCCTACAAGCAGTCCGCGCGTGAGGACTGGTTAAGGCGGTTACTGGAAGCACAGGCCTGGATACAGGAGAACGGGCCGGAATACGTACGCTCGCTGGAGCTGGTGACCCTGGCTGAGCTCGAGGAGATCCGGCGGATTTGGGTCGTTGACAAGCACGAATTTGAGGACCATCTTCCCGGTCTCTATCAGGCCGCGCTTGGCCAGCCATATCCAGGCAAACCGCTCGATGAGCATCTGCCTCTCGGATCCGACATGATCGAGGCTCTGCAGCATGTCGTCGGGGAAGATCGCTTGCATTTCGAGCTAGTGCGTGAGCTTTTGGACATTGAGCAGCGCCACCGCTCCCAAGTGCGGCGCGCTGGTCTATTTGAGTCGCTGGAAAAAGCTCTTCGTCGTGGTTTCTATGACGATGAAGAGGACGCCACACTTCGGGCGCAGAAGCGCAAGACCGCCATGGATCGTTCTGAGCAGGATACTGAACCAGGTGACCCTGACCCACTCGACATCGCCGATGGCTACGTGCGCGCCGTCTCGGAGCCGGCCTCGTGATTCTGAATGAACTCGTCCTACACAACGTAGGCACCTTTGCCGGGCGTCACGTCATTGACCTAACTCCACCTTCGGCAGACAAGCCGATCGTACTGATTGGCGGACTGAACGGTGCCGGCAAGACCACCTTTCTGGAGTCCATCCAGTTGGCGCTCTACGGATCACTCGCGCAAGGCACAGGACGGCGTGCCGGCGGCTACGAAAACTACCTCCGGGGGTTGGTTCACCGTGGCGTTCCTGTGAGTGAGGGCGCTGCCATCGAACTTACCTTCACTGCACATCAGGAAGGAGAAGAACACAGGTATACGTTGCGTCGCAGCTGGAAGAGCGCGGGTGCCTCGATCCGTGAACTCCTTCTGGTTTCAGTCGACGGCCGGTACGACCAGTCATTGACCTCGACTTGGAGTGAGCACGTTGAGACGTTCCTCCCGCGAGGTATTGCCGGCCTCTTCTTCTTTGACGGCGAGCAGATCGAGGCCCTCGCCGACATGGACCGTTCCCGTCAAGTGCTCAGCTCTGCCCTTGCCGCGCTACTTGGTCTGGACCTTGTGGAACGACTCAGCACAGACCTCACTGTCCTTAAACGTCGCCACAGGGGTGAGAAGGTCCCTGACGGTCTGCGTCAAAGCGTCGAAGAGAAGAACCAGCTACTGACCGCCAGCCGCCAGGCAGAGGAAGCTGCAGTCCAAGCCGAGGCAGGTCGACGGACCGAAATGGAGCGCCGGCAGAAGGTCCTCCATGAAGCAACCGAAGCGTACCGCGCTGCAGGAGGCGATCTTCTCGATCGACGCGAATCGGCGGAAGCAGCTGCAGGCATCGTGCGCTCCGGTCTGGCGCAGTGTGAAGAGCACATTCGGCACGAGCTTTCAGGGGCTTCCCCCCTGCTGCAACTCGATGGACTCCTTGACCAGTTGGGTGGCCAGGTGCGCCGGGAAGCGGATGCCGAGCGCAACGCACTGATGGTCGAGGCATTCGAAGCGCGTGATACTGCTGTGCTCCAGGAACTTCGAGGCACCAACGTGGAGACGGCAACGGTTGTCGCGGTCGAACAGTTCCTCAGGGGCGATCGAGAAGGGCGACGCGTCGTCGCAGATGCCGAGGAAATCATCGGATTCCGCGATCCGTCAGGGCTGGAAGCCGTGCTGGCGAACCTCCCGGAAGCACGCAAACGCCTACAATCGGCTGTCGATCGGAGGGAAGAACTCAAGGCTGAGCTAGACCAGGCTGAGCGAGTCCTGGCCGCCATTCCCGATCCAGAAGCGCTTGCCCCACTCCGTCAGCAGCGTGAGGATGCTCGCGACGCGTTCCTTCGAGCTGAGGCAACCCACGCGGTTGCGCTCGAAGTGGTCGCGTCCGCTCGCGCGGGCCGCGCCAAAGCCAGCACGGCTTACGAGGCTGCGCTGGACAAGGCGGCCTCGGTGAATCTGGCTGCCGACGACGATCGACGGCTAGTTGAGCACGTCGAACGCGTCCGCGCGACGCTGGAGGATCTGCGCATTGCCGCAGCACGCCGGCATCTCAAGCGCATTTCGCAGTTAATCCTAGAGGCACTCGGCATGCTGCTCCGCAAGGATAATCTCATCACCGATGTTCAGATAGACCCTGAGACACATGAGGTGTCGCTTACCGGTGCAAACGGTCGGCCCCTTCCCGCCAAGGACCTTTCTGCCGGGGAACGGCAACTTCTGGCGGTGGCACTCCTCTGGGGCCTGGCGCGCGCATCGGGACAGCCGCTTCCGGTGGTAATTGATACGCCGCTCGGTCGTCTCGACGGATCCCACCGTGAGCATTTGCTGGAGCGCTACTTCCCAAATGCCAGTCATCAGGTAGTGCTGCTGTCAACCGACACCGAGATCGACGAGGAGGCCTTCGCCCGCGTCTCCCCGCACACTGGCCGCACATATCACCTCGAATTCGACGCCGGTGCAAATGCCACGCGTGTCGAAACCGGTTACTTCTGGGAGAAATAATGCCGATCGAACACATTCGTTTGTCGCAAACAGCAAGGGACCAGCTCATCACGCTGAAGCGCCGCACGGGAATTCAGCACTGGAATGTCCTTTGCCGCTGGGCCCTCTGCCGTTCACTTGCCGAATCTGCCGCCCCGCCGACTCTCAGACTCATCCTGGACAGCAACGTCGAAATGAATTGGCGCACTTTCGGGGGCGACTTCGGCGACGTCCTGTGGGCCCTAGTGAAGCTCCGCTGCCACAATGATGGGCTCCCATCAGACGAGGAGACGCTGGCCCAGCAGTTCCGGCTTCATCTGCACCGGGGCATCAGCTACCTTGTCGGAGACCCCCGGTCCGCTGATGTTGCTGGAATGGCCAGTATCGGTCTGAATGAGCCGCCGGCTACGACATGATTGGGCCGCCCGTAGCACGTCACAAGACGGCGCTCCGGCGCGCCGGTCTCTCCCGGCCGATATCAATGGCTCTTGCAGACGGCTTGTTGATTCCTGACCGCACCGTGTTCGACTACGGATGCGGCAAGGGCGATGACATCCGGCACCTTCGAACTCTCGGTTACGCCGTTGACGGATGGGATCCGGTACACCGCCCGAATGTTGACCGATGCTCCGCCGAGGTCGTGAACCTGGGTTATGTTCTGAACGTCATCGAGAATCAGGAAGAACGTGCCCAAACGCTTCGTTCCGCGTGGGCTCTCGCAATGGGGTTGCTTGTGGTGTCCGCTCGATTGACGTGGGATGGCCGAGACCTTGCGGGGCGCCCCTTTGGAGACGGGATCATCACACGCACAGGCACATTCCAAAAGTTTTACGAACAAGCGGAACTAGCCAATTTGATCGAGCAGACACTCTCCGTCAAACCATACGCTGCTGCCCCAGGGATCTTTTACGTGTTCCGAGACGGGGCAGCAGCACAAAGATTCGTGGCTTCGAGGGTGTACACCTACCGGCCACGCATCACAATCGACCCTCATGTCCTCTATGAAGAGCATCAGGACATGCTTGTTCCCCTTCTGTCCTTCATGCAAGCGCACGCCCGCGCGCCTCGGAAAATCGAACTACAGCGAAACGAACTTCTGTCCCTTGAGGAAGCATTGGGTAGCTTGGGGCCGCGCCGAGCACCTGATCCGGCAAGTCACCTCGGACAATTACTGGGAACAGGTATCTGCCCGACGGCGAGCCGAACTCCTAATCTACGTGGCGCTGTCCCGATTCGGCCGCCGACCTAGTTTTTCCCAGTTGGACAGGTCCTTGGCGGCCGACGTTCGAACGCTCTTCGGTGCCTATCGGGAAGCATGCCTAGAGGCGGATCGACTGCTCCTCGCCTGCGGCGATCAAGCAAAGCTCTATGTAAGCGCCCGAAGTTCAAAAATCGGGAAACAGACGCCGAGTGCGCTTTACGTGCACCAGTCCGCAATGGCCAAGATCCCACCCATGCTCCAGGTGTATGAAGGGTGCGCTCGGGTGCTTGCTGGTACCGTCGAGCGCTCCAACATGATCAAGCTTTCGGTAGCAGAACCCCAAGTTTCATACCTGAGCTATCCCGACTTCGACCGGAACCCTCATCCGACGCTTCAGTCTGCCATCACGGTCAACCTCCGGAATCTCACGGTCGACTTCCGGGATTACAGCACTTCGGAAAATCCGCCCCTCCTTCACCGCAAAGAAGAGTTCCTGGGCCCTGACGACCCAAATCGAACTCGGTACGAGCGCCTAACACGGGCAGAGATGAAAGCCGGCCTCTATGACCATCCAGAGCGCATCGGAACGCTTAAGGGGTGGATGGAAACACTCGAGGCAGCGCACGTAACGGTTCAGGGTCACCGGCTCGTTCGTCGCTAACTAACGCAGTCGGCTCTAGCAGCCGACCTCCTGTGTCACAGACTTCCTCACCCCTGAGCCCAATTTGGGGTCTAATGGCGCACGTGGTTCCGTCTACCACTTCACCCCGCCGAGTAGTTCGTCGACGCTCATGGGCTTGATGCCACCGTCTTGAGCTAAAGCATCGGCCACTACATCAAGCACGACCAGCGCCGCTGTCTGGTGGCGCGTATTGATCTGCTCCTGGATGTACTCCAACCCACCGTTGGCATATTCCTCGAAGATCCGAATTCGTTCTTCAAGGCGGGGTGCATCGAGGACCTCGGGGTCATCCGCGACGGTATTTACAGCGATCATGCTGATCAAGGAATCGCTGTAGAGCGGACCGGTCAGCACGTCGATTCGGATGCCCTCGCCTCCTGTTCCACTTAGCGGAACCCGCCGACCCTGACTCCAACCAACGGCAGCAGCGAAGAGAAGAACATCGCGATAGTACGGGAAGCCTGCCTCTGACTGCATCAATTCGATGAGTACAGCGTGATCTTGCGGGCGCCTTGCGCGAACATCAGCTTGTGAACTTGTCATCGGATTTCGATCTCCTGCAGCTTGGAGTGCGCCGTCTTCGACGGCCGAATGTAGGGGTAAGGTGTCCCGTTAAACTCGATGTCCTCTGCCTCAACGCCTTCGCCGGCCGCGTGACTCTCGATAACCCCTAGATGGCTGAGGAATGGGCGAAGCTCGGTCAGCACAGTGCCCAGCCCTTGACTCTTGCTCACGAGAACCACCAATTGCGGAGCCAATTTGGCAAGTGCCCTAGAAACGGCCGTCTGATAGTTCACGTCGAGTGATCCGAATGCGGCGTCCATAACGATCGGGTACACCCCGGCGTCCGGTGCACCGCTGGCTTCCGCATCCTGGAGCTCTTTGCTCTCTCGGGCCAAGGTCGAGACCGCTGCGACAAAGCTCAAGCTGAGTATTTGGTTCTCCCCTGTGGACTTGCCGACAGGAAGGTTCGTGGCTTCATCGTGGAGAGACAGCTCGAAGTTCTCACTGAGCGTAGGGATGTAGGACTTCTTGAATGTGATGTCGCTGTAGATCTCCTTCAGCTTCGCATCCAAGCGCCGTCTCATGTCCGCCTCGCGGATCGACAAGATTTCCCCAAGGGCCTTACGGACGTTAGTGACTAGGTTTGAGCGGCCCAAAGCACGAGCGGCCAGCTCGTCCTCGATCTCGGCTTTGCTTCGTTCTCGGTTCTGGTGATCCAGGTCCTTTGCGATGGTCTGCAGATCGGTTTTCAGGCCACCGATCTCCTGCTGGCGGGCGCCTATCCGATTGTCGAGGTCAATGCGCTTGCTCTCAAGGAGTGTGACCTCCTCATGTCTGCTGTCTCGTAGCTTGTAGTCAAGTTCCGAGCTCTCAGCCACCAGCTCGCTGATGCGCTCGTTCAGGCCATCAATTTCTTGGGTGACACTGGCAAGCGCTTCGCGAAGATCATTGCGCGCCCCTCCCATTAGCTCAATCTGGCCGCGCAATTTCTGCCACGCTGTCTCAACCTCTTGGAGTCCGGCCCTTGTGCCTCCATTCCTGAACTTGCTTCCAGGCTGGCGAGTGCTCGACCAAATCGGTACCGCAGATGCAGGTTCGTTCGTCGAGCAGCTGGTCGACGAACTCGCGCTTGAGGGGAGCCGGAAGAGCACCCCGCCGGTACAGGCTCTGCGCCATTGCCTCTGTCTTCTCGCAGAGAGGGTCGGTGAAGGCTAGAAAGCCGCGGGTTCCGATCAGGGTAGCTCGTCTGTCATGGGCCACTTTCAACTCATCACGAGCGAGGTCTAACTCCCTACCGACCTGGTCGCGCTTCTCTTGTATGGGAGCAGCTTCGGCGTGCTGTCGAAGAACAGCGAGGACGCCTTCACGTTCTTCCGTGAGCGCAGCATGCTGGCCCTCGGCCACGATAAGTGCTTCTTTTTTTGCTGTCTCACGCTCGTTCAGATCGTCGATGGCTTCCTGAATCTTCGATAACGCCCCTCCGTTCTTGTTACGCAGCTCGGCCGTCACTTTGTTGTCGACCTTCTTGAGGTGGACAAGGGCTCTCTCCACTTGTTCGAGCCCCAGGAGCATCTTGATGTCCTTTTGCGCCTCTGCATATGCACCTCCCGCCACCAGCTTCTCGATTCGTTCGCCATTGAAGAAGAAGAAGCGACTGAAGCTTTCGGGGAGGATGCTCGAAACCTTGACTTGCGGGCCCTCAACGACTTCGGAGGAGCCGTCCGGGTTGGTTACCCACAACTGGGGCTCGGGAGCACCCCTCTGTTGGAGGTCCGATTCTTTGCGCAAGCTCATCGAGCGTAAGAGCCGATAGTTGAGCCCCTCGTGCTCAAAGCGAATATCGACCGCAGCAGTTGCGCTGGCACCAATGGCGGTGCGAGCCCATGCGCCATCACTGACCAGCCGGTTCTTCTGTTCCAGGTCGTCCGAGAGAATACCGTACAAGCACCAAGTGAATGCGTTGAGAAAGGTGGTCTTGCCAGCGCCGTTCGCGCCAAAAAGCATGGCCACTGGGCGCACACTGTCCGTCGTGAGGTCGAATGTTTGTTCGCCTTCAAACTGACGGAAGTTGGTAAGGGTGATGGACTGCAATTTCAAGGCAGGATCTCCTTGACTACCGTGAGCAAATCATCGGTCGCGTCGTAGGTGGACAGGTGCAATTTAGACCTCTCGATCTCTAGCACTCGCCTAAGCAGGTGCTGCTCCTCTTTGGTCAGTTCATTTAGCACCTGGCGCTCATTCCGTGCCTCAGCCATCGTGCTCCCTCCTTTCAGGTTTTTGCATTTGTCACTTGGTCATCACAGGTCCATCAGCTGGTACCGCTCCTTAAGCGGACGCAGGACCTGCAGAGTTTCCTCGTAGTTCTCCGACAACTTACCGAACTCGTTTGCGCGCTGGAATTCGCGAATCAGGAGTGCTCGCTCGACATCGAAATTGATTGGAGCATCAGCGGGCGGCACCGCGAGGTAATCAAAGATGACGGCGTGCGTTTTGCCTTCAGCACGGCGCAGCAGTCGCCCTCGACGCTGAATGAACTGGCGAGGGTTTGAGCTGCTGGCGAGCAAGTATCCGATCCGCGCATCAGGGATGTCGACGCCCTCATCTAGACATTTCATTGCTGCAAGGATCCGAAGGTCGTCGCCGGAGCTGAACCTCCTAAGTAGTTCCTTGCGCTTAGGACGTAGCGTCTCGCCAATATAGTCGTGGACCGAGAGGAGCAGGCCGTTGCCGATCATCTGCATGACTTCGGAGAGCTGCCGTTCGCCCGGAACTTCGCCGAATGGTCGTGGACGGCGACCTTCAGCGCAGTAGACCAGTTGGAACCAGCTGTCACGATGTTCCTTCAGGTCTGCTTCGAGAGCAGCCACCTTACCCCCGGCATGCCCAAGTATGTTGGCTCGATCGCGCAAGAGCCGCCCAAGTGCCGAATCCTCTTTTGCGTCCGTGATGCTCTCGCCTGAGGCAATCCGTTTGGCAATTTGCCCGGTTAGGTCGACGTAGTATTCAGTTTCGTCCGGAGCTAACTCCACCAGGCGCGGGTAGTAGTGATAGCGGGTGAGGGCGCCCATAGCGATTGCCCGGTCCATCGGCAGCTCGAATATGATCTTGCCGAAGTACTGGATGAGCTCATCGGTGCCTTCGTCGTCGAACCAACGTTCCGGTGTGGCGGACAGAGCCAGCCGATACGTTGCGTTCTGGGGTAAGGCCGCTAGGTAGGTGGCCGACCCCAGGTTGTGTGCCTCATCGCCTATCACTAGAAGGGGCTGCGAAATGCGTGAGAGCACTGACTGGAACTTAGCACCTGCGAAGGATGAGTTGGTTGCGACCATTACGAGTAGTGGTCGCTGGCCCATCCGAAGAGACGTCAATTGGCTTTCAACGGTCGGCTGCCACTTCTTGCTGTCATCGTATATTGCGATCGGCCTTACGCCGAACTCTTCGATCTCTGTAATCCATTGGTCCACCAGGTGCAACTGCGGAGCAACAATTACCATCACAAGCGGCTGTTCGTGTTCTCTAAGGGCGCGACTCAGCTGCGTTGCAGCGATCATGGCAGTCTTGGTTTTACCCGTGCCGGTCGCCATCTTCAGGATGCCCCGCCCTTGGTTCCGCAGCCACAATTCGACGGCCTCGCGTTGGTAATCGCGGACCGTCAGCCAATCAGGGATGGTGAGATGGGACGGGTCCGATGCCACTTCTGGTGGAGGATTTAGGGCCGAGTCCCGCCCGGGCAGAGTCGCTGTCGGACGCTCCTCTGCCAACTTGAGCAAGCGTTCACGCGCCACGTCAGGGAAGGGTTCGATGCTCAGGGATGGTGTCTGGTTGGACCACAACGCTTCGAAGTCGTCCTCCAGCCGTAACGCGCGCGCGCCATCGCCTGGCACCCATCCCTGGTACACCTCAACCGACTCAAAGTTGGCCATCAGGCCGCCATAGGTCTCGTTGCTGCTACCCGTGAAACCAACCAGGTCACCTTGATCGTCGCGGAATACGCCGATTTTCTCGTGATAGATGCCGATCCGGCCTTCTTGCTCTATGAATGCCAACTTGATGTCCAGACGGCCTTCGGCGATGAGCCGGCCCCAGGAGCCCGAGGCCCTCCAACACAGCATCAGAATCTTCCGAATCGAGTTCGCGTAGTGCGGCGCGCTCGATCACATCGCGCAGCTCGTAGCCCCGCTCGATGTCAACGATGTCGTCTTCATTCAGATGCGGCGATGCAATTAGGCGCATCGTCCCACCGCGCTCTGCGAACGTCTCAATTCCCCTGGCGTAGAGTGCCAGACTGGTCGACGTGAAGTAACCGACTGCGCGGCTGTAGCTGGAAGCAACAGTGAAGGCCGGCACGAAGAAGTTTGCGACGACATCTTCCCTATCACTGCGGTAGCGATCTTTTAGGCGCAGTGAGCGGAGTCCGAGCGGTGCGCCCATCAGAGCAGGTCCAGGATGTCTTCGATGTCACCGCGGCGCTCCGGGGGCTTAGGCCTGTCCACGGTGTCTAGATGCTCACGGAGGCTGATCAACAATTCGGCGATGTCGTCATCGCCGCGCTCTCGGTACGCTCCTATTAGGCCTATAACGGGGGTAGATTCCGGCATTTCAAGAGCTACGGCAAATGCTCGGCGGGCGGCATCTGGGTCAAGATTTTCGCCCGCTCCCACCAGGCTAAGAGCGTCCGAAAGAGGCTCACCGACGGGTTCACGGGCGGGCTCGAAGCTGAAGCCACCGTCGTCCCCGAGCACCAGGAATGCTTCTGTTCCGGCGGCGATGTCTTGATCCATTAGGAACCGGCGGATGGTTCCAAAGGAGGGCTGCGTGCCCGTCCACGCAATGAGCTGTGGACCAAGCGACGAGGGCAACTGACGGGACTCGCCCGGCTGGAGGCCAACGGCCGCGGCAATCCCGACGGGAGCGACTGAGCCGCTGCCACGAAGGTGGTCCGTGCTGATGCGGACCCGGTAGGCCCACGCATCAGGCCTGCGGAAGAGACGGCGTGTACTGGCAGGAGTCTTCCGAATTTCGTGATCTCCAGAATGCTGGCGGACGACCCCGTTTTGAATTTCGAACGGTCTCATGCTGGCGTAAGCGACCACGCTGTTCGCTGTCACGGTGTAACGGCCCGTGATGTGCTCAATTAGGTCGTTTAGATTGGCGCGTCCCCCGTTCCGTGCCACCTGTTCGCGAATTACGGAGCGTATGCCGGCGTAGGCCTCCATTCCCCATTCCTTGAGGGCCCAACGGTCTCGGTCGATTCGTTCAAAGCGGTCGTCTTGACTCATCGCATTCTTGAGTGAGCCAACAGTGCGATCAAATACGAAGCGGTCTACGATTTCCTGGGCGCCCATTGGGGAGCCTGTCACGGACAGCACAGCGGCTGCATAATCACCCACAGACTGCACACGTGTGAAAACAGCATCATCCTCGACGATGTAGCCGCATCGCCGCAGCCAGGAGGCCGTCAGATCTGACAGTTGCTCCGGGCGGCCGGTTTCGATCAGGTCAAGCTCGACGAGGCGGGCCACCCCGTATTGGTCAACCCGTTCCTCGAGTTGCGCCCGAGTGACCGTCTCAGCGGACTGCATGGTGGGCACCGCGCACCAGCCGTCCTCAATCTCGTATGCGTCGTCAAGCCCGTCGAGCACCCGCCACGCCGGCTGACCCACAGCCTCGACTGTCTTTCCAAGGGAAGGGATTAAGGAAAGCAGGTCTTCGAGGGGGCGAATCGTTCCGATAAGCGTTCGGGCGGCATCCGCGACCATCGCCAATGGGCCGCCCTCCGAAATGAAACCGAGCATAACCCCACGAGCCTTGCCTTCGATCTGACGGACACGTTCACGAGTAATGCCGTGGACCCTGCCGAGTTCGTCCAAGGTAAGGGGGACGTCGGCAAACACCCTGTTCGCGAGAACGTTGACTGCGCGGTCATCCAGAGTGGCCAAGGCCTTGTCGAAGAAGACAGCGACGTCACTCCCGGACTCGCCATTAAGCAATGCCCTTGCCTGCAGCAGTTCGAGCCGTTGGCGGGCCTCGACTACTTCTTTAGGACTTCCTGGAGCCAGCGGTGCCCCAAGCAAGGGCTGCTTCGGCAGCCCGACTAGGGCATACCAAGCAGCAATCCGCTTGAAATCATCGATCACGGACGTTAAGCGGGGCGTGGGCACTTCCAGCTGCGGCTGCTTACTCGATGTTGTAAAAGTAGTCACTGCCGGCGTTGCCATAGAGGTCGAGGCGTCCGCTAGAGCTTGCAGAATAGAATCTATAGTCCCGACGCCGACGCTGCGCCACCGCATCATTTCTTCTAGCCTGACAGGGATCAGATCTGCTGCCGTATTGCAGCCATGGCTTCCTAGGGCGTTGACCGCGCGTGCCGGCAGCCGGATTTCGAGCAGATTCAGCTCAGGGGTGAGGCCAGGAAAGATCTGGCCAAGGGTCCACTGAGTGAGCCGTTCCATAGCAAGTCCCGAGAGCTGTCCCAGTCTCTGGACACGGGCCGTCACAGTGTTGCCGTCGATCGCATCCTCCCACATCGGAAGGGCGTTGGGCTCGGCAACCCCGGGTAGCCATGGGAACGCGTCAAGCCAAGTGCGGGGACGCTGGTCCTCAAAGCCCGGCAAAAAGTCTTCGGTCATGCGATGAATTTCACTTCCCCCATACTTCTCTCAACAGCCAAATCTACTCCCCCGAACCTGTATGACCGCATAAGCCACACACCGTGACAGAAAACTGCCACGTGTTAAGCCCGGGAGTCTTGGGGGAGACAAGAAGACAGCGACACCGCGCTGCTATATAAAGCGGAGAAGTACCAGGTTAGGCATCGCCAGCTGCCTTCAGGATCAGAGCCGCGTGTCCACTTCCTCGATCCTGCGCTGGCAAGCACCCAAAGACTAGGGTGGACTCACTGGCCCGCCGTGGAAGGCAAATGAAAGGGAAAAGTGTCACTCAAAGGAGAAGGTTTCGAGCTTATTGGCATCAGTCTTTTCGGCCCTAAACCCGTAGACGCGGTCCACCTCGACCTCAGCGAAGGTCTCTCCGTCCTTTACGGCCTAAACGGCAGTGGCAAATCAACCATTTTGAAGGAAGCAGAGTCGGTGCTCCGAGGAATCGGTCCGCGCCAATCTTCGGGCGTCGCTTCGGATCGCTCGTGCCTACATGTGCGGCTAACGCCCCCTTCAGGAGGCTCCTGATGCCTTCGAAGACTCCACCTTTGAGGCATCGCTTTATAGTTCCATGCTTCCCGCAGACGAAGTCGTGGGATCTCTTCCCTCGCATGACACGCGCCTCACGCGGTGGAAATGGCTGATAAACGAGTTTCTGAGCCAAGAACTCGACGAGGACTGGATCTGGGATCGAGAACCGCTTGCTTCTCAGCAGTCCATAACCTTCAGCTTGGTTCCGATTGGCAGCATTGCACAGCCTGCATGGGGCTCATACCTGAGTTTGCAACTGACAGACGCCGACCATGAGAACCTCCAAGACTGGCACGACCTTCAGCGCAAGTTTCTCTCGGAGATGATTGCGACCGGAGAGAGCCAATACCAGGACGCGGTAGTCGAATCCTTGGCTCATAACCCCATCCGTTCCTTCGACACGACGCCTTGGAGCCGTGTGGCGACACGTGGCCGAGTCATTGACCGGAACTACTTTTCTCAGTGGCCATCGCGTTTCCCTGTGCCTGTTTCAGCGTTCGGCAGAATTGAAGTCTCCCCGGTTCACGTCATTTCCGATAGCGGATCTGTGGAGAGTACGCGTGACACCACCAACAACCTCTTGGTAGCGCTAGTGGAGTCGCAGGGCGACCTACTTGATATAGCCGATGACTCGGAAACGCGGTTCCACCCCGCGTTTTCAGCACGGGTATCGACGCTCATTGACGAAGCAAATTCTTTCCTTGACGTCACAGGGCCACACTTCTTCCGCCTAACGCTCGAGCTCAAGTCCCCTGCTGAATGGTTTGTCGGGGAAGTTCCTGAGTGGACAGCTGAGATTGAGGGCGAAACCATCGGCTTGGGCCGGCTTTCTGGCGCGGAACAGCGTTGGGCACTAACGGCACTGCAGTGGGCGATCTCCGGGCTGGACCCCAGCCGCCCGCAGATGTTCCTAATGGATGAACCTGAACGGGGACTTCATCGGAGGCGGGAGCATGAGCTCCCGAGGATGCTGAGCAATGTTTGCGGTCGTTCCAAGCAGATGATGGTACTCACTGCTTCGCACGCACCCTCCTTTTTGGACGTCCGCACCGGCGCAGATCTCCACCATGTCAGTCGATTGCGAGGCCAAGCCACCAGCCTTCGGTACATTGACTTGGGCACTAGCCTTTTCACGTCCCAACCCGCTGAGGTCCTTGGTTTGAGCTCCGCTGAGCTCCTTCAGCTCACAACGGTCTTTGTTCTCGTCGAAGGTTTCCACGATGAGAACATTCTCAAAGTCGCCATCGGGGACGAGGTGGCCAGGGTTGGGGGAAGAATCATCCCCATCAACGGTGCACGGCATGCGCGATCCATCGCTGATGCGCGCATTCTCCTGGACGCGACCGACGCCTCCATCATCCTTGTTCTCGACAATGTGACTTCCGGTCCAGCGCTCAGGATCTGGGATGCGGCAACGGAACTTCTTCAGAACGGTGAGCGGAAGTCCGCGAAGGCCGCCCTCGGTCGACTATCTGGTCTCGGCCCTGGTGGCGAACTACTTTGGTTGCAGGAACTTGGAGAGCGTGCCATCGATGCCAACGTCATTCATCGCATCAAGCCGTTCGGGCTATCCAAACGAGACATCGTATGTTATCTTCCAGTCTCTGAATTCATACCTACTGCGGCAACCTGGGAGGAACTAGAAGCGGCTTATGAGTTCGCCCGAGCTAAGCGATTAACCAGCGTCGATTTCAAGTCTTGGTTGAAAACAATGCGTGGGGCGGTCCTCACGCGTGAGCGGATTGACCACGCCGCCAAGTCCTTAGGAGATAAGCTCCCACGCGAATTTGACGACCTTGCACTAACTGTCCAGTCGCTCGCGTTAATGGGTGCGATCGATCCGCTGGAAAGCCTAGCGGGCCAGTAGGGCTCTTCTAGCTAAAAGGAAGGGCCCAAGCTCAGGACTCCAAGCCAAGGTAGCGGTAGGCAGTAGTGGCGGCTGACTCCAATGATCTTTCGGATGGCACCTGGGCTAGAGACCGCGCCCGTTCAGTTCATGCGCCCGTCTTACCTTCTCTGGGTCCGCAGCCCCCTGCGTCCTGCCTGTCTTGCGTCCATTGACTGCTGCTACAGCCATGCCGACCCTATTACGCTCAGACAACTGGTCACGTTCTGAGCAAACGCAGACATGATGGCGACCATGGTCTGCGCCACCCCCCCCGACCTCGCTGTCCAGGTCCGTGCCGATGCCATCCGGGACTGCCCCGGCTTTTGTTGACTCGAGGTCTTCGGCCCCTGCCGGGCTTTGCACCGGCCCCTCGCCGCCCGGCTCAGTCCCCCTAGGTACTTGACTTGAACGGTAGACGTTACCGCCCAGACCCCCTCTTAGCCTCCGCATTCCCGTTGTCAATGGGTCTTAGCTATGGCAAAAGGCCGCCGAAAACCCCGGCGACCAGCAGGTAGAGGCTGCCGTTCAGTTCCCGGTACCTGGCATGAAGATCGATTTGCCGGTGGTCAATCTTGAGCCAGCCGTAATTGTCAAGAACGGCAACTTCCTCGCCATCTCTGGTCAGTGCCCAGAGTGTGTCCTCGTACGGGAGAAGTCGCTCCTTGGTCGACTCCGAAACGTGGCTCATTGGCCCCCCGGTCCGCTCGTGAGTCAACCACTGTCTCCCGTCGCCCACGGTCATCTCCAGTATCGAGGCCATGACCCTGTAGCCCAGTGCGCGAGGACTGGTGACAGGCGACTTCTCAGGAAGGTGGATGTGAAGTGACTCTTCCAAAGCGATTGCGATCGCTCTGGCACTACGCATCCTTAATGCTTGATCCCACGCAATCGTGAAGGCACCCTCGCTGCCCGCGGTGAACCCGAGTCCCATCCGCCGCGCCTGATACTCAGGCCCGGTGGGACTGGTCAGCATGAGAGCATCGGTGTGTGCTGCCGAGCCCCCCTCGCCTGTCAGCCCTATGTACACCGTATTATCCCTCCGGCTGAGCTCGCTAGCCACACGCCAAGCCAAAGCATTGATATGCCTGTAGTAAAGCGAATCTCTCCCGCAATCAATCATCGTCAAACTTCCTTATAGTCAGGCACTCAGATAAAGGCACACGTCTGCGGGCGCCGAGCTCATAACAGCAGAAGCTTGGATTAGTGCGGCTGTCCCCGTGTGAGAGACTCATTCCCATTGGCCGTGATCGTTGGCTCTTCGACCGCGCCCGAACTCGTCTTCACGCCGACGGCGCCCTCGTCAACAAGGGCCGCAAGCTTGTCGATTTGACCATGATCGGCGTCAGCCGGGAACATCCACCGGAGATCGCTCTGTTCTGTGATGACGCTGATGGTCGGACGCACGCTATCACCCTGGTGGTGTCTGGGTCGCACATACCTCACCTCATCCAGCGGGAAAGCACCGCCGAGTTCACCACGGCGGAGGAGACCCCTAGGCGTTGCGGTGATTATCCGGTGATCAGTCACTGCCACGAAAGTACTGGAGACAAGCCTCTCGACGAGAGTACCTGTCCTTCCAAGCGCAAGCGCGTCCCAGGTAGCATCAACTCGCTTGGCTAGAACCGGGGGTATTACACCCGCGAGGTTATGGGAACCAGCCGTGTAGGGAAAGGCAATCGCCCGCAGCTCTTCGCCGTCTTTCATGAACCACCGAAGCACGTGAAGATAGGGGTCGAGATCAAGATCCTCCGGAGCGCAGACCGTGTCCGGTACCTTTGGCATCGCGGCAGCCGGATTGAGCATATCGGCGAGAGGTTCGATGCTTCCGAGGAGTTGTGCACATGTCAGTCTTGAGGCCTTTGCATCCCTGCGCTTCTTTGTCAGCGGCAGGGTACCCTGACCGGGGAGTTCCGCGATGATACGCAATTCACGCACAAGAGAGTCGGTCAGGTGGCCGATCTCTCGGATGGACTGTGCGACCTTGGGTGGAGTATTACGAGTGATTCGCTCGAAGAGCAGCGCTTCATTCTTGTCATCAGCGCTTCGAGTTCTTGCCACTGCAGCCCGAAGGGCTTGGTACTCTGCAAAGGCCTTAAGGGAAGTGAGCAACGCGTGAGTATCGAAAATGATGGCCTCAGCGTTCAACTCAAGATATTGGCGACGCGGGCGTCCATCTAGTTTGGCGATTTCTTGGATATGTTCACTGACATTCTTCCGGTACAGCTTCATTTGCCTGCGTATCGGCGTTCCGCTGGCTGCTACCGGCTCCCATACGGAATCAATAATCGAAGGGAGGCCACGCGCCTCGTTCGTTGCTTCGTCAATGGCCTCTGCCAACGCCTCTAGTTCAGACCACTGGTCATTGCGAATTGCCTTCAAGGTCTGTGTTGTCAACGCGATGTTGGTTCGCATAAGGTCAGAAATTTCGCCGAGCTGCATTTGAAGTGCAAGCATGGCGACCGCAGGTCCGATCGCGGCAATCGCGGTTGCAGCTGTCATGGAAACCGGGATGAAGCGTGCTTGTGCGACCATCTCACCGTTCTTGAAGATGGCGCCAAGTTTCGCTCCATCCTTCGCAGCGAGTTCCCCGCCGCTCTTTAGCAACGAGAGAGTGGCGTCATTGACCCGGTACAAGCCCCGTGCGTTTGAGACTGCCTCCGCGACGTTACCTACGATAGTCCCAACACTGGCAATTGAACCAAGAGCCTGTGAGAGTTGGGCTCTGTCGAAAAATGGGATCCGTCCGAAGTCAATAAGTTCGAGGCCCCCGGGCACGTCACCGAAGACGACAGCTACACCCGGCGTCACCTCTACGAGCGTCGTCGATGTTGGTGCCTCTTGCGCGTGTGACTCGTTCCGTTGCTCACACACTGGGTCTTCATGCACCTCGCCGCTGTCTTCGGGACTAGCGACGGCGTCTGACGCGAGCTCCATCATTGCACTCCGTTCTCGTTCACACCTTTATAGTGCAATCCCCGCGTGAGGGACCTGACAAGTATTGCAGGAACCCGGCCAAGTTCTTCCGCACTAGCGGACTGTTTGCAAGATCTTCGGGTCCAGGGCAGGAACGTGCCGGGCGCTGGCGGCATCTTCGGTGAGAACCAGAGAGCTCGTGAAATTATTAGCAGCTCCTCCGACGGATGTTCCTCCGATTTGGGGTGAACGCCGCGGCAAAAACCCACCCAGGATACTGTTCCGTTATAAGACACCGCCCGGTAATGCGTTCGTAAACGGCATTCCATGGAGCGTATCCGTAGAGGCGTCGATTGTTGATTCTTTCAACACCATCGTCAAAAGCCCCGCTCTGGTCTTCCATGTTTGCTATCCGTCTCAAGCGCTCTCTGGCTATGGATACCGAAATAGTCTGCGGACTCTTCCCCCAGACGGTTCAACCGATCCTTGCCAGCCACACGATTGGTTTCTTCCACCACGAGACCGATGCCACGCCCTCATGAGCCACATTGATGTTTCGTCTTTTGGAAGCCTTTGCGCGTTCATGTATTGATCACCCGCAGGTATAGGGTCGTCATCCCGTTTTGACTGGTGCTCGTAGAGGCGGATGCCTTGAAGAGCCAATGTCAGACGGGCTCTGCCCTCCTAAAAGGAGGTGCGTACTCAGCCGGAGGACCATTCGCTGTTTGACCATCCCAAGTAGCGCGCCTCCGCCAGCACGGTCCTTCCGACAGCACAAGCCGCATCGCCTCTCTGCGAAAGCATGACCTATGGCTGAAGGAAAACTTGTGCTCTTGTCTGCTGCTGTCAGGAAGGCAGTTGTATATTACAAGCGGCGTATACACCCCTTGTGCATCCTCCCTTCGTAACTATCAAACTCGTACGGTACCCCAGGGGCTATCACCGGCGGGCAGGGGCCCGGATCGCGAAAGGGTCTCCCCCCACCCCGTTGCTGGTAGCTGCGATCGAAGCCTGACCATGGTGATTGTCACCCATATCGACTGGTTTATCGGCTCGAAGCATGGCAGTACGTGGTGGGACCCGTCTTGACCGATGAATGTGGCCTAACGGTGCATCTGGGAACCAGCCATGCTGCTGTGTGAAAGGGGTAGCGCAGTCGTGACAGCTCCATGCTTTACCGTCGGCATGGTCTTTACGGCAGTCATGAGGACAGGGATGATGAATTGCATGCCAGTCGCAAGCGTTATGCGCGGACTCAAGGTCACGTCGTGGACACTCGTTGCCCTCGGCTTACTGCTGCTGGCGACCGGCCTCCTGAGTGGCACGTGGGCTTGGGTCTACATTGCGGTGGTGATGGCCATGTCGATCACCGAGTGGGTACTTAGAGACCGAGAGGAAATTCGGCAGGAGCGGGCACACCAACCGCACGCCGAATAGACCCAGCCCGGCAGCTGAGCCCACCACCTCCGACAGGGTTACCCGTCAGATTTCGTGGTGGTCAACGTCGGAACAGCCAAACCACCAGATCCGCCCAGATCCGTCCGGCCCCCCGGGAAACCAGCCGCTTACGACCATGGCTGTGCGTTTAGCGTCCCCGTAGAAAGCCCTGTACGCCGAAATTCTGACGACGCTTCGTTGGACCCCGGTTTGGGTACGCCTGGACGGACGGCGCATGGGTTTTTGGGGCTCACACGTTCCAGCCCTGAAGCCATCTTCGGCAGCAGAAGATGCGGGTGCCTCAAGACGCCGGGACACAAACGCCTTCCGTGAGAGACGCAGGTGCGCTCTCGTCGATTCCCAGTGAGAGACGCAGGTGAATTTGCGCCTACTTTGATACCCAGCAATACCCCTTCCCGGCGTCTGCTTGCACGAAGAGACGCAGGTGACAGCAGACCTTGGGGTCACCAGGGACGACGACCTCCCCTGGTCTAATCGGTAAGGGTGCCTTGGCGCCCGCGCGGAGCGGACATCCAACGCCGAAAGAAGGCGAAGTAACCGGATTGGGGACTGGTCCTCATCTGGCAGATCCGGGCGTGCGCCCTCAGGGGCAAGACGCCCGGTGCGGCTTCGAGCCGGCAGTCAGCCGGTGGATCCAAGGACCGCAGGAGGAGAGAACAGCCCCGTATCTGCCCTAACTCTCCCCATGCAGAATCGGGCTATTCACGTTCGAAATCCCTGGTATTGCAGGCCTTGATGCAGTGCAGTATGATCCTCCATCAGAGTTATATAGGACACATCGTGGTGGGGGGAAACGACAGCGTGGCCAGACCCAAAGATCAGTTTCAGCGCAGCTGCCTCGTCTGTCTCACCACCAATCCCCGCTACATTCCGCCCAACCCGCATTACGCCAAAGGGCTTTGTGAAAAGCACTACCGGCAAGCACAGCGGAAGAAGCCCAAGTGCAGGACCGCCGGTTGCACAGCTCGGCTGGAGCCCGGACGCTCACGCGAGGGCTACTGCCGGATGCACGAACCTCTGCTGTTGAAGCAACCCGTTCGCACGGAAGAAGCCATGGCCCGGACCCTGGACAAGTTTCTGAGCCAAATTACGCCGACCCTTGACGGCCTTGACGGCCTGTTTGGATGCTGGCCCTGGACAGGGAGAATCAACAAGGTTGTTGTCAGTCTGACCGGTGAAGTACGGCCAGGATACGGCGTCATCAGCATCGATAACCACGAATGGCTTGCCCATCGCTACTCCTACGGACTCTTCATAGGCGGACACGGAAACCGTCTGACACTGGACCATGTCTGCCGCAACTCCCTGTGCGTGCGCCCCGACCACATGGTCCCGATGACTTCGCGGCGCAACAGCGAACTGGAACACCATCGCGCATCCGACACCCCCGAAGATGTCATTCAGGATCTCTTCAAAATCAAGCAAATGAGAGAAGATACGATGCTCTGGGCGATGCTTCAGGGACTGCCCATTAGCAGGGCAACCCCTGGTGGAGGACCGTTCGCTTACGGACTGGACGGTCAGCCCTTCGAGCACATGACCGGCCCAGCAAACAATCCGTCCATCAAGGAATTGTTCCGGCGAAGGTAACCGTGGTGCCAAACCACGCCTGGCGTACCACACAGGTCCTGCGCAAGGGTCTCGGGCCTACGCCCGACCGCGCCACCTGCCCAAGTTAAAGATCAGGTGAGGGCTCTATTCCCTTCTGGTCTGTTCATGGCCCTACTGCCACCTCGATATGGACTGACCGATGGTCGGCTGCGGGCAGGGACGAACAACTCAGTTATGTCACACTCGAGGACTGCGGCAATGTCCCACAACCGCTCGTAAGCAACGCTCTTCCGGCCCCACTCGATCCCGATGATCATCGTGCGGCTAAGGCCTGATTCCAAGGCCAAGGCCTCTTGCGATAAGCCCTGTTCCAGGCGAATCTCCCGGATACGGCCTCCAACTAGCGCCCGCCGTTCAGCCCATCGGAGCGTCTGCTCTTCGGAGGACTGCTGCGGACGTATAGGCACAAATCCATGCCAGCCCAAGTAGACTGGGTTTGTCTGCCGCACTAGTAACACATGGTGGATTTCGGGGTCTGTAAAGGAGGTGGCTTTCGCCACATGGAGACCTGTCAGTAACCGATATGATCCGGGCATACAAGTTCCGCATGTACCCGACGTCGAAGCAGGAGGCACTGCTCCGGGCCATGCTTGCCGACCACCGAGACCTTTACAACGCCGCATTGCAGGAACGCAAAGAAGCTTGGAGACGCGGGAAACAGGTGTGGTTCAAGGACCAGGATGCCCAGTTGACTGCCATACGCTCGACCGATCCCGACCAAGCGCGGTGGTCTTACTCGTCCCAGGAGCAGACACTGCGCCGACTGGACAAGGCATTCAAAGCGTTCTTCCGCCGCATCAAGTCCGGGGAGAAGAAAGTCGGCTATCCCAGATTCAAGGGGCCGCGGCAATTCACCTCCGTAGAGCACCGCAACGGGGACGGCGCCAAGTGGGCTTCAGTTCCACATCCCACCCAGACGCGAGTCAAGTTCCAGGGTGTGGGTCACGTCAAAGTCAAACAACATCGTCCTGTCATCGGCAGTGTGAAAAGACTGTCTGCCCAGCGTGAAGGCAAACATTGGTATGTCCACCTCGTTGTCGAACAGGAACTACCTCCTCCTCTTCCCAAGACCGGGGCCCAGATTGGGCTCGACCTCGCCACGGGCCAGAACGGATTGGCATACACCTCGCTTGGGGAAAGGATCGACAATCCGCGTTACGGAGCAGCGGCTTCTGAGAAAATCGCCGCCGCCCAACGGCAAGTGTTTAGGTGCCAACAAGGCTCCAAGCGGCGCCTTAAGGCATGGGATAAGGTCGCCAGTCTCTACCGCAAGGCTCGCAATCAGCGGCACGACTATCTGCATAAGACTTCACGGCAGCTTGTCGTTGCGTTTGATCTAATTGTGGTGGAAGCGCTAAGAACGGGCGATATGACTCGTCGATCAGCGCCCCGCCCCGATGGTAGCGGAGGCTACCTTCCTAACGGGGGAACTGCAAAGACTGGTCTCAACCGGTCGATACGCGATGCAGGCTGGGGTCAGTTCCTGGATCTGATTTGCGCCAAGGCTGAAAGCGCCGGGCGTGACTTCATTCAGGTCAACCCCGCCTATACCTCTCAAACCTGCAGTGCATGCGGGCACCGAGAGCAAGCTAATCGAAACGGCAAGGTCTTCCTATGCGTTTCGTGCGGGCATCGAGATGACGCCGACGTCAACGCGGCGTTGAACATACTCAGGGCCGGGCTGGCCCCTGCGGGATGCGGCGTAACCGCATCACGAAAAGCCCGATTCTTGGGAGAGGTCACAACCCTCGGTAAGTCCCCAGGTCGCGGGAGCGGTCACACTCGAACAGGGATTTGGGGGCCCGGGGCCGCCGCTTCAGAGATCGTTCCGAGCGAGCAAGCTGCAAGCCATGCACCCAGCACCGACCCGTCTACCAAGGAAATACCAGGGCTCCGGTTCAGATTTTTCCCGATTGGACCCGATCCAGCCCTAATTTTCACGGTGGGCAGGGCAAAGAAAAACCCCGCCAGATCCTCGATAATACTGAGAACTGCGGGGTTTTCGCTGGTGGCTCCGACCGGCGTCGATCCGGTGACCTTTCGATTTTCAGTCGAACGCTCTACCAACTGAGCTACAGAGCCTAGGTGACAAGTCACCTTGAGAACCGAAATTACTTCCGGCGCTCAGAGCGACCCTGACGGGACTTGAACCCGCGACCTCCGCCGTGACAGGGCGGCGCGCTAACCAACTGCGCTACAGGGCCTTGCGTTTGCAGTATCTCTACCGCGTTTTTTTCAAGGCTTCTAGCTTACCAGACTTTTTTCATCCGATTTACCACTTGCCTTGCGTACCCCCAACGGGATTCGAACCCGTGCCGCCGCCGTGAAAGGGCGGTGTCCTAGGCCGCTAGACGATGGGGGCCTGAACTCAATTCGGATTATGCGAGGAAAAACAACACTTTATGCGTTCTTTTCGGTTCTCACCCGTCCGAACTGGACTCTAAAACTTTAGAGCATAGATGGCGATATTCCCAAATCGAGGTCTGCGCGACTATGCAATAGCGACTACGGGACGTGCTCAAGGAGGTCACCGACCTGGCAATCAAGCGCCTCGCAGATGGCTGTCAGCGTGGAGAATCGGATGGCCTTCGCCCGGTCATTTTTGAGGACGGACAGGTTGACGAGGCTCACCCCAACTCGACGGCTGAGCTCCGTCAGCGTCATGCCGCGGAGCTCCAGCAACTCATCCAGCCTGCAGTGGATAGCGATCGTCTCTTCGGCTGGCATCAGACAAGGCCTTCGGTATCGCTCTGTAGGCGTCGCCCGAATTGGAACACGCCCCCCAGCAACACGAGCACCCCGCCAGCCACCAAAGGTGCCGGGTCGAACCCGGAAATGTAGACCAACGTTTCCCCGGCCCTCGCCGGCATGGCTCCAAGCTGTTCGGCCAGCCGATTCTTAGCGGTGGAATCCAGCAGCTGGGCGGCGCTTCCCGAGATTGCCAGGAGCATGCCGACGGACCCAACGATGACGGCAGTGCGCGGGCCGAACAGCACCCTGCTCGTAAGCCGATAGGCCAGCAGGACCAGGAGCGAAACGACGCAGAGGACGGCCACCAGACTCATGACTGCCGACCAACCCAGGAGTGAAGCCTCATATACAGGGAGGACGGGGACGGTTGCCTGCACTTCCGAGACGCGGGCTACGGCACCGAGATCCAGCGCTTCCGACTCCCGGGTGGAAGGGTCAAGGGGCAGCCGCAGGACCACCTCTCCGTCGCCATTACTGATGATCGTCGAGACTGTTGAAAGCGAAGCGGCAATGGCGACCGCCACCGAGACGACAATGAGGACGACCGAATCCACTCTTGACAGCACACTCACGCGCGCCAGCGAATCCACGATCCTTCTTTTTGGACCCACAGTTTCCCCCCAGTGGTTATCGAAATTCGTTAATATCGAACATCGATAAACTAACCCCGCAACCCACGCGGCGTCAAACATTGGCAGTTTCTTGCCGTGACGCGTCCGAAAACCGCCAGCCCCGCCAACCTCCCCGGCACTAGATTGGCTCTATGACAACCACCACCCCGGCCGAACCTGGCCAGCCGTCCCCGGGCATGCAACCGCGCAACACCCCCGCGCCTGCAGCTCCCATCAGCAAACTTGGCATCGCCGCCGTCGTCGTCACCGTAGTCCTTTGGGCTTCAGCGTTCGTCGGCATCCGCGCTGTGGGCCCGAGCTTCTCCCCCGGTTCCTTGACGCTCGGACGGTTGGCGGTTGCCGCCGTCGTACTTGGAATCGTGGTGCTGCCCACCCTGAAAGTCTGGCCACGGGGCAAGGAATGGCTGCCCATCGTGGCGTACGGGGTGATGTGGTTCGGCGGTTACAACGTGGCGCTGAACGCTGCGGAGCACATGCTCGACGCCGGTACCAGCGCCATGCTGATCAACGTCTCGCCGATCCTCATTGCAGTCCTCGCCGGAGTAGTCCTCAAGGAAGGCTTCCCACGGTGGCTTCTGATCGGCAGCGCCGTTGCGTTCGGTGGCGTGGCGATGATCGCCCTCGGTTCGGGACAGCGTTCGACGGCGGATGTCGCCGGGGTGTTGTTGTGCTTGCTTGCCGCCGTACTCGCCTCCGTCAGCGCGATCCTGCAGAAGCCGGTGCTCCGGAAATTCACAGCCGGCCAGGCGACCTGGTTCGGCATCATGGTAGGCACCGTGTGCTGCCTGCCGTGGACGGGCCAACTGATCAGCGAGGTCCAGTCGGCGCCGCTGCCGGCCACACTCGGCTTGGTCTACCTGGGCATCTTCCCTACGGCCATCGCCTTCACCACATGGGCGTACGCACTGTCCTTGATCTCGGCCGGAAAACTCGCCGCCACGACGTACCTGGTCCCCGGCACCACCATCCTCATCTCTTGGGCTGTGCTTCAGGAAGTCCCAACCATCTGGGGACTGATCGGTGGCGTGGTGTGCTTGATCGGCGTGGGCCTGACCCGGCGAACGGCAATGGCTGCCCGGCGAACGGCAAAGTGACTAGCGGGCCATACCCGCAAGGAGCTCCCGGTGCGTGGGTGGATTGGCGCCCGGACGGCCAACGGTAATGGATGCTGCCATGGATGCCGTGGTTCCGATCCGCTCCAGGACCGTAGGCGCCAGACCGTCGCTGCCACGCAGGAGCAGGCCCATAATGAGCGCCGACATATATGAATCCCCGGCGCCGATGGTGTCGGCCACGTTCGATGGAATGGCGGGAACTGTGAGTTGCATGTGCCGGGTGGCCATGAGCGAACCGCTGGAGCCCCGGGTCACTACCGCAAGTACAGTGCCAAGGTCCAGGAGGTGACTCGCGGTGTCCTCCAAATCCTTGCCCGGGTACAGCCAACGGGCGTCGTGCGCGCTCATTTTCACGACGTCCGTCAATGGCACCAACTCTTCGAACAAGGAAAGTGCCTCGTGGTGGCTGCCAAGGAGGTCAGCACGGATGTTGGGATCGTAGGTAATCATGCAGCCGCCCTGCGCCTGCTCCAGCAGGCTCCTGACAACGCTGGCCCCAGGTTCAAGGAACGTGGCGATCGAACCCGTGTGCAGGATTCTTGGTGCATACGGCAGCGCGAGCGGAGCAAGTGCCCAATCGATCTCGAACGTGTACTCAGCCGAACCGTCGGCATCGATCCGGGCGGTCGCCGTCGCCGTCTTGCCCAAGGACTTTGATCCGGGCAGCAGTACCACGCCCGCGCCCTGAAGGTGCGAGGCAATGGCGTCGCCCCGCTGGTCCCGTCCGATGGCGGTCAGCAGGCCGGCCTTTACATCCAGGCGGCCGAGCCCATAAGCAACGTTGGCCGGCGAGCCTCCGGGATATTCGATCTGCCCATCGGGCGACTCCACGATGTCGATGAGCGCCTCACCTACCACGACGACGTCGAGGGGCTCAGGTGCGGAGGTAGGCGTGGCGGTCATGCGGTTCCTGTTCGTTCGTTGGTGAGATGCGGGGCTGGCCTACGGATTGCCGTTCGACGAGCTCGCATTCGAACAGTTCAGCATGACCTGGGGACGGTGCACCAGCGCGTACCAGCTCCAGGGCGTCAATGTTCCTTGTTGGGACTAGAGTCGGATCATGTCCGCGAATCTCCCTCCCGGCCTGCCCATCGTTCCCGACGGCGATCTCCCCTCCTCGCCGCTTCCGGAGCGGAAAGCAGCGCATAGCCCGATCGAGCATGCCCCCACCGAGGGCGCTGGATTAGCCGGAGTTGACGCGGATTTCCCTGCCGGGCCGTTCGAAATGTCGCCGGAGGAGTTCGAAGAAGCTGTGAGCGACGCCTTGCAGCTGATCCCACCCAAAGCTGCAAGCGCCATGGACAACGTGGCAATCTTCATCGAGGACGACTACACACCACGCCCGGATGAAGATCCGGACACCGTACTACTTGGTTTGTACGAGGGCGTGCCGTTGACCGAACGCGACTCCTGGTGGGAAGCGGGCTCCCTGCCGGATCGGATCACTATTTTTCGCCAGCCCATCCTGGACATCTGCTCCACCCGCGAGGAAGTCATCGACGAAGTGGCCGTGACGGTGATCCACGAGATCGCCCACCACTTCGGAATCGACGACGACCGCCTGCATGAGCTCGGCTGGGGCTAGCCTTGTAAGCATGGGGCACGATCACAACCACTCCCACGGAGTAACCGCAACCGGCAAGCATCGCAAACGGCTTATTGCAGTCCTGGCCATCACCTTGGGTGTGGTGGGCATCCAGGTGGTTGGCGCGCTCATCTCTGGCTCGCTGGCGCTGCTGGCCGATGCAGGCCACATGCTGTCCGACGCCGCAGGCGTGTTCATCGCATTGATGGCGGCGTGGATTGCTACCCGCCCGGCGAGCGATCAACGGACTTACGGATATCAAAGGGCCGAGGTGCTGGCGGCTTTGGCCAACGCCCTTGTACTCATCGTCATCGCAGTCGTCATCATGATCGAGGCCATCCGCCGCTTTGGGGAGTCGCCGGAAATCCATACGGACGTCATGCTGTGGGCGGCGATCCTGGGCGCCCTGGCCAACCTCATTTCCCTGATGATCCTGCAGGGGGCCCAAAAGGAAAGCCTCAACGTCCGGGGGGCCTATCTTGAGGTCCTTGGCGATCTTCTCGGATCGATTGCCGTTATTGCGGCGGCCATCGTCATCATGACCACGGGCTTCACTGCCGCTGACCCTATTGCTTCTGTCCTGATCGCCCTCATGATCATCCCCCGCGCCTGGCACCTGCTCCGCGATGTTGTGGACGTACTTCTGGAAGCTACCCCCAAGGGCGTGGACGTGAACATGATCCGCGAGCACATCCTTGCCGTGGACGGCGTAGTGGAGGCCCACGACATCCACATCTGGACCATCACATCCGGGGTGCCCGTGTTCTCCGCCCATGTTGTTGTGGAAGACGAGGTCCTTAACGCCAGCGGGGCAGACAGCATCCTGGACCAGCTTGGATCCTGCTTGGGGCGCCATTTCGACACCGAGCACTGTACCTTCCAGCTGGAACCTGTCAGCCACTCCGAGCACGAGTCACACCAGCACGCCTAGCCGGGCGCGTCACTTGGCGTCGCAGTTACCGTTCCTGCTGCTCCATCCACCGTGATGATCTGGCCTGAGCTGATCCGCAGGGTCGCGTCGGGCACGCCCACCACCGCAGGTATGCCGTATTCGCGGGCCACCACGGCGCCGTGGGAGTTGGGACCGCCCATTTCCATAACTAGGCCGCCGGCGGTGAGGAACAAGGGTGTCCAGCCGGGGTCGGTGGAGGGCGCCACGAGGATTTCCCCAGGTTCCAGATGAGCGCCAACGGGGTCCAGGATGACCCTCGCCGGGGCTGTGATGACGCCCGCCGACGCCGGACTGCCGGAGAGCGCTCCGGGAGAAGCCGGGGTTCTGCCAGCTGCGGCAGTGGCTTCAGGTTCTGTCCCGTCTGAGAGCAGTACCCGTGGAATATGCCGACGCCTCAGTTCCTGTGCGTATTCTGCGCGGCGATCTGCCACGAGTTGATGGAGCTTGTTGCCAGCCAGGGCAGTCTCTACTTCGTTGAGGTCCAGGAAGAAGATATCCTCCGCGCTTTCAATCCGCCCTGCCTCCGCCAGTTCTGCTCCGACCAGCGAGAGTTGTTCCCTTGCCGAAGCCAAGCCGAGGACGAGGTTGTATTTGGGCAGCTCCCTCATCCCGGCAAACCTGCGCGTACGGTCCAACGCCGCACGGACCAGCTTGGCATGGAGAGGACTCTTGGCCCTTGCCCGCGCAACCAATCTGGCAACCTGTTCATCTGCCTCCCGGGCAGCTTTCCCGAACTGCTGGTCGGGTGCGTCCGCCGTGTGCTCGAGCCGCAGATAGTTGACCACGACGCCGAGTATGTGGGTTGGGTCGTCCGACCATCGGGGCATGCCGAGGTCGATCTCAGCCACAGCCCTGTGCCCGTAGGTGCGGAGGAAAGCTTCAAGCCCGGATTGCGCAACTGCTGGTAGTGCTCTGTCCTTGTACTGCTGAACGAGTTCGTCGAGTGTGGGGTAACTCAGGAAGGCCAAGGCCTCCGGATCTTCCCTGATCTCCTTGGCAAGCTGCCACAGCGCAAGGTCCATCTCGGTGGTGACATTGTTGGGTAGCCCGCGGATGACTGTTTGGAGCTGGTCCCAGGAGGCTTGCCCGCCCAACACCTTCCGGACGAGTCCAAGCATCGCAAAGCCCAGAACGGGAAGGGGCAGCACTTGGGGAACCGTTGCGAATACTTCCTCCCCCAGGATTCGCTGCACGTGGGCAATTCGCTGGTGGGCGGTGACGCCCTCCGGCACCCGGAGGGCCTGATGGAGCTCTGCCTCAAGCTGCTCTTGGCGCTTCATTGCGGCGTCGGGACGGAAAAGAGCCCGGACTACCGACTCAGGGACACGGTATTTAGCAGCAACAGGCGCAACGTGCCTGATGAGTCTTATCGGAGTTTTGATGGTGACGG
Organism: Arthrobacter sp. StoSoilB13; assembly: GCF_019977255.1. NCBI lineage: Bacteria > Bacillati > Actinomycetota > Actinomycetes > Micrococcales > Micrococcaceae > Arthrobacter > Arthrobacter sp. StoSoilB13. Next base: position 383,240 of record NZ_AP024649.1, on the reverse strand, counting down.
CGAACCGCGGGTCATCGAAGAGGCCGCGAATCACCGCCGCGGAACGGGCCTCCATGATGTCAAAGATGCGCGGCACAATGGCCCGGCCCACCTTGCTGCGCAGCACGGATGTGAAGTCGAAGAAGATCCTCTGCCCGGCCTCATAGTAGGGCGATGGTCCCGAGCGTGGATCGGGGACATCGAAAGCCGCCCTGCGGGCAACGCTGGAAGCTATCAGGCGGATACCCGCCAGGCCCATGGGCGTCAGAGGCCTGGTGAGTCCTTGGGCGAGGCTGAAGTTCAGGAACGCGTGCTCACCGGGAGTCGCCGGCACCCGCGAGGTCAGCGGATAGAGGGTAGTAATGGGCCTTGCCTGCGTGAGCCAGAGTTTCCCGGACGAATCGATCGCCCATTCTGTATCCTGCGGGGCTCCATAGTGGGCCTCGACGCGCCTTCCCAACTCGGCCAGCGCGTGGATCTGGTCATCGCTGAGGCACGGCTGCACGGCGTGATTCTTGGTTGCCGCGGCCTGACCGGCCCGCTCAATTCGTTCGGTGCCACCGCCGGCAAGCGATCTGATCTCTACCTGCCGGTCACCCAGCGACCGCTTCAGGATGGAGTTGGTCTGCATATCAACTACGTACTGATCGGGATTAACGGCGCCTGACACTACGGCTTCTCCCAGACCAGGGCTGGCATCGATCACAGCTTCACGGCGCCGACCCGTCACCGGGTTGGCCGTGAACATCACACCGGCCGTCGCGGAATCCACCATCTCCTGGACAACGACGGCCAGCGTCACCGTGGCATGGTCAATACCGTTGGTTGTCCGGTAGCTCACTGCCCGGTCCGTCCAGAGCGATGCCCAACAGCGGCTTACGGCGTCCAGAACTGCGTCTGCTCCCACTACGTTCAGGAAAGTGTCCTGCTGCCCGGCGAAACTCGCGAAGGGCAAGTCCTCGGCCGTGGCTGAGGACCTCACTGCGACGGGGGCTGCGTCTCCCAACCTCCGATACGCCGTCCGTACCGACTCAGCGACGTCGGTGGGAACTCCGGCGTCGAGCACCAAGGATCTTGCCCGGGCGGCTAGCCTATTCAGTTCGTCAAGGTCAGAAGCTCCGGCGTCCTGTAGAAGTGCAAAGATCTCCTCCATTCCAATCGCTGAAAGGGCGTACCGGTAGGCGGACGTTGTAAGGCAAAAGCCCGGCGGCACTGGAAGGCGGGCGGCATTCAGCTCGCCGAGATTGGCGGCCTTGCCGCCTACCTCGGGGAGCATGTCCGCCCGGATGTCCGCAATATCCCGAATGAAGACTTGCCCGTTTACATCCGGGCCCGCGCTGTCTTCCTGCCTATGCTTCCCGGGCTGCTGGTTATCCATGGACGGTTCGCGCCATGGCCCTAAGCCGCGCCGAGCATGGGTCCGAATTTGGGCCGGTCTGCCAGCCGCGGATCCTCGCGGTCCGGAACAACGAGGACCGGCCCCTTGGCGTGATGAAGCACGCCATCAGATGTGGAACCAAGGAGCATGCCCGCGAAACCACCCCGGCCCCGCGTACCCAGGACAACCAGCTCCACGCCCCGGCTAGCCTCGACCAACACGTCCACTGGTGAGCCGTCCCTAAGGTCCGTTTCCACGGGCAGCTGCGGGAAGTGGCTGCGGAGCCAGGCGACGCCTGCATCCAATTGGACCTTAATATCCGCGAACAGGGCATCGCGATCCAACGGTGCCGGCACCCAGGCCAAGGAGCCGCTGTACTGCGGGACTGCGCAGATGACGCGGAGTTTGGCCCCCATCCGCTGGGCTTGTTCGGCTGCCTCGAGAACGGCGACGCGGGCCTGCTCCGAACCGTCCACACCCACGGCGACGACGTTTTCCACCGTTCGCGGCCCGGCCTTGGCGTGCTCAGCCTTGATGTGCTTGTCCTCGGTGTTCTCGCCCAAACGATCGGCGCAATACAGCGGGACCGTTACGGTGGGGCATTTTGCGTGGGCCGGCAAGGCGCTGCTGACCGAGCCCAGGAGACGCCCGACAAAGCCACCACGGCCACGGCTGCCGAACACCAGGAGTGCAGCGTTCGCAGAGAGGTCAAGGAGGACTCCCGCGGCATCCCCATTCTCCACTGACGCATCGACGTCAATGTTGTAGCTTGAGACCTTATCCATGGCTTGCTTGACGATTGCTTCCGCGCCCTCGCGGATCACGGAATCGTCCACGGTGGCGTATCCGCCGTCGAGGCCGGACGCTGCGAAGATGGGCACCGAATAAGCCGTGACTATATGCAGGGGAAGTTGGCGCCGTTCCGCCTCACGCGCAGCCCATACAAGGGCGCATTGACCATGCTCGGAACCGTCCACTCCGACGACGATTCCACCAGGCGCCACAGCCTGGTCCCCGCCGTCCCGTGGTTCTTCAATGTGTCTGCCGTGCTGGTCCATGGGGCCCGCCTCTCCACCTACTGCTTGATGTTCCGGCCATTCTGCCAGAGGTTCTCCCTACCGGTGATCCCTTGCTGGCGCGCAACCAATAGCCGGGGCCGAAGAAACCCTCGGGGTTCTCCTTCCAATGCCCACTATTCTCGGTTGGCAATGCCGAATCAAGGCGACTTTGGGCTATGTGGATAACGGTCCGGGCTCGGTTTCCGGCACGCTCACCACGCGCCGGGTTGCGCTGCGGATGAACATCCAAAACACGCTGTCGCCGAGGCTATCCATGGCAGAAAAAGTTCGGTAGTGTTCGAGTCACCGAATGGCCGGCAAAGGTGTCCCAGGACACAACCCGGCCATTTATTTGCGGCCGCTTGGGGAACTCGGACGCGATCCAGCGCGCTGCCGAAGGCACACACGTCAAGGAGGAACCCAAGCAGTGTCACTCACTCCTGATTCCGTCACGGAACGGACTACCACCGTGGTGATCGGCACCGGCCTCTCCGGCCTGGCTGTTGCCAGCGAGCTCAGCCGCTACGGCGTCGGTTCCATCGTGCTGGATGGCTTTGGTTCTTTATCGACCACCGGACCAGCGGTCCACACGGGAATGCTCCAGCGCTGCGACGCAGCAGACCCCGCGGCAATGCAGGAGCGCAACGAGATCCTGCGCCATTTGCGCAACTACGCCGCCAGCCATCACTTGGATGTCCGCACCACCACACGCGCTGTCCGGCTGGACTTCCTGGGTGGCGACTCGTCGTTGCAGCTTGGATACGGACCCGTCGCAAGCCTGACCACGGGCAGCCTGAGGGCTGGGATGAGCGTCTATGGCCCCCTCGAATCCACCCCACGTCAATGGGCCGTGCATACAGCCAGCGGGGTTCTCCTGGCAGACCACATCGTGGTGACGCGCTGCGCCCAGAGCCAGCTGCGCCGAATGCTTGCCGATCTGGGAATCGCCATAGGCCAGAACTTCGTGGCAGCCATGCGTGCAGTCGGGATGCACTTGGTGGGCGTTGGGGAACTTATTACACCCACGCCCAAGGAAGTACTACGGCAAGCCAAGGCAGTGGGGCAAGCGATCTCATCCAAGGTGGCCCTCCCCGCCGGGCCGGGCATCGCCCTCGCCTAGAACCTGGCCTGGAGCCTTTACCTGGAACCCTGCGCGTAGAAACCTGGCGGAGAACCCTGGCCTTGAAACGATCGAGCCAACCAAAGCATGTTCCTAAAAAGAACAAAAATTAACCCAAAAGGCCGGCGCCTCCGAAGACATTTGTCCTCGAAAGCACCGGCCTTTGAGTTGGAGCGTGAAGCTTAGGCGCCAGCGCGTACGTACGTGATGGGGCCGGTTGCGGTGAGCCAGCTGATCGGGTGGATGCCCGTCTGGTTGCCGTTGATGCCACCGCTGATGGCCTGGCCGTTGCCGATGTAGATGGCTACGTGGCCGGACTGGACGATCATGTCACCGGGCTGGGGGTCGCTGACAACCTTGCCGTAGTTCAGGAACTGCATGGGTGCGAGGTCGCCAACCGGGATGCCGGCAGAGCCGAGGGCCCGTTCCACCATCGCGGTGCAATCCTGCATGATGCCGATCTGGGCGTAAGCCGAGGCGACCATGGCAGCGTTGATGCCACCAACAGCCGGAGCTGCAGCAGGCGCGGATGCCACTGGGGCGGTAGCCGTAGTAGTTGCAGCGGCCTGGACGGTAGCCGCTGCGGGCGCCTTCTTGGCCGCCGGAGCCGGAGCAACAGGAGCCGGCTTTTCAATGACGGGAGCCGCTACGGAAGCAACCGCGGGGCGCTCGAAGTTGATGGTGGCCGTCGATGCGGCCGTAACAACCTTGGTGGGACCCTCGGTAACGGTCTCGGCGACAGTAGCGGGGCTGGAGTCGCGCTGAACAGGGGTCTCTGCTGCGTGGGCAGCGATGGAGCCCGTGAGGACCAGGCCTGAAGCTGCTGCGATGACAGCGGCTTGGCGACCTGCGCCGGATGCGTTGCTGGCAACAGCCTTGGAGATGGAGATGAACGGATTAGGACGTACGCTGTCCGCCTTACGACGGCCGCGAAGAATGCGTGAAGACATGAAAGAGCCTCTCCCGATGCCTGCGAGGTTAGCTGTCGGATTCGGATGGGAGTCACCCGGCCACTATCCCCCGCTGTGCAGCGGAAGCTTCGTGACTTCACCCCAAGGCGCGCTCTGAAAGCGGGCCAAAATGGGTTCCCCGTCTCTGCCGTAGGTTTGTCTGCGAACGGATTCCGGACTGCGGCAGAGCTAGGCAATCAGACCGGAATGCCTGTTACGTGGAACAGGCACAGGTACAACCGTACGGGAAGATCACCCCAAAGTCACATTTACGTAACGAGCAGTTCGTTTTTGGCGTGTCGCAGTAACCGTTTCGAGATCTTCGCAAGTATGTAGAAAACCCCGCTATTCCGGGGAATTTTCGCCACCCGGGTCGTTGGGGGCCGCTAGCTTCTTCCGGGCTGTAACAGCGAGGAAGATCACCAGACCGATCGCCACCACAGCGAGGCCAACGATGCTCCAGGGGAAGGGCTGGGAAGCTGCCGGAGCCGGCTCAGTATTTTCCGTACCGGGGGCCGCTGTGCCCGCCGTCGGAACAGCCGCCGGAGCCGGGGAGGAGGCACCTGCCGAGCCGCTCGCCGTCGTCGTGCTTGTCCCGGAAACTGTGAACTTGAAGGTTCCCTCGATCGGGTGGGAGTCTGAACTGACCACACGCCACACCACGGTGTATTCGCCGGCTGGAGCGCCCTGACGCAGCTTCTGGACAGCCCTGTTGTCGATGATTTCCACTGCGCCATCTGCCCAGTTTTCGCCCCCGGCGGTGACGGTCACGCCGGAACCGATGGCCAGTGGCTGGTTGTTGAACGTGATGGATACCGACGCCGGCACTTCAGCCACCCTGGCACCGTTGGCCGGGGTTGTTGATTCGGCGACGTCGTGCGCGGAGGCCGGAGCAGCTCCAAGCAGCAACGCGGAAGCGAAAGCAAGAGCGGCTACGACGGCGGCCAGAAGCGGGCGGATGGTACGCATGGGGCGGTTTCTCCTAGTGTTGGCTTCCTTACAGACTAGGCGAATCGTTCCAGCACCCCACATTGGCGGGCATAGGATTTGAGAGCAAACTCCCCCGATCACCGGAGACCTTCATGCTTAAACAAGGTTCTGCAATCGACCGCTACTTCAAGATCTCCGAGCGCGGGTCCACATACTCGCGCGAAATCCGCGGCGGCTTCGCGACCTTCTTCGCCATGAGCTACATCGTGGTGCTGAACCCGCTGATCCTCTCCGGGGCAGACTCGAGCGGAGCATCGCTCGGCTTCACGGCCGTAGCGGCAACCACTGCTTTCGTTGCGGGCATCCTCACGATCCTCATGGGCGCTTGGGCCAAGCACCCCTTCGCCGTGGCAACGGGCCTGGGAGTGAACGCATTCGTCGCCGTAACGGTTGCCTCCCACCCTGAACTGACCTGGCCGGACATGATGGGGCTGGTGGTGCTTTCGGGTGTCACCATGCTCATCCTGGTACTCACCGGATTCCGCACGGCCGTTTTCAGGGCCGTCCCGGAAGCGCTCAAGACGGCAATCGTGGTGGGCATTGGCCTGTTCATCGCCTTGATCGGGCTGGTCAACGCTGGTTTTGTCCGACGCATTCCGGATGCCGCCGGCACCACGGTCCCGCTGGGCCTTGGCGTGGATGGCAAGCTGATGGGCTGGCCGACGTTGGTGTTCGCTGTCGGCCTGGTCCTGACCATTGCGTTGGTGGTGCGAAAGGTCCGCGGGGCAATCCTGATCGGCATCGTGGTGTCCACCGCCCTGGCCGCCATACTCGAATTCACGCTTCACATTGGTCCCAGCTTCGACGGTAAGAACGTCAATCCCCGCGGCTGGTCACTGGTGGCGCCGACGCTTTCCGAATGGGGCGCCCCTGACCTCTCCCTGATCGGCAAAGCCAACCCCTTCGGAGCTTTTGAACACCTCGGTTTCGTGGCTGCTGCGCTGTTGGCGTTCGTGATCCTCCTCAGCATCTTCTTCGACGCCATGGGCACTATGGTGGGCCTGGCCAACGAGGCAGGGACCGTGGACGAACACGGAAACATTCCCAATGTGGACCGCGTCCTGCAGGTCGATGCCCTGGGCGCAATCGTCGGTGGCGGTGCCTCCGTTTCGTCCAACCAGATCTTCGTTGAATCGGGCGCGGGCATTGGCGAGGGCGCCCGGACCGGTCTCGCCTCCATTGTCACGGGCCTGCTCTTCCTGGTGGCAATGTTCTTCACGCCGCTCATCAACCTGGTCCCGTTCGAAGCCGTGGCTCCTGCGCTTGTGGTGGTGGGCTTCATGATGGTGTCCCAGGTTGGCAAGATCGACTGGCAGGACTGGGGCGTTGGCATTCCCGCCTTCCTGACTATCGCCCTGATGCCATTCACGTACTCCATTGCCAACGGCCTGGGCGCAGGCTTCATCTCCTACGTCCTGATCCGCACTTTCCAGGGCCGTGCCCGTGAAGTCCACCCCCTGATGTGGGCAGTGGCGGCTGCGTTCCTGCTGTTCTTTGGCATCGGAACTGTGGAGGAGTTGTTGGGCGTCAAGTAGCGATGTCCGGCATCCCGGACACTGCAGCGCGCTGCAGCTGTTTTTTGGCCCGCTGGTGGGGTGTGCTTAAAGCATGGCTCCAAACACCAGCACCAACCCTTCCGTAGACGTCCTTCCCACACCATGGACCGGCCGCTTTGACGGCGACGGCGACGAACATCGCCGCTGGTGGCAGGCCATCCAACCCCTTACTTCCCCGGCCATTCCCGGCGCCTCGCGTCCCGCCGTCGTGCTGGGTTTCTGCAGCGACGCCGGAGTGCGGCGCAACAAGGGCCGTGCGGGTGCCTCCGCGGCTCCGGCCGCCATCCGCTCGGCGCTGGCTCCCCTGGCTTTCCACCTGGACCGTGACGTGTTCGACGCCGGCGACGTAGTTGTGGAGGACGACTCACTGGAAGAAGGCCAGCAGCGCGCCGGACGCGCCGTCTCGGAACTGCTCGACGCCGGAAACCTCACCGTGATGCTGGGCGGCGGCCACGAGACGGCATTTGCCAGCTACCTGGGCGTTGCCGGATCCAATGCCGTGCGCAGTGGAAAGCGCTTGGGTGTCTTGAACCTGGATGCCCACTTTGACCTGCGCGACGAGCCGACCCCGAGCTCCGGGACTCCATTCCTGCAGATGGCGCAGGAAGAAACCGCCGCTGGACGCGAACTGAGGTACGCCGTCGTCGGAATCTCGGAGCCCAACAACACGCGCACGCTCTTTGACACCGCTGACCGCCTGGGCGTGAAGTACTTGCTGGACGAGGACTGTTCCGCGGAGCGCGTCGAGACGTTCGTAGCCGATTTCGTGGCTGGAATCGATGTGCTGTACTTGACGATCGACCTGGACGTCCTGCCTGCTTCGGTGGCGCCCGGCGTCAGTGCCCCCGCCGCGTTTGGGGTGCCGCTGTCCGTGATCAGTGCCGTTTGCCGTCAGGTAGCGGCAAGCGGGACGCTGTTGCACCTGGACGTTGCCGAATTGAACCCGGAGTTCGATATTGATGGACGAACCGCGAAAGTGGCAGCAAGGCTGGTAAACACGCTGTTGGCATAGAGGCCTGTTCCCGGTCCCTGTCCTGCGTTTAGCCTGAGGGGAAGGGAAGGACGGCGATGGGCGCAACTCCTGTGCAGGACAAGTGGGCCTGGGTGGCAGGACCCGTTGCGGTCGCTTTGGGCCTTGCCGCACACGTCGTTTCCGGTGGGGGCGCCCCGGCGATGCCCGTTCTTCTGGGCTTCGTTGCCCTCTCTGCCTTGGCCGCGCAGCTGGTTGCCCGATGGATCCATGGGCCCGTCCTGTTGCTGCTGCTGTCCGGAGTGGCACAGCAATTGCTGTTCTTCGGTTTCGAAGCTTTGGGGGGTTCATTTTCCGGGGTCGGGTTCCTTGACCATCTGCACGGGCAGCCCCAGCAACCCGTGGCGGTTCCTGTGGACGGTCAGCCGGCTTCAGGGGAACTGCATGCTGCTGACCTGATGCTCTACACCCACGCAGCTGCCGCCATTCTCACCCTCGTGGTGGCCGCGGGCGTTTCGTGGCTGGCGAGACCAAGGGCAACGTTCCGTAGCTTTTCCGTAGCCGGGCCTCCGCGAGATGGCAGTTAATGCCAATGTCTTGCCCAAACACTGTCATCAACTGTCATCTCGCGGGATTTAAGCGATCATGAAATGAGGCGCATGGACTTTGCCGACCGCAGCAGCACGGCCGCTCCTTTGCGCAGCGGAGGCGCAGCGACATGGCACCAATTACGGAGCCGGCGGACGGATTCCTGACCGACTACTACGAGCACGTCACGGACGACGACGTCCGCAGCTACACACCTGAAACGTTGTTGGAACGGGCCCGATATCACCGCTCGTTGGCAGAACGCCGTGAGCCTGGACAAGCAGTCATCGGGGTCCTGAACGAAACAGATACCAGCCTGGTGGCAATCGTCACGGACGACATGCCCTATCTCCTTCCCTCCGTCACGGCCGAGATCTCTCGTGACACCGCTTCCATCCGGCTTCTGGTCCACCCGACTTTCAGCGTCACGCGGGACCCCGCCACCCACCGCCTGATCGATATCCGCAGGGGACCCCATCGCGCGGGGCTGCCCACCGGCGTCGAACGTTCCGAAGATCATGCGCGGGCGACGCCGGCACCTTCGACGGACGGGAACGACGGCGGACGGCTCACGGAGGCGTGGATAGCGATCGAGATCCCCCGGATTCCGGACAACGCGAGCGCGGAGCTGCTGGTGGGCAGGTTGAACAAGGTCCTGGGTGATGTCCGGGCCGCAGCCGAGGACGCCGATGCCATCCACGAGGAACTGCTGCACGAAATCGGTGCACTGGAGGGGTCTGCGGCAAAAGACCGGACGGCGGGTGAAGCGCAGGAACTGTTGCGGTGGCTGGACGACGGGAACTTTGTGTTCCTGGGATTCCGCGGGCGCCGCGGGCTCGGACTCCTCCGTGATGCGGCCGGTCCTGCGGCGCCGGGCGAGGTTTCCGGCCAGGTGCTTACACTCACCAAATCCACGCTTCGCTCAACGGTTCTTCGCCGTGCCTACCTCGACGAGATCAGCATTGCCACAGCGGACGGGAACGGCACCAACACCAGCGCGTGCACTTTTGTTGGCCTCTTCTCCCCTAGTTCAACAGCCCGCCCGGCCCCAGCAGATCCCGGTCATCCGGGACACAGTGCAGGAAGTGCTGCGGGCCTTCGGCTACCCGGCGTCGTCACATCACGCCAAGGAGCTCCTTGCGGTGTTGGAGGCGTATCCGCGGGACGAACTGTTCCATGTTGATGCCGGGCAGCTGGCCATCCGTGCGCGCGAGATCCTCCGGCTCCAGGAACGCCATAGCACCCGGCTCTTTCTTCGTCCTGACTCCTTCGGCCGGTTCATGACAGCACTGGTTTTCCTCCCCAGGTACAGGTACAGCACGGCCGTCAGGCTCAACATCGAGCGCGAGTTGCGCGAGGCATTTGGCTCGGATGCCATAGAGTTCGAGCTTCGGTTGGGCGAATCCGCCATGGCTCGCGTGTTCTTCCGGATCCTTTTGCCACAGGACCCCTCACGGCACGAAGGTGCTCCGGCGGTGGTGGACGCGGCAGCCCTCGAGCAGCGGATCATCGCCGCTACGAGGTCCTGGGCGCAAGGCCTGGACGAGGCCCTCCAAACGAGGTATCCGCGGGAAGAGGCGGCCAGGTTGTCCAGGCAGTGGGCAGCCGCGTTTCCGGCCAGCTACAAGGCCGATTATGAGGTGGAGGACGCACTTGAGGACATTGCCAGGTTCGAAAGTTTTCCGGCAGAGCCGGGTTCTGTGGACGAAGCAGATCCCCTCCTCACCGTTTACCAACGTCCCGGTACGGCAGTCCTCAGTGAGGATGCCCGGATCCGGCTCTACTTAACGCGCCCGCAGAGCCTGACCGAGATCCTTCCCTTCTTCCATAACCTGGGCTTGAAGGTCCTGGACCAGAGGCCTTTCGACGTTCATCGTGCCGACGGGCGGCAGTTCTTCCTTTACGACCTCGGCCTGAAGTATCCGCGCGGGCTTGACCCTGTAGGCACGGGCGATCTGCTGGCCGGTGCGTTCTGTGCCGCGATGCGCGGTGACGCCGAGTCAGACGCTTTGGACGCGTTGGTCATCAAGGAGGGTATCGACTGGCGGCGGGTTGCCATCCTGCGCGCGTATGCCAAGTACCTCCGCCAACTCGGGAGCACCAACTCCTATGGCTTCATCGCTGACACACTCCGCGGGAACGCCTTGGCCACGCATGCCCTGCTTGAATTGTTCGAGGCAAAATTCAATCCTGACCGCTTCGCTCCGGACTTGTTTGAACCGGAACTCCTCAATTCCGGTCATGGCGAGCCAAAGCCGGCCAGGGGCGATCTGTTCGAAGAGGGAAGCAGCGAACTCAGCCACAGGACCCAGGCCGTTCATAGAGCCCGGACGAACCTGATGGAGGCCATCGACGCCGTCCCTGTCCTGGACGCCGACAGGTTGCTGCGTTCCCTGGCGAGCCTGGTGGATGCCACGCTCCGCACGAACTTCTATCTCAACAAGCCCTTCATCAGCTTCAAGCTCAACCCCGCCAGTATCCCGGCTGCCCCTGCACCCCGCCCGAAATTCGAGATCTGGGTCTATTCGCCGCGCGTTGAAGGCGTCCATCTGCGTTTCGGTCCGATAGCCCGCGGTGGCCTTCGGTGGTCGGACAGGAGGGAAGACTTCAGGACGGAAATCCTGGGGCTCGTCAAAGCCCAGACGGTCAAGAATGCCGTGATTGTTCCCACCGGAGCCAAAGGCGGGTTCTTCCCCAAACGGCTCCCGGACCCGGCAGAGGACCGTGCTGCCTGGTTCGCGGAAGGTCAGGAAAGCTACCGGACATTCATCCGCGGGTTGCTGGATATCACCGACAACCTGGTGCCGGATCCCGACGGCGGAAGCAGCGGCCGCGTACTCGCGCCACCGCGGGTGGTGCGGCACGATGGCGACGACTACTACCTCGTTGTGGCCGCTGACAAGGGAACAGCAACCTTCTCCGACATTGCCAACGCCGTTGCCGGGGAGTACGGCTTCTGGTTGGGTGACGCCTTCGCTTCCGGAGGCTCAGTGGGTTATGACCACAAGCAGATGGGGATCACGGCCCGGGGCGCCTGGGAATCCGTGCGGCACCATTTCAGTGAACTCCTGGTGGATTGTCGTGCCGAGGATTTCACGGTGGTTGGCATCGGAGACATGAGCGGAGACGTCTTTGGCAACGGCATGCTCCTTTCCCACCACATCAAGCTCGTAGCCGCCTTTGATCACCGGCACATTTTCCTTGACCCTACGCCGGACCCCGAGGTCTCCTACGCCGAGCGGGAACGGCTCTTCAAACTGCCACGCTCCTCCTGGGCCGATTATGACCGCACCAAGCTGAGCGAAGGCGGCGGAATCTTTGCCCGGACGGAAAAATCCATCCTGATCACAGAACAAGTCCGGCTCGCCCTGGGGTTGGCTGAAGGCACGGATGCGAATGGCCAGCTGGCGATGAGCCCGCCTGAGCTTCTCCGCGCAGTCCTCACTGCCCCTGTGGACCTCCTGTACAACGGCGGAATCGGTACCTATATCAAGGCATCCACCGAGTCCAATGCCGATGTGGGAGATAAATCAAACGACGCCATCCGGGTCAATGCCGGGGATCTGCGCGCGCACATCATTGCCGAGGGCGGCAATCTTGGAGTAACCCAGCGCGGCCGGATCGAAGCAGCTTTGGCAGGCGTCCTGGTCAATACCGATGCCATCGATAATTCAGCTGGCGTGGATTGTTCGGACCATGAAGTGAATATCAAGATCTTCCTTGACCGGATGATCTCCGCGGGCAGGATGTCTGTGGCAGAGAGAACCGGATTCCTGCACTCGCTCCAAGACGAGGTTGGACGGCTCGTCCTGAAAACCAACGATGACCAGAACGTCCTGCTCCTCAATGACAAGCAATTGGCGCTGGAATGGAGCCCCAGCTTTGAACGGACCATGGATTGGCTCGAGTCAGTCACAGATCTGGACAGGGAACTCGAATACCTTCCCAGCAACGCCGAACTTCAGGCACGGGTCCTCACGGGCAAGGGACTAACCACTCCGGAACTCGCCGTTTTGGCCGCCTACGCCAAGATCGAACTCGCCCGCGAACTCACAGAGGGCGGTTTGTCCGATGATCCTTGGTTTTCTCAAACCCTTCGCGGCTATTTCCCCAAGCAAGTCTCAGAGCGGTTCGGCGAACACCTCTCCACGCATCCCCTGCGCCGGGAAATCGTTGCCACGGTAGTGGCCAACGACATGATCAACATGGGCGGCATAGCGTTCGCCTTCCGCGCGATGGAGGAAACCACGGTTTCTGCCTCCGCGGTGGCCCGCGCGTTCGTAGTGATGCGGCAAATCTGGGACTTTGACGCCGTCACAGGCGCCATCGCCCAATTGCCGCCGAGCACTCCCCGCGAGCATGGAGCAGCCGTTGCCCTGGACATGCGGCGGTTGCTGGACCGGTCCGTCCGCTGGTACGTGACCCACGATTTCCGCGACAAGCCCATTGCCGATGCCTTCGCCCGGCTCGAGCAGCCCATGTCCTTGATGCGGGCGAACTTCACGAGCTTCCTTCATGGGATCAACCTTGCCCACGCGCAGAAACGGATGGCCCATACGGACTCGGTGGGCCTGCCCCATGATCTGGGTGTCAGGGCCTCCGAGATCCTGGTCAGCTACGGCTTGCTGGACATTTCCGCTATCGCAGAAGAACTGCAGGAGCCAGTGGAGGCAGTGGCTGAGGTGTACTTCGCAGTCTTCGAACGGATCTCGGCCATCCCCCTGCTGGAACACATCACCATGCTCCCGAGGGACACGCACTGGGAATCGCTGGCACGTGCGGCTTTGCGGGATGACATGTACCTGGTGCTCGCGGACATGACCAAAGCGGTAGTGCGGCACACGCCCCGGATTTCTGGTGCGGCGACTCCCACGACGTCAGACCCAGTGGAGCGAATCATGGACTGGGAACGTGGAAACATCGAACAACTGGCACGCGTCCAGGAGACCATCAGGGAGGCCATCAAGCCCGGTCCCGTGGACATTGCAGCGCTCTCCGTCGCGGTAAAGCTGCTTCGCGCCATGGTCCGGAGATGAGGCGTCGGTCACCAATACTGCCGGTCATCTTACAAATTTAGCGTCAAACGTCCTATGATTGACGGGTCGCCCTCGCATGCGGCAAGTAATAGGAGGCACCCAAATGACCGCTGCAATGACTGCAGAACGCGAAATTCGCCTGTCCTTTTCCAAGGCAGACGAGATCCACGACGGCCTTGAACGCGCCGTGGATGCTTTGATCAAGAACGCAGCAGCAGATGCCAACTGCGGCATTCTGGTGACCCGGCACGAGCCCGGCACCTACACAGTGGCCCTGGACGAATCCGTTCCCTTCGGCCAGACCCACGAAGTGCTCGCTGCGTAATAGTAGTAATTGCAGTTGTAGTAGAAAAGCAAAAAGCCGGGGCCCAAGCCCCGGCTTTTTGCTTCATTACGCCCGGCGGAGAGTCACGCCGTCGGACTTCATGAACAGTTCCTTGCCTTCCTCGGTGACACCCGGCCCTGAGTGCTCAAGCCACACCACATTCCCGCTGCCGGAGACTTCCTCGATCAGCCCTGCCGCGATCACGTGCGCGTACTTGACTACCTCCACGCGCTCGCCAACCTTGAGTTGCCTCCAGTCCGAAACCGTAACCGAGTGTGCGTTTCGTCTGGAGAGGACTGCTCCACGTGCCTTCATTGAACTTCTACCCCTTTGTGGATGTTCGCTGTTGTGTATTGAGTTATGGACGGTTGACCGTCAAGCCCACGGCGTCGTTGACGTGGACGTGACGTACACCATAAGTTCTACTACATTTGTCACGCCCCGGAGATTGCGTTGCGAACAATTTCCGGGACGTGACAAATTTGCCCATCAAATGAGCGTTTTATTCGACGTCAGGCCAAAACCCCGACGGCGGATTCGGCGGCCGCACGGACCGCACCGGAGCCAACCAGGCGGTCAGCCGCTTCGAGTTCGGGCGACAGGAACCTATCGGTTCCCGGTCCCTGGACCACTTCACGAAGTACCTCAAGCACAGCTGTGCCGGCCGGGCCCGGGGTCAGTTCGCCGTCGGACATCTGCGTGCGCATGTCGATAGCGCGGGCGCTGGTGACCAGCTCCACGGCCAGGACGCGGCGGAGATTCTCCACGGCCTTGCGAAGCTTCCGGGCAGCATGCCAGCCCATGGACACGTGGTCTTCCTGCATGGCGGAGCTCGGGATGGAGTCCACCGATGCCGGCACGGCCAGGCGCTTGTTGTCCGAAACGAGCCCGGCCTGCGTGTACTGGGCGATCATGAGGCCGGAATCGACGCCAGGGTCGCCGGCGAGGAACGCCGGGAGTCCGTGCGAGCGGGCCGGGTCCAGCATGCGGTCCGTGCGGCGCTCTGCGATGGAGCTGAGGTCCGCGACGGCGATCGCCAGGAAGTCCAGGACATAGGCCACGGGCGCACCGTGGAAGTTGCCGTTGGACGTGACGCGGCCGTCCGGCAGGACAACCGGGTTGTCGATCGCAGCGGCAAGTTCACGGGAAGCCACCAGTGCGGCGTGGTCCACGGTGTCACGGACAGCACCGGCAACCTGAGGGGCACAACGCAGCGAGTAGGCGTCCTGGACCTTGGTGTCGTTGATCCGGTGGGATGCGACGATGGGCGAGTTGGACAGCACGCGCAGCATGTTGTCCGCGCTGGCAGCCTGGCCGGGGTGCGGACGCAGGGCAGCGTGGAGCTCCGGCAGGAACACCTGGTCGGTGCCCAGCAGCGCCTCAACGCTGAGCGCGGCGGTGACGTCCGCCGTCGCGAGCAACAAACGGATGTCGGCGATGGCCATCAGGAGCATGCCGAGCATGCCTTCGGTTCCGTTGACGAGGGCCAGGCCTTCCTTTTCCGCCAGCGTGACCGGTTCGATGCCGTGCTGTGCGAGCAGCTCAGCGACCGTCTGCTTACCGGGCACACCATAGAGTTCGCCGTCGGGACCGGTTGCTTCGCCTTCGCCCATCAGGACCAGCGCGCAGTGGGACAGCGGTGCGAGGTCGCCGGAGCAACCGAGCGAACCGAACTCGCGGACCAGCGGGGTAATGCCTGCATTGAGGACGTCCACCATGGTCTGCAGGACCACGGGACGGACACCGGTGCGGCCGGATGCCAGGGTCTTGGCGCGGAGGAACATGATGCCGCGGACCACTTCGCGTTCCACTGCCGGGCCCATGCCCGCTGCGTGGCTGCGGATCAGCGACTTCTGCAGCTGCGTGCGGAGGTCGTTGGGGATGTGGCGGTTGGCCAGCGCACCGAAGCCCGTGGAGATCCCATAAGCGGGGACATCGCTGGTGGCGAGGCTGTCGATGTGTGCCCGGACCTTGGCAACGTTATCCAGGGCCTCCTGGGAAATGGTCACCTTGGCGTCGTGGCGTGCGACGGCGACGACGTCTTCCGGGGTCACGCCACTGGAACCGAGGGTAACGGTGAGCTGTTCGTTCGATGTGATGGTCATGTTCTTACTTCTCGTTCATGGGGATGCGGACGCCGCGTTCGTTGGCGACTTCGACGGCGCGGTCGTAGCCGGCGTCGACGTGGCGGATGACGCCCATGCCGGGGTCGTTGGTCAGGAGCCGTTCGAGCTTCTCCGCGGCCAGGTCGGTGCCGTCAGCGACGGAAACCTGCCCGGCGTGCAGGGACCGGCCGATACCCACCCCGCCGCCGTGGTGGATCGAGACCCAGGTAGCACCCGAGGAGGTGTTGATCAGGGCGTTCAGCAACGGCCAGTCAGCGATCGCGTCGGACCCGTCGGCCATGGACTCGGTCTCCCGGTACGGGGACGCCACCGAGCCGGAGTCCAGGTGGTCACGGCCGATCACGATCGGGGCCTTGACCTTGCCCTCGGCGACGAGCTGGTTGAACAGCAGCCCGGCCTTGGCCCGTTCGCCGTACCCGAGCCAGCAAATACGCGCCGGCAAGCCCTCGAACTCCACCCGCTCCTGGGCCGCGTCGATCCACTTGTGCAGGTGCTTGTTCTCCGGGAACAACTCCTTGATCGCCTCGTCCGTGACCCTAATGTCTTCCGGGTCCCCGGACAGGGCAACCCAGCGGAACGGGCCCAGGCCCTCGCAGAACAACGGACGGATGTAGGCCGGGACGAACCCGGGGAACTCGAACGCCCGCTCGTAGCCGCCCTTGCGTGCCTCGTCCCGGATCGAGTTGCCGTAATCAAACACCTCGGCCCCGGCGTCCTGGAACTCCACCATCGCCTGCACCTGCCGGGCCATCGAGGCCTGGGCCTTCTTCGTGAACCCTTCCGGATCCGCCTCAGCCTCCGTGGGCCACTCCGCCACGGTGATGCCCTCCGGCAGGTACGACAACGGGTCATGCGCGGATGTCTGGTCGGTGACCACATCGAAGGTCACGTCCCCGGCCTTGTGGCGGCGAAGCAGTTCCGGGAACACCTCAGCGGCGTTGCCCACATACCCCACCGACCAGCCACGACGCTCGGCCTTCGCGGCCTGGACCTTCGCGATCGCCGCGTCCAGATCCGTTTCAACCTCGTCCAGGTACCGCTTGCCCGCCCGGCGACGCAAACGGGTCTCGTCCACATCCACGATCAAGCACGCACCATCATTCAACGTCACCGCCAGCGGCTGCGCACCACCCATGCCACCACACCCACCGGTCAGGGTCAGCGTCCCCGCCAGGGGACCCTCGGACGAGCCTTCCGGGGCGGGGGCCGGGTGGCGTCCCTCCGCGGCGAGCTTGTTCCCCACCGCGGCGAACGTCTCATACGTGCCCTGCAGGATGCCCTGCGTGCCGATGTAAATCCAGGACCCGGCAGTCATCTGCCCGTACATCATCAGGCCCTCGGCCTCGAGCCGGCGGAACTCCGGCCACGTTGCCCAGTCCCCCACCAGGTTCGAGTTCGCGAGCAGGACACGGGGAGCCCACTCATGAGTGCGGAACACACCCACCGGCTTGCCCGACTGCACCAGGAGGGTTTCGTCCTTCTCCATCGTTTCCAGGGTGCGGGTAATCGCATCAAACGCAGCCCAGGAACGCACCGCACGGCCCGTACCCCCGTACACCACCAAGTCATCCGGACGCTCAGCAACCTCCGGATCAAGGTTGTTCATCAACATGCGCAACGGTGCCTCGGTCTGCCACGACTTGGCAGTAAGCTCAGTACCCCGCGCGGCCTTAACCGGACGGGCACCAGTAGTGAAATCGGCGGGTGCCATGATGACTCCTTCGTCTTTGGGAAGTGTGTAGTGGAAAGTTCTTCTGCTTCTACTAAAGCTCCTTTACGAGGCCCCAGGAATGGCTTTTCAACTGGTGCTGTCCGGGATTACAGACGCATGCCGCCCTTCGCCCTTCCTCCGCCCAAGCGTCCTGGTGAAGTACGGCCAGCCCTCGCATTCGCGCGAGAAGGAGCGCATGCTGGACCCATGGCAACGTTCCGAGTGACTACCTTGGTTGCGGCTCCGCCCGAGCGGGTTTTCGCGACCTGGACGGATCCGGACCGGTTCCAGGAATGGATCGGCGGAGTCACCCGCGTGACCGATCGCACCGGCTCGATCGACCAGGTCGGCAGCCGCTACACGGTGTGGTTCGGGCGGATGGCCAGCCCCACGGAGATCCTCGCCGTCGAACGGCCCTGGCACATCCGGACACGGTTCGGCAACGCGATCCTCAAGGGCGAGTCGGATGTGAGGTTTGCTCCCGAGGCAGGCGGCACGCGCATCCACCAGGAGTTCGTAACCCGGGGATTCATCGCGGCGATCTTCGGGCGGATTTTCGCCATGGGATCCTACCGGGGCAGCTTCCGCGGTGAGCTGGAGACCTTCCGCAGACTCGTCGAGCGCGAGGCCACGGAACCGGGCACGCTGAAGCCCGGCGAACCGAAGCCCGGCGAACCGAAGCCGCGTGGCGACTAGGGCGGATCAACTATGCGAAGGGCCTAGCCAGCCGGTCGTCCGTGAATGCGTACCGACAGTTCGTCGGCAGCCTTGCGGATGCGCGCAGCCAGTACCGGCCATTGCTCAGCCGGCACTTTGTCCTCCAGGAACGTAACGGCGACTGCCGCCGTCGGCCATCCCACATGGTCAGTCACAGCGGCGGCGATAGAGCCGAATCCAGGCGTGATCTCGCCGTTTTCCGTGGCGTAGCCACGCTGCCGCACCTGGTCCAGATGGGAGGACAAGGCGGAGTACTTCATGATCGGGAATTCGACCTCGTGGCGCGATGTGAACGCGGCGGCGTTCGGGTACAGGGCGCGAACCTGTGACTTTGGCAGTGCGGCCAGGATCGCGCGGCCCGAGGCAGTGAGGTGGCTGGGCAGGCGGACTCCGACGTCGGTCACCAGGCTTGGGCGGTTCTTGGCACGTTCCTCCACGATGTAAAGGACGTCGCGGCCGTGAAGCACGGCGAGGTGCGCGCTTTCGCCGATCGCGTCCAC
This sequence comes from Arthrobacter sp. StoSoilB13, assembly GCF_019977255.1. Taxonomy (NCBI): domain Bacteria; kingdom Bacillati; phylum Actinomycetota; class Actinomycetes; order Micrococcales; family Micrococcaceae; genus Arthrobacter; species Arthrobacter sp. StoSoilB13. The sequence continues at coordinate 364,236 of NZ_AP024649.1, read as the reverse complement.
GAGCGAGGCCAGCATGGGCCGGCCGAGACGCGACAAGGGCTCCTGCCGCGAATAGGCCGAGCTGAGCTCGAAGGCGCTGATGCCGAGTCCATAGCGCTGCTCTTCGTGCAGATGCAGGACGAAGCCGTTGGCCTCCATGACAACGAGCAGGTGGTAGACGCTGGAGCGGGGCAGGCCGAGCGCCGTCGCAATATTCGACGCCGCCATCGGCCCCCGGCGTGAGGCCAGAAGTTTCAGGATGCGCAGCGTATTTTCGGCGGCAGGGACCTTGGACGTGGCCTTGCCTGGTGCCAGTGGCGTGGTTGTCATGGTTCCTCACTGCTCAAGACTGCTGAAGGGGACACAGTCCAGCCTCTCCCGGCCCGACGTGTCCGGTATCCCGTACTCAAGCGTGCCCTCTTAATCGGCGCTGCGCCAGCCCGCACTTCCACTACGGTGTCTGAAATACCAGACTTAACTATGGTCCTCAGTTTGGGGGCGGTTCAGGCAGTGCCAACCTCTCGACGCCGCACGGCAACGAACGCGAACACCACAAGCGCCGCGCCAATCCCGAGCATCCAAAAGCCGCCGCTCCAATCGGTTCCGCTGGTGGTAACCACAGGCGAGTGCGTGAACGGAGACAGGTCCCTGAGCGACTTGTCGAAGCCAAGCATTCCGCCGTAGATCCCCAGCACCACGCCCAACGCCAGCAACGCCCAGCCCACCGGAACAGTAGCCCGGGGAAAGGTAACAAAAACCGCCGCGGGCAACGCCAGGTAGAGCAGGGCAGCCGGGATTTGAGCCCCGGCGGTTTCCCATACGTTGCCCACTTCAACAACTGATTCACCGGAGACCAGCAAGGAATACCAGGCACCGAACGCCGCGAACACCATAACGAGCACCACCGAGGCCGCACCGAGGCCGAGGAAGCTGCCAAACCAACGAATGCGCCCCAGCGGTTCCGAAAGCACCAACCCGGCTGTGCCCGCCACTTCTTCCTGCCGCAATCGCAGAACGGCCTGGAGTCCGCAGGCCGCCGCCAGGATGCCACCAATTTCAAAAAGGACAGCGATGACCAGCTGCGTCATGGATGTGCCTTGCGCCTCGATCATGGCCCTAAGGATCGCTGTGACGGAGGAATTCGTGATGCTGACCTGCTGGATGGCAGCGCCGAGGGCGCCGGTGAGCAGGCCTGCGATGAACCCGCCAATGCACCAGCTGACGATAGCGCCCTGCTGGAGTCGCAGTGCCAGGGCGAAGGGTCCGCGGAGTGAGCGGCGGGCGTCCGTCCGGCCACGTCGTCCAGCCAGCACGCTTGCGCCAACATCGCGCCTGGACATGACGACGGCGGTAAGCGAGGCGCATACGACGCCGAGGCCCAGCGGCAACAGCAGGGGCCACAATCGGTTTCCGGTGTAGGCAAAAGTCTGTTGTCCCCAACCGATGGGCGAAACCCAGCTCGGCCAAGCTGCCGTGACAGTGAGGCCGTCCTGGCTGACCTCGCCGGTCGCGTCCCCGAAACCACGCAAAAGATAGGCAGCCACCACCAGCCCCGCCGCCGCTCCGTTTGCCCCACGCGAGGTGCTCATGAACTCGGACGCGAGCAATCCGACCGTGAGAAACGCCAATCCAATGGCTCCGGCCGCAAATCCGGCAACCAGCGAGCCCGCAGCATCGAGCCCGCCGGCCACAAAGCCGAACGAGACCGCCGCGGCCACCAGTACGTTTGCAGCGAGCCCATGAGTCATGGTCGCCGCAAGCGGCATCCAACGTCCCGCAGCCGTGGAGGCGACGAGCTCGGCCCGGCCCGCTTCCTCTTCGGCGCGCGTATGCCGCACCGCCAGGAAGGTATTCATCAAACCGGCAAGGACACCCAGGAAGGCGAAGATCTGGAAAAACGTAAACGCGTCCAGGGCAGGACCGCGGACCAAGCCGCGGAGTATCAAGATAGCCGGGGTGGCCGTGGCAATATGCAGGATCTCGGCGCGGGAAGCATCGTCACCATATGCCAAGGCCACCGCTGTTGTGGCGAAGTAGGCGAGTGCACCGATGGAAGCAACCCAGCTCAGGAGCTGCCAACGATCGCGGCGGAGTCGTTGCCAATACAGATCCACGAAGCGGTTCATCTTAGAGGCCCGTCTTGGCGGGCGGCCGACGCCGCCGATGGTGAGTGCCGCCGTCGGCCTTCACTTCTTCTGTTTGGGATGGAAGGGCAACGCCATAGTGCCGGAGGAACAACTCTTCAAGCGACGGTGGAGCGACCAGGAGGCCCTGCACACCCAGACGGCCAAGAATCGGCAGGACCTCGTGGACACGATCCGAATCGGCGCTGAACTTGACCCGCCCTGCGGCCACCGTGAGGTCGTGGACCTGGGAAAGGCTTTGGAAGGCCCCGAGATCCACCTGGTCCTGCGCGAAAGAGATCCCGGTACGCGTCAGGTGACGCAGGGAGTCAAGCGTCCCGCCGTCCACTATTCGGCCTGCACGGATGATGCTCACACTGTCGGCCAGCTGTTCCACCTCGGAGAGGATGTGGCTGGAGAGGAGGACAGTAGCTCCTTTCTCACCGACGAGCCGGCGAATCTCGCGGGTAAAGACGGCCTCCATCAGGGGATCCAGACCGCTTGTCGGCTCGTCCAGAAGGTAGACCTCGGCGTCGGCAACCAGGGCTGCGATGAGCGCAACTTTCTGGCGGTTTCCCTTGGAGTAGGCACGGCCCTTCTTGGTGGGGTCAAAGTCGAAGAGCTGGCACAAACGCTCCTTTCGGCGTCGATACTCCGCCCGATCCGTCCCGCCGTCACGAAGCCGGGAAAGGAAATCGATGGTCTCTCCCCCAGAGAGATTCGGCCAGATGCTGACGTCGCCCGGGACGCTGGCAACACGCCGATGCAGTTCGACGGCGTCTGCCCATGGGTGCATTCCGAGGACGCTTGCACTGCCGGACGAGGCCCGGGCCAGGCCCAGCAGGATACGCAGCGTGGTGGACTTCCCTGCACCGTTGGGGCCGAGGAAGCCATGGACTTGCCCCGCAGGGACTTCGAGGTCGAGGCCGTCCAATGCCTTGACCCGGCCGAAGTTCTTATGGAGATCGACGGTCTGGATGACAGGGTCCATGGAGCCGACGTTACGCAGGATCAGCGTCCCTGTGAAGGAAGGGAGCTGGTCCGGCCCGGAGCGCGGCTGTGACTCCTGTCGCACTGTCTGCGATCAAAGACACCAAACCCCCGTGAGGCCAATCACAAGGCTGCCAAAAGTGATGTGCTGGTTAGCGATCCCCTCCCAAAGACGAGAAGGTTTTACCATGCAACAAACCACGCTGGCTTCGAAGGACACAGTCCTCCAAGCCGCCGGTACGGCACTGAGCCGTGGCCTCAACGTCCGCCACATCCGCTTCATGGCACTCGGATCCGCAATCGGCACAGGACTGTTTTACGGTTCCGCGTCCGCCATACAGAAAGCCGGCCCGGCCGTCCTTCTGGCCTACATCATTGGCGGCGCAGCTGTCTTCATGGTGATGCGTGCGCTCGGCGAAATGGCCGTCCGGCACCCCGTGTCCGGCTCGTTCGGCCAATACGCGAGCAAGTACCTTGGACCGTTCGCCGGCTTCGTGACCGGCTGGACGTATGTGTTCGAGATGGCCATTGTCGCAATCGCCGATGTCACTGCCTTCAGCATCTACATGGGCTTCTGGTTCCCGCAGGTGGACCGCTGGATCTGGGTTCTCGCGATCATTCTCTTCCTGGGTGCCATGAACCTGTTGAGCGTGAAGGTCTTCGGTGAACTGGAGTTCTGGTTCTCGCTGATCAAGGTGGTGGCCATCATCGCCATGATCGTCGGAGGCGCGGCAATCGTCGTCTTCGGCTTCCAGACGGGCGACGGCGACGGTGTGGCACCGGGGTTGGGGAACCTGGTTCATCACGGCGGTTTGTTCCCGAACGGTTTCGAAGGGCTCCTGGCCGCGTTCGCCGTCGTGATGTTCGCCTTCGGTGGGATCGAGACAATCGGCATTACCGCTGGCGAAGCAGCCGACCCCAAGAAGGTCATTCCGCAGGCAGTCAACACTGTGCCGGTCCGCGTCCTGTTGTTCTACGTCCTGACCCTGGGCGTGTTGATGAGCATCTTCCCGTGGAACGAAATCGGCAGCAGCGGTAGCCCGTTCGTGCAGATCTTCGACGGCCTGGGCATCCCTGCTGCTCCGCACATCCTCAATGCAGTGGTCATCACTGCCGCGTTGTCCGCGATCAACAGCGACATCTTCGGAGCCGGGCGCATCCTGTTCGGCCTTGCCCAGCAAGGTCATGCTCCGAAGAGCTTCGGCAAGATCTCCCGGCACGGCGTCCCCTGGATGACCGTGGTGATGATGGGCGGCATCCTCCTTGTGGGCGTCGTGTTGAACGCTGTGATCCCGGAAGACGTGTTCGTGCTGATCGCCTCGATAGCCACGTTTGCCACGGTGTGGGTTTGGGTGATGATCCTTGCTTCGCACGTTGCCATGAAGCGGGAGATCAAGCGCAAGGGGCTTCCGGCGTCGGAATTCGGTTCGCCCCTGTGGCCGGCCGCGTCCATCCTGACCATGGCGTTCATGGCCATGGTGATCGTGATCCTCGGGGTCTTCGAGGACACCCGGGTTGCACTCTATGTTGGGGGCACATGGCTTGTGCTGCTGTTCGTCGCTTACAAGCTATGGGTCCGCGGTGGCGGCCTGCGACGTGCGGAGCTCGTGGACGAAACCGTCTAGGAACCCCACGCCCAAGTGACAGTTAATGCCAATGTTCGCGCAGAACATTGGCATTAACTGTCACCTCGCGGACCAACTACCTCGCCGACCAACCACCGTCCATGGTGTAGCTCGCGCCGGTGACCATGCCGGCGTCGTCGGATGCCATCCAGGCTGCCAACGACGCCACTTCCTCAACCTCCACCAGCCGCTTTACCGCCGACTCCGTCAGCATCACTTTGGCCAAGACCTCGGCCTCTGGGATGCCGTGGAGCCGGGCTTGATCGGCGATCTGGCGTTCCACCAAGGGCGTGCGGACGTATCCGGGGTTGATGCAGTTGGACGTCACTCCGTGCTCGCCGCCCTCCAAAGCAGTGACCTTGCTGAGGCCCTCCAGCCCATGCTTTGCGGAGACGTAGGCGCTCTTGTAGGCCGAAGCCCGGAGCCCGTGAACCGAGGAGATGTTGATGATCCGGCCGAACCCGTTGGCGTACATATGCGGGAGCGCGGCACGGATGAGGAGGAACGGGGCCTCCAGCATCAGCGCGAGTATCCGCCTGAATTCAGCAGGTTCGAACTCCTCGATCGGTGCTACTTTCTGGATTCCGGCGTTGTTGACCAGGATGTCGCAGTCGAGGCTGAGGGCAGCCAGGGCGTCGACGTCCAGCAGGTCCACGGTCCACGCCGTACCGCCCAGCTCGTCGGCGAGGGCCGCAGCTCCGGAGGCATCGACGTCGGCCACTACGACTTTCGCGCCGCGTGCGGCGAGCGCCCGGGCGCAGGCCGCCCCGATTCCGCTGGCACCGCCGGTGACCAGTGCTTTGCGTCCGTTCAAGGAGTTGTCCATGGAATCAGCCTTTCGCTGCGGTGCCGGCAGCTGAAGTAGCCAGTCCGTGCCGGACGGCGTCGGCTTCGTCCACGTCCTGGAGCGCGATGCCCTTGGTTTCCTTCAGCGACACGACTGCGACGACGGTGATAGCGCAGGCGACGACGAGGTAGATCGCGGTGGGGAGCCAGGAGCCGGTGTCCTTGAGCCACTGAGTAGCCAGGAGCGGGGCGAGCGAGCCAGCGAAGATCGATGTAACCTGCGAGCCGAGGGACACACCGGAGTAGCGCATGCGGGTGGGGAAGAGCTCGGACATGATGGCGGGCTGCCCTGCGTACATGAAGGCGTGCAGGCACAGGCCGATGGTCACGGCCAACACGATGACGACGGCGTTTTTGGTATCGAACATGGGGAACGCGAAGAACGGCCATGTTGCGCCGGCGATCGCTCCCGCCAGGTACACGGGCTTGCGACCCCAGGCGTCCACGAGCCGCCCGACCTGCGGGATGACCAGGAAGTGGATCACGTGCGCAATGAGCAATGCCAGCAGGAGCGATGAGGTGTCGTACTTGTGGACGCTCTTGAGGTACACGATCGCGAAGCTGACCACGAGGTAATACATGATGTTCTCTGCGAAGCGAAGTCCCATGGCCTGCAGGATGCCCTTGGGGTATTTGCGGATGACCTCGCCGACGCCGTAGCTGATGGCCTTCGATTCCTCCACCTGTGCCTTGGCCTCGAGGAAGATGGGTGCTTCGGTGACGTGGGTGCGGATGTAGTAGCCGACGAAGACGATCACTGCGGACAGCCAGAATGCGACCCGCCAGCCCCAACCGAGGAATGCCTCGCTGCTGAGGGTGGTGGACATGATGAACAGGACCAGCGTAGCCAGGAGGTTGCCCACGGGAACTGCTGCCTGCGGCCAGGATGACCAGAAGCCGCGCGACTTGTTGGGGCTGTGTTCAGCTACCAGGAGCACGGCACCTCCCCACTCGCCACCGAGCGCGAAGCCCTGAATGAAGCGGAGCGCCACCAGCATGGCCGGTGCCCAGTAGCCCAGCTCGGCGAAGCCGGGGAGGCAGCCCATGAGGAACGTCGAGACGCCCACGATCACAATGGTCAGCTGGAGCGTGGGCTTGCGGCCGAGCTTGTCACCGATCTGGCCGAAGACGATTCCGCCCAGCGGGCGGGCCACGAAGCCAACCGCGTAGGTCAGAAACGCCTGGATGATGCCGTCCAGTTCGTTGCCGGTGCTCGGGAAGAAGTACTTGCCGAAAACCAGTGTCGCGGCGGTGGCGTAGAGAAAGAACTCGTACCACTCCACCACTGTGCCCACCATGGACGCAGCGACGATCTTCTTAAGGCCGGAGCCCTTGCCGGATTCGTTCCCGGCCTTTGATGTGGAGCGCTGCTCTACGCTCATATCCATCTCCTCAGTGTCCTCGTTGACCCTTTTGACAGTGCCCTGATGCATGCTGTGATCCACAACACGAAATGCTCCACTGAGTATTACTGCAGATTCATCAGGCCTCAATGACCAAACCGGCACCAAGTGTGTGCAGAATTGCAGATATGAACCCCAATCCGGATGATCTCCTCATCCTCCTCGCCGTATCACGCTCAGGAAAATTCACGACGGCGGCACAGGCCCTGGGCTTGAACCACACCACCGTTTCGCGCAGGATAGCGGCCCTCGAGAAGGCACTGGGCGGCCGCGTCCTCGCCCGCGCCGCTGGTGGCTGGGAAGTGACGGAGTTGGGGGCAGAGGCGGTACTGGTCGCCGAACGCATTGAAACTGCGGTGGGCGCGCTGGGACCCAGCGACGGCGCACCCGACCCCATTGCCGGCGTCGTACGCATGACCGCAACCGATGGTTTCAGCGCCTACATAGCCGCCCCGGCAGTAGCCCGCCTTCGGCGCGACCACCCAGGGCTCAGCGTTGAGATTGTCACCGTCACCCGCAGGGCGCTTCAGCAACGCTCCGGCCTGGACATCGAGGTGGTGGTGGGGACGCCGCAGGTCCACCGGGCAGAAGCAATAAGGCTCGGCGAGTACCGGCTGGGGATGTACGCCTCCCGCACATACTTGGCCGATAACGGCACGCCCCGGAGCATCGAGGAACTGACACAGCATCAGTTGGTCTACTTTGTGGACTCCATGCTCCAAGTGGACGATCTGGACGCACCAAGGAGGCTGGTCCCGTCCATGCGCGATGGACTGAGCTCCACCAACGTGTTCGTGCATGTGGAGGCGACGAGAGCCGGCGCGGGCGTGGGCTTCCTGCCTTGCTTCATGGCCGATCGTCACGCAGATTTGGTGCGGCTCCTGCCGTCTGACTTCGCGGAGCTGCTCCCCTACTGGATGGTCCTCCGCCCGGACTCCATGCGCCGCCCCGCAGTGGCCGCCGTCGTCCAGGCCCTGCGCGAGGAGACGGAGCGCCGCCGGGAGGAGCTACTCGGGTGAAGCTGCCGGCGGATCGTGGCGAACCGGCGTCCCGGCGGCGAAGGCCCGCACTTGGGCGTCGTTCCAGATGTGTGCAGGGACGGCCCCGCCCAAGAGCTTGCGGGCAAGGGTTGGGTCGTCGCCGAATGGCACGTGGCTGCCGGCCATGATCATGTTCCCGTAGCGGCGGCCCTTGAGCATGGCGGGGTCGGCGATGATCATGGTGTGCTCAAAAGTGTCGGCGATGGTGGCAGCATCAGCGCGTGCATTCTTCAGATCCGGGGCGTCGCCCGAATTGACCACGTACAAGCCATCGGGGGCCAGGACGGCGTCGGCGTGGGCGTTGAATTCGCGGGTGGTGAGGGCGCGTGGCGTGAAAGCTCCGGCGAAGACGTCCCTGATGATGAGGTCCCGCGTACCAGGGGTCAGGGACTCGGTCACTGCACGCGCTTCACCGACGCGGATCCGGAGCAAGGGCGCCTTGGGGAGTTCGAACCAGCCACGGACGTAGTCGGCGAGCTTTCGATCGAGCTCCACCACCACCTGCCGCGCATCCGGGTATGCGGCGTTGAAGTATCGCGCCATGGAACAGGCTCCCCCACCCAGGTGCAGGGCCCGCAGCTTTGGCTTTGCCTCCCGCGGCCATCTCGATTCCACCAGCGCAGCAATCCAGCGCATGTATTCGAAGTCAAGGAACAATGGATCGGCGAGGTCAATGTGAGAGCTCAGCACGCCGTTGATCTTCAGGAGCCAGCCGTTGTTGTTGTCAGGATCGGGAAGCAGTTCGCAGTCGCCGGTGTCAATGTAATAGACGCCTGCTACCGGACCGTCAGGACGGGTGCCGCCAGGCAGCTCAATGACTCCCGCCGTCGACCTTCCCGCCCGGCCGGACTTGCTTGCCTTGCTGGATTTACCGGATTTCGCCACTAAAACCGCCCTGCCTGAGTCATGGCTCCAGCCTAGTGGAGTCGCGCATCATCGCGTTCCATCGAAGCATTTAATAAGGATGCTTACCACTTAGCGTCATTGGGCCATAAGATCTCTTCATGGAAGCTTTGGGATCGGTTTGGGTGGAGGTGTTTACGGTCGCGTTCGCCTGGCTGACCGTGGTCTGCCTACTGATTGCGCGGGTGCCCAAACCGCCCAGCCTCCTGGAGGAACCGCCCGAGGACGACCACCCCGGCACCGCGCAACCCGCACCCGGCGCACGCCAAGGACGGCTACGGCATCTCCTGCCCAGGCCGCGGGCAGCCAGGCGCCCCAGGCCGCGCCATCATGAACACGCCTGAAGGCAAGGAGTCCCAACCTTAAAGCCCGACGGCGGGACGTACCATCCGATGTTCCGGCAGTAAGTACCACGAGGGATCGCACAGCTGCCGCTTGCCATCGGGCGCGAAGCCGTTGCGACGGTAGAAGGCCTGGGCCCGCGGATTATCATCGAGGACCCACAGATAGGCCGGACCATCACCCAAGAGCTCGTCCACCAGCGCCTGGCCTACGCCGCGGCCATGGACCCGCTGCAGTGTGTACAGCATGAACAGCTCCACGTCACAGGGGCTATCCTCATCCCTGCCCGGTCCTGAAGCCGCGATTCCTACCAATTCACCATCGGGATCATGGGCCAGCATTCGCGGATGGCCTGCCGCGATCAAGGCCCTGTACCGCTCGATCCTCTCTGGCAGGGCAGCTTCCTGCTTCGCGAAGAATTCCGGCGGCAGCAAATGCCCATAGCTCTCCCGCCAAGACTGGACATGCATGATGGTCATGGCTTCGGCGTCCTCAACAGTTGCCGGGCGCAGCGTGAAATCCATCGGCTACCTCACTCTGGCGATAGCGAAACCGTCCCAGCCCTTGCTGCCCACAGTCTGGATTGCCGTGGAGTCAAGACGTGGGTCCTGGCCAAGCATTTCCAAGGCCTTGACGATTCCCGGCGCGTTCACCTCGTCCCGCGCGGGCTCCAGGATGGAGCCGTCCCAGATGACGTTGTCGATCACGATTACCGTGCCGGTATGGCCAAGACGGATTGCCCAGTCAAGATAATTGGGGTCGTTCTCCTTGTCCGCGTCGATGAACACAAAATCGAACGATTCCTCGCCCACCAATGTGGGCAGCGTGTCCAACGCGGCACCTACCCTGATGTCCACCTTGTGCCCCACCCCGGCCGCGTCCACGTTCGCCCGTGCAACGTCAGCATGCTTTTGGAGGTACTCGCACGTCACCAGCCGGCCGTCGTCGGGAAGTCCCTGGGCCATCCAGATACTGCTGAAACCGGCCAACGTACCAATCTCCAGGACGTGCCTGGCTCCGGACAACTGCACGAGCATCTTGAGCAGCTTGCCGGCATTCGGCGCCACTTCTATCTGTGGCATGCCCGCCTCGACTGCAGATGCCAGGGCGCGCTTGTGGGCAGGATCAGGACGCACGACGACGTCAGTCAGGTAATGCTCGACGTCAATCCAACCGGGTTCAGCCACGTGTTCAATCATGGCCCCCAGTCTTGCACTGGTCACTGACCGGGGAAAGAGCTAATCCGTGGTGGAAATAGCCTCTTCCAGACGCTCTACCTTGCCGGTCAGTTCACCGCTATAACCGGGCCGGATGTCCGCTTTGATCACCAAGGAGACGCGACTGCCAAAGCGGCCGACGGCCTCCGTCGCCCGCTTAACGACGTCAAAGACCTCATCCCATTCGCCTTCGATGGTGGTGAACATGGAGTCCGTCTGGTTCGGCAATCCGGACTCCCGGACGATCTTGACCGCGGCGGCCACGGCATCGTGCACGGAGGCGTCGGGGGTGGGTCCGCCGTTGGTGGCGGAAGCGGGCTGGCCTGAAGGGGCGACTGAGAATGCAAGCAACATGAAATCCAGTGTTTCACGTACTGGTTTGTCACATAACGGCCTACTCCCGCGTAACAAAGGCTCAACCCCTGTCCGTTGCTACCCTGACAAGCATGGAACAGCCCTCTGAACGCAAGCCCCTCAGGGCCGACGCTGCACGAAATGTGGACAAAATCATCACCGCAGCGCGGCAGTGCTTCCGGGAACACGGCCCCGAAGTTCCCCTGCAGACCATCGCGGCCACGGCAGGAGTTGGTCCGGCTACGCTGTTCCGCAACTTCTCCGATAAAGAACAATTGGTACTTGCGGCCCTGTCCCGCCAACTTCGCCAGCATGTAGATCCCGTCGCGGACGCGTCCCTCGAAGGCATGGACGCCGCCGAGGGTCTCATCAACGTCATCGATGCCGTCATGGGAGTGGCGAGCGAAGACGCCAACCTGCTCGACGCCGTCGCGGGCCGGCGCGGACTCCTCATGGGCATTACCGGCGGCCTTATCGGCTCCATGGCCACGCTCCTGGAGCGCGGTCAGGGTCAGGGTTCGCTGCGCCGCGATATCACCATCGAGGACATGGTCCGGCTCCTTGCCATGCTGATCGGTGCCGTAGACACCATGGAACCCGGGTCCGAAGCCTGGAAGCGTCCCGTGGCGCTCATTGAAGACGCTATCCGGACAGAACGTCCGTCCCGCCCGCTCCCGGAACAATCACCCATCCCGGGCGTCACGCTCACGGACGACGTCTAGCAGCTAGCCCCAACCGAGCAACCTCAGGAGTGCTGCTGCGGCAGCACCCGAGATAACCACCTCCAGGAACGGCGCGCGAAGCCAAAGAGCGACGGCGGCTGCCGCCAATGCGCCAATGCGTGCGTCCAAAACGAGCCCCTGTCCTGAAGCGAGGGCGTTGACCACTGTCAGGGACGCCAGCAGCCCAATGGTCATGGTGCCTGCGATATGCATAATCCTCGGGCTCTGCAGCAGCTTGGCCGGGACAAAATAGCCCACCAGCTTGGTCAGGTACGCAAGCGCACAGGCGATGAGGATCCAGAGCCAGAGGTTCATTCGTTCCCCCTGCCGGCAGTGTGGTTATCTCCGTGTCCCTGCTTGCGCGCGTATGGATCTACGTCCGGCTCAAGGCCCTCGTCCATCCGCGCGTGGCTGAACCAACCGATCACGCCGGCCACCAGCGCAGCCACCAAAATGGGAACTCCCGAGGGAACAAACGGCACGGCGAGAATCGTCGCAAGTGCACACGCCGCAGCGATGGCCCACGGTTCGCGTCCCTTAAGCCGCGGCCACAGCAATGCCAGGAACGCAGCAACCGCAGCACCGTCCAAGCCCCACTGTTTGGGATCGCCCATGGCGTCGCCGGCCAGCGCACCAATGGCAGTAAAGATATTCCAGAGAATGAATATTCCGATGCCGGCTGTCCAAAAACCGCGGCGTTGCTCGTCGAGATCCGACTGGCCGGACGCCGTCGCTGTTGACTCGTCAATCGTCAGGTGGGCTGAGATGTATCGCCGCCATCCATGTGGACGCAGCATGGCATTGATCTGCATGCCATATATTCCGTTGCGCAGCCCCAGCAAAGCGCTGGCCGTCATCGCTGCTGCCCCGGATCCCCCACCCGCCACTACGCCGATGAACGCGAACTGCGAACCTCCACTGAACAGCAAAAGACTCAGCATCATGGTTTGCCAGAAATCGAAGCCTGACGCCACAGAAAGGGCGCCGAAGGACACCCCATAAAGGCCCGTGGCAATGCTCAGCGACAGGGCAATCTTGAAAGCTGGCGAATCCCTGAGTTTCAAGGGAACTGCTGGACCTCCACTCACTTCCGCAGGCTCCAGGACCACAGGATGAGCGGAACCTGAAGCGGCAATCTCAGCGTGTGGATGCGTCGCTGGCTGGGCGTGCCGTTGGGACCATATGCACGGCGGAGGGCATCAATATGCCCTGCAAGGAATACGGTAAACATGGCTGTCGTGGCGTCCGCAGCCACTTTGCGGGTGGCTGGGATGAGGAGCCCGACGGCGGCAGTCGCCTCGAGCAGGCCGCTGGAAGCGACCCATTCCTCACGGGACATAAGAGCCAGTGGACCATTTGGCTGGCTCCCCGGCTCGTCGCTGCGGCACAGGTAATCAGGCACAACCGGGTAGTAGAACCCAGGGGTGCGGAAATGCTTCATGGCACTGGCCAGGAGAAGTGCGCTCAGACCGATTGCGGAAGTGGTTTGGGTGGCACGGGCTGACCAGCGGAATGACATGAGACCACTCAATCACAAGCGCGGTGGGGCCCAAAGTTCGGTGTTATCTGCTTGGGACCTGAAGCTGGGCCAGGACCTGCGCGGGTTTGTTCGTGGTGATCTCATGGATGCCCAGCCCCTGGCACAGAGCTACGTCCTTCTCCGAGTCCACGGTCCAGACCCTGAATACCCTGCCGGATTCCAGCCAGCGTTGGACGTTGCGGGCGTGTTCCCGCACGTAGTCGATGCCTGGTCCGGCAATTCCTACCTCGCCGTGATCAAGAATGCGTTCAGCCTCCAACTGGGTTGCCTTCATGACGTTGGCCACCGCACCTGCCGTGATCGGACCCAGGCCCAGCTCTTGCCGAAGCTCCTGCACCGAAAAGTTGTCCACCAACTGGCAAATGTACTGGGCTGGAACCTTCTTCAGCAGGTGTTGGATCGAATCGGAATCGAAGCTCATGAAAGAGACCTGGATGTTCTCAAGCCGCGACTCCCCGGGTATCCATCCCTCACTGAGCAGCACGTCCAGAACCCTGTCCTCAAGGTTGAGCTGGTAGGGGCTGGGGTGCTTGAGCTCGATCGCCAAACCGATCTCGCGCCCCGCGCCACGCAGAATGTCCAGCAGTTCCGGCAAGGTAAGGAATTGATCAGCGATCCCGCCGTAGGCATCCGGTATCCGGGCGCCCTTCCAGGAGGAGAAGTCCAAGGCCCGGAGTTCCTCAAGGGTCTTCTCCGAGACCGGGCCGGTGCCGGTGGAAGTACGGTCCAGGTTGGCATCATGCAGAAGGACGACGTGCTGGTCCCGGGTCAAGTGGACATCGCACTCAACGCCATCAGCTCCGTCAGCAATCGCCTTGAGGTAGGCCGCACGGGTGTGTTCCGCGAACGCAGCACTGGCGCCGCGGTGTGCGTAGACCTTGGGCCGGCGAGGGGCCAAATCGTCGCTAGTCATGCAGCCACGGTAGCCCACGCGGCTGCACGCACGGGGCTACGCTGGGCTAATGCAGGTGAACTCTGAACAAATCCCGGCCGAAGACCTCACCAACCAAGCCCAGCCAGCCCAAGCGACAGCTTCCGGAGCCACTCAACGGGGGTCCGCCGTCGTCGGCCGCTCCGCGGGAGACGAGGAAAAGGCAGCGGCTCTGCGCCGCATGAAACGGCTGGCCCTGGCGCTGTTGATAGGCATGGCCATTGTGTTCATGCTGGCGTTCGCTTTCCAGAAGCAGTACCTGTGGCTCGAGTATGTCAGGGCTGCGGCCGAGGGGGGCATGGTCGGTGCTTTGGCTGACTGGTTCGCGGTCACGGCGCTGTTCAAGTACCCCATGGGCTTGAAGATCCCGCATACAGCCATCATTCCCCGCCGAAAAGACCAGATCGGCGAATCGCTGAGTGAGTTCGTGGAGAGCAACTTCCTGTCACAGGAAGTTGTGCAGGACAAGTTGGCGAGCATTGACATTGCCCGCAAGGCGGGCCGTTGGCTATCCGGACCGGGAGGCGCCGAACGTGTGGCCAAGGAAGGCGGCGCGATGATCCGCGGCGCGTTCACCGTGCTGAACGACGACGACGTGCAAGCAGTTATTGAGGGCATGGTCCGCAAGCACCTGCTCACCCCGCCGTGGGGACCGCCCGTGGGCCGGATGGCGGAACGGATCTTCGCTGACGGGCATCACCACAAGCTGGTGGACCTGCTGGTTGATCGTGCCGCCGATTGGATGGATGCCAACCATGCAACGGTCAACAGGCTGGTTTCGGACCGCTCGCCGGTGTGGGTGCCGACGTTCGTGGATGGGCTGGTGAGCGACAAGGTATACGTCGAACTCCTGAAGTTCGTACGCGCGGTGCAAAATGACCAGAACCATCAAGTGCGCAAATCGATCGACGCATACCTGACGGACCTGGCGCAGGACCTGCAGCATGATCCTGCCATGATCGAGCGCGCCGAGACCATCAAGGCCCAGATCCTTGGCGATCCTGAAGTCCGGGAATTGGCCTCGCGCACCTGGGGAACAGTCAAGAATGCGCTGCTCACCGCCGTCGACGATCCCGACAGCGAACTCAGCCAGCGGTTCAAGAGCGCCGTCCGGGACTTCGGTTCGCGGCTGGTCAACGACGCCGAGCTCGCCGGCAAGATCAACGCCTGGATTGGCGACGCTGCGGGCTACCTCGTGAACACCTACCGATCGGACATCGCAGGCGTCATCTCGGACACCGTTGCCCGATGGGATGCCGAGGAAACGTCCCAGAAGATTGAGCTGCAAGTTGGCAAGGACCTCCAGTACATCCGGATCAACGGAACCGTTGTGGGTGCCTTGGCCGGCCTCGCGATCTTCACGGTGGCGCACCTGCTGTTCGGCTAAGGCCGTCAGTGGCGGATGCGGCGGCCGGACCGTGCAGCGAAGTCGTCCAGCGCTGCGATGATGTCACGTGCCAGCCATACGCTGACCCCACGCACTTTCCCGGCGGGAGTCAGCACCCCAGCCGCTTCCAGCCGTTGCACTGCCCTGTACGCCGTTGCCTGCGAGACCTTGGCGTAATCGGCTGCCATCTCAGCGGTGATTGCGGGCTCGCGAGGCAACAGCTCAAGGACTTTAAGCACGGATTTCTGAGCAGATCCGATCTTTGCGACGAACTCCTTCTGTGCAGTCCGGATGTCCTCCGCCAGCAACCGGCCATTTTCCACGGCGAGCATGGAAGACTCGGCAAAACGCACAATGATGGGCAGGATGTTTCCCTGACGGTAGTCACCCAAGGAGTCGAAGTAGAGCCGGGTATTGGTCAGCAGCCCTGAAGAAACGGGGATGGTTACCTTTTCCGTTACCCCTTTGGCGCGGAGCAAGGCGCTGACGATCGCTCTGCCCGTGCGGCCGTTGCCGTCCGCAAAAGGGTGGATGGTTTCGAACTGTGCGTGTGCCAAGGCAGCTTGAGTCAGAGCGGGGATGTCGTCTCGGCGCATGAACTCGACCAGGTCCTCCATGGCTGCCATAACACGACCGTGATGGGGCGGCACGAACTCCGCTGAGTGGGGTGAGTTGCCCCGGATCCAGACTTGGCTGGCCCGGTATTCCCCAGCTATGACTTGGTCGGATGAAGCCAGCAGGGTGTGATGCATGGCTCCGATATTCTGGACGCTGAGGTCTTCAGACAAGGCAATTGCAGCCTCCATGGCATCCACATTGGACGCAATCAGTGCAGCGTTAGGACTCGAGCGGTCGCCTAATTGCGCCAGCAGGATCTTCCGCGCACCAGCCGTAAGGTTCTCGATCTGGGAACTCGATGCGGACTCACTTCGGAGCAGCAACGCTGCGAACGGCGCAGATTCCTGTCCCAGCTCGGCGTCGAACCGGACCATTTCCACAGTGGCTGCCTCAACAAGCGACTGGGTGCGGGAATCAACCTGAGGGTCGAGGCTGGCAATTTCTGCCGGGATGGCAGCTTCGTAGGGGCCGCGTGCCAAGAGCCGTTGACGCCTGGACGTTCCCGGCTCAGCGTCCGCTGCCCAGGGATGCTCTTCGTGGCTGATTGACGGCCAAGCAAGGCCGCCAAACTCTTCGTCGCGTTCACTGCGCATGGCTCTCCTTGAGAAGATCGACCAGCCCATTTTCTCACGATTCGCTGTTTATGAGAAAATCGAGCCATCTGATTCTCACAATCGAACGCCACTGAGAAAAACGATCGGCGACCTTCTCACGTCACCCCAGCAAATGAACCATCTGTCCCGGCCGTGCTTGGCCCAGCAGATCCAGGTCTTCGTCGCGAACAACTGCGATCACGGGGGACTTGCTCGTCGGCGGGTGGCCGGCAAGCGCAATGACGGGAAAGCCCGACGGCGGCAACAGGACCGAGCCTGAAAGCAACGGTTGTGACTGGGGTACTGGAGTCGTGGCCGGCCCAGTGGCGCCCGCCACCGCCGTCGCACCGGCGGGCTCGAGTGGGCGCCCCACCAACCGGGCACCTACCCGGTCCGATTCCGGCGAGAGGATCCATGGTTCGCTGGTCAACCGAAGCCAGGTACCGGCGTCGTAATTTTCGGCTTGTGGACCCCGCTCCACTCGGGCCACCACCGGACGTTCGGGATCCAGGGCCCGACGCGGGGCGTGGTGTTCCGTCGAAATATTGTGGCCGTGGGCGCGTCCGAAAGTCAGCGTGCCGCCGGCGCGAAGGGGTTCCGCCTGGGGTTCGATGCCACCCTGAACGGCCAGGTAGTACCGGATCCCGAACAGCGCCGGCCCAAACTCCAATACCGCCCCCGGGCTGACGCGGACAGCCTTGTTGAACGGCAGCTCGGAGCCGTTGAGCTTGACCACGCCTTCCGCGCCCGTGATGGCCAAGGCCGAGGCCGTGACGAACCGGAGCCGGAGACCACCCAAAAGTATCTCCAGCCCGCCCGCAGAGTCAGGGTTGCCCAGCATTGCGTTGGCAAGGTGCAGGGAGGCGCGGTCCAGGGCCTGGTCAGGTGCAAGTGCCAAGGTCAAGGGGCCCGGATCAACAGCAACGGCACCCATCAAAACCTCCTCAAGTACCTCGTCTTCAAGGTGAGTTCCAGGACAAACTAGGCGAACGCATCAATTTCCACGCCGGCTTCCTCCAAGCCTGCCCGAACTGCCGCGGCCATGTTCACAGCTCCAGGAGTATCGCCATGGATGCAGAGGGAATCGGCGCTGACCGGGACAATGGTTCCGTCCACGGCCACCACTTCTTTACGCGTTGCCAGCCGAACGGCCTGGGCGACCACCGCGGCGGGGTCGTGCAGCACTGCGCCTTCCTCGGATCGCGGGACCAGTGTGCCGTCAGGAAGGTACGCCCTGTCCACGAATGCTTCCCGGAAGACCGGGTGTCCGGATTCCTCGGCCAGCTTCAGCCAGGCCGAGCCGGGCAATCCCAGCACCGGCAGCCCGGGATCGTAGGCGTGGACTGCGGCCACCACGGCCTCAGCTTGGTCGGGATCGTGGACGATCCTGTTGTACAGCGCGCCGTGCGGTTTGACGTAATCCACGGAAGCCCCCACCGCGTGGGCCATGCCGTCGAGGGCGCCGAGTTGGTACAGGACATCGCCGAACAGTTCGTCGAACGTCATGTCCAATGAGCGCCGGCCGAAGCCGGCCAGGTCACGGTAGCCGACGTGGGCTCCAACGCGAACGTCCAGTTCGAAGGCAGCACGGCAGCTATCCAGCATGGTCAGGGGGTCCCCTGCGTGGAAGCCGCAGGCCACGTTGGCGCTGCTCACGATGCGGAACATCGAGGCGTCGTCGCCCATGGTCCAGGAGCCGAACGACTCCCCCAGATCAGCGTTGAGGTCCACTGTTACCGCCTTCCAGCGTCAGATTGTTGTTGGTCTCGTTGGTGGGTGCGCCTGCCAGCAGTTCGCCGGGGATCGTATCGGGCAGCGGACCAAAGGCTTCCTTGGCAGTTGCGACGACGGCCCGGCCCATCATCAGGTTTCCGGCACCACCCACCACGGCACCAACGCCAAACGGCAGGGCTCGTCCCAGGAACGCGGAGCCTTGCCGCTTCAGGAGGTTCTTCAGGAACGCGCGCTGGATGGCATCGCGAATGACGCCGAAGCCACTGCCGGGAATCTTCTTGGTGAGTGTCGTGCCCCAGGCATTGGTCACGCCCTTGCCTCGTCCAAGGGACTGGCCGCTGAGGGCACCCAGCAGAGACGTGCCTTCCTCGCCGAGCATGATGGCCATGACCATCGTTCTTGCCCGTTCGGGGTCCGTCAGCCGGATGCCGTGGAGCTCCGCCAGTGTTGATGCATAGAGCGCCGTCGTCTCCAGAAACCCGACGGTGGCAAGGGCAGAGAGTCCCAGCGAAGCTGCGGTTCCGATACCGGGAACGACGGCGGTGGCCCCCACGGCAGCTCCCCCGCCGGTGATCGCGGCCAAGTAGTCGCGCTCCAGTTTCGCGGCAAGCTGCGCGGGCGACGCCTTTGGATGCCTGCGCTGCATCCTGCGCAGGTTAGCCAGGACTAGTGGCCGCTGGATTTCGACGGCGCGCAGCAAGACATTGTGCACACCCGGCTTGGTGTTGCCTTGGGCGTCGAATACTGCGTTATGGGCTGTCTCTTGGGCGATTTTCACCGCCGGGTTGGGGCGCTTGGGCATCTTCACCTCTGCATGGCAGTTAGTCGTTTCGCGGAGAACTACTGCGTTCAGCCTATGCCACCCGTAGCTTCGTATGGCCCGTTGAGAGGCCTGTTCTGCGCGTTTCCGGGCGAGGATTCAGCGCAGAGCGGACCTCTCAAGAGAGCCGGGCCGGCGTAGACTTGAGTGCACTCACGGAAGCAGTCCAAGCACGGACAGGGAGTATCCGTAATGAACGCAAACGACAAGACACAGCACATCATCCGGCACCACACCGATGCTCCTGCAGAGGGAGAGACGGAAGGCTGGGTTTCGCACGATACCGGCATCCACAGCCAGGATGCTGCCGAGGGGCCCGATTTCGACGACGACGCCCCGCCGGCGGGCGCTTCATAACTCCGGCTCCTCCCGCACTTACCGCTGGTCGCCTTCAGGGGCGGCCAGCCCTTGGCGTGCGCTAGTCATGAACCCACCGAGCCGGCCGCGGGCTATTTTGGGGCGGGCCCGGTGGTGTTGCGGATAACGAGGTGCGGTGTCCGCACAAGGTGGGCAGGCGGCGTCGAGCCTTCCAGCCGATCGATGGCACGGTCGACGGCGGCCCGCGCAAGGAGCGGGGCGTCCTGGCTCACGGAGGACAACTGGACGTAGCTAAGGCGGGCGAACTGGCTGTCGTCGTAACCGAGGACGGACACATCCTCAGGAACCCTGAGGCCAGCTGCCCGGAAGCTTTCCCAGATGCCCAGAGCGCAGCGATCGTTGAAGGCAAGGACGGCGGTGGGCAGGTCCTCCAGAAGCTCCCGACCAGCCCGGAGGCCGTCTTCTTCGGTGGCGCCACCGGGAATCACCCGGGATTCCAGCCCCCGGCCAGCCATCTCTGCCCGGAATGCGTCGCGGCGTTGCGGACTCGAAACAGCGTCCCCACCGTCTACGTGGGCAATTCTCTGATGCCCCAGCGAGGTGAGATATTCCACTGCGATGCGGATACCGGCGTCGTCATCGCTGCTGACCGAGTCCAGGGATTCGCCGACGTCGTCGCGGAGCAGGCTGACCACAGGGAGCCTTGCGGCATAACCGGCCAGCTCGTCCTCCCCCAGCGCTGGAGAAATCATGATCAGGGCTTCACAACCCAGGTCCAGGAGAGACTCGACGGCACGCGATTCCGGCCGGCCGTTGGCCACTGCGCTTAGCGCGATATCGTAGCCGCGCTCAGTTGCTCCGGCGTAAGCGGCATCGACGATTTCGGCGTGGAACGGGTGCGACGTGGAAAAGCTGACACCGAGCAGCCTCGTCCTGCTGCTGCGGAGAAGACGCGCACGGCTATCGGGACGGTAGCCGAGTTCCTTGGCCGCTTGCTGGACTTTAAGCCGCGTGGCTTCAGAGGCTCCAGGAGCGTCCCGCATCACGATGGAAACGAGCGCACGGGAAACCCCTGCCGCTTCAGCGACGTCCATCAGTGTGGGACGCTTTCCCATCGTGGCCCTCCTTCGCCCGCAGCCAGTCTATAGAACGATCTAAGACACAAACGGCGCAAAGGAATCCTCCCCCGGACATGCGGCCGGTCGCGACTCAGACGACCGACCGCACTAGCCCGGTATCGCAGTGACGGCGCCCCGGGTGGGCCCCAGAACCCACCACATCCATCACTGCCAACTCAGCGTTGTCCGCGGACATGCGCCGAAAAGGGCAACGGCACATTACGCGGTACAACGACTTGGGCACTGGATATGTGCTTTGGCCTGCGGAAACGTGACGCGAGGTTTTGCAATAATCTTCAGCGTTCCCCGATCGGCGTCCTCCGGGCAACATTCGCCCGCCGTATTCCGGCGAGCGCTCTGGCTGTTTTCCACAAGACCTGTTTAATGACCCCATGAGCACAGTGGATCCCGTCGCCCTCCGGAAACTGCGCGCCAACAAGCGCCCCGGCCCCGCTTGCCGTGGTGCTGACGCTTGCCTTCCAGTTCGTCGCTGGATTGGCGGCCGGCTTTGGCTGGCCCCACATCGCAGCCTTCGAGTCGGAGGAGCCTCCCGGCCCGGCACTGGCCGCCATCATCTCCAGCATCCCCCTGATTGTCCTGAGCTCCATCGCCTGGACAGCCATCGTGATGAAGCACCGCAAACTTGGGCTCACTTTGGGCGGAGCGCTGATGTGGCTTGGTGCGGCAACCGGTGTGGCGGTGGCCGCGGTCGGTCTCGAATACCCTGCCATCCTGACGTGGATAGGCGTGGGCTGCCTCGTCGTGTCCCTGTTTCTTGTGCTCCTTGGGGTGATGGCAGCGCAGAAAAGGCGGCTTGTTTCCGAACGTGAGGCCGGTGTCATGAGCACAGGCATCATGACGTCCGCGAGAGTCAGCGACAAAGGCTATGTGGCGTTCCGCGACAGCGCCCGGATCCTCACCACGGTGACATTTACCTTTCACGACTCAAGTGGCGTCCAACGATGGGTGCAGCGTCCCCTCTTGATCAATGCCGCTGATCCCGTGATTGATGGTCAGGAGACCATGCTCTGGTACGACCCCTCGGACCCCGGCAATGACAAGAAGATTGTGGTGAAACTGGCCCAGGACATGCCCCTGCGGGCTTCGTGATCCTGCAGCCCTGAACGTGTTGCCGCAACGGCGACATTTTTCTTCTCCTCACCGCACTTAAAGGGTGTTCGAACGAGCAACCGATGCGCGTCAGGAGCCACACATGAACACCCTCAACCAGGTATCGGCAATATCGGCCGTCCTACCGCTTGCCGATAGCACCGACATCCACCTCCTGTTCATGGCCGGCCTGGTTTTCCTCACTGGCATTGTTGGCGTTGGCAGCGTCCTGCTGCTCCTTTTGCTGACCCCGCTCATCAGGCTGGCCTTCGGGCGTCATCTTCCCCATGCACGTGCCCGGCGGAACGATGCCATCTAACCAGGCACAAGAGGCATCTAGAACGATCTAGACGGCAGCGCCCCGAACATGCAACCATTGGTTCACTAGAACGATCTAGACGCGTGAATCGAGGAACAACAATGACGTATCTTCAGCACCCGGTCATCGAGGACCGGCCTGTCCGCATCGCTGTAATCGGCGCCGGCTGGATCGGCAAATTCCATGCCGAATCCATCGCCCGGAGGATTCCCAACACCCGGTTGGAAGCCATTGCTGATCCGGTCCTGCCAGCCCTGGAAACGTTGGCAAGCCGCCTCGGCGTCACCAAAATCAGCACCGATGTTGCCGACGTCCTCGCCGATCCCGATGTGGACGCCGTACTTATCGCCACTCCCCTGCGGTTCCATTCCGAACTGATAACCGCTGCCGCCAAAGCCGGTAAGGACGTGTTCTGCGAGAAGCCTGGCGGACGGACCATCGCCGAACTCGACTCCGCCATTGAAGCGGCGGCAAGTGCCGGCGTCGTGCTCCGTTTCGGTTTCAACCGCCGCTACTCCACGGATTTCGCCGCCGCCCGGAAGCTGATCGACGACGGTGCCGTCGGAGTCCCGCAGCTGCTCCGCTCCCTCACCCGCGATCCCGGCACCGAAGCCGGCATCAGCAACCCGGAGAGGATCGCCCCCGGCACCATCTTCCTGGAAACCCTGATCCACGATTTCGACACCCTGAACTGGCTGAATCCGGGCGCCGTCCCCGTGAAAGTCCATGCAGTCGCAGATGCTTTGATTGCTCCCGAGGCCAAGGCCGGCGGCCTCCTGGACACTGCGGTCGTCACTGTCACGTACAGCAACGGCGCCATCGCTGTAGCCGAAGCCAACTTCAACGCCCTGTACGGTTACGACGTCCGCGGCGAAGTGTTTGGCTCTGCCGGCATGGTCACCGCAGGCAGCCCACAGGCCACCAACGCCACCAGCCACACAGCCGCCGGCATTGGCTCGGACACCACCCGCCTGAACATCGATCTCTTCCACGATGCCTATACGGCAGAGCTGGCCCACTTCGCGGACGACGTCGCCGCACGCCGCGGGCGAGCAAGTGAACGCACGACGCCGGCAAACCCGCCCGCCGCTGTAGCTGCCCCCGGTGGCGTGGATGCGCGCAACGCCTTGGCGGTTGCCCTGGCCGCTTTCACGTCAGCCCGGACGGGGCTTCCCGTTGATGTTTCCTCGATTGCCGACCTTCGTCCAGCCGAAACGCATCCAACAGCACAGCTTCAGGCGGCAGTACAGCTTCAGGCCGTAGGGCACGGAGCATGAGCTTCCGCCTGGCGGTCTGCGCCGAGATGGTCTACGGCGAGCTGCCATTAATCGATCGGGTACGCCGCATTCATGATCAAGGTTTCGAGGTGGAGCTTTGGGACACCCGCGGCCGGGACATCCGGACCCTCGCCGCAACCGGCGCCACGTTCTCCTCCATGAGCGGCTACTTCGGCGGCAGCGTCATTGATCCTGCCACCGCGCATGAAGTCCTGGCCTCCGCAGAGAAGCTGATCCCCACGGCACTGGAGCTGGGCGTCGAACGCATGGTGGTTCACCCTGGCGAACTCGGTGAAGGCGGACGGGCTGTCCGCCCGCTCCAGCGGTCTACCGGTGAGATGTGGCTGACCGGCCTGCGAACCTTGGAACAGCTGGCTGGACTGGGCCAAAAGCACGGCATCGTGTTTGCCCTGGAAAACCTGAATACCATCCTGGACCACCCCGGCATTCCCTTGGCACGCGCCAAGGACACACACGCCTTGGTCAAGGCCGTCAACCATCCCAACGTGAAGATGATGCTGGACCTTTACCACGCACAGATCGGTGAAGGGAACCTTATTGAGCTGGTGCGCTCAGCCCAGCCCTTTACGGGTGAGATCCAGGTTGCCGACGTGCCGGGCCGTTTCGAACCAGGGACCGGCGAGATCAACTACCCGTCCATCGCCAAAGCACTCCGCGACGCCGGGTACACGGGTGTGATTGGCATGGAGGCCAATGCAATCGGCGGCCAGGGCATCCAGGCGGGCGACGCAGCGTTGGCAGCCTTCCGCGCGGCGTTCTCTCCCAACTGAGTCGCAGCTGAGCGCGTTTAGACGGCTCTAAACGCGCTCTAATGCGACTCAGTTGGGTCCTGCTCCCGCAGCAGCAGCACCCCGGCATTGGCGGCGACGATCAGCCCGATTCCCACCCACTGCCCCGCGGCCAGGTCCTGGTGCAGGATCACGGCGCCAATGACCGCGGCAAACACAGGGTTGATGCTCATGAGCACGCCGAACATGTTCGCGGGGACCCGCCTAAGCGCGATCAGATCAGCCACGTAAGGCAGCACGGATGCGAAGATTCCGGCCGCCACGGCGCAGAGAACGGCCAGGCCGTCCAGTGGTTGACTGATGAAAACCACGACGGCGACAGGCAGGAACAGAGTCGCCGACACTCCTGTTGCGGCTGCTGTGCCCTGGATGCCCTGCACTCTTTGGCCGACAGTCCGGTTCAGGAGGATGTAGGCGGCCCAGCTGCAAGCGGCGATGAGCCCCAAGCCGATCCCTACGACGTCCATGGATGCCTCGGGCCGGGTGATGGCCAGGATACCGAATGCAGCGACCACAGCGCAGACCGCACCGCTTTTTCGTCGCGAGCTGATCAAGGCCACAGCCAGGGGCCCAAGGAACTCAAGGGTGACGGCAAGTCCAAGCCCGATCCGTTGGATGGACGCATACAGGCCGAGATTCATGGTGCCGAACGAGACTGCGAGCAGAAGGACGGGCCACCATTGCCGCCAGCGCAATTCCCTCAACCGCGGCCTGACGATAGGCAAGAGAACTGCAGCCGCCACGAGCTGGCGCACCGCCACCACACCTACAGGTCCCATGACCGGAAAGGCGAATGATGCCGTTGCGGCGCCAAGTTGGTTGGAAAGTGCGCTGGCCAGTAGCGTCGCCGCACCCCCGGCCTTCCGGGACGGCTTTACTCCAATTGCCCTCGTATCGATCATGGTGAAATTCTGCGCTCGGGCAACGTATCCGCTAAATGCATGAACGATGCTATTTATGCGGTGGGCGCATGAATAGGATGGGCGGTATGGACGTCGAGGTGAGGCAATTGCGCTGCCTTCTGGCAGTAGTCGAGGAGGGTACATTCACAGACGCAGCTATTGAACTGGGAATGTCCCAAGCTGCCGTTTCACGCAACATCTCCGGGCTCGAACAAGTTCTCGGGGTACGGCTGCTGGAACGGACCACCCGCAGCGTCGGCCTGACCCCCTCCGGCGAGCGCGTCGTGGCCAAGGCGCGGCGGATCCTCTCACTTCTGGGCGACCTCGAAAGGGAGGCCAGGTCCGGTACTGGAAAGGTCCGGATCGGCTATGCGTGGTCCGCTTTAGGCGCGCACACCATGGAGTTCCAGCGCCGATGGGCGGTGGTAATACCTGGTGTGGAGTTGCAGCTCCTGCACTCCAATTCCCCTACCGGCGGCCTGGCAGATGGAACCACCGACTTCGCTATCCTTCGACGCCTTCCGGATGCGGCCGGCGTCGAACATGTCCGGATTGGTGAGGAGAAGCGGTACTGTGCCATGTCCTCGGACGATCCGCTGGCCTCACGGCGTTCTGTGACCCTGGCGCAGGTAGCCCAGCGACCCGTGGCCATGGACTTGCGGACCGGAAGCACCACGCTTGAGCTATGGCCGAAGGAGGGGCAGCCGGACATCGTGCCCATTAATGATGTGGACGATTGGCTGACGACGATTGGCAGCGGGGCGGCTCGCGGGATGACTGCCGAGTCCACGGCCCACCAGTATCGACGTCGGGGCATCATCTATCGTCCGGTCCGTGACGTTGCGTCCGTGCCCGTGTACCTCGCGTGGTCCGCCAAGGATCCACCTCAGGAGCGCGAACGGATTGTGGAACTGTTGACGGGGCTGTATGCGTGATGAGTGTTAGCAGTCGTGGCGAAACCTTGAGCTAGTACACGGAGCCCATCAGGAGCTCCGAAAGGCGCCCTGCCGCGCGCCGAAGTTCCGGAACACTGGCCTTCAGGTCTGATTCGCTCGCCGATTCCACCGGGCTGGTCAGGGCAATGCATTCACTGGGGCGGCCGGTCCTGTTCGGAACTGCAACCGCAACGGACAACACGCCCGTGGCACGCTCGTCAGCCGAATAGGCGAAGTCCTCGCCAACCGCGGGGAGCCGGGACCGCAATTCGTCGGCCGTGAACCCACGGGGCTCATGCCCGGATGTCGAGGCCGCCAGCGCGACTTGCTCCAGTTCCTCCGGGGAAGCGGAAGCCAGAAGGATCTTACCGGCGGCACCCACCGTCAAGGGAAGCCGCTTACCCAGGGGGAGGTCGTACCGGAGCGGCGAGTCACCATCCACCCTGGCCACTAGAATGCGCTCAAAGCCCAGGCGTGTGTAGAGGGACGCAGTGCGAGCCGTCTGTGTGGCGACTTGCTGAAGTATCGGCCGCGCCGCCACTACCAACGGATCATTCTCAAGGAAACTCCGTGCTGCCGGGAGAACTGCGGGCCCGACGCGGTAGGTCTTGTCCGTCTGGCTGACCATGCCGAAGTCCTGGAGAACGCGAAGGATCCTCAGCGTCGTGGGCAGGCTCATGCCGCACGTCCTTGCGAGGTCACTCAATCGCTGTGGCCGCTCGGCACGCTGCAGCTCGGCAAACACCTCCAGGGCCCTTGAAAGCGAACGCATGTTCGCGGCCTTGGGTCCGTCCTCCACAGGACTGGCTGAGTGGGTTGAGCTCACGGTCATTGTTTCATTCTATGTAAGTTTCTTGCGCTTGACATCACATGTGGCTCCTGTCACTATTTCTTCAGACGCAATATTCTTTCATTCTATGAAATGAAGTAACACGCAACGTAAGAAGGAATCCATGACAACGGAGTCAGTTATTGCCAAACCCCAGCGAACCCGCGTTTCACCCACCGTCTTGGCTGGTATCGGCGCTTTCGTGGTGGTTGGCGTCTTCGTCCTGGTTAGCTCCATCGGCCTCGGTCTCTGGACTTCGCTGGGGCCCGGCCCCGGGATGTTCCCGTTCGCCATGGGCGGTCTGCTGGTTGCAATGTCCGCACTCTGGCTCGTTCAAGAACTGCGCGAGCCAAGCGAAACCGCGTCAGGAGTGGATCGCGGCCTGGTTCTGGCAGTCGTCATCAGCCTGGCGGTTCTCGCGGCGGTGATGGACCTGATCGGCTTCCAGCTGAGCATGTTTATTTTCCTCATGTACCACCTAAAAATTCGCGGCGGCCGCGGGTGGGTGTCCGCGCTGATCATCTCAGCGGCTGGCAGCTTCGGCGCGTTCTATGCCTTCAACTACGGGCTCAACGTGGCCCTGCCCACCGCCGGAATTTCCGTCCTGAACTCGATCGGACTCTGACCCGTGGATACCCTCAACGAACTCGCCAACGGTTTCGCTTCTGCATTGACCTGGCAGAACTTGATCTTCGCCTTCCTTGGCTGCCTTCTCGGCACCATCATCGGCGTCCTGCCCGGCATCGGCCCCGTAGCCGGTGTCGCCTTGCTCATCCCGCTCACCATGAACCTCGATGCCACCGGCGCAATCATCATGCTGTGTGCCATCTTCTACGGCACGGCCTACGGCGGAACCATCACCAGTGTTCTGCTGAACACACCAGGTGAGGCGGCCTCAGCGATCACCACTATCGACGGCTACGCCATGACAAAGATCGGCAAGGCAGGAGCCGCGCTCACCATCGCAGCCGTCGGGTCATTTGTGGGCGGAACCATCGCAACACTGGGCCTGGTGGCAGCAGCAAAACCCCTGGGCGAACTTGGCCTGCTGGTTGGTCCGCCGGAGTTCTTCGCCTTGATGGTAGTCGGCATCTCGCTATTGGTCGCTTTGGCCGGCAAGTCCATGGTGAAGGCCCTTATCTCCGGAGCCTTGGGCCTGCTGATCTCCATGGTGGGCATCGACCCTGTGGCGGGCGCACCCCGCTTCACCTTCGGCTCGGACAACCTGCTGGACGGTGTGAGCTTCGTTGCGGTGATCGTTGGCGTGTTCGGACTCTCCGAAATTCTGTCCTACCGTAAAGATTCCAAAGCCGCCGCCGTTCATGCACCGGGTATGCGGTCCTTGCTCCCCACACGGACCGAATGGCGCAGGAGCGCCCCGTCCATGGCCCGTGGAACCGGTATTGGATTCGGGCTCGGCCTGATCCCCGGCATGACGGGCTCGGTGTCCTCACTACTTGCCTACGGCGCCGAGAAGAAATTCTCCAAGCACCGCGACCAGCTGGGGAAGGGTGCCATCGAGGGCGTCGCTGGCCCCGAAACGGCCAACAACGCCCATGCCAACGCTGCCCTGATCCCGCTCTTTACCCTTGGCATTCCCGCCTCGCCCACTATCGCTGTGCTGATGGGCGCCTTCCTTCAGCAGGGCCTGACCCCTGGGCCCACCCTGTTCACGGAACACTCGGAAATTGCGTGGGCGATCATCGCCAGCCTCTTCATCGGCAACGTGCTGCTTCTGCTTCTGAACGTTCCGCTTGTTGGCCTGTGGACATCCATCCTCCGGGTCCCCGCGCCCATCCTTACGGCTTTGATCCTGCTCTTTATGGTCATCGGTGCCTACACCATCAACTTCAACGTCTTTGATGTGTTCGTCATGATCGGATTTGGCCTGCTGGGCCTGGCACTGCGGCATCTGGATATCCCGCTGGCACCCATGGTCCTGACCCTGGTGCTGGGTCCGCTGATGGAGCGGTCACTTCGCGAGTCATTGGAAATCTCGCAAGGAGACTTCGGCATCTTCATCAATCGCCCCATCTCCGTGGTCCTTATCGGCATCGGTGTCCTCATCGTCCTAAGCCCCCTTCTTAAGCTCCGTAAGCCCAAAGCGCTCAACGAAGATCCTGAAACGTAAAACCACTTCATCACCCGCCCCCTGAACCGCCCCTTCAAAGGAGAAGAACCATGCCACGCACCCACATCGTTGCAGCATTCGCTGCAGCAGCCCTCATTGGCCTTACCGGCTGCGGCGCCAACGCCGGAGCCGCTAACAACACCGCTGATTTCCCCAAAAAGGGAAAGTCCATCGAACTCATAGTCGCTTTCTCTTCTGGTGGAGCAGTAGACACCGCCGCGCGTTTGGTGCAACCGATCCTTGAAAAGGAACTCGGCACCAACGTTGAAGTCATCAACAAGCCAGGTGCAGGCGGACAGATAGGCTACACACAACTGACCAGCGCCAAGCCCGACGGCTACACCATCGGCGCCACCGGATCACCCTCCGTTGTTGTGTCGCCCCTCGACCCCGCCCGCGGCGCGAAGTACACACGAGCAAGCTTCCAACCTCTCGGACGCCAGGTGATCGACCCAACCGTCATCGCCGTGCAGCCCGACAGCCCCTTCAAGACCCTGAAGGATCTTCTCGACGCCGCCAAGGCCAACCCGAAGTCCATGACGGCAAGCACCACCGGGCTTCAGACCGGCGAGCACTTCGCCTTGGCGCAATTGCAGGAAACCACGGGGGCCGAGTTTGCTCCTGTGCACTTCTCCGAAGGCGCTTCACAGGCCACCACAGCGTTTCTCGGGAAGCATGTAGACATCCTGGTCGCCAACGTTAGCGACGTAACGGACCTCTCGAAGCAAGGCAAGGCACGTGTACTGGGTGTCATGACTGATGAGCGCGCGCCGTCGCTTCCTGATGTGCCAACTTTCAAAGAATCCGGCTACGAGCTGACGGCCGGCACCGTCCGCGGCTACTCCGCACCGGCCGGACTGCCTGAGGCCGTAGCAACCAAGCTCGAGGCTGCAATCCAAAAGGCCATCGAGGATCCCACCGTGGTCAAGAAGATGGCGGACCTCGGGCTGCAGACCAGCTACTTGTCCGGCAAGGACTACGGGGACTTCTGGGCAAGCCAGGAAGAGGACTTCAAAAAAGTCCTTCCCCTCGTACAGAAGACTGACTGATTTCCTGCCAACACCATCACGGAAGACACCCATCATGACAACTCCTGTCCTTGAAGACATCGACGCCGATTTTCCCCGCCCCGGGCGGGATGTGCTCGAACGCCTTGCCAAGCTGCCTGCCGCGAACATAGGTGACGCAATGGACCGCCTTGGGGTCGCAGACTCGGCCATTCAGGCCATTTGGCCAGGTGCCCGCATCGCAGGGCCCGCATTCACTGTTTGGACCCGCCCCGGAGACAACCAAGGGATACACCGCGCCTTGCAGCTTGCCCGGGCCGGGCGACGTCATCGTTGTCGCCGGCGGTGGCGACGAATCACGCGCACTGTTGGGTGAACTCATCGGAGAACGCGCGATCAACCTCGGCATCGCCGGGTTCGCCTTGGACGGGGCCGCACGGGATGCTGAAACACTCGGCGAGATTGGAATGCCGGTCTTCGCCCGGGCAACCACCCCCGCAGGTCCCTACAAGAACGGCCCTTCCCGATTGGGCACGCCCATCTCCTTCGGCGGAGTTCCCGTCATGCCCGGAGACATCATCATCGGCGACTCAGACGGC
This sequence comes from Arthrobacter sp. StoSoilB13, assembly GCF_019977255.1. Lineage (NCBI taxonomy): Bacteria > Bacillati > Actinomycetota > Actinomycetes > Micrococcales > Micrococcaceae > Arthrobacter > Arthrobacter sp. StoSoilB13. The sequence continues at coordinate 333,715 of NZ_AP024649.1, read as the reverse complement.
GTGGTGATCATCCCACGGGAACAGGCAATGAACGTCGCCGAGGCTGCCGAGGCAGTGTTCGCCGACGAATCCAACCGTAGGGCCGCCATCATCGCGGACCGGACCAAGTAGGGAAGCAAGAAGATCATGACAGCATGCACCGTCATAGGCCTCGGTGAGGCCGGGGCCACATACGCAGCCGCCCTCGTCGCCGCCGGCCACACCGTGACCGGGTTCGATCCCGTCGCGCCTGGCACCCCCTCCGGTGTCATCCGGGCCGCCACGGCGGCAGCCGCCTGCGCGAACGCGGACATAGTTCTTGTCCTCACCGGAGCCGCAGCGGCCCGGGCCGTGGCCCAGGAGTGCCTACCCGTCTTGCCGACCGGAAGTTGCTATGCAGACTTCACGTCCTCCTCACCACATGTCATGCGGGAGCTCGGACAGCTGGCGGGTGGGGCTCTTTTCGCAGACGTCGCCATCCTTGGCCCTGTGCCCACCCAAGGCGCAAAGACGCCGTTGATGGTCAGCGGACCTGGATCCAGTGGGGTGGCCGGGCTGCTCGCTCCACTTGGTGCCGACGTCGAAATTGCCGACGGCGGGCCCGGGGCAGCCATGGCCCACAAGCTGCTCCGCAGCGTCTTGATGAAAGGGCTGGCTTCCGTGGTGGTTGAGGCTGTCACTGCAGGAAAGGCTGCCGGTCTTGAAGACTGGATCCGCGGGCAGATCGCGCGGCAGCTGGCCGGGGATGGCCAGGCAGTCATCGATCGGTTCCTCACCGGGACGGCCAAGCACGCACAGCGGCGCTCCAAGGAAATGCAGGACACTGCAGACTACCTGTCGTCGGACCTCCACGTTCCGGCAGAGATGACCACTGCGTCGGCGGCAGCCCTCCGCCGAATGGCATCCGAGCCGGTGGAAACTGCACCAGCCTTGCGCTGATGCAGTCATCGGGAAGAATCAGGACAGGACTATGGTGAACCGCTCACCAACAGAAATTCCAACAGGAGCAGGATAATGATCGGCATCTGGGCACTCGGCGCCTACCTGGCCGTCATCCTGCTCTGGACCACCCTCATCAAGCGCAGCGTCGGCGAAGCCATGATCATCGGCTTTCTGGTGGTGCTTCCCTTCACGGGTTCTGCCGCTTTGCAGATCGGCTGGGCGTCACTCTACTCGGCTGCGACCGACGAGATCGTCTATGCCACCATGGCCTTCGTTTTCATGGGCTACCTGCTGGACAAGACCGGGGTTCTGGACCGGCTCATCGATCTTCTGAATTCCTTGATCGGCGGAGTCAAAGGCGGCCCGGCATGGGTCTCCACGGTGGCCTCCGCCGGCCTTGGAGGAGTGGTCCACAATCAGGCAGCCATCGCGGCCACCGTTGGTTCGGTGACCATCCCCTGGATGGAAAAGTCAAAGCTGGACAAGCCCTCCGCCGCAACGTTGGTGGCTGGCAATGCAGGAATGGGCATCACGTTTCCGTTCAGCGCCTCGATGTTCGTCCTGGTGGGGTCAGCAACTGTAGGACCTCTGTTGAACATCAATGATCTTGTGCTGCCCTTATTGTTCGGAGGCCTATGGTGCTTCCTGCACCGGCTGATTGTCACATGGCTACTAATCCGCAAGAGCGGGATGGCTCCGCTGGACTCCGCACACAGGCTGACGGTCAGGACCGCGTTCGGCCAAGGATGGGCTACCTTGCTGCTGTTCGTTGTGGTGGCCATACCGTTGATCATTACCTCCGGTGCCATCGCCACCGCGTTGTCTCAATGGAGTGGTGACGACATCACAAAATCGGTCAGCGTCATCGTCTGGATTCCAGTAGTTCTCATCATCACCGGAGCCCTCCTCGGCTGGAAGCGCCTACCGCGTGGTGGCCGCGGCTGGTGGCAGCTCCTGGAGAACTCCGCACCAAGGTTCGGCGTTGTCGGAATCACGGTGGTATTCGCCTTTGCCGGGGCCAATGCCCTCGCAGCAACGGGCCTCCCCAAGCAGATGACCAGCCTGCTGAACCAGATGAACCTGCCGGTGTGGCTGCTCGCGATTCTTATTGGCCTGATCGTGATCGCGGTTGCCGCGCCGCTGTCAGCAACGGCCACTATGGCCGCCGTCGGGACTGTGGGTGTTGCCACGCTGGTAGCCGCCGGCGTTCCAGCCACGACTGCCGCTGTTGCCGTCCTTGTGTTCTCGTCGTGTGAAGCTGCAGTCCCGCCGGGAGGTGCCCCGCTGTACGTTGCCTGCGGCATCGCTGACGTCAATCCGATCAAGACGTTCGGCCGATTGCTCACGCACTACGCACTCCCGTTGTTAGGCATCGGCGTCCTGATCATCCTCGGCATCCTGCCGATCTAAGGAGGCGTACCCATGAAGAAGGTCATCCAGGCCATTTTTGTCCTCTCACTGGCAGCGCTGCTTCTGGGCGGAGTCGTGTTCGTGACAGCCCAGGGCGTTGCCCTTGTTGCAGGGCAAGGTGAATGGCTGGCGTTAGTCAACGATTTCTTGAAGGACCCGATGTGCGTCGCGGCTTCCGTCTGTGCGATCGCAGGCTTTCTCCTCAGTTACAAACCCCATCAGAAGCAAGACCAGCCGCAGGAGGCACGAACACGGTGACCATCTCCAAAGCTGGAACCTACCCGACATTCGCCGATCTGCTTCAGCGGGAGGGAACACTGGCGGGCACCTCGTGGGGACTGTTTCCCGACGCAACCCGCGGTACGCCGTCCTTCATCACTCCTCAAAGCCTCCTGGCAGCGCGTGCCTGCATCCAGGCCGGAATTGCCTTCGGCCTGGACTATCCCGCAGATGCTTTCGACCCAGGGATGTCCGTCAAGCGCAAAGCGCCGCACCATACGATCTACTCATCACATCCGGCGCACCGGGACGACTATTTGGATGGCTACTACCTTCAAGGTTCCACCCAGATCGACGGTCTGAGGCACCGGAGGGCAGACGACGTCGGCTTCTACAACGGCACCCCGGATGACCATGTGAAGGCAGGTTTCCCGACCCTTGGAGTACAGGAATGGGCCGAAGAACCGATCGTTGGCCGAGGTGTCCTTATTGACCTCGACGGACATCGAAGAACCCAAGGCTCACCGATAGACCATGAGAACGGGGAACCCCTGCCCTTGGAACTGATCGAATCAGCGTTGGACGCGCAGAAGGTCAGCCTCCGACGAGGCGACATCCTGATGCTCCACACTGGCTGGTGCGAATGGTTCCTGGGTTTGGACGTTGAAGAAAAGCACCGGATGCGCGAAAGCCGCCGCGCCTCAGGCGTGGCTCAGTCCCAACAGTTTGTGGCATGGGCCTGGGACAACCAGCTTGCGGTTGTGGCGGCTGACAACTTTGCGTTCGAGTGCCTGCCGGCCGTCCCCGGCAGTCCCTTCAAGCACACCGCACCGAACGATCACGGCATGATGCACCAGCAACTGCTTGCAAAACTCGGCATGCCCCTGGGTGAATTGTGGAAGCTGGGCCCACTCTGCCGGCACATGCGCACAGCAGGGTCGTGGGAGGCGTTGGTGAGCATCAAACCGCTCAATATCGTCGGCGCAACGGGATCACCTGCCAACGCCACGGCGTTGGTCTAACAAGGGACCTGCCAGCTCGCCGCGCGCATCTTTTCCTAGCTCGCCGCGCGCATCTTCTTAAGGTGGAGCCCCCGGCAGGGAATCGCTGCGGACACCAGATCCCGGCTGTGCTCGTGCTGGGGCTCGGCGAAGAATTTGTGGGTGTCGGTAAGTTCCACCAGGCGGCCCTGGAAGAGCACGGCCACGCGTTGGCACATGTGCCGCACGACGTCCATGTCGTGGGTGATGATCATCAATGACAATCCGCGGTCCCTGTGCAGGCGTTGCAGCAGGTCAAGAATGGTTCGCTGGGTTAGTGCGTCCAGCGCCGAGGTGGCTTCGTCGCAGATGAGAATCTTGGGTTCCAACAGGAGCGCCCGGGCAATCGTGACGCGCTGCAGTTGCCCACCGGAGCATTGTCCAGGGCGCCTGTCCAGTAGGCACGGTTCCAGTTCTACTTCCTTCATGGCGTCGTGAAGGCGCTGTGACCGCTCGGCGGACGAGAGCCCCATGTTGCGGCGGAGGGGAGCCTCAAGGCTGGCGCGGAGCGTCATTCGGGGGTCGAAGGAATCGTGGGGTTCCTGGAAAACCAGCTGCACGGCGGTTGGCGGACTGGCCTCGCCTGCCGCCAGGGTACGGGCGATGCTGCCGCCGCTGATCCCTTCCAGCCCGACGATTGCCCTTGCGAGGGTGCTTTTCCCGGACCCGGATTGGCCGAGCACACCAAGGATCTCGCCCCGTTTGAGGTCGAGCGAAACGGAGTTCAAAGCTGGGCGGTCCACGTTGCCGCGGCCGAAGCGCTTCCGGGCCCCGAAGCGTTTGACGACGTTCGTCAGGGTCAGCACGCTACGGCCCTCCGGGGTGACGTCCGTGATGCTGGTGGGCAACAGGTTTGATGCGTCCAGGAGCTTCCGTGTGTAGGCAGTTTTGGGGTTGCCTAGAACTGCTTCCGTGGTGCCGGATTCCACGATCTTCCCGGCGTCCATCACCAGGACCCGGTCCGCAAAGGCTGCCACGGAAGCCAGGTTGTGCGTGATGTAGAGAATGCCGAGCCCACGCTGCCTGCGCTCACGGTCCAGCAATTCCAGGATCTGGCTTTCCAGCACCTTGTCCAGTGCGGAGGTGGGCTCGTCTGCCAGCAGGATTTCGGGTTGGCCGGCCAACGCCATCGCGGTCATTGCCCGTTGTGCCATTCCACCGGAAAGCTGGTGCGGGTAGGCCCGTGCGCCCCATTCCGGATCTTCGAAGCCCACTTCGGCGAGCAGCTCAAGTACTTTCCGGTCCGCCGGTTTGCCACCCAGGCCACCGTGCAGCTTCAGGGGTTCCTTGAGGTGCTTGCGGATGGTCTTGTTCGGGTTGAACATCCTCTTGGGTTGCTGGAACAGCATGCCCAGCCGGCCCCCGCGGATGCGGTTTAGCTCTGTTTCCGGCGCCTGCGTTACATCCAGCGGGCCCAGCCGGATGGAGCCCGATTCAATCCGCAGCGGCTCCGGCAGCAACTGCAGGACGGACTTGGCGGTCATCGTCTTTCCCGAGCCCGAGCCTCCCACGAGGGCAACAAACTCGCCCGGCCGGACCGTCAGGCTGACGCCGGACAGGATTGGTGGCTCTGGCAGGACATGAGGCTGTGCGGCCGTGCTGCGGACGGTCAGATCCTCGATGATGAGCTCAGGCATGCTGGCCCTCCACTACAAGGACATCCACGGGATCCGCTGCCCGGCGGGAGGCCCGTTGGCCAATCAGGGTGACGCAGAGAGCCACCAGGAAGATGGCAAGTCCGGGGGCGATGATCCCCCACGGAGCCCGTTCAGCGTACGGTTGGGCCGCTGCCACCATGGAGCCCCAGTCGGATTGCGGCGGTTGGACGCCCAGCCCAAGGTAGGACAACGCTCCGACGCTGATCAGGAGCTGCCCGAACCGCAGCGTCGCCTGTCCCAGCATCGGCGCTGCCAGGTGCGGAAGGATGTGGCGGAAAATAATGAACGACGGCGAACAGCCCACCACGCGCGCCGCTTCAACGAATCCGCGTGCAGAGACGTCATAGGCAAGCGTTCGCGCAAGCCGGGCGAACGGCGTCCACCCCGTGACCGTGAGCGCCACGAGCAACGATGAGAATCCGGTACCCATCGCAGCCACGATAAACAGTGCCACCACCATCTCCGGCAAGGCGAGCAGGACATCATTCGTACGCGTGAAGAACTCGTCCAGCCAGCCTTTGCGGCGCGCACTCAGCACGCCGATCACCAGGCCGACGAGTCCAGTCAGCACCGTGGCCAGTGCCGCCACCACCAAGGAGAAGCGGCCGCCGTCGAGCAATCTGCTGAGGGTGTCCCGCCCAAGGTGGTCCGTTCCCAGCCAATGAGTGGCGCTCGGCGATGCAAGGCGCGCGGCAAGGTCCTGGTCGTCCGGCGGGAACGGTGTCAGCCATGGCGCGGCCGCTACAGCGGCTACCACCAGGGCGAGAACGACGACGGCGGCCTTGTCTACCGCTGAGAGGTTACGCAAGGGCGCCACTCACCTTAGGGCTGAGGATCCGATGGAGGAAGTCGGCGAGGGTGGTGATTGCTACGGCCAATGCAACGACCACGACAACACCGCCCTGCGCCAGGGGAATGTCGCTGTTCACCACGGCGTCGTACAGGAGCCGTCCCATGCCCGGAATCGCGAAAATGACCTCCACAATGACCGAACCTCCCAGGAGACCGGCGTACCATACGGCGAAAAGAGTGGACAACGGGACCAACCCGTTGGGAATGACGTGCCGCATGACGGTCTGGGCGTGACTGAGACCGCGGGCCCTGGCGGCTTGTATGTGCTCTGCTTCCAAAGCATCGATCATGCCGGAGCGCACCGCTGAGGTGAAGAAGCTGATGGGTCGCAGGGCGAGGGTTACCGCCGGCAGGACTATGGATGATGTGGTGTTCCAGCCGGCTGACGGCAGCAAGGACAGTTTGAGGGCGAATACCAGGACCAGGAGCGGTGCCAGCCAGTATTCGGGCATGGCGATGAAGGACTGGGTAATGGTGGTGATCAGTTTGTCGGCCTTGCCACCTTGCTTCAGTCCTGCGACGATCCCCAACGGCAGCGAAACCATGACCGCTATGCCCAGCGCCACGATCACCAGGCTGAGGGTGATGCCGAGAGCGGGCATTACCTGGTCAACAACGGGCGTACGGCTGATGTGCGATAGCCCCATGTCGCCGCTGAAGAAATCTCCGAGCCAGCGGAAGTACTGGACAGGGAGTGGATCATGGAGGCCAAGGCTTTGGCCGAGGGCCTGGACGGTGGAATCGTCCACAACATCCCCGGCCACCCGCGAGCGGATGATCTTGCGGACAGGATCGCCCGGGGTGACATAGGGGATGAGGAAAACAGCGAAAGACGACAGCAGGACGGCGGCCACGAGGGTCGCCGTCCGCTTCGCAAGGAACATGATCATGCGGGGGTTTGGTTCGTTGGGCCCGGCTCGCTGCTAGGAGCCGGACTTTGCGGTCTGGGCTGTCAGGACGTAACGGGACAGCGGGTCCTGAACGTAGGAGAGGACGTTGCTGCGGATGGCGTCAGTTGCTTGTTCGTTGACCAGCCAGAGGTTCACGGCCTGGTCATCCAGGATCTGGCCGGCCTTGGCATACAGCTTGTAGCGTTCCTCGGTGTTGGACGTCCGGGCCGCTTCGGCAATGGTGGAGTCGTACTCCTCGTTGCAGAAGTGGCTGAGGTTGTAGCTGCCCTTGCACGTGTAATCCGCGGTGAGGAAGCCGATCGGATCTGCGATATCTATCAGCCTGTTCCGTTGGCTGAGGATCATGTCATAGTTGCCGGCCAGAACATCAGGCTCAGCGGAGGCGTATTCCTTGGCCTGGATAGTGACTGGGACACCAATGCTCTTCAGGTTGTCCTGAATCACGGTGGCGACGTCGGCGAATTCCGACCGTTCGACGATGGCAATGATCTCCAAGGGCCTGTCCGCGGTGTATCCAGCATCAGCGAGGAGCTTCTTTGCTTCCTCAATGTTCTGCTTCGGCGCGCTTGCTTTGCCTGTTGCCCACGGTTCGGAGGGTGCGAATGGTCCCGCTGCCGGGAGGGCTGCGCCCTCGTAGACGCTGGCCGCCAGGGCATCAAGATCCAGCGCAGACCGCAGTGCCTTGCGGAAGTCGACGTTGTTGAAGGGAGCACGTCCGTTGTTCATGTAGAGCGTCGCCGTGCGGGGCGAGTTGGCTTTGAGAACAGAAACCTCGGGCGCGTTCTTAAGCGTGGAGAGCCCCGAGGCAGGGATTGAAAGGGAGATGTCAGCTTCACCGGTTTGGACCTGGGCTGCCCGGGTTGCGCCGTTGGTGATGAAGCGGACTTCGGCTCCAGCGAGTTGCACCTCGCCGCCCCAGTAGTTCTTGTTGCGGTCCAGCGTCAGGGACTGCTTGGCCTTCTCGGACACGGGAACGAACGGCCCGGTGCAGTGACCGAAGGGGTCCACGGTGGCGCCCTGGTAAGCAGCCGGCGACAGGATGCCGGTGTTGACGCTGGCAAGCCGGTACGGCACCAGCGGGCTCTCCGCAGGAGCTGTCACACGAACTGTTTTGGCATCCATGGCCTGGACACCGCTGACAATGCCCGGGTTGAATGCCCGGGCAGGGACCTTGGCCTTGAGAACGGCGTTAAGGGCCGCAGCCACCGACTCGGCAGTGAGGTCGGTTCCGTCCTGGAACTTAACGCCCTGGCGAAGGGTGAAGTCCCACTCAAGGGGTGAGACCTGCTTCCATTCGGTTGCAAGGAACGGAACCACCTTGCCCTCGGCGGAGTCGTACTTGGTCAGCGTCTCCAGGCACCCGGACAGAGACAGGATGTACGCGGAGTCGGATTCCAGCGCCCAGTTGGCAACGGGTGCACGGAAGTTGTCCACCACAATGCGCTGATTGGTATCCGCGACCTTCCCGGCGGTACCCGTCTGGGCCCCGCTCAGGCCACAACCCGTTAGGGCAAGGAGGGCCACAAGACCTAGGGCTGCGAATCGGCTGAGTTTGCGCAATGGAACCGCCTGTTAAGTGTGCCCGGGGAAGCACAGAGGAAATTGAAGACTATTTAGGTTAGCCTTACCTCTTTATTTCCGCGAAATGGCGTTCTTGGCGTCCGTAATAATTTGCCCTTCAGCAGGGTGCCTCAGAACGTTGTGGCGTCGATGACGAAGCGGTAGCGGACATCGCTGGCGAGTACGCGTTCGAATGCTTCGTTGATCTGGTTTGCGTGTATGACTTCCACGTCTGCTCCGAGGCCGTGGGCGGCGCAGAAGTCCAGCATTTCCTGTGTTTGGCGGATTCCGCCCATTCTTGAGCCGCTGAGGTTGCGTCGGAATTCCACCAGCGACCACGCGCGCTGGCTCAACGGTTTGGAGGGCAGCCCCACGAGGACCATGGTGCCGTCCAAGGCAAGCAAGGACAGATACGCATCCACGTCGATGTCCGCGGAGACGGTGTTGATGATCAGGTCCAGCTGGCCCTTCAGGTATTCGAAGGTGGCGGGTTCAGATGTTGCGTAGTAGCTGGTGGCGCCGAGCCTGACGGCGTCCTCCTGCTTCTTCAGCGATTGGCTGAGTACCGTGACTTCGGCTCCCAAGGCCGCGGCGATCTTCACCCCCATATGGCCCAGACCGCCCATGCCTATGATGGCCACGCGCTTGCCTGGCCCGGCTTTCCAGTTACGCAGCGGCGCATACATGGTGATTCCCGCACACAACAGCGGGGCCGCGTCCTGGAGGGGCAGGCCATCGGGAATCCGGAGGACGTAGTTCTCATCCACGACGATTCCTGTGCTGTAACCGCCCGCGGTGGGCTGCCCGTCACGGCCGAAAGAGTTGTACGTGCTCGTTGCACCTTGCAGGCAGTACTGTTCCTCCCCTGCCCGGCAATTGACGCATTCCCTGCAGGAATCAACGAAACAGCCCACCCCCACCCGGTCCCCTACGGCATGGCGGGTGACTTTTGGACCGACGGCTTCCACCACTCCGACGATCTCGTGGCCCACCACCAGGGGGTAGTTGCTGGCCCAGTCTCCGCGCGCGGCGTGGATGTCGGAGTGGCAGATTCCGGTGTACTTGATGGAAATCAGCACATCGAAATCGCCGGGATCGCGCCGCTGCACCGTGCCGGGAGTGAGTGCCGAGGCAGCAGACGAGGCCACATAGGCCTTCACGGTAGTAGGCATGTCATCCTTCTTTCGGCAGTTGGCCCCCGGAACGCGGCTGTTAGTTGGAGGGGAAGTTGTAGGAGGCGCCGGAGGCGTGGGTGGGTTCGGGCCAGCGGGAGGTGATGACTTTGCCGCGGGTGTAGAAGGAGACGCCTTCGGGGCCGTAGATGTGCTTGTCGCCGAAGAGGGAGTTCTTCCAGCCGCCGAAGGAGTGGTAGGCCACCGGGACGGGCAGGGGCACGTTGATGCCCACCATCCCGACCGTGACCGAGCGCTGGAACTTGCGGGCGTTCGCACCGGAGGAGGTGAAGATCGCGGTGCCGTTGCCGTACGGGTTGGCGTTGATCAGCGCGATGCCTTCCTCCAGGTCGGCGACGCGGACCACCACCAGGACGGGTCCAAAGATTTCCTCGGTGTAGGCGCTCATTTCGGTCTTGACGTGGTCGATCACGGTGGGGCCGACCCAGAACCCTTCTTCGTGGCCCGGGACCACCAGGTCACGGCCGTCCACCACCATCGCCGCACCGGCGGTTTCGGCCTCGGTGACGATCCTGACGATGCGTTCCTTCGAGGCCGGGGTGATGACCGGGCCCATCTCCGCGCCGGGTTCGGTACCGTTGCCGACCTTCACCGCCAGGGCACGTTCCTGAACCTTCTTCACCAGCAACTCCGCAGCGTCCCCCACAGCCACGGCAACCGAGATCGCCATGCACCGCTCCCCCGCGGAACCAAACGCGGCAGCGGCGAGGTGGTCCGCGGCGTTGTCCAGATCGGCGTCGGGCATCACGATGGCGTGGTTCTTCGCACCGCCCAGGGCCTGGACCCTTTTGCCGTGCTTGGTGGCGGTCTCATGGACGTACTGGGCGATCGGGGTGGAACCCACAAAGGAGATGCCGTCCACGTCCGGGTGGGTCAGCAGGCCGTCTACGGTTTCCTTGCCGCCGTGCAGGACCTGGAACACCCCATCGGGCAACCCGGCCTGCTTCCACAGCCTGGCCAGCAGCATCGGCGCGGACGGGTCACGCTCGGAGGGTTTGAGGATGAACGCGTTGCCGGTGGCGATGGCCATCGGGGCCATCCACAGCGGCACCATCACCGGGAAGTTGAACGGCGTGATACCGGCAACGACGCCCAGGGGCTCGCGGAAGGAAAACACGTCGATTCCGGTGGAGACCTGGTCCGAGTAGTCACCCTTGAGCAGCTGCGGGATGCCACAGGCGAACTCGATCACTTCCAGGCCACGGCCGATCTCACCCTTGGCGTCGGAGAGGACCTTCCCGTGCTCGGCCGTGATCAGCTCAGCAAGTTCATCCACATGGGCCGCGACCAGCTCACGGAATTTGAACAACACCGCCGTGCGCTTCGCCAGGGAAATATCACCCCAAGACTCCGCAGCTTTCTTCGCAGCAGCCACCGCAGTGTTCAGGTCAGCCTCGTTCGCCAGGCGCAACTCAGCCGTGACCTGCCCGGTCGCCGGGTTGTATACCGGCTGGGTGCGGTCGCCCTCGCCCGTGGACTCGGCGCCGTCGATGAAATGGTTGATCTGGGTGAGCGTCGTCGTTGAGGTGCTCATGGCAAAGTTCCTTAGGAAAATAAAGCTGGGAAACGGGAAACAGGATCAAGACACAGGGACGAAACCCAGGCTTTTGTCCACGATGTTCAGCAGGGGTTGGCCTTGACTGAAGAGTCGCAGGTTGTCCACGAACAATTGCCCCAGGTCATCGAGGTAGTCCTCGGTGTCGCCGCTCATGTGGGGTGTGATGATGACGTTGTCCATGCTCCATAAAGGATGTCCGGCGGGAAGCGGTTCGGGATGGACTACGTCCAGTGCTGCACCGGCAATGGATCCGGAGGCCAGGGCTTCCACCAGCGCGTCGGTGCGAACCAGTTCCCCCCGGCCCACGTTGATGAGGTGCGCGGTGGATTTCATGGCGGAAAGGACGTCAGCGCCCACGAGTCCCCTGGTGTCCCCGGTTAGTGGCGCTGCCAGGACGAGGTAGTCGACGTCGCCGACGATCCCGGCCAGGTCCCGGGATGAATGGATGTGCTCGAACAGTTCATCTCCCGGACGGCTGCTTCGCCCGGCGCCGCTGACCTGCAGGCCGACTGCACGAAAAAGGGACGCAATTTCCCGCCCGATGGAACCGGTGCCCACCACCAGGGCGCGTTGACCCTGGATCTTACGGGTGACCCTGTGCTGCCAGCGCTGCTGCTGCTGAAGCTTGAACGAGCCCTGCGAGTCTTTGGCAACGTCCAGGACGAAACCCAGCGCGAATTCGGCAATTGCACGGCTCAGGACTCCACGGGAGTTCGTGTAGATCACGTCGCTCTGGATGAGCTCGTCGAACAGAAGTTGGCTAACGCCCGCTGCTGTTACATGGACCCACTTCAGCGATGACGCTGCGTCCCAGTTCTCCCGCAAGGCAGGGGAAAAGGAATGCCACTGGTACAGGACATCCGCACCGTCCAACGCTTCAGCCAGTCCCTCCGCCTTGGTCAGCCGGACCTCGGCCAGGGCTTCGATCTCCTCCAACCGGGGCGGCAAAGCCTCCCGATACAGTGCCGCGACAACAGGCCTCTTGCGTCCAGGGGTAACCGTCATGACGACGCCGGCGCTCCCGCGGGCTTGGTCGCCGCACTGGTCTCGATCGAGCCAGCCACATCAATCACATCGATAGCGGCCAAAACAGCGGCGGTGAATTCCGACGTCGACGACGGGCCTCCCACGTCGCGGGTCCCGAGGCCCTCGCGCAACACTGCCTCGAATGCCTGCTGCAGGTGCTCGGCGGCTTCCGGGTGGCCCAGGTGCTGCAGCATCATCGCGCCGGACCACATCTGGCCCACCGGGTTTGCCAGCCCCTTCCCTGCGATGTCCGGAGCAGATCCGTGCACCGGCTCAAAGAGGGATGGGAAATCACCGTCGGGATTCAGGTTCGCGCTGGGAGCCACACCGATGGAGCCGGTGACCGAGCTGCCCAGGTCCGAGAGGATGTCGCCCAGCAGGTTGGAGGCGACAATGACGTCCAGGGTCCAGGGTTTGAGGACCAGGTGCGCTGCCAAGGCGTCCACCAGTTCGCTGGTGAGCGTCACGTCAGGGTAGAGGCGGGTGGTTTCTTCCACTACCTCGTCCCAGAACGGCATGGTGTGGATGATGCCGTTGCTCTTGGTGGCCGAGGTCAGGTGGCCCCTGCGGGAGGACGCGAGCGAGGCGGCGTAGTGCGCTGCCCGGGACACTCCCAGGCGGGTGAAGATGGTTTCCTGGACAGCGGTTTCGTGGGGCAGCCCGCGGTACATGCGCCCACCGACCTCCGAGTATTCCCCCTCGTTGTTTTCACGCACGATGAGGATATCGATCGGTTCCTTGTTCGCCAGGGGCGACTTCACGCCGTCGAGCGTTTTTACCGGCCGCAGGTTGATGTACTGCTGGAATTCGCGGCGGATGGGAATCAGCAACCCCCACAGCGATTCAGCATCGGAGACCTCCGGGGAGCCCACGGCACCCAGGAAAATGGCGTCATGCTGAGCGAGCTGGTCCAGGCCGTCCACCGGCATCATGCGGCCGTGCTGGGCGTAGTAGTCAGATCCCCAGTCGAAGTGCGTGAATTTCAGGTTGATGGAGTGGATCGCAGCGATTCGCTCAAGGGTTTCGATGGCCGCAGGGACGACTTCCTTGCCGATACCGTCGCCGGCGATGACCGCGATTTTGTGGGTAGTCATGATGCGTTCCGTTCTGAGGTGCCCGTCAGCTGCTGCCAGCGGGTGGCGGGCTCCGCCAGTTTGATAATGGTGCTCTTGGGCTCGGTCATTTCGCGGACTGCGTGCTTGACGCCTTCACGGCCCACCCCGGACTTCTTGAACCCGCCAAAGGGCATGGAATCGATCCGGACGTCGCTTGTCTCGTTGATGACCACCGCCCCGACATGCAGCTTGTCGGCAATTGCCAGTGCCAGGTCAATGGATTCTGTGAAGACACCGGCCTGGAGCCCGTATTCGGAGGCATTGGCCGCGTGGATGGCGTCGGAGATCTGGATGAAGGGCATGATGCTGACCACGGGGCCAAACACTTCCTCAATGATGACGCGGGCGTCTGCCGGCACATCGGTGAGAACGGTCGGCTGGTAGAAGGCGCCGTGGCGCTGACCGCCCGCACGGACAGTGGCGCCGGCCGCTTTGGCCTCCTCCACCCATGCCTCCACCCGCCGGGCCTCCGCTTCGCTGATGAGCGGGCCGATATCGGTGCTGCGGTCCATCTTCGCTCCGACGCGGAGTGCGCTGGTCCCCGCGAGTACCTTTTCAAGGACTTCTTCGAACAGCGAAATGTGGACGTAAACGCGCTGGACCGACAGGCAGTTCTGGCCGGCCACCCCGAATGCCCCGGCGACGATCGCCTCAGCAGCAGCTGCCGGTTCAGCGTCGGCGCAGACGATCGTAGCGTTGTTGCCGCCCAGTTCCGAAAGGATCTTCTTTGCTCCCGCGGCGGCAGCAATGCGGTCGGCCGTGGCCGGCCCGCCGGTGAAAGAGATGAGGTCCACCTGGGGGTCGGTCACGATCGCTTCGGACACCCCGGGTCCCGACACGATCGCGGCGATGCGACCTGTCGGAACACCGGCCTCAAGCAACAGCTGAACGAAAGCCAGCCCGGTCAGCGGCGTGCGGCCCGAGGGTTTAAGTACGACGCCGTTGCCTCCGATCAGCGCCGGGCCCAGCTTGTGTGCCACAAGGTTCAGCGGATCGTTGAAGGGCGTAATGGCGGCGATGATGCCAACAGGCTTGCGGCTGTACCAGCCGATCTTGTTGGCTCCCGCCATGCTGTCCTCAAAGCCGAGAGTTTCCCCCACGAGTTCGCTCGACGCTGCCGCGGAAAGCCGCAACGTCTCGATGCACCGGCGCACTTCACGCTCGGCCTCGCTGATGGTCTTGCTGCTCTCGGCGGCAATGATCTCCGAAAACCGTACTGCCTGCTCAGCCAGGAGCACTGCAGCCCGTTCCAGGGCCTCGCGGCGTTCCCGAAGAGGCCATTCATCGTCCAGGAGGTGGCGGTGAATGTGGGCAACCGCCCGGCGGACATCCTGCGGGGTTGAAGAACACACAGTGCCCAACAGCACGCCGTCTTCAGGGTCGCGTACTTCCAGGATCCTGTCTGCGGTCACCCAAAGGCCTTCGAGGAACGCGCCTCCGGGAAGCGCCGCAACGCTTGCCCGCCTGTAGGCCGTTTCCTCAGCTGTTTTTAGGCGCGCTCCAGCGACGGTTGTTGATGAACTCATGGGAACCTTTACCTTGCCTGGCTAGCGGAATGTCTACTTGATACGGTCGATGATCTTCGCGGCTCCGCCAATGAACGGCAGGAACCATGGCGGGCCGAAGTGGCCGGGAACCGGCGGGTTCTTCAGGTCTTCCCACACATTTGCCGACTTGTCGCCGGCCATGTAGTGGGCCATCCGCTTACCCATGTGGGCCGCCATTTGAACGCCATGGCCGCTGTAGCAGAGGGAGTAGAACAGGCCGTCATGCTGGCCGGCATGGACCATCTGGTCCATGGATAGATCCACCAGACCGCCCCAGATGTAGTCCACCTTGGCGTTGGAGAGGTACGGGAAGAGCTCAGTCATGGCCTTGTGCAGGATTTCGGCGCTCTTGACGTCCGAATCCGGGCTGGACAAAGCGAACCGGGCCCGGCCACCGAACAGCAGCCTGTTGTCCGGCGTGATCCGGAAGTAGTACGTCAGCATCTTGCTGTCAGAGGCCTGGCGCCTGTTCGGCAGGATGCGGTTCACCACCTCTTCGGACAGAGGCTCCGTGCAGATGATGAAACTGCCAACCGGGATCACGCGGCGCTGCAGCCACGGGGTGATGTTGCCGGTGTAGCCGCTGGTGGCCACCAGGACCTGCTTGGCCCGGGTAATGCCACGGGTGGTGTGGACATCGTGCACTGTGCCCGAGACCTTGTTCAGCTCGGTGACCGATGCGTTCTCGCAAATGACTGCGCCGTTGTCGATTGCCACCTTTGCCAGGCCGTGCACGAACTTCCCTACGTGAAGACCGGCACCCAGCGGATCCATCATGGCACCTTGGTAGAAGTCCGTGCCGATTTCACTGTGGATCTCTGACTTGGGGATGACCTTTACGTGGTGATCGACCAGGTTTGCCAGCAGCTCCTGGGACTTCAGGAAGCCATCGTAGTGGGACTTGTGGAACGCCAGGGAGAGCTTGCCGAAACGCTTGAAATCGCAGTCGATGCCGTTGTCGTGCACCAGCTTCTCGATGGTTTCGATGGCATCGTTGTATTCGCGGAACATCTCAACTGCACGGGGAGCTCCGTAGCGCTTGACTGCCGTGCTGAAGCCAATGGCCAAACCGGTCGTAGCCATTCCCCCGTTACGGCCCGAAGCGCCCCAGCCAACAGTGTGGCGTTCGAAAACGGCCACACTGGCGCCCTGCTTGGCGAATTCAAGGGCTGCTGACAGCCCGGTAAAGCCGGCACCGATAATCGCAACATCAACGTTCTCCGGGACCGGAGTGCGGCGGTAATCGCCGGAAGGCTCTGCAGTATCGAGCCAGTAGGGAACAAGTTTCACGGTATGACCTTTCGCTTCGAAGCCGGCTTAGAGACCGAGGTGCTTGTTGATCTCGTCCAGGGACTTAACCGTGGTGAGGTCGTAGCCCCCGCCAATGGGGTCGTAGCCACGGTCCAGCATCCAGAGGTTACGGAAGCCCATGTCATGCATCGGATGCATGTCGTACCGGGTGTGCGAGGAGACGTGCAGGAAGTCCTCCGGCTTGGCGTTCAGGGTGTCGAGCATGTACTCGAAAGCCTGGTAGCGCGGCTTGTAGGCCTGTGCCTGCTCGGCAGTCAGGACCGCGTGGAACTCTGCACCCAGCTTCGGGATGCTGATATCCAGGAAACTGTCGTCCGCGTTGGACAACGCCACCAACTGGTAGTTGTCGCCCATGAGCTTCAGCGGGGCCGGCACGTCCTCGTGCGCAACCCAACCGCGGACGGCGTCAGCGAACGCTGCGCCGGCACCTTCGGTGGGCCCAATGCCCCAACGCTTGCACACCCGGTCAAAGGAATCCTGCAGGATCGCCTCATACGGCTTGTAGTCCCCCAGGACCTCGTCGAAGCGGTAGCCACGGAACTGCTTCTTGAACGTAGGCCACTGCTCTTCGGAGATGCGTCCATCGAGCAGCCGCCGGGTGGTGGGATCGATGTCGAAGTTGATCAGCGTGCCGTAGACATCGAAGGAGATGTACTTCGGCCGGAAGTTGGTCTCTGCCATGGGGTTTCCGTTCTTTTCGGGAGATGGAAGGGGGCTTGCCCCGTGTGTGTGGAGGTATCGAAAGAGGCGAGCTGAACCGCGAAATCGTGCCTGGCGGGCTGGAAGGTTCGTGCCCGATGATTCGACTCTAGGCCGCCAAATTGTAAATTGTCAACAGTTTCTAGTGCTGTAATTAGAACCATTCTCATAGAGAGGAAGCTTGAAAAAACTTTCTGTCAATTGTTGACAATCTACTGTTGAGGGGGTTGCATTGCATTAGATGACGGAGAGATCCGGATCACATTGCAACCTAGAACTTCTCCCTCCCCAGTGACCGACTCCCTCGAAGGGAAGCACCATGAAGATTCGTAACAAGGCCCAGACTGCAGCCGCAGGACTTGCCGTACTACTCGCCCTGAGCGCCTGTGGTGGAACAGCCAACAGCAGCGATTCCCCGGACGCGAGCAAGACCACGAACACTACAGACATCTCCGAGGGCGTCCAGCCCGACGAAAAGGCCGTAAGCCTCCTGCCGGCGTCCTATAAGGACAAGGGCGAACTGACGGTCGCCATGGACCTGCACTACCCACCGACGACGTTCCTCGCTGAAGACAACTCGACGCCGATCGGCCTGAACCCGGACATTGCCCGCCTGGTAGCAAAGAAGCTCGGCCTGAAGCTGAAGTTCCAGGACACCAAGTTCGACACGATCGTCCCCGGCCTGGACGGCGGGCGCTACGACTTCACCGCCACCACCATGTCCAAGACCGCTGAGCGGTTGAAGGTCCTGGACATGATCGACTACTTCAAGGCCGGCAACTCAGTGGCCGTGGCCGCAGGTAACCCGCTGAAGCTCAGCAACGAGACACTGTGCGGTAAGAACATTGCCGTTACCCAGGGCTCGACGGGCCAGCTCAAGCGACTCCCGGCCCTCTCGGAGCAGACCTGCACTTCCAAGGGACAGCCCGCGATCAACGCCGTGACCCTGCCCAACGTCCAGGAGGCCCTGACACAGCTGGCATCCAAGCGGATTGACGGCATCCTCTACGACACAACCTCCCTCGCCTGGGCCGAGAAGCAGCAGCCCAAATCGTTCACCATCCTGACCCCCCAGATCAACGTCGGATCCAGCGACCTCACCGCAATCGGTGTCAAAAAGGGATCTGCCCTGACTCCCGCCCTCCAGGCCGCCATCCAGTCGGTCCTGAACAGCCCGGAATACAAGAAGTCCCTCTCCACCTGGGGCCTCGATGCCGGAGCCATCACGGATGCGAAACTCAACTAGGAGAGGTGCTCCCATGGTGCAAACCATCAGTAACGGAAGCAAACCGACAATGAACGGAATTGATCCGGCACTCAAGCCCCGCCTTCGCCGCAGAAGCACTTTTGAATACGTCGCCTGGGTGGTTTCCATCCTGTTTGGCGCGGGCATCCTCTTCTCGGTCTCCACCAACCCCAACTTCAAGTGGGACGTGGTGGCCAAGTACTTCACCCACGAATCGATCCTCCGCGGGCTGATGCTCACCATCTTCCTTACGCTCGCAAGCATGGCCCTGGGTACCCTCCTGGGCCTGGTCATTGCGATCATGAGGTCCTCGAGCGTCAAGCCGATCGCGGCCACGGCAGGGGCGTTCATCACCCTGTTCCGCGGTACACCGGTCCTGGTCCAGCTGATCTTCTGGTTCAACATCTCAGCCCTGTACCCGAACCTCACCATCGGGATCCCGTTTACCGACATCGGCACCGCAATCGACACGAATGCACTCATGGGTCCGATCACCGCAGCCTTGGTCGGTTTGACGTTGAATGAAGCCGCGTACATGGCAGAAATCATCCGCGGAGGGTTCTCCTCGGTGGGCAAGGGACAAATTGAAGCCGCGGACTCCCTGGGAATGAGCGCGTCTACGAAGATGCGCAAGATCATCATTCCTCAGGCCATGCCATCGATCATTCCGGCCACCGGCAACCAGGTCATTGGAATGTTCAAGGAAACATCCCTGGTCAGTGTCCTGGGTGTTGCGGAACTTCTGCAGAGCGCCCAGCTCATCTACGCACGTACTTACGAGACCATCCCGCTGCTGATCGTGGCGAGCCTGTGGTACCTGGTGATGACACTGCTGCTGAGCTACCCGCAGTCCAAGCTCGAACAGAAGTACTCCCACACCTCCGCCCGGGTCCCCCGCAAGTCCAAGAAAGTCACCCTGACCGCACCGGAAGGCATCGCACGATGAGCACCGACGGCACAATCCACGCCCGCCGAATTCGTAAGTCCTTTGGGCACAAGACCGTTCTCCACGATATCGACCTCGATATCGCCAGCGGTGAAATCTGCTGCATCATCGGACCCAGCGGCTCCGGAAAGTCCACGCTGTTGCGCTGCATCAACGGCCTGGAGACCGTGGACTCCGGAATCCTGAAAGTCAACGGCGACGATTTCGGGTACTACGAGACCGACCACGCCTACCACGCGCTGCCCCCTAAGAAGCTTGCCCAGCAACGTACACGGGTAGGCATGGTCTTCCAGCAGTTCAACCTGTTCCCGAACATGACTGCCCGCGAGAATGTCATGTCCGGTCCGGTCCTGGTCAAGGGTGCCGACAAGAAGGAATCCTCCAAGCGCGCCCAGGAACTGCTCACCAGCGTGGGCCTCGGCGCTTTCGGTGACCGCTACCCGGCCGAGCTTTCCGGCGGACAGCAGCAGCGGGTCGCCATCGCCCGGTCTTTGGCCATGGATCCGGAAATCATCCTGTTCGACGAACCCACCAGCGCCCTTGACCCCGAAAAGGTAGGGGAAGTCCTCGGTGTCATGCAGGACCTCGCCAAGAAGGGCATGACCATGGTGGTAGTCACCCACGAGATGGGCTTCGCACGCGAAGTGGCCGATTCCCTGATCTTCATGGATGAGGGCTACGTGGTGGAACGTGGAGATGCCCGGGAGATCCTGAAGAACCCCAAGGAAGCACGCACCCAGGCCTTCCTGAAGCAGGTGCTGTAAGCGATGGATGGAAAACTCGCCGTCATCGGCCTGGGCAGCATCGGAAGCATGGCGCTCTGGCAGGCCTCACGGCTGTCCGATTCCGTGGTCGGCTTTGAAGCACACGCCCCGGGCCATGGCAGAAGTGCGGTGGGTGGCGACACCCGGCTTTTCCGGATGCTTTACAGGGGAAGGCCGGACTACTACCCCATCCTGGAACGCTCCCGGGATCTGTGGGCCGAGCTCGAAGCAGAAACGGGACAGGACATCCTCACCCGCTGCGGCGGACTCTCCATCGGTACTGCTGATGGACCATACATTCCCAAGCTGCTGGAGACCACCCGCATCAACGGAGCGAGCCACCAGATCCTCAGCCGGGAGGAGATGGCCGAACGCTACCCGCAGCACAATCTCCGGGCTGACGATGTCGCCGTTTACGATCCCTTCGGGGGCGCACTCCGCACGGATCGGGCAGTTACAGCGGCGGTTGCAGCGGCACAGGCCAACGGGGCCACGGTCCTCAGCAATACTCCTGTCAGCAGCATCACCGAAACCAACGACGGCGTTGTGGTCACCTCCGGCGAACAGTCCTGGACGTTCGAACGGGTGATCATCGCCTCCGGTGGGTGGTCCCGGCAGCTCATGCCCGATTATCTGAAGGCGCACACGGATACCCGCAGGATTTTCCTGAGCTGGTTCGTCGCCCGGGACGCAACCCGGTTCACCCCGGAGAAGTTCCCCATCTTCATCAGGATTTCCGGTGACCGCTCCATGTATGGGGCGCCTGCGGTGGACGGTGTCACTGTGAAAGCCACCCTCGATGGCCGCGGGGCACCAACCCCCTCCGCGGACTCAGTGCCCAGGGAGCTGACCACGGCGGAGATTGCGGAAACCATTGAGACGGTGACGGAATTCTTCCCGGACCTGGTCCCCAGCATCGTCCGTTCGGATGCCTTCCCGGATCTGTTCACTTCGGATTCGCAACCCCTCCTGGGCTTCTTCACTGAGCAGGGCAGGATCTACTCCGCCACGGGCTTCTCTGGCGCCGGCTTCAAAATGGCTTCCGGCTACGGCCAGATTGCTGCCAGCGAAGCACTTGGCAAGGGCGGCTTCGACGGGATGGACTTCGTCCGCCCACAGCGGTTCAAAAAGTAAGCACCACCACACGATTCGCGGGCTAACGGCCCGCGAATCGCGTATTGTTGACAATCTACAGTTACTAAGAAAGTATGAAGCCATGGCAACACTTAGCCCCATCCTGAAGCAGGCCACTCCAGTGGTCGTGGACTACGCGTCCGGTAGTTGGATCCACGCCACAGACGGCAAGAAATACTTGGATTTCACCACCGGAATCGGCGTCACCAGCACCGGCCATTGCCACCCGGACGTAGTGGCCGCAGCCCGCGAACAGGTGGGCAAAATTGTCCATGCCCAGTACACCACCGTGATGCACAAGCCCCTCCTGGAGCTCACGGAACTCCTGGGAGGCGTCCTGCCCCAGGGCCTGGACAGCGTCTTCTACGCAACCTCCGGCTCCGAAGCAGTCGAGGCGTCCATCCGTTTGGCCCGTATGGCAACCGGTCGCCCCAACATCATTTCCTTCCAAGGAGGATTCCACGGGCGCACCGTAGCGGCCGCCTCCTTAACTACCGCGGGAACCAAGTTCCGCTCCGGGTTCTCCCCCATCATGAGCGGAGTGCATGTTGCCCCGTTCCCGCACTGGTACCGATACGGCTGGGACGAAGCCACCGCCGTCGAATTTGCCTTGAAGGAACTCGACCACCTTCTGATGACCATCAGCGCCCCCAGCGATACCGCCGGCTTCATCATCGAGCCAGTCCTGGGTGATGGCGGGTACATCCCAACGCCTGTCGCATTCCTCCAAGGCCTGCGTGAGCGCGCCGACAAGCACGGCATCATACTCATCCTGGACGAGGTCCAGGCCGGGGTCGGCCGCACCGGCAAGTTCTGGGGACACGACTGGGCAGGAATAAGCCCCGACGTCGTTATCACCGCCAAGGGTCTTGCCAGTGGCTTCCCCATCTCCGCAATCGCCGCCTCCGCCGACTTGATGGGCAAGGCGTGGCCTGGTTCCCAGGGTGGAACCTATGGCGGAAACGCAGTCGCGGCAGCAGCCGGCGTCGCAACTTTGGGTGTGATCCGGCGGGAGAACCTCGTGGAGAACGCCCTGCTGCGCGGTGACGAACTGCGGGCAGGACTGGACAACCTGAAAACGGAATTCGCGGGAATCGGCAATGTGCGTGGCCGCGGCTTGATGCAGGGCGTCGAATTCACCGCCGCCGACAACACCCCGGATGCGGCGACTGCCCTCGCCGTCCAACAGGCCCGCCATCAAGGAAGAGCTCCTGCTCCTCACATGCGGTCCGCATGGCAACGTCATTCGCCTCATCCCCGCCCTGAATGTCAGCAGCGATGAAATTCAGCAAGGCCTGTCCAAGTTCACGCAAGCGCTCAAGACGGCCACCTCCTAGCCCCGATCACTAGCCCCCTGATCACTGAAAGAGCGACCATGACCACCTCCTTTGATCCCACCACCATCCCAACGGACCTGTTCATTGACGGAACGTGGCAGAAGGCAGCCAGTGGTGCCACCTTCGCCGTTGAGAACCCTGCTACGAACGAAGTGATTGCCCACGTTGCCGACGGCGGTCCTGAAGACGCTGCCCTGGCCATCGAGGCAGCCGGACGTGCCCAGGCTGCCTGGGGAAAGTCCACGGCCCGCGAACGAAGCGATATTCTCCGCCGCGCCTTTGAGCTGGTCATTGCCAACACGGACCGGCTCGCAGCCATCATGACCGCGGAGATGGGCAAGCCGTTGGCAGAAGCAAGGGGCGAGGTGGCCTACGGCGCCGAAATGCTCCGCTGGTTCTCGGAAGAAGCTGTCCGTATTGGTGGTGACAGTGCGGCCTCCGTTGATGGAAATACCCGCATCCTCATCACCAAGGAACCGGTTGGCCCCTCAGTCCTGGTCACTCCGTGGAACTTCCCGCTTGCCATGGGTGCCCGCAAGATCGCTCCCGCGGTCGCTGCCGGCTGCACCATGGTGTTTAAACCTGCTGAGCTGACGCCGCTGACGTCGCTGGCCTTGGTCGCCCTCTTCAAGGAGGCCGGTCTGCCCGACGGCGTGCTGAATGTTGTGACGACGTCCACCGCCTCCACGGTGGTTCGGACCTGGACCGACAGCGGCATCGCACGCAAGATCAGCTTCACCGGTTCAACCGAAGTGGGCAAGGTCCTGCTGAAGCAGGCGGCCGACAACGTGATGCGCTCCTCCATGGAGCTAGGCGGTAACGCCCCGTTCATCGTCCTGGCCGATGCAGACATCGAAAAAGCCGTGGACGGTGCCATGAAGGCCAAGATGCGGAACATGGGCGAGGCTTGCACGGCAGCCAACCGCTTCTTCGTCCACCGTTCGGTGGTAGAGGAATTTGGCGAGAAGTTCTCCAAAAAGATGTCAGAATTGCAGGTAGGCAACGGCGCTCTGACTGGCACCGACGTCGGGCCCCTCATCGAGCAGAAGGGCCTGGAAAAGGTCGAAAGCCTCGTTGCAGATGCGGTCTCCAAGGGAGCACGTGTGCTGACCGGCGGAAGCCGTCCGGAAGGCCCCGGCTACTTCTACACCCCCACCGTCCTGGTGGACGTGCCCATGGACGCCGCACTGATGAGCACGGAAATCTTCGGCCCCGTCGCCGCGATCACCGCGTTCGACAGTGAGGACGAAGTCCTCCGCCTGGCCAACGATACCGAGTGGGGGCCTGGTGGGGTACGTATTCACGGAGAGCATGGACAAGGCACTGCGGTTCTCTGCGGAACTGGAAGTGGGAATGGTCGGACTGAACACCGGCCTGGTTTCCAACCCCGCGGCACCGTTCGGCGGCGTCAAGCAATCCGGACTCGGACGCGAGGGCGGGAAAATTGGAATCGAAGAATTCCTGGAGTACAAGTACACCGCAATAGCGGTCTAGCAGTTTCAAATTGCCGAAGCATGGAATGAGGGGATGTCAATGGCGGCACCGGAGGGAATGTTCGTATTGGAAGGCCGGCCCACGGCACAGCTGATCGCTGACCAGCTGCGTGAGCTCATTGTCCAAGGGGCGTTCAGCCCTGGACAGCAGGTCAATGAGTCTGCGTTGGCCAGCCAGCTGAACACTTCGCGGGGTCCGCTCCGCGAGGCACTCCAGCGGCTATGCCAGGAGGGCATCCTCGTGAGCAAGCGCAACCGCGGCGTCTTCGTGCTTGAGCTTTCCACGCAGGACGTCAAGGAGATCTACGCCGTTCGCGAAGCCGTGGAGTTGGCCGCTGCCAACACGCTGTTGGACTCGGACCCGGAGCACGTGGCGGACACGTGCCGGGAGCTCAAGGGCATCATCCGGAATATGGCCAAGCAGGTTGCAGCCTCCGACTGGCAGGCCATTGCCCGCCTCGACATGCAGTTTCACACCGCCTTCGTTTCAGGCACCGGAAACACGCGGCTCATACGTATCTATGAGACGCTTGCCGCGGAATCCAGGATGTGCATTTTGAGCCTGGAGGTGGCGTATCCCCGCATTGACGCGCTGGTGCAGGAACACCAGATGATCCTGGACCTTCTTGAGGCGCGTGACCATGGCGGACTTCAGCAGGCTATCAAACGCCACATGCAGAAGGCCGTGGAGGACCTCACTGCCAGCCCGGAAGCAACGGGAATTACTGCTTAGGAAAGTCCCCATAAAGGAAGGGCCCGGTTCATTGTGAACCGGGCCCTTCCTTTATGGAATTAGTTTGCGGGAACGTCCGTGACAACCCACATCTTCCGCAGCGTCTCGTGGATGGTCCAGGTGCCTGTCCATCCTGCCGGAGTGACGAACAACGTTCCGGGGCCGATGTCGAAGCTGGTTCCGTCTTCTTCAGTGATGGTCCCCTTGCCGCTGAGGATCTGGCAGATTTCGTCGTAACCCGGGCGGGTGCTCTTGAACACGCCCGGCGTAACCTCCCAGATGCCGGTCTTGTGGCCGTCGCGGGCCCACAGGCGGAACGAGACCTCAGTCTGGCCAGGTGTGCTGGTGGTTGCTTTCGGGATGTGCTCCCCCGGGTCCTGCGTTGTTGCGTCGCTCATGACAGTGGCCTTGATCATGGATTCTCCTTCTGGGACTGCGCCCTTTTGAACGTGCCTGCCATCTTTGGAAAGCACAGTTTCTATCCTAGCAATTGTCAACAATCGACGATAGGCTTAATGGAGAAATATTCACCCTGACGCCCTCTCATCCACGCCGGCCCCCGTCACCAAGGAGAACACTCCCCATGAAACTCATCTGGAAAAGCAGCCTGGAAAGTACTCCTGCCGCGTGCAGCGCGCAAAGCCGGAGGATATCGCTCTGGAACTCCCTGGAAGCCGGAGATGTAGTTTCCCTCAGCCTGCGCGGCTTTGAGTACCACAGGGGCACCGTGGATGATCGGACAGCGGACGGACAAACGATCTGGGTCATAGACCGCATCGGCGAACGGCGGCTTTTCCACATCGATGATGACTACGATCTTCTGGTCGCCTCGCAAGGCTGACAGCCCCCGGATTCACAGCGCAAAGCAACAGGCATCAAGGCCCTAGCCCCGGCAGCCAGGCAAGAGTACCGTCGAGGTGACGATGTAGCAGGACAGCCGGGAGCCCGGTACAGGGACTGGCCGCCCTTGGTTCTCAGAGGAGCCTTACAGTGGCTGGATGGAATGCGGATACAGCAGCCGGACCCCTCGGCGCAGGGACTGTCACCTTGGTGGAAGGCACGTCTTTCTGCATCTCCCTGCCCAATGGGGACATTCACCCGGACCATCCCCACGGCATGTTTTTCCAGGACACCCGGGTCCTGTCCGATTGGATCCTCACCATCAACGGCCAGTCGCTGGAGCCACTGACCGCCCAGACAAAAGAGCCTTACAGGGCAGCCTTTGCCGGGCGCGTCACACGGTCTGACGGGTATGCGGATACGCCGCTGATCGTGGAGCGCTTGCGGGAAGTAGGCGTGGGAATGGTGGAGCATGTGACCGTCCGCAACCATTCGATGGAACCCGTGGAATGTTTGGTCGAATTCGCAGTGGGCGCGGACTTCGCGGACGTTTTCGAAGTCAAGGAAGCGCGGGTCCAGAGGCAGTGGGAGGAGTCCCGCGAGTACAACCACAACACACTGACCATCCGCTCCCGTTGGCAGGATGTCCGGAAGTCCGTCGTCGTAAGTTCCGATATTGCCGAGGCAACCCGCGAGGGCCTCAGGCACCGGACCACTATCCCTCCACGCGGGCACTGGAGCACCGTGGTCACCATTGCTCCCGGAACCGAGGGAGGGGCGCCTGCGGCGCCTGTGGTGCGTCCCGCCGTCGGCGAACTATCCCGCAGCGATCAGCGTCGCCAGGAATGGGTGGCCAAAATTCCGGTGCTGCACATGGGCAACCACTCCATCGAGAGGACGCTGCGGCGCAGCTATGACGATCTTGGCGCCCTCCGCATTGAAGACCCCACGCACCCGGACAGGGTGGTTGTGGCAGCAGGAGCGCCGTGGTTCATGACGTTGTTTGGCCGCGACTCCCTCTGGGCTTCGGAGATGGCCATGCCCGTTGATCCTTCCCTCGCCCTGGGCACTCTGCAAACGCTTGCTGACCGGCAGGGCAAGGTGGTGGATCCCATCAGCGAGGAAGAGCCCGGGAAGATCCTGCATGAGGTCAGGCTGGACGTCTCCAGCGGCCTGTCGCTCGGCGGCAAATCCGTTTACTACGGCAGCATCGATGCCACTCCGCTGTTCGTCGTGTTGCTGGGTTCGGTCAGCCGGTGGGGGTTCGCCAAGGACACCATTGCGGCCTTGCTGCCCAACGCGGACCGGGCCCTGGACTGGATCCGGGACTATGGCGACAGGGACGGCGATGGATTCGTCGAGTATCAGCGGCTCAATGACCGCGGACTGATCAACCAAGGTTGGAAGGACTCGTGGGACGGCATCAATTTTGCGGATGGGCGCCTCGCGGAGCCGCCTATCGCTCTCTGCGAGGTTCAGGCGTACGTCTATGACGCGTACATGGCCCGGGCGTGGATAGCGTACGACGCCGGAGACGCACCTTTGGCGCGGGAACTAGCCGATCGGGCAGCGGAGTTAAAAGTCCGGTTCAACGAGCAATTCTGGATGCCGGACCGGGGCTATTACGCCATCGCTCTGGATGGAAGGAAACGGCAGGTTGACGCTTGCGCGTCGAACATGGGCCACTGCCTGTGGGTGGGGTTGGTGGACGAAGACAAGGCGCCGCTCGTGGCCGAACGGCTGATGTCTCCTGAGATGTTCAGTGGCTGGGGAGTGCGCACCCTCGGAACCGACATGGGCGCTTACAACCCGGCCAGCTACCACAACGGTTCTGTTTGGCCGCATGATAACGCCGTGATTGCCGCCGGCCTGATGCGCTACGGGTTCGTGGAAGAGGCCCAACGAATTTCGACGGCACTGCTCGAAGCTGCCGACTACTCCGAGGGCCGTCTGCCGGAGCTGTTCTGCGGCTTCAGCCGGGAGCAATACAGCGAGCCCGTTCCGTATCCCACCGCGTGCTCACCGCAGGCGTGGGCAGCCACTTCGCCCATCCAGCTGGTCACCAGCCTGATGAGATACGACGCCCATGTGTCCCGTGGCGGGTTCTGGATGGATCCCCAACTGCCGGCGTCCTACGGGGACCTGCATATCACCAATGCGCCCATGGGTGGGGGCAGGGTAACCATCGATATCGCGGATTCCGTTCCCACCGTGCAGGGGCTTCCGGAAGGGATGGTCTTCCATAGAGGACACCGGCCCTGGTTGACCGAACTTGTGGAGCAGGCCGGCCTTCGGAAGAAGGGCTGACTGCTATGAGGTTGGCATCAAATCGGCTGCGGGACGGGCGGCTGTTTCGCCCACGATGCCGGCTGCTTCGCGCATGATCCAGAGAGCCGGGGTGCCGTGCAGGGCAGGCATGACCTCACCCTTGATAATGAGGCGCGTGGCCCGTGGGTCTCCCGCGACAGACCACCATCCGGTCTTGGGGCAGTGGTGCCCGGTGCGCGATGTTTCAACGGGCTCTGGAGCCAGGGTAGCGGGGCGTCGCTTTTTCATGGGAGGTCCTTCACTCAAGGGGCTTTCAGCGGATGCGAAGCCCGGTTTCAGGTAGTGAACCAAGCGTAGCAATTGTCAACAATTGACGATAGTACCTAGCGAAGGGAATTTCCGGCGTGGCCCAGCGGACAGTTTCGGATCTCATCGTTGAACGCCTTCAAGCGTGGGGCGTAGACAGGGTCTTCGGATACAGCGGGGACGGCATCAACGGCTTCATGGGCGCGCTCCGCAGAGCCCAGGATGCGGTGGAATTCGTGCAGGCAAGGCACGAAGAAGCAGCCGCCTTCATGGCCGTGGGGCATGGAAAATACACCGGCGGCGTCGGGGTGGTGACTTCGACGCAGGGTCCGGGTGCCATCCACCTGCTCAACGGACTCTACGACGCCAAAATGGACGGCGTTCCAGTGGTGGCGATCATTGGCCAGCAAAGCACCTCCGTCCTGGGCTCGGGCTACATGCAGGAAATCGACCTACTGACCGTGTTCAAGGACGTTGCCGCACAATTTGCACAGCTCGCCAGCTCTCCCGAACAGGTACCCATGCTCCTGGATCGCGCGTTCCGCACAGCACTGGAGACGAAGTCCCCCTGCGTCGTGATCATCCCCCACGACATCCAGTCCGCCGAGGCACCCGAGCTCGAACATGAGCACGGAATCGTTGTCACCGCCCCTGTATGGCACCCTGCACGGGTGATGCCCCGCGAGGAAGACCTGGATGCCGCCGTCGAGATCCTTTCCAAAGGTGAGCGGGTAGCTTTCCTGGTGGGCCAGGGAGCGCGGGGTGCCCGGACCGAGGTCCAAGCGCTGGCCGAAAAGCTGCAGGCCGGCATCACCACCAGCCTGCTGGGAAAGCCGTACGTCGACGAGACGCTGCCCTTCGCTGCCGGCACCATGGGCCACCTCGGCACTTCTGCCAGCGCCTACGTCCTGGACAACTGCGACACACTGCTGATTATCGGCTCCAACGATCCCTGGAC
The DNA here is from genome assembly GCF_019977255.1 of Arthrobacter sp. StoSoilB13. NCBI lineage: Bacteria > Bacillati > Actinomycetota > Actinomycetes > Micrococcales > Micrococcaceae > Arthrobacter > Arthrobacter sp. StoSoilB13. Next base: position 304,670 of record NZ_AP024649.1, on the reverse strand, counting down.
GGAGTTCTATCCAAAGCCCGGGACTGCCAAAGCTGTCCAGATCGACATTGATGGCCGGAAGGTCGCCAACCGCTACCCCGTGGAGGTTGGAGTGGTAGGCGATGCGGCCGCGTCGCTGGCCGAGCTCACCCAGCGGATCGATCAGCAGCCCCACCAACCGGAAAGCGCAAGGGCCAAGTGGCGTTCCGACGTCGAAACGCAGGTCCGCGCCTGGCGTCACCTTTCAGAGGAACGCGCCAACATACCCGCAGATCCCGTGAACCCGGAACTCGTGGTCCGCGAACTCAACGGCAGGCTTCCGGACAACGCACAGTTGAGTATCGACGTCGGCAGTTGCGTTTACTGGTACGCCCGCCAGCTGACCCTCCCGCCGGGAGTCCCGGCCCATCTCAGCGGCACGCTCGCCAGCATGGGATGCGCGATTCCCTACGGCCTGGCTGCCAAGCTTGCATACCCGGACCGGCCCCTGGTGGCCTTTGCCGGCGATGGCGGTATGCAGATGCTGGGCATTGCGGAGTTGATCACCGTGGCGCATCGATGGCGCAACTGGTCCGATCCCCGGTTCGTGGTGTGCGTTTTCAACAACCGCGACCTTGCCGAGGTCTCCTGGGAGCAGCGCGAAAACGAAGCCGAACCGCGGTTCAACGCCAGCCAGGAGATCCCGGATTTTCCTTATGCCGCCTATGCGGAGCTGCTGGGCCTGGCCGGAATACGGGTGGAGGACCCGGCCAAGCTCGGCGATGCGTGGGATTACGCGTTCTCGCTGGACCGCCCTGCAGTCCTGGAGGTCCTGACTGACCCGGACATCCCGCTACTTCCGCCCTCCCCTGCCGCGGAAAAGAAGCTGGAAGACATGCGGTCCGCGCTGGCAGCTGAAGGCGCCGACGGCGGCCGCGCCCGGAAGCTTCTGGACAGCTATGCGGAGGCCGGGTCCCGGCTGCGGGACCCGGCCGGAACGTAGCCTAGAGGTTTTCCACCAAAGAGACGTCGCGCACGGCGCCCTTGTCCGCCGACAATGCCATGGCGGCGTAGGCGCGAAGCGCAGGCGACACCTGGCGGTCGCGGTTCTTCGGCTTGTAACCGCCGTTGACTTCAAGTTTTTCGCGGCGTTCGGCGAGGATTTCGTCGGAGACCTGCAACTGGAGGGAGCGCGTCGTGATGTCGATGCTGATGATGTCACCGTTCTCAACCAGTGCGATGGCACCGCCGGAGGCGGCCTCAGGGGAGATGTGTCCGATCGAAAGCCCGGAGGTTCCGCCCGAGAAGCGGCCGTCCGTGATGAGGGCGCACTTCTTGCCCAGGCCGCGTCCCTTGAGGAACGACGTCGGGTAGAGCATTTCCTGCATGCCCGGGCCACCCCTGGGGCCTTCGTAGCGGATGACCACCACGTCGCCTTCCTTGACCGTCTTGTTCAGGATCATTTCCACGGCTTCGTCCTGCGACTCGCACACAACTGCCGGGCCTTCGAAGGTCCAGATGGACTCGTCCACGCCTGCGGTCTTCACCACGGCGCCGTCCACTGCTACGTTGCCGCGCAGCACCGCCAGGCCGCCGTCCTTGGAGTAGGCGTGCTCCACGGAACGGATGCAGCCACCCTCAGCGTCGGTGTCCAGGGAGGTCCACTGGTTTGACTGCGAGAAAGCCGTGGAGGAGCGGACGCCACCGGGAGCTGCATGCCACAGGGCCTGGGCCTCCTCGGTGGCCTTGCCGCCGCGGATGTCCCAGTCGTCCAGCCAGCCGTCCAAATCGTTGGAGTGCACGGAGTGGACGTTCTTGTGCAGGAGGCCACCGCGGTTCAGCTCACCCAGCAGTGCGGGGATGCCCCCGGCGCGGTGCACATCTTCCATGTAGTAGGTCTTGTCTCCGGCCACGTTCGGGGCCACCTTGGCCAGGCAGGGCACCTGGCGGGACTTGGCGTCCATCTCGGCCAGCCCGTAGTCCACGCCCGCTTCCTGGGCCGCGGCCAGCAGGTGCAGGATCGTGTTGGTGGAGCCGCCCATGGAGATATCCAGTGCCATCGCGTTGTCAAAAGCCTCGGCAGTGGCGATGGAGCGCGGCAGTACGGAGTCGTCGTCGCCGTCGTAATAGCGCTTCACCAGCTCGACGATTGTGGCGCCGGCTTTCTCGTACAGCGCCTTACGGGCGGTGTGGGTCGCGAGCACCGAGCCGTTGCCGGGCAGGGCCAGGCCGATGGCCTCGGCGAGGCAGTTCATGGAGTTGGCCGTGAACATGCCCGAGCAGGAGCCGCAGGTGGGGCAGGCGTTTTCTTCGATGAGGTTGATGTCTTCATCGGAGATGGATTCGTCCACGGCGTCGGCAATTGCGTTCACCAGGTCCAGGGAGCGCACGGACCCGTCTGTGAGGGTCACTCGGCCGGCCTCCATGGGGCCGCCGGAAACGAAGACCACGGGGATGTTCAGGCGCAGGGCTGCCATGAGCATGCCCGGGGTGATCTTGTCGCAGTTGGAGATACAGACCAGTGCGTCGGCGCAGTGGGCGTTGACCATGTACTCAACGGAATCTGCGATCAGGTCGCGGGACGGCAGGGAGTAGAGCATGCCCGAGTGGCCCATGGCGATGCCGTCGTCCACGGCGATGGTGTTGAATTCGCGCGGCACTGCACCGGCGGCGAGGATCGCGTCGGAGACGATCCGGCCCACGGGAGCAAGGTGGGTGTGGCCGGGAACGAACTCGGTGAAGCTGTTGGCGACGGCGATGATCGGCTTACCGATGTCCGTGTTGGCGACGCCGGACGCGCGCAGCAGTGCGCGGGCACCGGCCATGTTGCGGCCGTGGGTAACTGTTCTGGAGCGAAGTGCAGGCATGTATACCATCCTGCTTTGGTGCGCTATGGCGCGGAAGACGGTGTTGCTACTAGTAGTAAAAGTACCAGAGTAATAGTGTTGGACGAGTGAAAGATGAGAGGCGCAAGGAGCTGGGACTTTTCCTCAGGACGCGCCGGAACCAAGCCCTGCGTTCAGACTATGGTCTTCCTCCAGTGGGGCGGAGCCGGGAGCGCGGCCTCCGCCGGGAAGAGATCGCATTCCTGTCCGGAGTCAGCGTCACCTGGTACACCTGGCTTGAGCAAGGACGGGATATCAGCCCTTCCCGGCAGGTGCTCGAGGCCGTAGCCCGCACGCTGCATCTATCCGACACAGGCCTCAGCTACGTTCTGTCCTTAGGCGGCTATTCGTCCGCCATGCCAAAGGGGCCCGTTGCGGCTGATGCTCCCCCGCACGTGCAACGGCTACTGGACGCCCTGGATCCCAACCCGGCCTATGCACTTTCGCCGGACTGGGGCGTTGCCGGCTGGAACAAGGGCCTACGAGGCCCTGTACCCGAACATTGGAACCTTCGACGCCTCCGATAGGAACCTGTTGTGGCTCGTGTTCACGGATCCGTACGTCCGTGACCTTCTCCCCGATTGGGACGTGACCAGCAAGCGGTTCCTTGCCGAGTTCCGCGCCGAGACCGGTCAGCGACTTGGCGATCCCGATGTTGAGTTCCAAGTTGAACGGCTTAAGCAAGCCAGCCCGGAGTTCCAGGAAAGCTGGGACCGCTACGACATCCTGGGCTTCGAGTCCCGGGAACGGCTGTTCCATCACCCGGCGGTGGGCGTACTGCAGCTGGAGCACCACCAGGTCTCTCCGTCTGACAGGCCGGATCTCCACATCGTGGTCTACACACCGGCGCCCGGCAGCGATGCAGGTGAGCAGATGCAGCGGCTGATGGGGAACGGCAACTAGCGACATTGTTGGGAAACCAGCGGCCAGGTTGCTTGGCAGAACTGGCGCTTCGTCGATTTTGCACACGCGTTGCTACCGTGGCAGGTTGGGCAATAACGGAAGCTTTGAATCCTGCTGGTTATCATCCACAGTCCAAGGGAAGAACTGCCGAATGAACAAGCTTGGACCATCATTGGCATGTGCGGGACTGGCGATAATGGTCGGCCTCACAGCTTGCGCGTCCGAAGCGCCGAAGCGCGGGCAAGAATTAAATCAGCAGCCTGGAGTGACTGCATCAATGCAACCCAAGGATGCCTATGCCAATATCCCTCTTGACCAAATTGAGGAGGTGGTGACAGGCATTGATTTCCTATGGGATCTCGGGGATCCCCTTTACGGATATAACAACTATCCGATCGTTGCGCGCGTTTATATCGAGTCAATCGACGGCGGACGCACATTCAGCCCCATTTCGAACCAAAGTGTCTTCCCGCAGACCGTTGGCAAGATGACGATTCGCGAAGTTTATAAGGGTGACGCCAAGCCAGGTGCACGAGTAACATATTCCCGCGCCGGCGGAACCGTAACTTACGAGGATTACTGGAGCAGCCTCAATCAGGCACAAAAGGACAAGATACTCGGCTTGAATCACGGCGGGAAGCCAGGCGACACGAAGTACGTTCAAGCAAAGATCATGGACGACATCGATGTTGAGGTGGGCAAAGAATATCTGGCACTCCTCCTACCGGAGTCTTCCACTGATGGAAACCTGCACGAATATTTGATTACCGGATACCAGTACGGCCTCAGGGAAGCCAAAGGTTCCGGTGCCGCTACAACGGTCCTCAACAATCAGACGCATACGTGGGAGAGTCTCGGCAGCTTCGTAAAGTTGCCCTAGCTTTCAGCTGGATCAGTCGCAGCGCCCGCGCCTCCTGGTTCCTGCACCCAGCCGGAGTTCCCGTCAAGCAGTGCAACTCCCCGCGTAACAACTTGCCCCGCTCTGTGAGCCATGCCATATTCGTTCCATGATCAGCCTGTTGGACAGCTGGACTGCTGGACAAACCAAAGTCGTTAGGGTCGGTGCCGCCGAGGCGGTGCTTGCCACCCTGAGGGCTGCCATCGAAGACGGCAGCCTTCCAGTAGGTTCGCGCCTGGATTCGGAAGCCACGTTGGCGCAGCAGTTCGGCGTCAGCAGGACCATGGTGCGCGAGGCCCTGAAGTCTTCAAACGCCTTGGGCCTGACCGTAACCCGGACGGGCAAGGGCACTTTCGTCATCGCCGACAAAGTTGGCCAGGACCTGAAACTGGGCAAATACTCGGCGCGCGAACTCCTGCAGGCACGGCCTCACATTGAAGTGCCGGCCGCCAGCTTGGCCGCGGAACACCGCAGCCAGCAGGATGTGGAATCACTCCGGGAAATCCTGCGGGCCATGGATGAAGAAGATGATCTGGAACAGTGGGTCATCCTCAACTCCGAGTTCCACGCGATCATCGCCCGCAGCAGTGGCAATGGCGTCTTCGCGTCGATGCTTTCAGACATCGAGGAGGCCATGGCCAACCAGTCCAGCACCTTGAACCAGGTTGTGGACCGGAGGAAGGAATCCGGACTCGAGCACGCGGCCATTTTTGAAGCCATCGAAAATGGCTCGGCTCAAGATGCCGGGATCGCCATGATGCGGCACCTTCATGGCGTAGAAGGATCGCTTGGGGCTGTCCTACCGGTCTCGGCGCCCTAAAGCCCTGGATCGAACAACGCAGCCCACCACACCGTTCGGACGGGTTCAAAGACGAATCCGCCCCGTCTCATTGCGCCCCGCGGGGTGCCTGACCATAGGAAATGATGACAAAAAAGTCGACCGCTTGGATACGGCCATGACAACGACTTCCATCAAAGCCCCCACCCGAACCCAACTCACCAGAAGCCAAATCCTCAACTACCTTGCTCGCAATGGCGCAAGCAAAGTATCAGACATCACCCACGGCGTCACGGCATGCAAAGATACCGTCAAGGCCCGCCTCTCCGAACTGGAGGAAGAAGGATCCATCCGGGCAAACGTTCCTGCCGACATCCGCGGAAGAACCACGCCCTACTACTCGCTCACCACAGCCGGGCTTCCGCCGGAGACACCAAAAACAGTCATCACGGTGCATATCAAGCACGCTGCTGACGGCCGGTTAACCTTGGCATTCGACGACTACCCGGGGCTCACAACTACAGCCCGGAGCTTCATCGATATACCGGAGGCTGCCCGCAACGCCGCATCACGTTACACCGGCCACCCCGAGGCCAGCTTCGCAGTACACATCCGCTTCTGACAGAACGACGGCGGTACGCGCCATAGGTGCGTCCCGCCGTCGTTCTTCTGCCTAGCGGCTTATCACCCGTCCGTGCCGCCCCCTCAACCTCCCGTGCGGTGGATGGTGAATGCGGTGAGGAAGCCTACAGCTGCAGTCAATCCGGTCAGGTTGTGGTGTTCCTCGAAGGCCTCAGGAATCATCGTGTCGGCAAGCATGGCCAGTATGCCGCCTGCGGCGATGGCGGTGATGAAGGCGATCAGGGGCCTCGGGTGCATTCTCCAGCGCCGTATATCCCAGCAGGGAGGCAAGCCCGCTGAAGACGGCTATCCCGGTCCACGTTCCAAAAACGTAGACCCGGCTGCGCCCCGCCTTCTTCATCCCCGCCGTGCTGGACAGCCCTTCAGGAACATTGGAAATGAAAACTGCGGCGAGCATGGCAGGGCTGACGGTGCCTGAAGCGAGAAGCCCAAGCCCGAGGACCACCGATTCGGGCACGCCATCGATGAGTGCGCCAACCGCAATGGCCGTGCCGCTGCCTGGCGAGTCCTTCTCGGAGGGCTGCCGTCCGCCGGAGCGCTTGCGGTGCTTGGCGCCTGCACGGTTCAGGAGAACGTTCGAACCGACAAAGATCACAGCCCCCGCAAGGAATCCTCCGATCGTCGGCAACAGGCCGCCGCCCTCCACCGCCTCATCGACGAGCTCGAAGGCGAGTGCCGAAATCAGCACGCCTGCGCCGAAGGCCATGATGGTTGATACAACCTTTGGCGGGACTTTCCATAGCCAGGCGATTCCGGATCCAAGGACCAACGCCCCTCCGGCAACAGTTCCCCACATCAGCGCCTGCAGCCACATCGGCATGATTTCTTGCCCTTCCACGCAACCCGCTCGAACCTGCATGGTAAGCACACTTACTACCGATCCGCACAACCCATGGCGTTGCGCCGCGGGAGAGCGCAATATGGGGGAATGAACGCGCCCAGCGCCGACGGTCGTGGCCGGAATGGAAGTCCGGCGCAGGGTGGTCCCGCCGGATTCGGGACCCGCCTGCACCCGTGGAGCCGCTACGTGGCGATGGGCGATTCCTTTACTGAAGGGGTAGGCGATCCGGAGCCCGGCAGCCCCGGCGGTCTGAGGGGCTGGGCAGACAGGGTCGCTGAAGAATTGAGCGCCGGCCACGAGGACTTCGCGTACGCCAACCTTGCAGTGCGCGGCCGGCTGCTCCACCAGATCCTGGAAGAGCAGGTGGACCCGGCCCTTGACCTGCAGCCGGATCTCATTACGCTCAACGCCGGTGGAAATGACCTGCTGTTCCACCGGAGCGATCCCGACAAACTCGCCCTCGAACTTGATTCCGGCGTGAAAGTCCTGGCGGACACAGGCGCAACAATCCTGCTGTTCGCGGGCCCCGACTGGGGTGCAACCCCAGTGCTCGGACATGCCCGTGGCAAAGTAGCCATCTTCAACGAAAACATGCGCATCATCGCCGCCCGCCATGACGCCGTGATCGCCGACCTCTGGGCGTTGCGCCAGCTCACCAACCCGCAAATGTGGGATCCGGACCGGCTGCATTTCTCACCGCTGGGCCAGCACACTATCGCCATGATGGTGCTGGATACCCTCAATGTCCCCCACACTTTGGAGCCGATGGTTCCCAAGGCCCTGCCTCCACGCACGTGGCGGGAGGCGAGGGCGGACGACATCGTGTGGGCGCGGGAACACCTGGTTCCCTGGGTTCTTCAACGTCTCACGCAAAGGCTGGCCGAGGACAACCGACACCCCAAGCGGCCGGATCCCGGGCCTGTTTTTGGCGCCGGGATGCCGCCGGGGACGTACGTGGGGACGGATCCGCACGAACAGTGATCGCGAACCCTGACGAAACTAGCCCGTCGGCTGGGCCTCAGCCTGCGCGCGGATGCTCCATGCCGACCAGTCCAGGGGGTGAACCGAGGGGCGTCCGAGCAAATATCCCTGGGCGGCAGTCACCTTTAAGGCCGTGACTTCCTTGAGTTCTGAGGGAGTTTCAATGCCCTCCGCAACCACCGCAGCTCCAACTTCCCGGGCAAGCTCGACCACTGCCCTGGCACGGATCCGTTGTCCTTCGCTGCCTTCGATACCTTCAATGAGATGGCGGTCGAGTTTGATGATGTCCGGGCTCAGCTCGCTCAAGAGGTCCATGGAAACGAAACCTGCCCCGGAAGCGCTGACAGCAACACGCAGGCCGAGCGAGCGCAACTGGCCGAGTCCGTCGTCGCGCGTTTGGCCTTCCAGGGGTTCCAGGCTGCCCGTTAGTTCCACGATGATCCGTTCCGGCGCCAGCGACGCAGCAGCAAGCAGGTTCCGTACCCTTGGGTCACGGGAGGTCGCCGGAGTGAGGTTCAAGGCAACATACATGTCATGGGGGACGTCCTTGGCTGCAGTCAGCGCGCAGTGGAGGGCTGCAATCTCCAATTCAGTCCCCAGGCCCGCTTCCGCGGCCTCGCGGAACCAGACATCCGCGCCCGCGCCATCCTCACCTACAAACCTGGTCAACGCTTCGACGCCCACCACATTTCCGTCAGGCAGTGCATGGACCGGCTGGAACGCCGTCAACAAAAGCTTGTCCGCCAGTATTGCCTGGATGTCTTCCCGAACCTCCTGGCTGACGGGAACGGTCACCGTGCGCGCCGCATCGGAGGACTCAAGGTGGACACTGGAAACTTCCCGTAGAAGCGGAACCGCCGGCTCCGGGGCCGGAACCTTCCGTGTTTCCAGCAGGTGCTCCAGCAAAGCGCCCTGGGGATCATCCGGACGAGCCTCCATGAGCTGGCGGAGCTTGTTCCTGGGCCCTTCACTCTTCGGATCGGAATCACCGAGGATGGCATCGATGATGTCCATCACCTGTTCGCGCATGGTCATGTCCCGGGCAGAGGTGGACGCCTCGACGTCCTCCGCTGATGGGTGGTCAGCACCGCCGCCCGGTGGAAAAGAGCCCGCTTCTTGAGCCATTGAATATTCCTTTATGAGTATCCCCCGCTGGCTAAGCCAGACATGACCTGAACCCGAAAAAGCATGGGCCCTGCCACGAATCTTACAGAGAAACTCCGCGTTCCAGTTAGGGGCCTGATGCAGTCCAGGAAAACCGTGTCGTGCGGCAGCCAGCACTGGGATGCTAGAGGTGTGATGTCGATTTCCACGGAATCCCGGACCGCGCTCACCTGGAAGCTTTTGCCAGCGGGGCTGCTATCCCTGTCCGGGCTTCCACTTTTCGCCCTGGGCAATGACTTTCTCGGTTACGCACTCGTGGCGGCCAGCATTGTCACCGCTGTGTTCATCGACCACGGCCTGATGCGGCACCTGGCAGTGGTAGCAGGCGGAATGGTCATCATCAGCCTGGTACCCCTGAACGCGGATCTCAGCATCGGACACATGGCACTCATGGGTGGCGCCCTTGCTTTGGCCGTGCTGGTTCCGTGGCTTGTATCCCGTTACGTGTACAACGAAAAGATCATCAAATTTCCGGTCAACACAGGCCGTCCATGGCCGCTCGCCGCGAAGCTTTACCTGGTAGGCGTCGTAGCCCTTGGATACTTCATTCTCCCGGCCTACCTCATTCGGACGGGCGTCTACCACAATTGGCCGGACGCGTCCGATCCCACCATCTTCTGGCGCCTCTTCCTCGGAGTGAACTCCGTGGGCATTTGGGACGAACTGTTCTTCATCTGCACCACGTTCACGCTGTTGCGCCAACACTTCCCCGACTGGCTGGCCAACCTCCTGCAAGCCGTGATCTTCTCGTCCTTCCTGTGGGAGATCGGTTACCAGGCGTGGGGTCCCCTCCTTACCTTCCCGTTCGCGCTGCTGCAGGGCTATACGTTCAAGCTGACGAAGTCCTTCACTTACGTGGTGTCAGTTCATCTGCTCTTCGATTTCGTCCTGTTCCTGGCGCTGGTCCATGCGCACAACCGCGACTGGTTGCCCATCTTCCTGTACTGACCCCGGAAACTTCCTGTGCTGAGGCCTAGGTACTGAGGCCTCCGTACTGATGCCTCCGAGGCGGTGCGCCTAAAGAACACTTTTCGGCATGCCTAACTTTCGGTTATCCTCAGAACAGATCTCCGCGAAGACGAGGATAAGACATTGGCCGTCCCCACCCTGCAAAGACGACCCGCACCAGCAAAGCTATGGTCGCGGCTACTCCTGCTTGGCCCTGCTTTCGTGGCGGCGATCGCGTACGTCGATCCCGGCAATGTGGCCGCAAACCTGACGGCCGGAGCCAATTACGGATATTTACTGGTGTGGGTGCTGGTTGCAGCCAACGCCATGGCAGTCCTTGTGCAGTACCAATCAGCGAAGCTTGGCCTGGCTACCGGCCTGAGCCTTCCGGAGATTCTCGGCAAGCGGCTTGGCACCAGGCGCCGGCGTCTTTACTGGGCGCAGGCCGAGATCGTAGCCGGCGCCACGGACATGGCCGAGGTGATTGGCGGTGCGGTTGCGCTCAATCTCTTGTTCGGGCTACCCCTGCTGGCTGGCGGCATCATCGTTGGCCTCGCATCAATGATGCTCTTGGCGCTGCAGTCCCGCCGCGGCCAGCGCTCCTTCGAGTACGCGATCCTGGTATTGCTGGGAATCATTGCCGTCGGGTTTGTATCCGGCCTGTTCGTCAACCCTCCGGACGCCGGAGGCGCACTGGGCGGTTTGCTCCCCCGCTTTGAGGGCACCGATACAGTCCTGTTGGCAGCAAGCATGCTCGGTGCCACAGTGATGCCGCATGCAATCTACCTGCACTCGGCCTTGGCCCGGGATCGGCACGGCTTTTCTGAAAACCCGGCGGTGCGGACGCGGCTGATCCGCGCAACCCGCGTTGACGTTGTGGGCGCCCTTTTGCTTGCCGGTGTGGTGAACATTTCGATGCTCCTGCTGGCCGCCTCCAGCCTCCGGGGCATTGAGGGAACAGACACGATTGCCGGTGCCCATGCGGCCGTGACGTCGGCACTTGGTCCGGCTATCGGCGTCGTGTTCGCAATCGGCTTGTTGGCCTCCGGCCTCGCATCGACATCGGTAGGCTGCTATGCCGGTGCAACCATCATGGGCGGCCTGCTAAAAGTACGCATCCCCTTGCTGACCCGCCGCGTGATCACCCTCATTCCGGCATTGATCGTTCTGGGAGCAGGCGTTGAGCCCACCCTGGCCCTGGTGCTGAGCCAGGTCCTGCTGAGCTTTGGTATTCCTTTCGCGCTGATCCCGCTCATAAGACTCACCGGCAAGCGGGAAGTCATGGGCATCCATGCGGACTCCAAGCCATTGAAGATAGCAGGCTGGACGAGTGCAACTTTGATCGTCGGGCTGAACATAGTGCTCATTACACTGACTATCACCGGCCATTCCTAAAGCACTAAACCGCACCGTCCCCCACAGAAAGCTCCCTGGCCATGTCATCCAGGAAGCGCATCACGGTTTCACGCTCCTCTGGAGTCAGGCGGGCGGCGGCCAGAAAACGCCGGGCTTGCTGGCGCCCTACGGTCCGCATGGCCGTCTCGTGCGTTTCAGGGGTGATCGCGATCGCAAGGGCCCGCCTGTCCGTGGGGTGCGCTTGTCTTGCGATGTGCCCCGCGCGTTCCAGCCGGTCAAGAAGTTTGGTGGTGGACGCCGTCGAAATGCCCAGATGTGCAGCAATGGCGCCCGGGGTGGCAATGACTCCACTATTGGCGCTAACGATCAGATAGTGCAGGGCCCGCATATCCGAGTGGTTGACCTTCATGATTTTCAGCGAGGTTTCGGAGAGCCGCTGTTCGGCCTCACGCAACCTTTCAAGCGAGGCCATGAGTTGGCTGATCTGCCGGACATCGTCACGGGATAGCCCCTCACGGTCTACCAGTTCACGCCCGGGATCGTTGACGTCCATGTCGTACATGCCGGTGGAAACCGAGGCTTCGATTTCATCCGGTCTGTTCATTCTGAGTATGTTACACCTAACTGCATACATGGTAGCCTTCTAGCTAGCTTGTCTAGCAATAATGGAGTGATCTCCACGTTCGAGGGGCCGGAGGAAGGCAAAGAATGAACGCGACAGAAATGGTCGTCCTTCTCGACGACGCCGGCAGGCCCATCGGCGAAACCTCCAAAGCAGCAGTCCACACCCAGCAAACTCCACTGCATCTTGCCTTTTCCTGCTACTTGCTCAATGACCTCGGCGAGCTCCTCCTCACACGCCGCTCCCCCGAGAAGACGACGTGGCCAGGGGTGTGGACCAACAGCTTTTGCGGGCATCCGGCTCCCGGCGAGGACCCCGAGGACGCTGTTCTCCGTCGCGCGCACTATGAACTGGGAGTGGACGTGCGGCGGATCGAGTTGATTCTCCCTGACTTCCGTTACCGCGCCGTGGACCCCTCGGGCATCGTCGAGAATGAGCTTTGCCCTGTCTACGTGGCCCGGGTCCTGGGAACGCTCCGGCCAAATCCGCTGGAAGTGTCTGACTACGCCTGGATGTCGCCGGGACTCCTTGCAGAAGCCTTGGACAGGACTCCTGCTGCCTTCAGCCCATGGCTGGCACTGCAATTTCCCCGGCTCGTCGAGGCCCAGGCCCTGGCGCTCGGAGCACAAGCATGACTGTCACGTCCAGTGCCACGCGCATCAAGACTGACCGCAGCAGAACCGATCTCTGCTCCGCCATCGAGGACGAACTGGGTGGACTTATGTCCGGCAGAGCCCTTGCAGCGGCCCCCTACGGTCCCCGTTTTGCCCGGCTTTGGGCCATTGCCGGCGAGAACGTGCTCGGCGGGAAATTCGTCCGCCCGCTGCTCCTCATGGAAATGTACGACGCCCTGCAAGAGCCCCGGATGCGCCCCGATCATCATCCAGACCGGCAGACCGCCATCAGCATCGCGGCCGCCGTCGAGCTCCTTCATTACGCCTTCCTCCTGCATGATGACGTGATCGACGGCGACCTCGTCCGCCGCGGCAGGCCAAACCTGATCGGGTCCCTCCTGACGGAAGCCGGACTCCCCCACGCCGATAGCCAGCCCGGAGAACTGGCAATACTCCATTGGGCCCGCACGGGCGGAATCCTGATGGGCGATCTGTTGCTGGCCGCCACCCATCAGGCCTTCGCAAGGGCGAACCTGCCCCACCCTCTGCGTCTCCGGCTCCTCGATCTTCTTGAACACACGATCAACGAGACAGTGGCCGGAGAGCAACTAGATGTTGGCCTGGGCGACGGCGTCATCGCCCCCGAACTCGAGACAATCCTCCTGATGTGCGGCTACAAGACCGCCACCTACACCTTCGAACTTCCGCTTCGCGCGGCCGCCGCCCTGGCTGGTGCTGAACCTTCCATGGAATCGGTCCTCGCCACGGCGGGCCGCCATCTTGGTCTGGCTTTCCAACTCCAGGACGACTTCCTGTCCACCTTCGGGGATCCCCGCCAGCACGGCAAGGATCCCTTTTCCGATCTACGTGAAGGCAAACAAACAGCCATCATTGCTTATGCGCGAATGACCAGCGCCTGGCCGGCGATTGAGCCTTGGTTTGGCCGGTCCGAACTCAGCGGCCCGCAGGCGGAACACGTACGGCGGCAGCTCAGCGACTGCGGGGCCGAGGCCTTCGTCCAAGGCCTGATCCAGGAGCAACTGGCAGATTTCCACGAAATCCTAAGGCGTCACGCAGCAAACATTCCGGAAGCCGCACGCAATGTCTTGATCGATCTCGCCGCACAACTGGAAGGACGCCAATCATGAGCATCGATATCGAGACGTCCTTCACGCATTTCACGCGGACGGCCGAACGCGCCGCAAACCAGGTCATTGCTGCCTACTCCACCTCATTCGGGCTCGCAACCCGGATCCTTGGACCCCGCCACCGGCAGCATGTTCGCAACATCTACGCTTTGGTGCGTGTGGCCGATGAACTCGTTGACGGCGTCACTGCCGAAGCCGGCCTGAGCCACCAACAGCAAAACGACGCCTTGGACCACTTCATCGATGAAACCCATAGGGCGCTCCGGATCGGCTACAGCAGCGATCTCATCATCCACGCCTTCGCCCAGACGGCACGGGCTGCGGGGATAGATGAGTCCCTGATTGACCCCTTTTTCGCCTCAATGCGCACGGACCTCGGCGAGCGCACGCCAACGCGCGCCGTTCCTCTCCGCTTTGATGCCGGGGCTCATCAGGGGTACGTGTACGGTTCCGCCGAGGTGGTTGGGCTGATGTGCCTTCGCGTCTTCATGCGCGGGGAGAACATCAACGACGGCGATGCCGCGGCTTTGCGGTATGGCGCCAGCAGGTTGGGCGCTGCTTTCCAGAACATCAACTTCCTGCGCGACCTCTCCGATGACACGGCCCGGCTGGGCCGCAACTATCTGGGTGTGGCAGACCACCTTGAGGACCGGGATCGTCTGGAATGGGTGAAGACGATCCGCGCCCAATTGGACGATGCCAACGCCGTCATTCCCCTTCTTCCGCATGACGCCCGGGCCGCAGTCAGAAGTGCGCTGGCGTTGTTTGCTGCCCTGACGCGCCGCATAGAACAGACAAACATTGACGAGCTCTACCGGTCCCGCGTGCGTGTCCCTGACGTTTTCAAGGCAGGACTCGCGGCCAGGGCAGTCGCAGCAACCTGGCTGGAGCCCCGATGATGATGCGGCCGCGAATGACCCGGACAGTCGTGATCGGTGGTGGCATTGCTGGGCTTGCCACCGCCGCCCTCCTGGCGCGGGAAGGGCATGAGGTGCAACTTCTGGAGCGGCTCGACCACGTGGGAGGGCGAGCCGGAACGTTGGAGCGGAACGGTTTTCGCTTCGACACCGGACCGTCGTGGTACTTAATGCCTGGCGTCTTTGACCACTTTTTCGGCCTGCTGGGAACCAGCACAGCGGAACAGCTCGATCTTCAAACACTCAATCCCGCCTACCGTGTGTTCACTGAACCAAAGCACGACAACGGGCGGCAGGATCCGCTCACTATCCCACTGGGCAGTGAACAAGTCATGCGGACGTTCGAGCGGGTTGAACCAGGGAGCGCACAGCGCCTCGCAACCTATCTGGCTTCGGCAAAGCACACCTCCGACATGGCTGAACGCTTCTTCCTCTATAACCCCTTCACCAAGCTGCAATCACTCCTGCAGCCCGAGATCCTGCGCGCCCTGCCGGAGCTGGCCCGCCTCCTGCTCACTCCGCTGGAAAAGTTTGTCTCCCAGCGTTTTCACCACCCTGTGCTGCGTCAGGTCCTGGGTTACCCGGCCGTCTTCCTGGGCACCAATCCTGCTGAGGCGCCGGCCATGTACCACTTGATGAGCGCACTGGATCTTGGCGACGGCGTCCAGTACCCCATGGGGGGCTTCACACAGCTCGTGGAGCGTCTCGAAGCGTTGGCACGTGAAGCTGGCGTACGCATCCAGACCGGCGCGGAGGTCGTCCAGATCACCACCCGCGAAGCAGCCCGGGCCGGAGGCAAGGGGCATCTGGGCGGCTTGGGCCGCCGTCGTCGATTGCCTGGAACCACCAAACGCGAGGTGACCGGCGTCCGCTGGCGGGAGAAGCACGGCAGTGAGCATTTCAGCGTTGCCGACATCGTGGTTTCCGGTGCGGATCTGCACCATACGGAAACTGCCCTGTTGGCCGCTGAGGACCAGAGTTATCCGGCCACGTGGTGGCAGCGCCGAACCAGCGGCCCTGGTGCCGTGCTGGTGATGCTCGGTGTGAAGGGGCGGTTGCCCGGACTCCCGCACCACTCCTTGTTCTTCACCAGGGACTGGCAAGCGAACTTCCAGTCGATCTTCGGCAATCAGCCCAGCATCCCGGATCCCGCTTCCATCTATGTTTGCAAACCCAGCGCCACAGACCCAGGCGTTGCCCCGCCGGAGCACGAGAACCTCTTTGTGCTGATCCCCATACCCGCGGACCCCGGGATCGGATCAGGCGGGCCGGACGGCGCGGGCGACTCCCTCATCGAGAGGACTGCCGACGCCGCCGTCGACCAGATCGCGGAATGGGCCAACATTCCTGATCTCCGAGAACGGATCGTGGTCCGGCAGACCATCGGACCCGGAGATTTCTCCCGCGACTACAACTCCTGGCGCGGGGGCATGCTCGGCCCGGCACACACCCTGGGACAGAGCGCGATGTTCCGTGCCCAGAATGCTTCCAAGCGGGTGACGGGACTGTTCTATGCCGGTGCCACCACCGCACCAGGCGTAGGCGTGCCCATGTGCCTCATCAGTGCGGAACTGGTTCTGAAAAGGATTCGCGGTGACAACAGCCCCGGGCCCACCGTTATCGACCCCAGCCGCATGAAGCGTACCGCCGGCAGGTTGCCCTGATGGGAATGGTCTATCTTGCTGTGCTGCTGATCGGCACTATGTGCATGCTGCTGCTGGACCACCGGTTCCGACTGTTCTTCTGGCGCGACGCCAGAGCTGCGGCGATCGTGACCGCCGTCGGGGTTTTGTTCCTGCTCGGCTGGGACCTGGCCGGAATCGGTTTGGGAATCTTCCTGCGGGGTGAGGGCGCAATCGCAACCGGGGTGATGCTCGGACCGCAATTGCCCCTTGAAGAGCCTGTCTTCCTGCTGTTCCTGGTGCTGTGCACGATGGTGCTTTATACAGGAGCGCGGAAGATGCTTGCCCACTCCATGCTGCCTCGTGAGGGCGACCGGCGGCTTGAGGATCAGCGGCTTGAGGATCGGCGACTTGAGAAGAAGAACCTATGACTTACCTATGGCTCTCACTCGTGTTCGTTGCGGCAGCGGCCGTTGTGGGCGTGGTTTGTGTCCGGAAGGGCGCCAACTCCAGCGAAGCCAGGCAGCATTGGAAGGCGACTGGCCTTGCCTTCGGGGCCCTGGCGGTGCTGACGGCTGTATTCGACTCCGTGATGATCGGGATGGAGCTCTTCCACTACGACGCCTCACACATTCTGGGCCTGAAGATCGGGCTGGCGCCGGTAGAGGACTTCGCCTACCCCTTGGCGGGCGTGCTGGTTCTTCCCGGGCTCTGGGTTTGGTTGACGCGGGGGCGGGAGGCGGCACCGCGCAGAAACCTCAAAGGTCTCATCCCCCAAGCCCTGCTCGCGTCACGCCCCATTAGTTGGATCAACACGGCATATCCGTTCGCTGCAGCGATGTTCCTGACCACCCGAGAGGTCAACTGGGTACTGGTGGTCGGCACGCTGTATTTCCTCATCCCCTACAATCTGGCGATGTACGGGATCAACGATGTGTTCGACTACGCCTCGGACCTGCAAAACCCTCGAAAAGGCGGCATTGAAGGCGCCCTGCTTCAACCGAGGTTGCACCGGCCAATGCTATGGCTCGCCGCCATCACCAATGTGCCATTCCTTGTGGTGCTGGCGGTTGCGGGTGGCCCCGCTACTTGGCTGGGCATCGCTGTGAGCGCCTTCGCCGTGGTCGCCTATTCCGTGGCGGGACTACGATTCAAGGAACGTCCTGTCCTGGACTCACTGACGTCGAGTACTCACTTCGTGAGTCCCGCCGTCGTGGCTCTGACGTTGGCTGGTGCCGAGATGACGCCGGGACTGATGATCCTGCTCGCCGCATTCTTCTTGTGGGGCATGGCGGCTCACGCGTTTGGAGCCGTCCAGGACATCGAACCGGACCGGCAGGCAAATATCGCTTCCATAGCGACAGTCTTCGGTGCCCGGCGAACGGTGCGGCTCGCCGTCGTACTCTGGCTTGTTGCGGGTCTCGCCATGCTCGCCACCCCGTGGCCCGCGCCGCTCGCAGCGGCAATCGCCGTCCCATATATCGCCAATTGCGCTCCCTGGTGGAACGTCACGGATACGACGGCGGCACGCACCAACACTGCATGGCGCCGTTTCATCTGGCTCAACTACGGATCGGGTTTCCTGGTCACGCTGATACTGATCCTGCAGTGGAACCTGACGTCATGAAGAGTTGGATTCCGGGCCCTGGGGTTGTTCATCAGTTGGGTCTTCGTCGATCATGTCCACGGCCTGGCGCATGTGCTCAAGAAAGTCCATCACCACGCGTGCTTCTTCCGGGCTCAGCGCGCTTGCGACGTCCAAAATCCGGCGATGCATTCCGCCCAGTGTGTGCCTGACTTCCTGGTCCGAACCTGCTGTAGGCCGCAGAATCAAGGCCCGACGATCCGACGGATGCGGTTCCCGCCGGATGTGTCCGGATTCCACCAAACGATCGATCAGGGTGGTCATTGACGCGGACGTTATGCCCAAGCGATCGCCCAGGTCCTTGGGTTTCATCACCTTGCCCGCCGCTTCCGCTTCGAAAAGGTACCGCAAGGCCAAGAGGTCCTTTTCACCCATGCCCATGGCCGAACGGGTCCGCCTACGCATGGCCTGTTCCGAGACACGATAATCCCGGAGGGCATTCAGGACATCAACGGCAAGGGCTTTCTGCCCGGGGTCCTTGCCATACCAATAGCCCTTAGCGTGGCCGTTTGCGTCCATCCCATGATCCTTCGATAAGCGTGAAGCTTGTTTCCCTAGCATCTGATCCTAATTCACTGCGCTGAGTGAACACAGGGAGGCACGATTCGGACGATCCTGAACAAGATTTCGAGGGTTTTCCACATAGGCATGTTGGCAGGTCCCTAACGAAAAGCAGTGGTGCCAAAGTATGGGTATGGAGCGGAACGGAGAGAGCCAAACAGCTACGGCGGTTTCCGCCGTGCCTGTTTCATTGCCTGTGCCTGGTGGCTCTGGGGTTCAGGAGCTGCTGGCCGTGCTGGGCTCTTTCCGGGTCAGCGCGGACAGCAACGAGTTGATCGATCAGATTCGCGGACTGGAAGACGCGAAATCAGCGATCGCGGCGTTGCAGGCGCGGACAGCGGTCGCGTTTGACCTGGCCCAGCGCCGCGAACAGACCGCCACCGGCGACCCCTCCCCGGACCTCGGCCAGGGCGTCGGCGCGCAGATCGCCCTCGCCCGGCGGGAATCACCCAACCGCGGTTCCCGCCTCCTCGGACTCGCCAAAGCCCTCGTGTCCGAGATGCCCCGCACCATGGCCGCCCTGGAAACCGGACAACTGAACGAATGGCGGGCCACCCTGCTCGTGAAGGAAACAGCCTGCCTCTCCATCGAAGACCGCGCCGCCGTAGATCAGGAACTCGCCCCCGACACCGGAACCTTCAACGGCGCCGGCGACAAGACCATCACCGCCCTCGCACGAGCCGCCGCCTACCGCCGCGACCCACGCACCGTCACCCAACGCGCGGCCCGGGCAGCGTCCGAACGACACGTCAGCCTCCGCCCAGCCCCGGACACCATGACCATCCTCACCGCCCTGCTCCCGGCAGCCCAAGGCGTCGCCGCCTACACCGCCCTCACCCGGGCCGCCGACTCGGCACGCGCCGGCGGAGACACCCGCACCCGCGGACAAGTCATGGCCGACACCCTCGTCCAACGCCTCACCGGCACCCCCGGCGGCATCAGCGCCATCAATATCCAGCTCGTCATGACCGACCGCACCCTCTTCCAAGCCGACACCGAACCAGCACGGCTCCAAGGCTACGGAACCATCCCCGCCGGGTGGGCCAGAACCCTCCTCACCGGAGCACAATCCGAGGTGAGCCCGGAGTCCACGGAAGATAAGGCATTCAACGTCTACCTCCGCCGGCTCTACACAGCCCCCGCCAGCGGCGAACTACTGGCCATGGACTCCAAAACCCGGCTCTTCCCACCCGGGATGAGACGCTTCATCCAAACCCGGGACGACACCTGCCGCACACCCTACTGCGACGCGCCAATCCGCCACATCGACCACATCATCCCCTGGCACAACGGCGGACCCACCAGCCTGGAAAACGGCGCCGGGCTCTGCGAAGCCTGCAACCACACCAAAGAAAACCCCGGCCGCAACGCAAAAACAATCCCCGGCAGCCGACATCACCTCGAAATCAGCACCCCCACCGGCCACACCTACCAATCCAAAGCCCCACCACTGCCAGGCCACACGCGCTTTCCGGCAATTTCACCAGCACCGCCTTCACCGGCACCTACTTCACCGGCGCCTCCTTTACCCGTGCCGGCAGAGGCGCCCGAAACAGCGTCATGGTCACCAGCTTCGCCAGCCTCCCACTTCTCCATGGCTGGGATGCGGCTGGAAAACGACGTGCTGCACCGCACCAGTTGGAACTGACACCGGAGCGGATGCCGGTACGAGGACCATGTCGAACCAGGGCTATGAAGAACCAGGACCATGTCGAACAGGGGCTATGCCGAACAAGCTTCCTTCAATGCCTGGACCGACTCAGTCGGGACGTCGTCGCCAGCCTCAGCAATCTGGTTTAGCGGAGTCGTGATTTCAGCCGGAACACCGGCGGTGCGGGCAGCAGTGACCAGCCCACTGAGTACCTGCTTGTCCTCAACACTCACCAAACCGTCCTGGACCACAGCACAAATTTGTTTGTTGACTTCCTCGGCAGCAGCAGTGGCTACCTTCGAGGCTGCATCGCTGGCAGCATTCCCGGCGGCTTCCTGCACGGAGCCGCAGCCGGCGAGGAGGAGGAAGAGGGGCACGGCGGACAATGTTGCAAGGCGGCGATTCATGCGTTCCAGCCTAACAATCCCAACCGGAGTGCAGGCTGGGGATGGCCAGCCTGCCCGCACCAACGCCCGAACCCATCCTGCCTCTGTTGCAGATCACGTAATGATTGACATGACATAACTCACATTCTGTAAGCTTGATTGAAAGTCACGCAGCCGGCTTCCCTCGCACTATTTCGGGAGGTCCGCATGGCCCCCAATTCCCTCAAATCCGAGATTCTCCTCGCACATGGAGTCGCGCCTTCCGCGGCTGCTGTCGCTCGACGAAGGGCAGCTGGACACCATGTCGCGCCCAACAAACCCGACGCCCTCCTCGGGGCGATAGCCGTACGGCAACTGTTCCACCGTTGGCCTTTGGTTCCATCCCGCGAGCTTGAACGCATCCGCCACGTCCTCATCCATTGCGATCAGCTGGGCTCGGCCGATACCCATCATTTGTCCGAGCCGGCCCAAGCGCTTCTGGAGCTCATCAACAACGAGTTGGATCGGCGTCGCGCATTTGGTCATCAGCAAGGGGCCAACACGCAGGGGGCCGAAACAGATACGGCAGAGGCAATGCAGCCGGGTGCCGCTTAATGGCGGGGCATTTCGAAGTCGTTGACGCCATTGGCGGCGACTGCAGGGTACGCCTCGTCGATGATGACGGGATCGAACTCGCGCTAACCGTCACTTATAGGGACAAAGGCGCAGCAGCCAAAGCTATTTACACGCTGAGGGAAATCGCAGCGAGTGGCCTCATCGAGGACCACACATCGACGTTTCCCTCGCCTCACTGAGTCGCATTAGCGGTTGCTCCCACGGGGGAACAACCGCTAATACTGCAACCGACCCAAAGAGCCGTGCCGGCCTATGCCCGAACGATTGGCAGTCCTGTCGTCGGGAAGACGCTGGGAAAGATCGACGGCGGCGGGACGGGTACAGTCTCCAGCGGCACCGTGATGGTGTCCGCGCTGACTGTGACGTCGTGATCCCGAACCCGAATCGGCAGTGGTTCAT
This sequence comes from Arthrobacter sp. StoSoilB13, assembly GCF_019977255.1. Taxonomy (NCBI): domain Bacteria; kingdom Bacillati; phylum Actinomycetota; class Actinomycetes; order Micrococcales; family Micrococcaceae; genus Arthrobacter; species Arthrobacter sp. StoSoilB13. The sequence goes on along the minus strand of NZ_AP024649.1, from coordinate 283,136 downwards.
CGCTGTAGCCTGAGCCGGTAACGAGCGCCAGCGCGATGGATCCCTGAATGAGTTCAACAGACAGCAAGCGACCACGCACCTTGAGCCGGAAGGAGAGGCCGTCCCACTCCACTGGCAGCCGCGGATCGAAGCGCAGTACCTCGCCCTGGTCACGCATTCCGGCGAAACCGCAGACCAGTGAGCTCCAAATTCCGCCGGTGGACGCGATGTGGACGCCATCGATCGTGTTGCCGTGTGAGTTGTCCAGGTCAATGAACAAGGCTTCGGTGAAATGCTTCAGTGCGACGTCGCCATACCCAACTTCGGCAGCCATGATGCCCTGCACGCAGGCGGACAGGGTGGAGTCGCCGGTGGTGATGGGATCGTAGAAGTCGAAGGCACGCTGCTTTTCCTCGGCTGAGAAGTCCTGCCACTGGAGGAACATGGCTAGAACGGTATCGGCCTGCTTAAGGACCTGGTGCCGGTAGATCACCAACGGGTGGAAGTTCAGCAGGAGAGGGTACTTGGACTTGGGCGTATTCCAATCCCATGGCTCCAAAGTCATGAAGTCGTTGTCCTGGCTGAAGACCTCCAAGTGGGGATCATAAGGGAGGGACATGCGCTCGGCAGCTTGGCGCCACACCAAGCGTTCCGTGTCAGCGATGCCCTCGTGTTCCAAGGCAGCCGCAGCACGGAGGTTAAACCGTGCCATGACGTTGGTGTAGAGGTTGTCGTTGACCACGGCGGTGTATTCATCGGGCCCGGTGACGCCGTGGATGTGGAAGAGGCCATCCTTTCCGAAGAAGCCCAGGGAGACCCACATGCGCGCCGTCTCAATGAGCAGGTCGGCACCGATGTCGGCGCGGAAGCTGGCGTCGCCGCTGGCCCACTCGTAGCGGTTGGCGGCAAACGCGATGGCCGCTGCGATGTGGAATTGTGCTGTTCCGGCGGCGTAGTAGGCACTCGCTTCCAGGCCATTGATGGTTCGCCACGGGAACAGGGCGCCGTCCACACTGAGTTCCTTGGCGCGGACACGCGCGTCCGGAAGCATGGCGTGCCGTGATTCGAGCACTTTCCGTGCACCGTCGGGATTGGTGTACGTCAGATAAGGGAGCAGGTAGACCTCTTGGTCCCAGAAGTAGTGGCCCTCGTAGCCGGAGCCACTTACGCCCTTCGCAGGAATGCCGGCGACCCCGGCGCGGGCTGTTGCCTGCGCCAGCTGAAAGAGGGCCCACCGCACGGCCTGCTGGAGTTCGGGCTGGCCGCCGATTGCCACGTCCGCGGTTGTCCAGTACTGGCTGTAGTGGGCCTGGCTCTGCGCGAGGATTTCGGAGAACGGCACCAGGTTTGCCTCGGCGTCCGCCGTCAGGCTCTCGCCGCCGTCGTCATCGTCCGTCAGGGTGCGCCCGGCCACGACGTAGCTGACCGTTTTCTCCAGGCGGAACGCTTCACCGCTGTTGATGGCCAGGACGTAGCGGACGGACGATTCGTCCTCGGCCACGACAGTCTCGAAGGGCTGGCCTTCCGCGGAGATCCAGTGGTCCACGGCCATCGCGATGCGCTGGCGGGATTCGGAGGTCTCCCATGCCAGGCGCAGGGAGCCATCGGCGCCCTGGAGGTGCAGCGGCAACAGGACACGGCCGGCGTGCCGGCCGGATCGCCTGGGGTCATGGACCGAGTGGTCCTCCACAGGCTGGTCCTGGCGGTTCACGACGCCGGAAACGATGTCCGCGGACACGTCGCGGTCAGCGCTCACGGTCAGTTCCAGGCCAAGACATCCGCGCGAATCGAACCCGACAGCGCGGCGCTCCACCGTGGTGACCGTAGCCCCGGAGCGGCAAGCCCAGGTGGTGGTTTCCTCATAGACGCCTGTGGAGAAGTCCACATTTCGGTGATAGTCCAGCACCGTGGATTCGGCCAGGCTCAGGGCCTCGCCATCGATTGATACCGTGAAATTGTTGGCGTCCGGGACGTACACAATCCGCTGGCCCGTACGCGCAAAGCCGTACGCATTCTCGGCGTGCTTGATGTCCCAGATTTCGTGGAAGCCGTTGATGAACGTGCCGGGAAGTTCGCCGTCGCCACGCGTGGAATGGGCGCCACGGACGCCAAGGTGGCCGTTGCCAAGGGCGAACAGCGTTTCCAGGGTTCCCTCGTCACCGGGGACGTGGATACTTTCCACGAGCTTCCAAGGCTCGCAGGGAAAGCGCAGCCGATCAGAGCTGATGAATGCCATGGGCTAAAGAGGTCCTTCGAAAAGTAGGGTCAGAGAAGATCGATGAGGTCGTCGACCACAAGGGTGGCGCCGGCGTCGAGCAGTGTTTGGCGGCCAGCGCCGCGGTCCACGCCGATGACGGCCTGGAAGTTGCCGGCACTGCCGGCCTGCACGCCGGAAACGGCGTCTTCCACCACGATGCATTCCTGGGTGGGGACGTCCAGCAGGGACGCAGCGTAGGTGAACGTGGCCGGGTCAGGCTTGCCCGGAAGTCCGACGGCGGCGGCCACCTGGCCATCGACGACCACCGTGAAGTGGTGGTCAAGTCCAGCTGCCTTCAGTACGGCGGGGGCGTTCCTCGAAGAGGACACGACGGCAACCTTGAGTCCCAGCTCAAGCGCGGCGTTGATGAACTTGACCGAGCCGGGGAAGGGCTCGACGCCGCGGGTGTCCACGATCTCGTTGAAGATTGCGTTCTTGCGGTTTCCCAGGCCCTGCACGGTTTCGTTCGTGGCGGCATCATCCAGCGGACCTTCCGGCAGCGTGATGCCGCGCGAGGTCAGGAAGTCCCGGACGCCGTCGAAGCGTGGCTTGCCGTCGATGTGATCGAAGTAGTCGCTTTCCTGGTATCCCTGCGGGTGCCCGGCATCGGCGAGGTAGGAGTCGAACAGCTCCTGCCAGGCTTGCTCGTGTACCACGGCAGTGGGCGTCAGCACGCCGTCGAGGTCGAACAAGAGCGCCGAAGCACCAGTCCAGGCATTACGAAGATCAGTCATGTGCATAGTTCCGTTCAGCGCTTGTGGCGCGTGGTTTTGCGTTCGATGAGCTTGGTATCGAGCAGGTGGTTGGAGGGTGGGTTGGGGGGATCTGTATTCAAAAGTCGTTCGCACAGCAGGTTCGCGGCGAAGGCACCTTGGTCGGCAACGGGTTGCGCCACAGTGCTCAGTCCAAGGAACCAGCCCATGGGGTGGTCATCGATTCCGATCACGGAAACGTTCTTGGGCACGGACAGGCCATGCTCCCGCAAGGCCATCAGCGCGCCGAACGCTGCTTCGTCACAATGGGCGAACACTGCAGTGGGCCGTGCGCCGCGGGTGATGAGTTCGGTCATTGCCCGGCGGCCGTCGTCGATGCTTGGCCCGGCAGCCACCACAAGGTCCGGGTGGACGGTGAGGTGGTGTTCATCCAGTGCACGCCTGAAGCCGTGGAACCGTGGGGTCTCAGTCACAACGGAGTGTTCATTGCTCGAGAGAACGGCCAAGTCCCAATGGCCCAGCCCCAGCAGGTGTTGGGTGGCCTGCCAAGCTGCGTGCTCGTCATCGATACCAACATTGTCCCACGGAACATTCCGCATGCCCACGCTGGCGACTGGCAGCCCGGAAGCCTCCAAGGCTTCCACTTCCCCGGGGTCGAGGTCAACATTGAGCAGGAGCAGCCCGTCCACCCTTTGCGCCAACCGTTCAAGATCGCCGAAAACCTGCTTACGCACGCTGGTCTTGTTGCGAAGGCTGATCAGGACGGTGTCGTAGCCGCTGTCGCCGAAGACCTCTTCCGCCGCTTCCACCGCCTGCGCGAAGAACCAGGCTGTAGCGGTGGGGGCGATGATGGCCACGGAACCCGTGCTGCCACCCGCCAGTCTGGATGCTGCTGCCGAGGCTTTGTAGCCCAGCTTGTTTGCGGCTTCCGCCACTTGCCGTTGGGCCTTTTCGGAAACGTTGGGGAGATTCCTCAGAGCCCTGGACACCGTACAAATGGACAATCCGGAGAGGACTGCGACGTCCTGGATTGTCACCCTGTGAGTCCTAACCATGCAACACGGCCTCAACCCTTTCCATACTCGACTACACGTTGGGATAACGGCACTGCACCCGGGGAGAGCTCCCACATTGGGGCGGCCGCAAGCCAAAAGTGTAAGCGCTTACAATTTTGTCATTCAATAGTGTGTGGTCGAATGCGAATTTGTGACGCGAATCTCACGGAAAGGTTGATTCTGAGGGGCTGATGCCGTCTAATCCGGAGCCTGCCCCCAAGCTCCCGTTCACCGTCAGTGCCCGTTCAAGACCGTCAGTGCCCGTTCAAAACCCTCAGTGCCCGTTCAAAACCCTCAGTGCCCGTTCAAAACGTAGTACCGAAGGAACGCGCTGACATCCACCAGCTCCGCAGGCTCGATCCTGTGCCCCATCCCCGGGTACGTCCGCGCCGTCAGGGCAACGTTCGCGTGTAGCCACTCTTCAGTGTGGGCGATGGCGTCTTCATTGATCACCGGGTCCGCCTTGTCGCGGCCCCAAAAGAACGGCGGAGGCGAATCGAAGGATTCGCTGAGCGCCAGGAGGTCGTTTTCCAGGACGAACCCAGACAGGCCAACCGTTGCCTTGAAAGCGTGGGGCCGCAGCCGCAGGAGCGTGCTGGCCATGGCCATTCCCTGCGAGTAGCCGAGCAGGCTGACGCTGCTGTGGTTCTCTTTCACGGTATTGATCCAGTTGAAAACGGAGTTGGTTGAAGTGATGACGTCGGCGAAGTCGTTAGTCAGGAAGTAGTCCAGGAGGAACCAACCGTAGTGGTCGCCAATTTCCTTCGGGCCGCGAAGGGCCGCACAGGTGAATTCCGCGGGAAGAAACGGAAACAGGTCCACCATGCGCTGCTCGCTGGTTCCGTAGCCATGCATCATCACCAGCAACGGGGTGCCCCCGCGCTGGTTTTCGGGCTTCGACCAGACCACTGAATCCATGGAACGAGCCTAGTAGACTGGCCCCATGACACCGCAGGAACTGGCCAACCTGGCCCATCTGCGGCGCGCCCGCGATTTCATCGATCGCGAGTACGCGCGGCCTTTGGATGTGCCCACCATGGCGGGCCGGCGCCCTCATGTCCCCCGCGCATTTCTCCCGCCAGTTCAAGGCCGCGTACGGTGAATCTCCCTACAACTACCTCATGACCCGGCGCATCGAACGTGCCATGGCCCTGCTGCGGGCCGGAACCAGCGTTACCGATGCTTGCATGGAGGTGGGCTGTACATCCTTGGGCTCCTTCAGTTCACGCTTCACGGAGATCGTCGGCGTAACGCCCAGCGAATACCGCTCGCGCGAGCACCATGCAGTGAAGGCGATGCCCACCTGCATCGCGAAGCAGCAAACGCGCCCTGAAAGAAACGGCAGTAAGAACCTGAGCAGGATTGAAGAAGCGCCGGTCTCACAGCTGCAATAGCGTGTGAGACATGAACATTTCATTGAAGTACGCACACGTCACCGTCAACGATGTCGATGAGTCGCTCGCCTTCTACCGCGACGCCCTCGGCCTGGAAGTCCGGAACGACGTCGGCTCGGACGGCCAGCGCTGGGTCACCCTGGGCAGCGATGCCCAGCCGGACCTCGAACTCGTTCTTTCCCCTCCGCACGCCGGCCGCTCCCAGGCTGATGGCGACGCCATCCAGGAGCTGCTCACCAAAGGCGTCATGCCCATGCTCGTCTTCAACACGGACGATCTCGATGCCACCTTTGAAAGGCTGCGCGCGTCGGGTGCCGAAGTGCTCCAGGAGCCGATTGTGCAGCCTTGGGGTCCCCGCGACTGCGCCTTCCGCGATCCATCAGGGAACATGATCCGCATCAACCAGGGCTAACGCCCCAGTATCAGCACGACGACGGCGGGTACCCGGCGCACTTACCGGGCCTGCCGCCGTCGTGCTTTCCGCAGGTCGTCGTACTTTCCGCGGAATGTGGGTGCTTTTCCCGGTTCCGCAGCCACCAATCAGTGGCTCAACAGGCCAGCGCTTGAGCGTTCGCCGTACTCGTGCGTCGAGGCGATGGCGGCGGAAACGACATCGGAGAGCCTGAGCCGCCGGTTGTAAGCCTGACGTTGAAGACGTTCACCCGTGCCGCGGCGCAGGATCTTCGCCACGCCGGACCGTGCGAGGGCCAGGTCCCCGGATCTAGTCAGCGCCCCGCGTACGTGCCTCAACAAGGCCCCCGCTACATCTGCAGCAGGATAGGGCCGGTGGTCCATCGGGTGTATCAGTTGATCGTTGATGCCAAAGCGGCTGGACCGCCAGTTGGCCATGCGCAACAGGCTGGTCAAAGCGTCCGACGGCGGCTCCCCCTTCCGCCATTGTGTCGCCGCGGTCTCCACCAAAGCCCGGGCAATCACCGCGATGGTGAGTGCGTCTTCGGCGTACAGGCAGACGTCTGCGATGCGGAGTTCAACAGTGGGATGGCCTCTGGAAAGGCGGGCATCGAAGTAGATCATGCCCTCGTCCAAGGGGACGCCTGTGCCCAGGAGGTTCGCGAGCACCCCGCGGTAGCCTTCTGCCGAACCGAAGACATCCATTGGCCCGGCCGTGGGCCACCTGTTCCAAATTTGGGTCCGGTAACTGGCAAAGCCTGTGTCGGAGCCCATCCAAAACGGAGAATTGGCACTCAATGCAAGGAGCACAGGCAGCCATTGGCGCATCCTGTCCAGGACGCCCACGCCTTCATCCGGCGATTCGATCGCCACGTGGACGTGGAATCCGCAGGTTAGCTGCTCGCGCGAAATAAGGCCGAACTCGGTGCCCATGGTTGCGTAGCGTTGATTGCCCAGGGTGGGCGTCGCATGGAATTCGGGGGGTGTGGCCAAGGCTGCCACCCTGGCGCCCAAGGTCCGCGCAGCCGAGTCGGCCAATGCCCGGCCAAGGCGGATCTCGTCGCGAAGCTCCGCTGCTGTCCGGCAAGGCCGGGAATTCACCTCAATCTGTTCCTGTTTGAACTCGGACTTGAGGGAATCCCCGGCTTCCGGATAAGTTGCCGCGTTCATGTGGGGTTGGGCAGCTATGTCCAGAATGCCGGCAGCAAGCGGAAGCGGCATCCCGTCAACGGGATCTGCGATCAGCAACTCTTCCTCGACGCCAAACGTACGCATAGCTACCCTCCCCGCAGTAACGAAATTAGATGCCGCGGTTATCCCACGTGGCGCGGAACCTCCATCTGGAAACCGCAGCGGCAATGGAGCACCTGCGTTTGCAGATAGACCTCGAACAGGCTCGGGCCGTCCGGGTCGTCGGTGCTACGGGGTGGCTCGATGATGCTCTCCGAGGGGCGTCCCAACGTCATGGGCTCGCCGCAATGCGTGCAGCTGAACCACAGGCCGGATGCGGACGTAGACAGGAATTCGGCTTGGATCTCCGGTACTAGTTCAACCAGGGGCACGGGGTGGGCGTAAAACGTATCGCACTCACTGCAGGTATAGCTGACTTCAACGATTTCGGACTGGTTTGGTTCTGCTTCTACGACGGTCTCAACAAAAATGTACGAATCAGTATTGCAAACAGTGCACCAAGGCCGTGTGGCGGTGTCAAAAGTTGCGGGTTTCGCCCCAACCATGGGTTTAGGGGCGGGAATAGGGGATCCAAGCGTCATTGCCATTCTCCTTTATGCACGTATCCACCGCGAGGTGGGTTCCGACAACATATTGAATCGCGTCGGGAGAAGCTGATTGCTCCTCGAGGAGGCCTGCATGGATGCACGCGGCGAGCCGGCCGATTGTGGCCACAGCTTAAGGTGCAGTTCTTGGACCATCTTGGATGGCTTCAGGTCATGAGTCTCCAAGGGCTATCTGCTTAACCCACCTATGAATGTAGTTCATCAGTGGCGGGCGTCACAAGTGTGCAAGGTCCGTCACAGGTCCTAACGGTGGGATGAAAACGCGGGCGACAGCCCTTAGGGCTCAAAGTGCGCTACGGGAGCTTCGGCCGCCACAGCCTTGATGAGCTGCTCAGCCACGTCCCTGAGTTTTTGGTTGCGACCGTTGGAAGCCTTGGTGAGGATCCTGAAGGCCTCATCCTGGCTACAGCGGTTTTGGCCCATAATGATGCCGCACGCCAAGTCAATCACTGTCCTGGACTGCATTGCCGCCTGAAGATCCTCGGCATGCTGCTGCTTGACGCCGATCCTCACGGCCAACCTCAGTGAACGCTCGGCCTGGCTGGCGTACAACTCACAATTCCGGATTGTCTCGTCATCGTAGACATTGGCCGTCGGGGCGAAGAAGTTCAGGGCTGCCGTAGCCCCCTCATCCAATTCCAGCGGGACGCAAAGGGCCGACAGGTGCCCCCGTTCCGCGATGACAGTACAGTACTCGGACCACCTTTCCTCCTTGGAGGTATCGGGCACATGCACCGTGGCATGGGTGCGCATGGCCTCCAGGCAGGGGCCATCGCCGTAAGCTTGCTGAACTTCATCGATCAGCCTCGCTTCATGGGTACTTCCGGCCACGGTTGCAGTGCGGCGTCGCCTGCTCAAAGTGATGCCGCACAGGACGTCCAGGCCTACGGCTTCGGAGACGGAGGCCGCGGAGAAGACGGCAAGATCATGCAGGAATCCTGCTACATCATCGCTGTCGATCACCAAGTCCTGAAGTTGTTCAGGCACCGAAACATCGTCAAGCGATGGGACAGTATCCCGCGGCGCTGGGACATCGTCCGGCACCGCAAAATCAACGTGCATTTCGTCCATGATTCAGTTTACGATCGTCCGGAGCCAACTCGTCACTCCCGGAAGAACAAGCTCCAGAATCCTTGCATCTGCCGTGCACCTATGTGCACAATCTAGCTAGAGTCCGCATTGGCGGACAGGCTTTACAGCTCATGCAGACGGGCACCCCGCATTAACAATGCAGAGGTAAATCCCATGTCGGCCCAGCCCGAGTCAAGAGTTCCCGACGAAGCCCACCAACCAGACGACCCCCTATGGTGTACACGCTGCAATACTGACCAACATTTGGTGGTGGATTCGATCCAATCGCACTATCCTCCCTCCCCCAACACGGTAGATGTGGCCTACGAATGCCACGCCTGCAATTACTCCTACGACCAGACCGCCACGGTACAAAGAGTGGCTGTCGTCCTGAACCGCCCCGGGGTTTCCCAGGGAGTACTGCAGTTCGGGGGCCAGTACTTGCATTGTGGGGAACCCATGAGGACCAGTAGTTGCGAGCTACGGCGGATCCAGGCCCCGCTTGTCCTGAAGCCTGGGGGCCAACTACGCATGTACGAGGTCATCATCAATACCCGCATCCTCCGCTGCCCGTGCGGCTTCCGCATGGAAATCCCGGACTAGATGCGGTAATCACGCCCCCTAGCAACGAAACCAGTTTTAACAGAGGTAGAGGAACAGGAAGGGAAAACATGCAGACCGATTCAAAGAAGGACGAGTCTCCAGTTACCGGGACTGATCACAGGCCGGTTAGAAAGCACAAGCTTCCGGATCCGCCGGACCCGGACAATCTTCCGATCGACTACCCAGGCTCCGGGTGGGACATCAGCAGGTACTCGCCCAGCGTCGCGCGCGAACTTCATCGGCGTACCACGCACCTACGGGGCGTTTGACCTTGAGTGACTTCCCGCCGGACCCTTCGCAACCGGATCCCACCAGGAAAGATCCCACCAGGGAACCGGGACCCACACCGGAGCCGGTTCCCTTGCCGGAACCAGGGCCTCCCCCGGTCCCGGACCCGACGCCGGGGCCAACAGTGCCGTCTCCACCGGCGCGGCCAGATACTGGACAACCGCCTGGACAACCGCCTCTTTAGGAGGTTTCCAGCCCCATAGACCGGATCCTGGCAAATCCCCCAGTCAGGACCCGAAGGAGGGCATGCCGCACTACAGGGAGTGTGGCATGCCCTTTCGCGTGCCCGAAGCTTTGGCGTGCCCGAACTTTGGCGCGCCCCGAAGCCAGCCAGCCTCAACGCCGTACTGAACAGCCAACCCCCATCCGATCTTTGTTTATGTTGGTTTCTATTGACTTACCAACACAAACAAAGATAGAGTCAAGCAATTCCACATCGTTGTGACAGCAGTCACCTGATGGGCTGCACTGACAAATGGCTTTACCGCAATGGAGGGTAAGTGTTCGCTGAAGAGCGCCAACAACTGATCTCCGCACTCGTCGCAGAGCGCGGACGGGTGAGCGTCACTGACCTCGCCGACCGTTTCAGCATCACCACGGAGACCATCCGCCGTGATCTCGCAGCTCTCGAAGTTTCGGGGAGCCTGCGCCGCGTTCATGGTGGGGCTGTCCCCTCGGACCGCTTGAGTACCCGCGAGGAAAGCATCCTGGAGCGCGCCATCCAGCGCCAATCCGAGAAACACCGCATCGCAGCTGCCGCGCTCGCCCTGATTCCGGAACTCACCACGGGCAGCATCCTGCTGGACGCAGGCTCCACAACCGAGACCCTGGCAGACCTGCTCGCGCAGCGGACGCCCGCAGCCAACGGCAACGAAGAACTCGTGGTCATCACCCACGCCATTCCCATTGCCGGCAAGCTTTCCTCCACAGCGGGCATCGCCCTTCAGATCCTGGGTGGCCGGGTACGCGGGCTGACCCAGGCCGCTGTCGGACAGTCCACAGTGGAGGCCGCTTTCAGGCTTCGTCCTGACATCGCCTTCGTCGGCGCAAACGGCATCCACGCCACCTTCGGGCTCAGCACGCCCGATCCTGAAGAAGCCGCGGTAAAAGCCGCCTTCGTCAAGTCAGCCCGCCGCGTTGTGGCATTGGCCGATTCTTCCAAGCTGGACGCCGAGACATTGGTCCAGTTCGCCACCCTGAAGGATGTTGACACTTTGATTACAGACAGTGAACCCTCCGCTGAACTCAGTGCAGCCCTGGCCGAAGCCGGCGTTGACGTGGTGATCGCATGATCGTCACACTCACGGCCAACCCAAGCCTGGACCGCACGGTGGAGCTTCCGGCACCACTGGCCCGCGGCGAGGTACAGCGTGCCGTCGCCGTCCACCAGGAGTCGGGCGGAAAAGGCGTCAATGTTTCCCGCGCCCTGGTGGCTTCCGGCCTCGAAACACTTGCCGTCCTTCCAGGCGCTGACTCGGATCCGGTACTTTCCGGACTGCACGACGCCGGTGTGCCGTTCGCTGCCCTGCCCATCGGTCAGGCGCTACGCAGCAACGTCACCCTCACCGAACCGGATGGCGTCACCACCAAGATCAACGAACCCGGCCCGGAGCTGAGCGACGAACAGCAGGAAGCCCTGATCGGGCTGCTGCTGGAGCGCTCCCGTGGCGCCAGCTGGGTGGTTCTCGCAGGCTCGCTCCCACCAGGAGTGCCCGCGGATTTCTACGCCACAATCGCTCGTCGGCTCCGGTCGAACACCGATGGATCGGCCATCCCCGGCATCGCCATCGACTCTTCCGGGGCCCCGCTTGCGGCAGCTTTGAAAGGCGATGCCGCAGGAAAACCCGATCTCCTCAAGCCCAACGCCGAAGAGCTCGCAGAGCTCGCAGCCGCTGCCGGCTTCGCCATTGTCTCCACCGCCGAGGAACTGGAAGCCGACCCGGCACGAGCCGCCCAAGCTGCTGCCGCCGTCGTCGAAAGCGGCGTGGGCGCCGTTCTGGCAACACTCGGATCCAAGGGCGCAATCCTGGTGACGGCCGATGGGGCGTGGCTTGCCACGCATCCTCCCATCCAGGCCGTCAGCACGGTGGGCGCCGGGGATTCTGCACTGGCCGGCTACTTGCTGGCTGCTATCCAAGGCGGTTCCGCCCAGGACTGCCTTCGTCAGGCCGTGGCACATGGTGCCGCTGCTGCTTCGCTGCCGGGCTCCACTGTCCCTGCAGTCCACCAGACAACCCCCAACGCCGTAACCATCACGGCCCTCCAGAAGGACTAACAGTGACCCAGCTGATCACACCCCAATTGGTCATCCTCGACCAGAACCTGGGCGACTCCCCTGCCGACGTCATCCGCGTCCTGGCCGGCAAAGTCGCCGCTGCTGGCCGTGCTACCGAGGTTGAAGGGCTCTTCACTGATGCCTTCGCCCGCGAGCAGAAAACCGCTACCGGAGTCCCCGGCGGCATAGCGATTCCGCACTGCCGCTCGGCCGCAGTCACCGAGCCCGCCCTTGCCATGGCCCGCCTGTCCCACAAGGTGGACTTCGGCGCCAAGGACGGCCCGGCGGACCTCATCTTCTTCATTGCCGCCCCGGACGGCGCTGACCAGGAGCACCTGAAGTTGCTCTCCAAGCTGGCCCGCTCCCTCATCAAGAAGGACTTCACGGCAGCGTTGCGCGCGGCAGCCACTGAGCAGGACATCGTGGACCTCGTTGATGGGGCCTTGGCGGACAAGCCCGCTGCAGCTGCAGCTGCTCCGGCCACCGAAGCTGCTGCGGCACCCGCTGCCGCTGGGGCCACTGCCGGATCAACCACGACGGCGGCTGCCGGACCCAAGCGCATCGTCGCCGTTACAGCGTGCCCCACCGGCATCGCTCACACCTACATGGCTGCTGACTCACTGGTTGCCGCGGCCCAGGAAATGGGCGTGGATCTCCAGGTTGAGACGCAGGGTTCCTCCGGCGCCAAGCCGCTGGATCCGGCCATCATTGCCGCTGCTGACGCAGTGATTTTCGCTGTCGACGTGGACGTCCGTGGCAAGGAGCGCTTCGCCGGCAAGCCGGTCATCAACGCTCCGGTTAAGCGCGGCATCGATGAACCCACCAAGATGGTCCAGGAAGCGTTGGCTGCTGCGGATGACCCGCACGCCCGCCGCGTCCCGCACTTCGGTGCCGAAGAGCAGGCCGAGCGTGCTGCTGAGGAAAAGGGCGAGCACATCGGCCAGAAGCTCAAGCGCGCACTCCTCACCGGTGTTTCGTACATGATCCCGTTCGTCGCCGGTGGCGGCCTGCTGATTGCGATCGGCTTCCTGCTTGGCGGTTACGAAATCACCGGCTTCGCTGACAAGATGCTGGTTCAGAACAGCATCTTCAACCTGCCCACCGAGTTCCCGGACAACGCCTGGGGTCCGCTCGGCGCCTACATCGGTGCTGTGCTGTTCAAGATCGGCGCACTGTCCCTCGGATTCCTGGTTCCCGCGTTGGCCGGCTACATCGCCTACGCCATCGCTGACCGTCCCGGCATTGCCCCCGGTTTTGTTGCCGGCGCTGTATCCGGGTTCATGGGCGCAGGCTTCCTCGGGGCCATTGTTGGCGGTCTGCTGGCCGGCTACATCGCCTTCCAGATCGGCAAGCTCGATGTTCCCCGCTGGCTGCGTGGCCTGATGCCTGTGGTCATTATTCCGTTGCTCGCCTCCCTCGTGGCCTCCGGCCTGATGTTCCTGATCCTTGGTGCTCCGATCGTGGCACTGACCAAGGCACTGAACACCGGCCTTTCGGGCCTCACCGGCGCAGGCGCAATCGTCCTCGGCATCATCCTGGGCCTCATGATGTGCTTCGACCTTGGTGGTCCTGTCAACAAGGTTGCGTACTCCTTCGCTGTTGCGGGCCTCGGCACGGCAACGGTGGCAAACCAGGCACCGTGGCAGATCATGGCCGCCGTGATGGCAGCAGGCATGGTTCCGCCGCTCGCCATGGCCCTGGCTACCGTGCTGGACAAGAAACTGTTCTCCTTGGCTGAGCGTGAAAACGGAAAGGCCGCCTGGCTTCTGGGTGCATCCTTCATCTCCGAGGGCGCCATCCCGTTCGCAGCTGCTGACCCGCTTCGCGTCATCCCCGCCAGCATGGTGGGTGGCGCCGTAACCGGTGCCCTGTCCATGGCCTTCGCGGTCACGTCCAAAGCTCCGCACGGTGGCATCTTCGTATTCTTCGCAATCGACAACTTCCTGTTGTTCTTCCTGTCGATCGCTGTCGGTGTGGTCATCACCGCGCTCCTTGTAATTGCCCTCAAGCGCTGGGCTGTCCGCAAGCCGGTTGAGGCCGAGGCAGTTCCCGTCCCAGCAGGCGTGTAAGTCCCGGCAGGCGTGTAAGCGCCGGCAGATAACCCGTCAGCCCAACAGCACCCAAGCAATCAGAGGACCAGATACATGCAGACCTTCTCAGGCGTAGGCGTAGCTCCCGGGCGCGTCCTGGCACCGGTAAAGCAGATGCCGAAACCGATCCAGGAGCCGCACCCGAACGTCAACATTCCTGCCGACGTCACGGTTGAATCGCAGGGGCAGCGCATCAAGGACGCTGCCAAGGCGGTTCAGGCTGAACTGAGGGCCCGTGCGGCTACGGCCAACGGAGAAGGCAAGGAAGTCCTGGAAGCAACGGCTTTGATGGCCGCCGACCCCATGCTGGTGAAATCGGCCATCAAGCTGTTGTCTCCTGAGGCTCCAGGTGGTGCACGGACTGCTGAACGTGCAATCTGGGAGGCTGGTGGAACGGTGGCTGAGACCCTCAAGGGCCTGGGAGGGTACATGGCCGAGCGCGTGGCGGACGTCCTCGACGTCCGGGCACGCATAGTGTCTGAGCTCCGGGGCCTGCCGGCACCCGGGATCCCTGCCTCCGATGTACCGTTCATCCTGGCGGCTGAGGACCTGGCACCCGCTGATACTGCCACGCTGGACCCATCCAAGGTAGTCGCGCTGATTACCTCCAGCGGCGGGCCGCAGTCGCATACAGCCATCCTTGCCCGTGCTCTCGGCTTGCCCGCCGTTGTAGCCGCGCTGGGCGTGGACGAGATTGCGGATGGCACCGAGGTCTATGTGGACGGCGCCGCAGGCACCATCACAGTTGAGCCCGGTGAAGAACTGCGGTTGGCTGCCAAGGCGTGGGCCACCCAGGCTTCCACGCTGGCGGCCTTCAGCGGGAACAACACAATGGCCGACGGTTTCCGGGTGCCGTTGTTGGCAAACGTTGGCACGGGTGCGGATGCGGTCAAAGCGGCCGACGCCGGCGCCGAGGGCGTTGGACTTCTGCGAACGGAATTCTGCTTCCTGGATCGCGACGACGAACCCACTGTGGAGGAACAGATCGCGGCTTACGGAGCCGTCTTCGCAGCCTTCCCGGGTAAGAAAGTTGTGGTCAGGACCCTGGACGCGGGCGCGGACAAGCCGCTGCCGTTCCTCACCAACGCCGACGAACCGAACCCCGCACTCGGTGTCCGCGGATACCGTACGGACCTCACGTCCCCCGGTGTCCTTGAACGGCAGCTCGAGGCCATCGCCGCCGCCGAAGCAGCCAACAACGCCGAGGTCTGGGTCATGGCGCCCATGATCTCGACGGCGGACGAGGCCGCGCGGTTCGCCACGCTTTGCTCCGCCGCCGGGCTCAAAACCCCGGGTGTCATGGTGGAGGTTCCGTCGGCAGCGCTGACCGCCGCCACTATTCTGCGCGAAGTGAGCTTCGCGTCCCTTGGCACCAACGATCTCACGCAGTACGCCATGGCAGCAGACCGCCAGCTTGGGCCGCTCGCCACCCTGAACGATCCGTGGCAGCCTGCAGTTCTGCAGCTGGTCAAGCTAACGGCCGACGGCGCCGCGCAGGTCAGCGGCGAAAGCGGCACGGCCAAGCCGGTTGGCGTCTGCGGTGAGGCAGCAGCGGACCCGGCCCTCGCCGTCGTACTCGTTGGACTTGGCGTGGCGACGCTGTCGATGAGTGCCCGGGCGCTTGCCGCCGTCGCGACCGTGCTTGCCACTGTGACTGTTGCCCAGGCGCAACAGCTGGCAGCGATTGCCTTGACGGCCCCCAACGCAGCCGCGGCACGCAGCGCGGTCCGGGCCCAGCTTCCCATCCTGAACGAGCTCGGCCTCTAGACTTCCCCACAACCACCCACATCAAAGGAGCACCAATGCCTGAACGTACCGCCACCATCGCAAGCCGCGTCGGCCTCCACGCCCGCCCGGCAGCCATCTTCGCTGAAGCCGCAGGCGACCTTGACCTCGAGGTCACCATCGCCCGCGAAGGCGAGCCTGCCGATGACGCCATGGACGCAGCGAGCATCCTGTCCCTCATGAGCCTGGGCGCCTCCCACGGCGACGTCGTAGTGCTGCGTGCCGAAGGCGAAGGGGCAGAAGCAGCCCTGGACAGCCTGGTGAAGATCCTCGAAACGGACCACGACGCCGAGTAGGACCGCTAAACCCCTCAGCGACACGGAAAAGACCTGAAGACACCCGGATTTGGGTGGCTTCAGGCCTTTTTTGTGTCCTGGACCGGAATGCCCTGGCTCTGCTTGCCAATGAGGAAGGCTGCAATCGAGGCCTCAGTGGGCTTCACGTCCTGCAATTCCCCGGACAGATAGGCCTCCACGATCCTGGGATCCACGTAGGAAGTTCGCGCCACGGTGGGGGTGTTGCCCAGCAGTTGGGCAGCGTCCTTCATGGCCTTCACCAAAGCCTGGGGCCGCGTCATGGTGCCTTCGGACTTCAACAAGGAGAGGGCTGCCGCCGCGGTCCCCTTCCAGGTACGGAAATCCTTGGAGGTGTAGGCCGCTCCGGCTATTCCGCGGAGGTACTCGTTGATCATGGCAGCGTCCACCGAAACCCATGAACCATCGGACCGGTAGGCCAGCAAGCGTTCCTTGCCGGGGCCGGCGGGCCAGCGGCTCCAGGAAAGCTGCCAGCGCGGGATCCTGGATGGAGATGTCCCACCACTGCCCGCTCTTGCCCGGGAACTTCAGGCCCACGGCATTGTCCTTGATTCTCGCGTGCCGGCACCTGAGCGTGGTGAGTCCGTAGGAGCCGTTCTGACGCATGTAGCTTTCAGAGCCCACGCGGAGAGCGCCCAGATCCATGAGACGCACGGCTGCGGCCAGGGTCTGCTGCCTGGGAGACAAGGTGTCTTTCAAGTGCAGTGTGACAGTCCTGCGCACGCCAGGAAGCACCGAGCCCAATTCCGTGGCCCGCTGGAACTTCTCGGTGTCTTTACGTTCGCGCCACCGAGGGTGGTAGATGTATTGGCTTCGACCCGCCGCGTCCACCCCCGTGGCTTGGATGTGTCCATTGATGTCGGGACTGATCCACACCTCGGTCCACGCAGGCGGGATCGCCAGCGCATTAATGCGCTGGCGATCCTCTTGGCTTACCAGGCTCCCGTCGGGATACCTGTAACTGAACCCTTTGCCGGCCCTGCGGCGTTCAATACCGGGCTTGGAAAGGTCACTTCGCCGAAGCCTTGGCATTTTCAGTGATCGAGTTCAGGGGTGGGCTAGGCTTCGTCGGGATCCGTGACTGCGGCTCCCGCGCTCATGACCTCGGCGTTGATCATCCATACAAGCTGCTCCAGGCGGGCGATGAATTCGTGCAGCAGGTCCGCTGTTGTGGGATCTTCTTCGTCCACCTCGTCATGGACGTCCCGCATGGTCTGGACGGTCCGCTCCACACGCTCGGTGACCAGCTTGACTGCGTTCTTGGTGTTGACCAGCCCGCCGGGGAACTCTTCAAGGCGGGTGCCGGCGGAGATGGTCCCGCTCCGGCCATCGGGCAAGGCGTGAAGGGCCCTCATCCGTTCGGCGGTGTCATCCGCGAATTGACGGGTGGCCGCAACGAGTTCGTCCAGCTGGAGGTGGAGGTCACGGAAGTTCGGACCGACGATGTTCCAGTGCGCCTGCTTGCCCTGGAGCTGTAGCTCGATCAGGTCTGTCAGGACGATTTGAAGGTTGTCTGCAAGCTGCTGTGACGCTTTCATGTTTTCCTCTCCTTGGACGGTCGGTGCAAGCGAAAAACCCTGGTGTCGAATTCCTTCGATGTGGGTCATTCATCAAGTGGCGACTTCAATAACTCTTTCATAAGGTTGCTTAGTAGTACAATGAAGAGTGTTGCTGTTCACATCTGGCGAACTTCACCCCTCGGTGAGGGCCGGAAGTGGTAGAGATAAAAAGTACTTGGAGGCGGTGGAACGCTCCCAAGTAACCGTAGAAGTAAATAGGAATGCATAGTCAGGAATCCAAAGATTCTTTGCGGATTCCCCCAGAAAGGAATGTGCTGACCATGAACACGCTTCTGATCATTGCTGGTGTAGTTGCAATTGTCCTTCTCTTGGTGGGCGGCTTCTCGCAGGCCCTGAACTGGCTGCTGTGGGTAGGCGTGGTCCTCCTCGTTATCGCAGCTATCGGCTGGTTGCTCAGCTTCATGTCGGGCCGCAGGGGACACACGGTATAGAGCGCGCACCGCGACAATGACCCGCACCGGCCAAGGACTTTGGTCGGCCTGCCGATGAATACCGCGGAACGTGAGGACTGTCCCACTGCAGGCGAACTGCAAGCAGGGGCAGTCCTCCGGCGCATCCGGCACCCGGATACAGGCTCCGGAACGGGCGCTTTAGCCGCCATGTTCGCATGAAACGCAGTGTTTTACCCGCCCGTACTGGGAGGAGGTGCCACGTCAGGATCCCGCGGAGTAGGGAATTCGTCCGGCGACTCCGGAACAGGAGAAGTGTCCGGGTCTTCCGGAGTGGGCCTGCCCTCAGGTGGCTCCCCCGGTCCGGGAGGCGTACCCGGCGATGGCCGCTCGGGTGTTTCACGCTCCGATCCCTGTCCTGGCAGTTCCTGCTCAGGCGTTGGTGTGCCATAGCCGCCGGCAGCGTCTTCAGGGTCAACGCGGTGTTCGTCCTGACTCATTTCTTCCTCCTTGGAAATCCTTTGAGGCCCCAAAAATTGTTCGAGGAATGCTGACAGTTCGACCGTAGTCCGGTGTAGTGTCGGCGTCCACCAATAGCTATCTGGAGGTGTACGAATGGTAGAGCCGGAGCAGGTTCCCAGGACCGGCAGGAACGAATCCGTTGAAGAACGGATGGACCGCAACTGGATGGAGCTGATCCAGGAACTGCGGGTGCTCCAGACCGGCGTCCAGATCCTGGGAGGCTTCCTGCTGACCTTGCCCTTCCAAGCGCGCTTTGAGCACCTGGACGAGTGGCAACGCGGACTCTACCTCTTCAATGTCATGGCAGCGGCCCCTGACAACTGCTTTGATCCTTCTTCCGGTCAGCGTGCATCGCCGCCTTTTCCGCCGGGGACTCAAAGCCACTCTCGTCTCCAGCGCCGATGCCATCACCAAATGGGCCTTGGGCGGCGTAGCCATCCTGATTGTGGGTTCGGCCACCCTGGTCTTCGATGTCACCGCCGGCCGAACAGCAGCCCTGATTGCCGGTGGCTTCATCGTCCTGGTCCTGCTGCTACTCGTTGTGGGCATGCCCATATGGCTGCAGCGGCGGGCCCTGCAAAACGGGAACGGCAAGAGCGGAAATGCACCGTGAGCAAAAGGCACATCAATACGCGAAAGGAAGCGCACCATGCCTGGAAAGAAGAATTCGAGTCTGAAGGACCCGAAGCTATATGAAGAACTCCGCGACGAGGGCGCGTCCAAGGAAAAAGCGGCCCGCGTATCCAATGCTGCGGCCAAACAGGGACGCAAGGAAGTAGGCCGCAAGGGAGGCAAGTCCGGCGACTACGACGATTGGACCGTGGACAAACTGAAGTCCCGCGCCAAGGAACTCGGAATCAAGGGATACTCCGGCAAGAAGAAGTCCGAGATCATTTCAATGCTGCGGAACCACTGATATTCAACAAGAAAACAGTGTAGGCCGTTCATTATCACGGGCCGACGCTGCTTCCTCATTAGTCGGTGAGCCGTATTAGTCGGTGAGCCGCGGGGCGGGCCGTAACCTTTTGAGCCAGGTTTCAGTCTGCGCAATGTGTGCTGCCATCGCAGTCGCAGCCAAAGTGGGGTTTCGCTGGGCAATCGCCTCCAGGATCGCAGCGTGGCCGGCCGTGCTCCCCTCACGAACAGTGGTGCCCTCGTCGCCGTCGAAAATATGGAAGTGGCCCCCACGCGAGCGGAAAAGGCGAACTAAGCCGGCCAGAGTGGCGTTACCGCTGGCCCGGCAGATTTCCTCGTGGAACTGCGAGTCCAGTTCAGAATATTCGGAAGGGTCGTCCGTGCTTTCCATGCCGGCCACCAGTGCCGTCAGGGTAGCCAAGGCGGCAGGTGTTGCATTTGCGGCGGCTGCGGAAGCAGCGTGCGACTCCATCAATCGTCGGATCTCGAAGAGCTCCAAAAGGCCGTCCAAGGGAAGCAAGTCGACCAGCAGCGCGAAGTTCTGAAGGATGACCGTGGGTTCCAAAGAGGAGATATAGGTCCCTGAACCGTGCCGCGACTCCATGATTCCGAGTGCTGACATGGCGCGGACAGCTTCCCGCAGGGAGCTCCGTGAGACTCCAAGCTGGGCGCACAGCTCCGCTTCGGGAGGGCATTTCTGCCCGGGCAGCAGTTCGCCGGAGGCGATCTTGTTTCGCAGGCCCTGCATGGCCGTTTCTACTGCACTCAATTAGCCGCCTCCTCCAGACTCGGTCCACGCTACAGCACCTGCGCAGGTGTGTAGTGATATGACATCTTGTCAGACTTCACATTGCAAGACATCTTATCTCTTACTGCAAGTCGTGGCTGTTTTGCGCATAGATTCGCGGATTTGCGGAAAGTCATCTTATGTCTTTGGAAAGTTGTCTGTTGTCTTGGCCGAACGTGTGAGGTAACTTACAGACAGTCCCGCCTCTCCGAGCAAGAAGGCCTCTGTGTACACAGCCAGCAACCTCACGGCTCCCCGTCCCATGATGACACCGGACGGCGAGCCTTCCTCCTCCGACTGGAGCCTCACTCCCACCAAGGTCCACCTGAATCACGGCTCATACGGTTCCGTTCCTCGCGCGGCGCAGGAATTCCAGCTGGAGCTCAAGGGCCCGCATGGAAGCAAACCCTTGTACGTGGTTCATGGGGCAGTACGACGCGGTGGCGGCAGCGCGTACGGAAGTTGCCGCATTCCTCGGCGTCGATGCCGCGCATATGGCACTGGTCCAGAATGCCAGCGCCGGGGTCAGTGCCGTTTATAACTCACTGGAGTTTGCACCTGGCTCAGAAATCGTGATGACGAACCACGCCTACGGAGCCGTACTGCACGGGGCTTACCGGGTGGCCCGGAGACACGGCGCTCGGGTCCGAATCGCGGAAGTGCCGCTGGATGCGGATGCCGTGACCGCAATCGCCCTTGTCATGGCAGAAGTCAGCAACAAGACGGCCCTAATCGTCGTGGACCAAATCACCTCGGCAACAGCCCGGGCATTTCCCGTAGAGGCCATCGCCGAGGCAGCATCTGCCATGGGTATTCCCGTGCTCGTGGACGGAGCGCATGCGCCGGGGATCCTGGAATCGCCCGTGCCCGACTTTGACGGGTTCTGGGTTGGCAATCTGCACAAGTTTGCTTGCGCTCCGAGGGGTACGGCCGCCCTCGTCGCCCGTGGTGCACATGCCAGCAAGCTAACCCCGCTCATTGACTCGTGGGGCTTTCCCCACAGCTTCCCGGAGAACTTCGATCACGTCGGAACCCAGGATGTTACGTCCTGGATGGCCGCACGCACGTCGTTCGACACCATCGCGCAACGGTACGGCTGGGGAACTTTTCGCAGCTACGCCAATGCCCTCTGCGACTACGGCGAGTCCCTTATTGGCCATGCCTTTGCCGACTTCACAGGGCAGGACCACACAGTAGACGTCGGCATGCCGGTTGGGCCGCTGCGCTTGATCCGCTTGCCGCATGGCCTTGCCACTTCGCACGAGGATTCGCACACTGTGCGGGCTTTCATCTCGGACGAGTTGGACATCGAAACAGCGGTGACCACCTATGACGGTGAGGGCTTCCTGCGACTTTCCGCCCACCTCTATAACTCGCCCACGGACTTCGAGATTTTCGCCGCGAAAGCCGTACCTGAACTTGTGCGGCTCGCCCGATCCCTCTAGACAGCACCACCTGCGCCGCGCAACCGGCGCACGGATTGCCCACCTCAACCAAATCAACGGAGGACCCACGTGAAATCCAGAATAATGGCGTCTGCTGCAGCAGGCCTGGCGGCTGTTCTTGCACTTGCCGGATGCGGCGGCGGCCAGAATGCTGCCGATGGCAAAGTCACCTTGAAGATGGTGGAGAGCTTGACCAATCCCACCAGGACAGAGACCCTGAAGAAGCTGATTTCAGGCTTCGAGCGTGAAAACCCGGACATCAAAGTCGACCTCATTTCGCCTCCCACCGATCAGGCTGATCAGAAGATCCAACAGATGCTCCAGTCCGGCAAGGGGATCGACGTCGTGGAAGCGCGTGACATCACGGTGGGATCCTTCGGAGCCAACAATTGGCTCTATGACATGACCAAGGACCTGGACGGCTGGGATGGCTGGAACAACCTGACGGAAAACGCGGTCACGTACTCCAAGCAGAACGGCAAAACCTACTACATCCCTTACGGCTTCTACGGTCTTTCCCTGTTCTACCGCTCCGACCTCGTCAAGGACGCCGGGTTCGACGGTCCTCCCAGCAGCTGGTCAGAGATGGCGGAACAGGCCGCAGCCCTGAACAAGCCATCTGAGAACAAGTTCGGATATGCGTTCCGCGGGGGCACCAATGCAAACTCCAACGCCGTGGCCATCATTGAGGCCTATGTAGCTGACGAGATCGACCGTGAGAACGCCTTCAAGCTCACGAGTGGCAAAACGATCTTCTCGTCCCCCAAGGCCCCAGGAGGCGATGGACCTCTACATCGACCTCTTCAAGAAGGGATCACCGCCGTCGTCCGTGGCATGGGGCTACCCGGAGATGGTCCAGGGCTTCAGCAACGGCTCCACAGCCTTCCTGCTGCAGGACCCGGAGGTCATCGCCACGGTCAAGGAATCGAAGTCCATCAAGGAAGACCAGTGGAACGTTGCTCCCCTGCTGGTGGGCCCGGACGGTAAAGCAGTGCAGCCGGTAGCCTCCGCTGGCTGGGGTATCGCGGAGTCGTCAAAATCCAAGCCGGAGGCAGTCAAGCTCATCAAGTACTTGGCGCAGGGAGACGCCGCCACCACCTTCAGCAAGGACAACAGCCTCGTCCCCATCCTGAAATCCGCAGCACAGGACAGCTTCTACAGCACCGGTCCCTGGGCTGCCTACGTCAAGATGACCGAGAACCCGGCCACGTACGTCTCCGCGATCCAGCCCCGCAGTGTGTCGTGGTGGACGGAGTGGATCAAGAAGTCCGACGGCGAACTGCAGCGGGTGCTCACGGGGCAGATGTCCACGGCCGAGCTGCTGGCAAGCTGGGACACGTATTGGACCGAAAAGATGAAGGGATAGCTTCCGGTGAGTCTCGACGTCAAGCGGGCCACACCCCCACCATTGGGTCGGAAGACCGAAAAGCCGGATCCCAGTAATCGAACTCTGTCCAAACGACGGTTCAGCGCCCGTACGGCTTTTACCTTGCTGGCCTTCCTGGCACCGGCCGCCTTGTTCGTAGGGGTATTCACGTACTACCCCATGATCTCCGGGAGCCAGATGGCGTTCCGGAACTGGAACCTGAACGACCTTTCGGACACATCCTGGGTTGGTTTTGCCAATTTCCAGAGCCTGTTCGATGCTCCTGAATTCGGGACAATCGTCCGCAACACTGTGGTGTGGGTTGTTGGCTCGCTGGTTCCCCAAGTGGTGATTGGTTTCGCGGTGGCGCTGTTCCTGAAGCGGCGGTTCAGGATGCGTGGAGCCTACCAGGCGATGATCTTCTTCCCGTGGGCTGTATCCGGCTTCCTCATCGGGATGCTTTTCCGGTGGATGTTCAATGCCGAATTTGGAGTGGTCAATGACCTGTTGATGAAGGCGGGGCTCATTAGCTCGCCGATTCCGTGGCTGTCCGATCCCGGCTTCGCCATGACGGCAATCATCATTGCCAACATCTGGTACGGCGTCACGTTCTTTGCCATCATGATCCTCGCCGCCCTGCAGTCGGTGTCCGACGAAATGTACGAGGCCGCTGCCTTGGATGGCGCCGGAAAGGTTAGGACGTTCTTAAGTATCACGCTGCCGAGCATCGCAACTACTTTGGCACTTACCATCCTTTTACGGGTGATCTGGATCTTCAACTTTCCGGACATCATCTTTGCCATGACCGGCGGTGGACCGGCCGATCAAACCCACATCATCACCACCTACATGATCAAAATTACGCAGGAGGGTGACTACGGAAAAGCGTCCGCGCTCGGCTTGATCGTGGTGCTCACCCTGGTGCTGTTCGCTGCCTTCTATCTCATGGCTGTCCGCTTTCGAAAGGGAGCCCGATGATCAACACTCCGACGCTCGCAGGCAGGATTTCCAAGGTTGTTTTCCTGGGGTTGTGCCTGGTCGCCACCGTTTTCCCGTTGTACTGGATCGTGGTGACGTCCCTGAAGGAGCCGGGGGCCATCTATTCGCTGCCACTGGATTACTGGCCGCGGCAATTGTCCTTGGACAACTACATCGGGCTCTTCACGAAGTCCGACTTTGGCCAGTACATGCTCAACAGCCTGGTGGTTGCGCTGGTAGCCGCCTCGGTGGCAACACTGATTTCGCTGCTCTCCGCTTACGTTCTGGCGCGATTCCATTTCTCCGGACGCGGTGCCGTGCTGGGGGCGTTCCTGGTGACGCAGATGATTCCCGGATTTATTGCCCTGGGTCCCCTCTACCTCATGATGACCGACTTCGGACTCGTGGATTCCAAGACCGGGCTGATCCTGATCTATATCGCGATCTGCATTCCGTTCTGCACCATCATGCTCCGTGGCTTTTTCGAGAATGTTCCTGACGCTTTGGAGGAAGCCGCCATGATTGACGGCTGCTCCAGGCTGAGTGCGCTCTTCAGGGTCATTGTTCCCGTGATGCTGCCCGGCATCGCAGCGAGTTTCGTCTTCAACTTCGTCAATTGCTGGAATGAATTGTTCTTGTCCGTGACCCTGATGAACAGCGACAGCAACAAGACCATTCCGACGGCGTTGGCCGGCTTTATCTCCAGTTTCAACATTGATTGGGGTTCCATGTCGGCCGCTGCGGTTCTGACGGTGGTTCCAACGCTGGTGATCTTCGCCTTCGCCAGTAAGTTCATCGTCCAGGGACTCACGGCGGGTTCAGTCAAAGGCTGACGCAAACGCACCCAAACTGGGTCGCAGTTGTGCGCGTTTAGGGCGCCCTAAACGCGCTCAGCTGCGACCCAGTTGGGAGCCCGACGCCGGGTCACGCCTTTTTCTTGGCCCGCGTCTTTGGCTTGCTGGCAGTTTTGCTGGCGGCAGCGTCGTCGTCGGCCGCTTTTTCCTTGCCGCGTTTCTTGTCCAAGCTCCGTTTCAGCGCCTCCATGAGATCGATGACGTCGCCGCCTTCCCCTTCGCCTTCCGTGACGCCGAACGTGGCCTCCGTATCCAGTGCTTCGCCCTTTTCGAGCTTGGCCTCGATCAACGTTCGGAGCTGCACCTGGTAGTCGTCGGTGTATTCTTCGGGGTCGAAGTCGTGGGCCATGGAATCCACCAGGGCGGAGGACATTTCCAGTTCCTTATCGGAGATCTTGATGTCCGTCTCAAGCGAGGGGAACTTGGCCTCCCGTACTTCATCGCCCCAGAGCAGGGCCTGCAGAAGGAGTACGTCCCCGCGTACGCGCAAGGCTCCGAGCCGTGTCTTCTGCCGCAGGGCGTACTGGACAATTGCAATCCTGTCCGTGTCCTCAAGTGTCTGCCGCAGCAGCATATAGGCTTTGGGGGATTTGGAATCCGGCTCCAGGAAATAACTGCGCTCGTACATGATCGGGTCCAGTTGCTCGGCAGGGATGAATTCCACTAC
The DNA here is from genome assembly GCF_019977255.1 of Arthrobacter sp. StoSoilB13. NCBI lineage: Bacteria > Bacillati > Actinomycetota > Actinomycetes > Micrococcales > Micrococcaceae > Arthrobacter > Arthrobacter sp. StoSoilB13. Next base: position 257,602 of record NZ_AP024649.1, on the reverse strand, counting down.
CTCAATTTCGCGGCTGTTCTCTTCCGGCAAGGACTTCAATTCGGCCGCGGTGAGAACAACTGTGCGGCCTTCCTCTTCGTAGGCCTTGTCGATATCTTCGTAAGCAACAACTTCGCCGCAAATTTCACACTTCCGCTGGTACCGGATGCGTCCCCCGTCCTTATTGTGGACTTGGTGAAGGCCAATATCGTGGTCCTCCGTGGCGCTGTAAAGCTTCACTGGTACGTTGACCAGACCGAACGCGATAGATCCCTTCCATATGGCCCTCATGCACCCAGTCAACAGCACAAGACAGCAGAGGAGAAGAGGTGGCAGGCAAGCAACAGGAGCGGGTGAACGTGGAAGGCCACGAGCTGACCCTCACCAACCTGGGCAAGATCATCTACCCCGAGACCGGGACAACCAAGGCCGAAGTCCTGGAATACTATGCCGCAGTCGCGCCTTTCCTCATTCCTGCCGCCGCCAACAGGCCCGTCACACGCAAGCGCTGGGTCAACGGGGTGGGCACTGCCGAGCACCCCGGACAGGTGTTCTTTCAGAAGAACCTCGAAGACTCCGCGCCCAAGTGGATCCCCCGCACGGCCATCCAGCACTCGGACCACACCAACGTCTACCCCATGGTCAACAACCTCGCCACGCTCACATGGATGGCACAGATAGCATCCCTGGAGATCCACGTCCCCCAATGGCAGGTTGACGCCGAGGGTAATCCGCTCCGGCCCGACCGCTTCGTCCTGGATCTTGACCCCGGTCCCGGCGCAGGCCTGCCTGAGTGCGTTGAAGTGGCCAAACTTGCCCGCTCCATCCTGCAGGACATGGGCATGGAACCTGTGCCAGTGACCAGCGGCAGCAAAGGAATCCATCTATATACCGGGCTGGAGGGGACCCTGAAGTCCGAGCAAGTATCCGCCTTCGCCCATGAGCTGGCGCGTGCCCTTGAGTCCGACCATCCCGAGCTGGTGGTCAGCGACATGAAGAAATCCCTCCGCCACGGCAAAGTGTTGGTGGACTGGAGCCAGAACAGCGGGAACAAGACCACCATCGTCCCTTACTCACTCCGCGGTAAAGCCCACCCAACGGTCGCGGCGCCGCGCACGTGGCGCGAACTCTCCTCGAGCACCCTGGACCATCTTGATTACACGGCGGTGATGAAGCGGGTCAAGACCGGCAAGGACCACTTCGCCCCTATCTCGTCACGGCATCTCCCGCCGCACGGAGAGTATACGGATGACGACGACGGTGCCGGAACCCGCAGCGGTTCGGCAACCCGCAGCGGTTCGGCCGGTTCCCGCGAGCGCGTGGTGACCGTGGAGAACCGTCTCGCCAAATATGTGGGGATGCGCGATCCGGAGAAGACCCCGGAGCCGTTCCCGGCGTCGTCGGCTGCTTCTGCCTCGGCGACGCCGGGAGGATCTTCCTCTGACCAGCCGAAGCCCGGCGACCCTGCACCGCCCGGCGGGATCTTCGTCATCCAGGAGCACCATGCCCGCCGCTACCACCTGGATCTGCGGCTGGAGCACAACGGCGTACTTGCGTCGTGGGCTTTGCCGCGCGGCGTTCCGGAGACGCCCGACCGGAACAACCTTGCCGTGCATACGGAAGACCATCCGATGGAATACGCGGACTTCGCTGGCGTCATTCCCAAAGGTGAATATGGTGCAGGGACCATGACTATTTGGGACCGTGGCGAGTACACGTGCGAGAAATGGCGGGACGGCAAGGAAGTGATCGCAACGCTAACGGGCCAGCCAGGAGGTGGACTGCACGGGACCAAACGTCTGGCACTGATCAATACGGGCGACCGTTGGCTTATCCACTTGATGAAGGACCAACCCGGAGGACGGCTTCGGAAGGGCACTGCCAGTTCTCCCAACAAGGTCGCCCCCGTCGCGGCATCGAGGCCAGCCGCTCCCCAGCCAATGCCGAACTACACTCCCATGCTTGCCACGTCCGGCACCGTCGCCGACCTTCGCGGCGAGGACTGGCTGTACGAACTGAAATGGGACGGAATCCGCGCCATCATCACCGGCACCGAGGGCAGGATCCGTCTCATGAGCCGCAACGGCAACGATCTCACTGCCACCTACCCCGAACTAACAGACCGATCATGCTGGCCCGACGGCGATTTCGTGGCCGACGGTGAAATCGTGGCACTTGGAAAGGGTTCGCGGCCTGATTTTGGCCGTCTGCAGCTCCGGATGAACCTGGTGAAGACCGCTGACATCGAACGAGCCCGCGCTTCGGTCCCGGTGCAGCTCATGCTCTTTGATTTGTTGTACGACGGCGGCACGGATCTGAGCCGGCTTCCTTTCCGTGAGCGTCGGGAGCGGCTTGCCGCGTTTGCCGGGGGCTTGCGCACGGGCTGCCCGCTTCACCTTTCGGCGGTGTTGGACCACGACGTCGACGACCTCATGGCAAGCGCGGCTGAACTCGGCTTGGAAGGGGTGATGGCGAAGAAAGCAGATAGCCGCTACGTGGTAGGCAGGCGCAGCCGCTCGTGGATCAAACTCAAGCTGGAGCAGAGCCAGGAAGTGGTTGTTGGTGGCTGGCGACCCGGCGCAGGTGCCCGGAATGGGACCTTTGGCTCGTTGCTGTTGGGCATTCCGCAGGGCGGGAAGTTGCATTACGTGGGCCGGGTGGGCACCGGGTTCAAGGAGTGGCAGCTGAGGGATGTCATGGAGAAACTGGAGCCCCGCCTGATACCCGATTCCCCGTTCGCCGATATCCCGCGCGAGGATGCTGCAGGTGCCCGTTGGGTAGATCCGGAGCTGGTAGCCGAAGTGACCTTCGGAGAATGGACCGGCCCCGGGCAGGCTACGGCATCCCGTGTGGCGTGGGTGGCGTCCTGACAAGTCCCCGGAAGACGTAAGCCCGCCCAACTAGGTCGCATTTGAGCGCGTTTTGAGAGCCCTAAACGCGCTGTGCTGCTACCTAGTTGGGCTGGCTGGGTTGGGTGGCTACGCTCAGGAGGAGTGCGGCATCTGCGGGCGGCTGGTCCGGTGGATCGCCGTCACGGCCGCACCCTGGCCCATTCGTCCGTGGGCTTGGTCGCGGTCCTTCGGGTGCCGGCGTTTGCCGCTACCGTCCGGCCAGTGCTGCTCCTGGTCCAAACCCAGGGTTACGTCGATAGTTGCCGGCTCAGGCATGGGAGCCATGTCCATGGCCTCCACCAAGTGGCTGGCAACCTCGGGATCGATGTTTTCACCTTGATGCTTTGCAGTCATGGTTCTTCCTTTCCACAGTGAAACGAAGGAATTTCAATACTAGGTGGGCCGTCGATGGTTGTCTGCAGGATTTATCTGCATCCAGGAATCACCAACGGACCTTCTTTTCCGTCTTGGCCTGCTTGCCGCTGGTGGACGTGGGCTTATGGCCCTTGCCCGTGCTTTGCCAGCCAGCAGGAGCGCCGCCGCCGGACTTGCTGGCGAGCATTGCCTTCTGGGCATCGGTCAGTTTGGACTTGATGCCGCCGGAGGCGGACTTCGGACTTCCCGATGCCGCGGGCTCATTTCCCGATACTGCGGGCTCAGGGGTGTTGTTTTCGGAAGGATTGGCAGTCATAAAAGTGGACTCCTCTTCAGGTGTGAGTCCTGGAGAAGCACCAAACCATGGCGTTGCGGTTCGAGAAAATAGCGTCGACAACGGGAACGGCATGGAGGCAGGGCCTCAACAGGCGTGGATTTTTGTCAGGTGAAACTCGGCTGTGCCGCTGCGGGCAGATGCCGGTCTACTCAAAAATCAGTGTTCCCATGCGTCATACCCTAACCAAGAATCGCCGCTTTTGTGAACCCCTCGGCTAGCATGGCACCCGTGACCTGGAGAATGTCCGTCGCCACCACCCTCCGCCATGCCGGATGCGTCTTCGCGGAGGACGAAGCGCAACTCCTCATTGAGGCCGCCACGAGTCCGGACCATTTGGACTACATGGTGGACCAGCGCGTCAGGGGAAGGCCCTTGGAACACATCCTCGGTTGGGTGGACTTCTGCGGGAGCCGCATGGTTGTTGAACCCGGTGTATTCGTTCCACGGCGTCGCACGGAGTTCCTGGTGCGCCAGGCGGCGAAATTCGCACCGCCAGGTGGTGTCGTCGTCGATCTTTGCTGTGGCTCGGGGGCGATCGGTGCGGCACTCAGCGATCTTCTGGGGAGCTGCGAGCTGTACGCCGCTGACATTGATCCGGCCGCGGTGGGCTGCGCGCGCAAGAACGTGGAGCCCCGTGGCGGGCGCGTTTTCCAAGGCGATCTATACGACGCCCTCCCCCGCCAGCTCCGGGGACGTGTGGACGTGGTGCTCGCCAATGCGCCGTACGTCCCCACGGGTTCCATCGGAATGATGCCGCCTGAGGCGCGCTTCCACGAACCGATGATGGCGCTCGACGGCGGTACTGACGGTTTGGATGTCCAGCGCCGGGTTGCGCGGCACGCTGCTGAGTGGTTGTTGCCCGGAGGTTGCCTCCTGATTGAAACCTCGGAAGACCAGGCGTCCGAAACTGCCAGGATCATGGAGGCGGGCGGGCTGGGTGCACGGGTGCTCGTTGACAAGGAATTGGATGCAACGCTGGTGCTTGGAACCGCTCCTGCGCCCGGAGGCAATCCGTAAGCTTTTGCGTCCCATTACGCCTCATCTGGTGGGCTTGGCTAAACAATTTGGTAACAACGTGCCCGGGAGGGCAAAAATGGCCGGCTTCCGCGCCATTGCAGGGCAAAAGCAGGTAATGAGATGCAACACAGCTAGGCAATTTGCATCCCAAAACGGCCCAAAAATCGGATCTCAACTGGGGTTTGGGCGGCAAACCCCGTAAAATTGAACACCTGCCCAGAGCGGGGCAGCAGAAGTCGCAAGCAAATGACCTCCCTAGGAGAAGCCCAAATGCCCATAGACCAAAGCAAGATCGTCTCTCCGGATGGCGCAAGGAACGTCATCGGAAACACGGAAGCAGCCCACACCCCGGCCGCTTCCACCACTGTTAAGAACGCTAAGAAAACGAAGCTCCTCACGAAGCGCCGGTTGAAGGAATCCGACGTGAACGTTGTGGACCAGCCGATGCTGAAGAAAGCACTCGGCGGCACGATCGTCGGCAACACCATGGAATGGTACGACGTCGGCGTGTTCGGCTACCTCATTACCACCATGGGCCCCGTCTTCCTCCCGGAAGCGGACAAGTCCGTCCAGACACTCTTCCTTCTCGGCACCTTCGCCGCAACCTTTATCGCCCGCCCGCTTGGCGGCGTCGTATTTGGTTGGCTCGGCGACAAAGTGGGCCGCCAGAAGGTGCTCGCAGCAACACTGATGCTGATGGCGGCAAGCACTTTCGCCGTCGGGCTTTTGCCCGGCTATGCGCAGATCGGCATCTGGGCCGCCGCGCTGCTGGTAATCCTCAAGCTCGTCCAGGGCTTCTCCACCGGCGGTGAATACGCCGGAGCCACAACCTTCGTGAGCGAATATGCCCCGGACAAGCGCCGCGGCTTCTTCGCCAGCTTCCTGGACATGGGCAGCTACATCGGCTTCGCCCTCGGCGCCGCGCTTGTTTCAGTCCTGCAGCTCACGCTCGGACAGGCAGCCATGGAGGAATGGGGCTGGAGGCTTCCGTTCCTGATCGCCGGCCCCCTCGGCCTGATCGCTGTGTACTTCCGTAGCAAGATCGAGGAATCCCCGCAGTTCCAGGCCACCTTGGACGCCCAGGAAGCCATCGCCAAGGACGCCGCGGCACAAGATGCCAACGTCGCCAAGGGCCCGGTTGGCATCATCAAGGCCTACTGGCGCCAGATCGTGCTGGCAATGATCCTCGCAGCGGCGGCCAACACTGTTGGCTACGCCCTGACCTCATACATGCCTACATACCTCACGGATTCCAAGGGCTACGATCCCGTTCATGGCACCCTGTTGACCATCCCGGTCCTGGTGATCATGGCACTGTGTATCCCGCTTACCGGTAAGTTGTCCGACCGCATCGGCCGCCGTCCAGTGCTGTGGATCGGCGCGGGCAGCACCATCGTGTTCTCCGTTCCTGCCTTCATGCTGATCGGCATCGGCGATATCTGGTCGACACTGGCAGGCCTTGCCCTGATCGCATTCCCTGTGACGTTCTACATCGCCAACCTGGCCTCGGCCCTCCCGGCACTGTTCCCGACGTCCAGCCGCTACGGCGGAATGGGTATCGCCTACAACTTCTCGGTGGCCATCTTCGGAGGAACCACCCCGTTCATCGTGCAGGGCCTCATTGAGGATACCGGCGACGACATGATGCCTGCCTACTACTTGATGGCAACGTCCATCGTGGGTGCGATCGCCATCTACTTCCTGCGTGAATCAGCCCAACGTCCGCTGCCCGGCTCCATGCCCAGCGTGGACACTACGGCCGAGGCCCGCGAACTCGTAGCAACACAGGACACCAACCCGCTCATCAACCTGGACGAGATGCCGTTCGACGGCCAGCCAATTGATGATGACGTGTTCGGCCGCCGGGACAAGGATCTGGCTCCCGCCTAGGGAACACTTGCCTGCAACTTCTGAGCAGCGCTTTCCGATAGTTCGCGGCCCCGCCGCCCACAGTAGCCACCAACGCCAAGGCGCTCTCCTTGGGTTGGTGGCTACTGCTGTTAGGACGCGTTCATGCCGCCAACCCCGTTCCCAGACCGCTCCCGCGTTGTTGCCCAACAACGTAAAAGCGGCCGGGCAACTTAATAGCGGCCCGCCAACGGGACTCGGCATCGGTCAGGATCCGAGCAACCCCTTAACAGCCATGCCAATAATCCGCGCGCCCTCCGGAAATCCGCCAGGATTGGGGCCGGCGTAGTTGAGCCGTATGTACGGGCCTTCAGGCTCCGCAGGGAACCACTCCGTTCCCGCGGCAATGAGGACCCCGGCCGCTTCGCAATCCTTGGTGAGCTGATCGACGTCGAACCCGTCCGGCATCCGCAGCCACAGGTTCAAGCCGCCTTTGGGCAGATGGCTGAGGTGCGCCTCTGGCACGTGATCGCGGAGGCTGGTGACCAGCAGATCGCGGCGCGACTGCAGCTGATGGCCCAGGCCTCGAAGGTGCGTTTGCCAGCCGGGCTGAGTGACGACGTCGAGCGCTGCAGCCTGGAGCAGCCCGCTGACGTACATCGACTCCGCGGCCTGCGCGCCCATGATGCGTTCCCGCGCGGGCCCACGGGCGATAATCGCTGCCACGCGGATGGACGGCGAGACGCTTTTGGTCAGCGAGCGGATGTACACCACGTGGCCGGAATCGTCCCGGGCGGCGAGCGGGACGGACTGTGCGGTGATGCCAAAGTCATGGGCCCAGTCGTCCTCCACAAGGAAGGCGCCGTGCTGCCGCACAATCCTGAGGACCTCCTCGCACCGCTCGGGTGACCATTGGGCACCCGTGGGGTTGGCAAAGTTGGGCTGGGCATAGAACATCCGGGCTCCCGACTCCTCGAAAGCCCTCCCCAGCTCCTCAGGATCCGGCCCCTCAGGACCGGACGGCACCGGAATGACCCGAACGCCTGCTTGGCCACCGGCCAGCAGCGCCCCCCAATAACTGGGCGACTCCACCAGCAGTGGCCGGCCGTGTCCCACCAGCCCGCGAAAAATCGAGCTAAGTCCGCTCTGGCTCCCGGGAAGCACGACGACGTCGCTCGGCTGGGGCGGCGTGACGCCAACCGGCGTTGAGGTGCTGAGCTCGTGGGCGAACCAGGATTGCAGTTCGGGAAGCCCCTGCGCGGGTGGCCGCGACAGCGCAGCGTCCCCGCGGGCAGCCCTGGTTAGCGCGGCCCGGACGAGCCGTTCCGGCAGGAGTTCCCGGTCCGGATAGCCGGAGTGGAATGCGATGACGTCGTTCGAAGCGCTGCGCATGGCGCCAGAATTAAGCAGGCGCGGCGTTTGCGCGGCCCGGAGCGCCGCTGTCTGCCAGCCATAATCGGACGGCCTGGCGGTGCGGTATGCCCGCACGAAGGTGCCAACGCCGGGGCGGCTTTCTATGAGGCCTTGGGCAGTGAGGGTCCTCAACGCCTTCTGCACCGTCACCGGACTTGCCTGGTATTCGGCCACGAGTTGACGGGTGGATGGCAGTTTGGCTCCCGGCGCGGCCCCTGCGATCCATTCCTTTACTCGCGAGACAATCCGGGAACTGCTATCGTTATTCATGAGTCACAATAGTAGCGCTACTACACTTTCAAGGCCAGTGGTATCCAGGCGGACGTCGACCGGCATCTGGTGGGGCCTTCTTGGCGTTGTCGCATTCTCGTTCACGGTGCCCTTCACCCGGGTTGCCGTTGAAGGCCTATCTCCGCTGTTCATTGGGGCAGGCAGGGCCGTTGTTGCGGCCATTCTTGCAGCACTGGCCTTGGGCCTGACCCGCCAACGCTTTCCGCAGGGCTTCCAGTGGGTTCGACTGATTGTGGTGGCCGGTGGCATCGTTGCGGGCTTCCCCTTGCTGACAACGTTCGCACTGACATCCACCACCGCAAGCCACGGAGCCATCGTCATCGCGCTACTGCCTGCGGCCACGGCAACGGTAGCGGTGATCCGGGGCCGTGAACGTCCGCGGCTCCTGTTCTGGGTCCTGACCGCCATAGGTGTTATCGCCGCGCTGGTTTTCGCGCTGGTTCAGTCCGGCGGTTTCGGTCAGCTTCATTGGGCCGACCTGCTGCTCCTCGGCGCCGTGATTGCGGCAGCAATAGGCTATGCAGAAGGAGGTCTGCTGGCGCGCGAACTCGGCCCGTGGCAGACAATCTCGTGGGCGCTGGTTGTCGCCTCTCCTGTCATGCTGCTGCTGACGGTCCTTTCACTGGGATCGGGAGCGCCCTCTGCTACGCCAGTTCAGTGGTTGTCCTTCGCTTACCTGGGAGTTGTGAGCATGTTCCTCGGATTCTTCGCCTGGTACCACGGCCTGGCGATCGGACCCATGGCACAGGTCAGCCAGATCCAACTGGTCCAACCGGTCATGACCATCGCGTGGGCAAGCCTGCTTTTGGGAGAGTCGATGACGTGGACCACCGCTGTTGGCGGGCTCGCCGTGATCCTCTGTGCAGGCGCCGCTGTCCGCGTACGGCTCAAGCCGCCGTCGAATCCCTGACGCTGCCACGCCAAGTCTCGTAGACTCGGCGCATGCCTGACGCAACTGTGGGTTCGATCCATCACCTTGAGATCTGGGTGCCGCACCTTGAACGAGCCCGGGAGGAGTGGGGCTGGCTCTTAGGCGAGCTTGGTTACAAGCCTTTCCAGGAGTGGCCCACTGGCTACAGCTGGAAGCTCAATGGCACGTACGTGGTGGTGGAAGGCACGGATGCCATCACCGGAACGGCCCACCGGCGCACTGATCCCGGGCTCAATCATGTGGCCTTCCATGCCGGCACCCGGGAAAATGTGGACCGGATCCGCGCGCTCGGTGCCGACGCCGGGTGGTACGAGATGTTCGAGTCGAAGTACCCGCACGCCGGCGGTCCGGACCACTACGCGGCGTATTTGATCAACACTGACAGTTATGAAGTTGAGTTGGTGGCTGAATAGTAGCTACGTCGGCGGAACCACAGGACGCCACATGGCGACCCGAGGCCAACGCGTCAGCCCCAACTCAGCTTCGTGCTCCATGAGCCTGGCCAGCTCAGGACCCCAGCTGCCGGCGTCGAGCGTTTGGAACCCCAACCTCCGGTAGTACGGCGCATTCCACGGCACGTCGCGAAAGGTGCTCAGGGTCTGGCGATGCATGCCATGCCCCCTTGCCCACACCCTTGCCGCATGCAGCAGTTCGCGGCCGAGTCCTTGATGCGCTTGATCCGGGTGCACGCTAACTTGCTCCACGTGCGCGTTGCCATCAACAATGTCCGTCAATAGATACGCCAAGGGGTAGTCCAGCCCATCAACCCACACCCAGGCACGCCCGGCACCTACGTAGACGTTCATCTCGTCCAAGGAGAAGGGTTCGTCGTCCGCGATCTGATCCATGCCCAGTCCCCGAAAGGCTTCCCCCGCAGCCCGTTCGATGTCCTGCAAACGCGGGAGATCGTCTGTTCGAGCTAGCCGGATCACCGTTTATCCAGTGCGGGTGGTGCCTGTCCTACGAGGAACCCATTGCGGGTTTCGATCAAGTCCTGCAGGTATCTGGCCAGAACCAGCTTTTCCAGCAGGCGGCCCAGCGGCCCGAACGGGGCAGCGAACTCCACGGTGTCCACCATCAGCGTCCCGCTGCCGTCCTGCCGGAACTCATGGGTGTGGCGGAGGTACTTGAACGGGCCCCGCACCTGCTCGTCAGTGAACGACGCCGGTGCGTCCATATGCGTGATGCGGCTGGTCATGCGGAAACGGACTCCGAGGTGCCACGCCTGCCAGGTGACCTGCTCGCCTTCGGAGATCAGGCCTGTGGTGACGCCGCCTATGGCCTTTTCCCTGCTTTTGGTCATCGACCCCACATGGGCGTCGATGTTTCGGGAGAGGTCGAACAACTCCTGCGGTGACATGGCGGAGCGGGTTCGGCAGACGAAAGCTACGGGCATACCTTGATCTTCCCAGACTCTGCCGGGCAGCGCTCAGTGTTGCTGTCACCTTCCCACGAGGCCCATGTGTTGATCGTTGTAGCGGTTGCCCTGCACCCCGATCCGGCTGGCCATGGCATCCAGATCGGCAACTTCATCAGCGGATAGCGCAACCTTGGTTGCGTCAGCATTCTCATCAAGTCGTTCCCGACGCCGTGTGCCCGGGATCGGGACGATCCGTGGCTGCTGCGCGTGAAGCCAAGCCAGCGCGATCTGACCGGGTGATGCACCTTTCGAGGCGGCGAGTTCGGCCACATGATCCACCAGTGCCTGGTTGGCCGCCCGGTTTTCTGCGGTGAATCGAGGGATAGTGCCTCGGACGTCACCCGGCGAAAATTGGGTGGACGGATCCACAGTGCCCGTGAGGAATCCCTTGCCGAGTGGGCTGAACGGGACAAAGCCGATGCCGAGTTCCGCGAGGGCGGGCAGCACCTCCGGTTCCGGATCCCGTGTCCACAACGAATATTCACTCTGGACAGCGGTCACGGGAAAGACCGCGTGGGCCGCGCGAATAGTGCTGGCGGATGCCTCGGACAGGCCGAAGTGGCGTACTTTACCGGCCTGGACCAGCTCACCCACAGCTCCCGCGACGTCCTCGATGGGCACGTTGGGATCAACACGGTGCTGATAAAAGAGGTCCAGGGTTTCCACCCCAAGCCTGCGGAGCGACTCGTCCGCCACACGTTTGATCCGTTCAGGAGAACTGTCCAGCCCAACGGACTTGCCGTCTTCGATCCGCCAGCCGAATTTCGTGGCAATGACTACCTGGTCCTTGATAGGAGCAAGCGCCTCGCCGACGAGTTCCTCGTTGACGAACGGCCCGTACACCTCGGCCGTGTCAAAGAAATTGATTCCGATCTCCACTGCTTCGCGGAGCACCTTGATCATCGCCGCCCGGTCCCCCGGATTTGGGCCGTAGCTTTGGGACATGCCCATGCAGCCAAGCCCGATGGCGGAGACCTCCAGGCCTTGCCCAAGTGTCCGTGTGTGCATGATGCCTCCCTTTGCTTCGAATAACTCGATTGATCCAGTCAACAACCTTCCCAAGCCATTTGGGAGGCACTGACGTAAGGGGTACTGCCAGTGCCTTGCTACGGGTTGTGACCGGGCTTGTGGCGGGCCAGCATGGCCTCCTGATACTTTTCGATACTGATAGTTCACCCATAAGCCTTGAATGATTGGTGGTGTTTTCCCTGCCCGCATTCATGGCGCATGCCCGGGAGCTCCACAGGCTGGGGCCGCCAAACAACGACCGCCTGTCGGCGGTTCGGGTGGCCCTCAGTGTCGCAGTTCCGGGGCTGGTCCTGATTCTCGTGGGCCGTCCGGACCTCATGATGTATGCGGTGTTCGGCGCGCTCACCGGAATGTACGGACGCAACGAAACCCACCAACTGCGGCTCAAACACCAAGCCCAAGCCGCACTTGTTCTGGTTGGCGGGCTCACGATCGGCACGCTTCTTTCCGTCAATCACATCCATTCCTGGTGGCTGGTGCTGGTGGCGACGCTCTTTGCCGGCGCAGGTTCCTTATATGCAGACGCAGTGCGTCTTAAACCGATCGGGCCTTTCTTCGGCATCCTCGCCCTGGGGGCGTGCGCGTCGGTCCCCACCAGCGTTCCGTTCCTGACGGCGGTGCTGATCGGTGCAGCTTCGGCGGCGTTCTCGATTCTGGTCGGATTCGCTGGCTGGCTTCGGCACCGAAGGTGGGAGCCGGGCGCTGCCCGCGATGTCCCCGTCCTCCGCGGACCCTTACGGCAATCTGCCCTTGTTCATGCGGCCCGCTACACTCTCGCTGTCAGTGCTGCCGGCGCTTGTGGCGTTCTGAGTGGGAGCGGCCATCCGCATTGGGCCATGGCCGCAGCAGCCGTACCCTTGGCAGGTGCGGACCTCCCGAGCCGCGTTCACCGAGGCATCCACCGCATCGTGGGAACGTTCCTCGGGTTGGCGGTGGTCGCCGTCGTACTTTTCCCAAGTCCGTTGTCACCGCTGCAGTATTTCCCCGGCCATGCTGCCATCGTCCTGGCCATTGTGGTGGTCCTTTGCCAGTTCCCCACTGAGCTGTTCATGGCGCGGCACTACGGCTGGGCCTTGGTGTTCTTCACGCCCGTGGTCCTGCTCATCGCCCAACTGGCGTCGCCCATGGATCCGGGTGTGCTGGTGATGGAGCGGGCCGTCGAGACGTTTGTCGGAGCGGTGGTTGGAATCGCGGTAGCGGTGCTGGTCAGGGCACCAGTGGTTGCGGCTCCTAGGGCTGCAGGGGCCGGCGCGGCGGGCCGGAGGTAAGCTTCGCCGGCAAGATACGCGCAAAGAAGCTAACCACTTTGTATCGACGCGTCGGGATGGAAACAGCCTTGCCCGCGGCGTTGTCCTCCAGCCCTTCCCGCACCACGCGCTCGGCGGTGAGCCACAGGAATCTCGGCGCCACGGACTTATCCATGCCCATGCGGTCGTGGAATTCTGTGTGCGTGAAACCAGGGCACACCGCTGTGACCTGCACGCCGGACTTCACATATGCAATATTCGCCCAACGGCTGAACGTCACCTGCCAGGCTTTGGCCGCCGAGTAGGTGCCCCTGTTGGCGAAGGCTGCGACGCTGGCAACGTTGATGATCCGGCCCTTGCCACGTGCCAGCATGACTTCCAGCGCCGCGTGGCACAGCTCCATCGGTGTCTGAACGTGAAGGCGTAGGTGCCGCCTTTCTTCCTCCACATCGTTCTGCTCGAACGACTTCAAGAGTCCGATTCCGGCGTTGTTGACCAGGACATCCACGGGTCGCGCCGCGTCCCGCAAGCGGTCAGCCACCAAGGAAACCCCGACGTCGGTAGTCAGGTCGGCGGACAGAACCTCCGCCGAGATACTAAAGTCGCGTTCGAACTCCTCAGCCTTTTCCTTGAGGCGTTCTTCATCGCGGGCTACCAGGACGAGGTGGTGTCCGGCTTCGGCGAGCTGGCGCGCGAATTCCGCACCGAGCCCGGCCGTGGCACCGGTGACCAGGGCGGTGAGTTCATTGGCTCGAGTCGTCATGCGCCTAGACTATGCGCTGAACGCTCCCGGCGCTGCTGTCTATTCGTCAAAGAGCCAGTGCTCTTCGCCAGAGGGCCCGTGCTCTTCGTCAGAGGGCCGCCTGCGTGGCTTGGTGGCGATGATGGCGAGGGCTATCGAACCGGTGATGCCGAGAATCCACCAGGGGAATCCGGGGTCTGTTGTAGTGGACGGCAGAGTGCGGGGTCCGTCAGCGCTGGTGGGGGCTGTGGTTCGTTCGCCCCGAACCAGGAGTCTGTGGCTGTTGATGCCTTTGGGGGTGCAGGTAATGAGTGTGAGGTAATCCTTGCCCTCGACTTTGCGCAGGGCCTCGGTTTGGTCGGGCAGGACCGTGAGGATTTGGTCGACCTTGTAGTAGATGGTCTCGTCGAGCACGTTGATGCTGAAAACATCGCCTTCATGAACTTTGTCCAAGTCGTCGAAAAGGGTGGCATTGACGAATCCTGAGTGGGCACTCAAGACACTATGAGTGCCTTCGCCGCCCACTGGCAGCGCGGACCCGAAGAGGTGGCCGGCACCTTTGGAGAGAGTGTCCTCGTCCGTACCGTGGAAGATGGGCAAATCTGCGTGGATGGAGGGAATGCTGATGCGGCCCATCATTCCTCCAGGGCCCCACAGCCAACATCTTCTTGTACGCCTCGGAGCCGGCACCAATGGTGGTTTGCTCGCCGGCTTCGTTCAAGGAGTAAGGGTCCCGGAGGGGCCCTGAGGGCAGTTCTTCATTGAACTCCCGGGCCTGGTCCAGGAGGGACTTCTTCGCGGAAGGGTTCATGGTCTGGACAGAGTCCACGTACCCGCTGATCTCGGTGGCATGGACGCGATCCGAGAACCAGGCTGCCGCCGTGGGATAAAGCAGGATCCCGACGCCCATCACCGCGACCACCACGATCAGGAGCCGTTGCCGGCTCCAGGGTCCGGTCAGATACCGGAGTCCACGACGGGTGCGGGTTGGGGCGTGTGTCATCAAGATTCCTGTAGCTGGGGTGAGTCGATTGGAACAGTGCAGCAGTCATGGAGACTGCAGAAGGGAATGCAAGTGGGGAAGAGCGCCTGGTTGGCGTTCTTCCCCACTTGGGGTTGCTGCGGGGGCCGCGGTAGCGGCGCCCTGCAGTGGGTGTTAGTTGTTGTTGGTGCGGCGGTTGCGGACGAGCATCAGGGCTGCGCCGGCGACGAGGAGGGCTCCTGCTGCGTAGAGGATGCCGGTTCCGACGCCACCGGTCAGCGGCAGTTCAAAGCCGCTGTTGGAGGGGATGTTCTTGACTTGCAGGTCGATCCCGACGCCGGTGGTGGTGCTGTTGATCAGGAAGGACACCGGCTCGGCGAGCAGTTCGTAGCCTGCCGGGGCGGTGGTTTCCACGAGGTAGTAGGTGCGGTAGTCCGGGGTTCCGGGTGCCACGGCTGCGCCGTTGGCCCAGGCCGAGTAGCGCAGGCCCGAGATCGTCAGGGTGCCGTCCGCGGCGACGGTGAAGACGCTCTGGCCGTTGAGGTCTACCGGGTTCGTTCCGGCTTTCGCGTCGGCTTCGTTGGTGTAGACGGAGAACGCGGCACCGGCAAGGGCTGCACCGTTCTCGTTGACCTTCTGCAGGGTCATTTCGCCCCACTTGGTCACGACCGGGGGTGTGACGACCGGGCCGCCGGGCTGGCCCGGGGCGATGGTGAAGCTGGCAGCGTTGGGGTAAACGAGGGCTTCGTTTTCGATTTCACCGATGGTGTTGACCTTGGTGTTGACCATGACCTGCACGCGGGTGTCGGTGTGGGCTGCCAGTTTGGCAAGACCGGCGGGGGTGAAGATGACCGAGACGGTGTTGTTCGCGGCGTCGAAGTTCACGGTGTAGTCCGTGCCCGCGGTCAGGGGTGTGCCGTCAGCGAGGGTCGCGGACGCGCCGATGTAGGTCAGTTTCTGGTCCAGGACGTCCACGATCTTGTAGCCATCGATGACGGCTTCGTTCGGGATGTCACCGGTGATGGTGAAGTCGATCTGGTCCCCGAGCTTCACGTCCGGGGCGTCCGTGACGGTCTTTTCAGCACCGGCGACGGAGTTCTTCGGGTAGACGTGGACGTCGTAGATCCAGTTGTCGTTGTTATCCGGGTCCGTCAACGGCACGGAGACCAGGAACGGGGCCGAGGGTGTCACACCGGCCGGGTAGTTCGTTTCCGTCACCAGGTACAGGCCCACCGGCAAGGCGGTGAACGCTGCGGTGCCGGCAGCGTCGGTGGTCTTCACCTGGGCGGCACCCAGGGTGTACCCGGCGCCGGTGATCGAACCGTTGGGATCGGCCGGGGCGAAGACGCTGGAGAGGTTGTGCGCGGCGTCCCAGCCGGCGTTGGTGGACAGGTCAATGGTGTTGACCTGCTCAATGGTGAACTCGATACCGGCCAACGGTGTCAGACCGGTCGTGTCCACGGACGTGCCGTTGTTCGGCAGGCCCGTCGGGGTGGAGGGACGTTCGAACTTATGGACCGTGATGGAACCGGTCGTGTCCCCGTCAACCAGGGGCGCAGCCGAAGCCGGGGCCACGGAGAAGGACATCGCCAACACCGCCCCGGCAATCGTGGCGGCGGCGGTCTTCCAAAGCCGCCCGGTGTGGTGATTACTCACAGTGTTTTCCTCTTTCATCGTGATGGTTCTTCCTACAGGTGGTACTCGGAGATGGACATGCACCGCCCCGCCCCGCAACACGCACAAGGCCAGGAGGGAACTCTTCTTTAGGTGGTGACCGGCTCGTCCCGGCTCTTCTTTAGGTAATGGACTCGTGCCGGGTGGTCGTGGATTCCTGCCGGGTAGTAGCGGACTCGCGGCGGCGGTTGGCGGCCAGGGCCAGTGCGAGGGCGGCCAGCAACAGGGCCGATCCTGCGGTAGTGAAGGGCCACCAGCCGATGCCGCCGGACTCGGGCAGCTCCAGGGCCGGCACGTCCCGGACCGTGAGCAGGAAGATCCCGTCACCATCGGCGTCGGTACTGGTCACCACCCCACCCGCGGAGCCTTGACCCGTAGAGCCTTGTCCGAGGGTCACGGTGCCGTTGGTGGCGATGGTGAATTTCACCGGTTCGGCCAGGAGGTTGAAGCCGGCCGGGGCGGTGGTTTCTTCAAGCCAGTACGTTCCGGGCTGGATTCCTTCGAGTTGGAACCGGCCTGTTTGCCCGGCCACGGCGGTGATGGCGGGGCTGGCCAGCACGGCACCGGGGGTGCCGGCGTTATCGACGTGCACCGCCCAGGTGGAGCCGGCCATCGGCACCCAGGTCCCGCCGGAGGACTCGCCGATCTTCTCGATCAGGACCTTCGCCGGGGTGTGATGGGTGGTGGTGCAGTCAGGGCCGGGCGCCCCGGAAGAGGGTGCGCAGGTCTGCGGTGGTGTGGTGGTGGAGGTGCCCGTCACGACGTTGACGAGTTGTTCGTTCCACGCCCCGGCCTTGACCAGCACACTGTACGTCAGGGTGGCCGTCTGACCGGCCGGCAGCGTGAACGCCGCCGTGGTCAGCACCGTGGAGGGCGGTACGGGGTTGGGCACCGGTACGGGTGCTCCGGTGCCGATGACCAGGGTCGCTGACCCGGACACGAACGTCGCGTCATCCAGGACCTCTGCCAGGTTGTCCTTCAGCACCACCCCGGTGATGGTGCCGCTGATACTGGACGCCGTCACCGTGTACACGATGGTCTGGCCAGGGCTCACGGACTGGTTTGCGGGAACGGACCCGTTGACCGTGGCGCTCTTCTTGATCTTCCACGCAGCCGGCGCGGTGACCTGCGCATCATCGGTTGCCGAAACAGGCAACCCCAGGGGCGGGTTCCCGGTGACCTTCGCCGTGTTGGTCACCAACCCCGTGGTCACATCCGAGGCCGTGACCACATACGTTGCGGTCGCCGTCACGGACTGCCCCGGCAAAAGGATCCCCGGAAGACCAGGCCAGGCATACGACAAAGCCGACATGGTGCCCGTTCCGGAGAACAGGGTTTCGGTGATCACCACCGAGGTCAGCGTCACATTGCCCGTGTTCTTCGCCACGAACGTATACGTGGCGGTCTCACCGGCCACCAGGGTGGTCTTGTCCACCGTCTTCACCAGCGTGATCGCAGGAGCGGACGCCGGAGCGATCGTGAAGATGTAGTCTTCCACCTCGCCGGAATTCGAGGCACCGATCGGGACCTGGATCTGGCTGGCGGTGTAGCCGATCCGGAACCGCGCATACGTTGTCCCAGCGGTGACCCCGGCAGGGACTGTCCAGGTAAGTGTTGCGGTCGTGGCACCGGCCACGAACGTGGCGCAGGCGCGCTCCGCGGTGTTATTGAACAGGCCGTCCTTGTTCAAGTCAATCCAGCCACAGGTCGTTCCGGTTTTGCTGGCCCCGCTGATCGCCACGGTGGTTGAGTAGCTGGTAGCACCTTGCGTCATGGGCGCCAGAGCCACGCCGTCGTCCATCAGGTCCTGGGCCGCCGTCGCACCCGCATTCGGCGACGCGGTGCCGTTGGCGACCTGAGCGTTATCCTCAGTCACGTTCGCCCCAAGGGTCACATCCGAAAGAACAGCCCTTGCGGCATTGTTTTGATCGTAGGAAGCAGGCGCGTCACCGAAATCCTGCGGAACGGTCATCGCCATCAGAAAGTTGTCGGCGTTATGGCCCGAGTCCTGTGGGTCGTTGATCGTGTTGGGCGGCATAGTGCTGGTGGTTTGGGTGAAGATGGCGCTGATGTTGAACGTCAGGGACGTGACAATGCCGTTGATCCGGACGGAGCCGCACGCTGCCGTAGCCTCTGCGTCATGCTGAGGAGGCGTGCCACCGTTAACATTCGTGTCGCAGCGAATGCCAGTGTTGTCGTTAGTGGCAGTGATCGTATTTCCCACTACCGCCAGGTTTCCACCGGAAAGCCGGGTCATGGACAAACCTGTCGTTGCCATGTCCAGCACGACGTGGAATTCGGACTGTTGGTCGATCGTGCCGTCTTTGCCAATATCAAGCCATGAGGTGGCCCCGATTCCTGCAACGTTGAGCACAGGATTCCTAACTGGCTGGCTGAACGCGATCGTGACAGTCCCCAAGCCGCTACAAGGACCAGTTGCTGCGCAATTGTTGATTGCGTTGGTGGCGAATTCGACAGCTGGCGACCCGGCTGGGATTGCCGGTGAAAAGTCGCTCGCGACATAGCCTCGACTATCCATCGTTGTCCGGCCCACGAGGTCGGTTAGCCCCGATTGGTCGTAGGTCGCGGTCAGGCCCGACCCCGGCATCGTCAAAGTGGCGTCACCGCCAGTGATGTTCGCCGGGCTGGTCGCTATCTCATAGGCCTGAGCCGGTGCAGTCAGGCCGAGCGCCACCACTGAAAGTGCCCCGAGGACCACCATCAACGCGGCAACGAACGCCGTAATCTTCCCTAGCGGATACTTCAAGGGGTTCCTTCCAAAGAACAGTGACCGGCCGACCCCACAGCCGACGAGCAAAACGTTGAAGCAACGGAGGCCTCCCACTTGCGTCCTTCAAGGTGGATCTCCAGTCAATGAGTGCGGGGTGGGAAAAATTCGTGTCGCAGAAAACGAAAACTTTTTGAGAGGCAGCTCTCGGGGTCTCACAGGAAGATGGTGGCCAAGGCCCGGACTGCGCACGGAACGATGCCGAGCGAGACCAATGTCCAGTATTTGGACCAAATTGCGTCACGACTTCCACATCCCCGGCACTCATTGGACATGGAAGATCAACTCGCTCACTTGAGAATCGAAAGCAGATCCTTACAGCTCCGTGGGCGCTGGCGCCAACGTAGTGAGCAATCCGGATGGCTATTTCCCGGTGACTGGCTTGTTCCTGAAGTCGAGGACATGCTAAGGGCCCAAGCGGAGGGTGGCGAGCTGCAAATGTCTGCCAAAAACCTTGGGGCGTCCCGCGCCTATCACGGCGTTGGAGTCCGCGAAACCATGCAGGACCTCAGTGCCTTTTTTGAAGCGGCAGGTGTGCCTGCTGATGACGACTCCATGCGGGATCTCGTCGAGGGTTGGGCGACGGAAAATGAACGTCTTGAGCCGTTCTCCTGCACCGACGTCTTTACCGGGCTTGCCACCATGGCGCACTTCGAACGGCTGATTCATGAAATATCGCTCGGCAGCAGCGCCCGGCGGAGAAGCCACACGATAGCAACCCTGCACCTCGGCTGGTCTGAAGGCGGCAAGCTGCTTAACTGGGAAATGTTGGCCGAAATGGGACACATATGCCGAGGCGAATTAACGGCGGTCGACGCCACTGCGGCCTACCATCGCGGAAGCATTCACACCATGATGACCCGCAAGCGGGAGAGTTACGAGGCATTGTTCCGCTGTCTGCAACGCATCGACGCACTACACCTGGGCGGTGGGCGGCGCACGCTCGTGGAATTCCTGGATCTTCCCACCTCGCCGGCTGAGTGCGAGCGGGCAATCGCAGGCCTCCGATATAGACGGGCAGCCTGACAAAGGAAATGCCACGGAATAAGGAAATGCTGTGAAGCCGCGTCCTTTTCCGCAACACGATTCAGCGGCAACCAGTACTACATAGGCGTGGCTGCTGCCTGGGGTCGGATCAGGCAGCCAGTCACGAGGAGGCGCCACCGGATGAAGCAATCTTTCCCGGTGGCGCCTCCGCCAATTTTCCGCCTAAGCGAACTTTGCCAGGGGGTTGGCCAGGCGGCCAGCCATCTGCAATCCCCCGGAGGGATCCGAGATATCGAGCATCTGTTGGTTGTTCCGCAACTGCAGCCGATTGAGGCAGGACAACTCGAAGTCCGCAGCGAACAGATCATGCATGGCGAACTGCTCCGCTAGTTCCGGATGGCGTTCCTGATATTCACGAACCACGGCAGCGGCAGTCCCCCAGAACTCGTCTTCCCGCAGCGTCCCGTCCTCCACAAGGATGGCCCCCAGGAAACGGAAGATGCAGTCGAACACGTCGGTGAAGATGGCGAGGACCATTTCTTCGGCAGGAATCTCGGCCTTGACGCGGGAGACTTCCTCGGGCAACTCGAGCCGGTCTCCCATCACCACGATTTCCTCGGCGATATCCTTCATGATCGCGCGGACGGGTGCACCGCCTTCCAGGATCAGGATGACATTCTCGCCGTGAGGCATGAACGCGAGCTCATACTCGTAGAGACAGTGGATCAACGGAACGAGGTAGGCCTCAAAGTAGCGACGCAGCCAATCCGTCGGAGCCAACCCGGAGCGCTGAATCAAGGCTGAGGCCACCGAGGCACCGGAGGGATCCACGTGCAACAAGGACGCCATGGTGGCCAACTGCTGGCCGTCTTCAAGCAACGGAAGGGGACTTTCCCTCCACAGAGCCGAGAGCATCTTCGGGTAAGGCGAGCCCTTGGCCGAAGCAGCCTCGTAATAGCGGTTGTGGTATCCAATGGCCGCCCTTTCACGGATCATGGCCAGGCCCCGGTTCTGGAGCTCCTGGTCATTGCCGATCAATTGATGCAGCCAATCGTTGATCGCCGGCGTTGCCTTCATGTACTGGGGAGAAAGACCACGCATGAAGCCCATGTTCAGCACGGACATGGCCGTTTTGACGTACGCCTTCTCCGGTGAGGTGGTGTTGAAGAACGTACGGATGGACTGCTGCGCCTGGTAGGAGTCCTCGCCGCTGCCCAGGTTTACGATGTGGCGCTGGGCGATTTCTGCCGCGAACGTCACGGTGAGCTTGTTGTCCCATTGCCAGGGGTGCACCGGCATGAGCAGGTAGTCCTCAGGATCAAGGCCGGAAGCGGCAAGTTCCGCTTTGAACCATGACAGAGTTGCAGGTCCAAGTTCGGCCTCAAAGTGCGTCCGGTAATCCAAGCCTGCGCTGGACGTAAAGACGGCTCTGCTCCGATGCACAGCGATCCACTGAAGCTTCACCACAGCACCGGTTTCCGGCGCGAACGCATGATAATCGGCAATGCCGAAACCCAGCCGGCCGTTGTTGGCAACGAAGCACGGATGCCCCTCAGCCATACTGTGCTCGACCGCCTGAAAATCGGCCGCCCGGTCCGCGCCGCGGGTGATGCCCGCGGCCAACTCGGCAGAGCTAAAAGGCTTGCCCTGCTTGTAGGCGTGGCTGGCCAGTGTGCTGCTGATTTCCTCGAGGTAGACGGGCAGCATCTCCTGGCGAATGGCCAGTGCCTCGTGGAACTCGGTGATGAAGTCCAAGGCGTCCAGCGGCAGCTCCGCACCATCGCGCAGCCGGACGATCGACTCAACAGCCACGGACCAGTGTTCAAGCGCCAAGAACCGCGCACGGAAGCGGTACTCAACGGTGGCGTCGTCGCTGACCACCTTGTAGAGCCCGACGCCGCCGCCCTCCTCACAGATCAGCTCCGGCACCAGGATCCGCTCGTGGGAGAACTCGGCGATGGCTTTTCGGATCAAGTGCCTGTTGGCGACGGCCCCAGCGCTCCGGAGTCAGGTGGGATACAAGTTCGGCTGCCTCGTGGAGGGTCGCTTCAGCGGTAGTGGTCACAGGGAATCTCCTCTGGTCGCCGCGGCAGGCGCGGCCAGAATCGGGGTCAGGGTCGCGAGGAAATCCTCGCGCGTGCAGAAGCTCAGAAGCCCCTGCTTATGGTCTTCGGCAGGATCGACGGCGGGAAGGGTCACCAGGCCGTGCGGACGGAAGCCCACCTTCTCATTCAGCACATGGATCTTGTGGTTGCGGGCGTCAGGCTCCACGACGACCCGCTGGGTTGCGGGGTGGTCGAACAGTTCCGCCATGACGGACTGCAAGACGGCCGTGGTGTAACCGGGCTGCGGGTCGCCACCTGGTGGGGACACAAGGAGGTGCATACCCACATCACCGCTCTGGACCTCGTAGACGTCCGCCAACGGCGAGGACTCTGGACGGTACCGCTCCATCAGGAAGGCGGGCACGCCGTCGTCGAGTCCCAGTAACGCCTGGTGGTGACCCGATTCGGCGATCCGCGAGTACTCCTCCACAACGTCCTGCTCGGTGGCCGAAACCATGCCCCAGAAGCGTGCGTACTCCTGGCTTACCCAGCTGTGGAGGACCGGTGCGTCCGCTATGGGGTCGACTGGCCGGAATGTGAAGCTCATACAGCAGCCCCCGCGGCGTTCGGAACTGTTGAAGCAACTGGAGCCGGTGCGCCGAACTGCTGGAACGCGATGCTCCGCTCGATCGGGTAGACCTCGCGGCCGGTGATTTCCCGCAGGATGCAGGAATTGCGGTAAGCGGCCATGCCAAGGTCCGGCGTGACGAAACCGTGGGTGTGAAGCTCGGCGTTCTGGACGAAGATTTCGCCGGGTTCGACGCCGGTTCCATAGTTGCGCTCGACGTCGAAGCGGCCCTTGGCATCGCGGCGGATCCGATCCGGGATGCCGGCCAGGAAGGCGGGTTCCTTGTACGTATAGCCGGTGGCGAGAACAACGGCTTCGGACTCGAGGCTGTAATTGCGGCCGTGTTCCTCGTGGTGCAACTGCAGTGTGTGGGTGCCCGTGGCCGGGTCCCACTCAGCGGCTGTTAGCGATGAGTGCGTGTGCAGTTGCGTATCCACCATGCCGGAGAGGCTCTTGGTGTATAGGAGGTCGTAAATGTCGTCGATCAGGTCCGGGTTGATGCCCTTGTAGAGGTTCTTCTGATTCTTGATCAGGGAGTCACGCTGCTCCCCCGGCAACGAATGGAAGTAGTCCACGTACTCGGGCGAGGTCATCTCAAGCGTCAGCTTGGTGTACTCCAACGGGAAGAAGCGGCCCGAGCGGGTCACCCAGTTGAGCTGGTAGCCGCACACGTCGATTTCCTGAAGGAGTTCGTAGTAAAGCTCCGCGGCACTCTGGCCGCTACCGACGATGGTGATGCTGCGCTTGGACTGCAGCTCACTCTTCCTCAACAGGTACTCGGCGTTGTGAAGGACAAGTCCGCCGCCGTCCACAATCCCTGCACAGGAGTCCGGAATATACGGTGAGGTGCCGGTTCCCAGAACCAATTTGCGGGCGCGAAGCACCTCAGCGCCGTCCGGACCCTGCACCAAAAGGCGGTACACGCCGTCGTCGTACGCCACATTCAGCACATCCGTGCTAAAACGAACCGACTCAAGCTGGCCGGCCACCCATTGGCAGTACTGGTTGTATTCCGCCCGCAGCGGGTAGAAGTTTTCACGGATGTAGAAGCGGTACAAGCGTCCGGTCTGCTTCAGGAAGTTCAGGAACGAAAACGGCGACGTCGGATCGGCCAGAGTGACGAGGTCCGCCATGAACGGTACCTGCAGGTGGGCCGGCTCCAGCATCATGCCGGGGTGCCAGTCGAAGGACTTGCTGCGGTCAAGGAAAACGCAGTGGAGGTTGTCCACCGGCTCGCTCAGCGCGGCCAGGCCCAGATTGAAGGGCCCGACGCCGATGCCGGCGACGTCGTAAATCTTGCCGTTGTCTTGGGTGCTCATGCTGCAGCCTCCATGGTGCTCGCCAGCAGGTTGTCGCCCGTCCGGCGGATAAGTTCGATGATTTCCTGAATGTCCCTCAGGGAGGCTTCGGCGTTGAGGAGGGTGAATTTAAGGTAGTGGCGATCGGCCACCTTGGTGCCTGCAACAACGGCTTCGCCCGAAGCAAAGATCGCTGTGCGAATGGCCGGGTTGAGGACGTCTGCGGCATCCTCGTCCAAGATCACGCCGTTAACGGCCGGGCGGTAGCGGAACACCAAAGTGCTCAACTGGGGTGCGGCGGCGAGTTCGAACTCGGCGTCATCCACCAACAGGGCTCCAACGCGGCCAGCAAGGTCGATCGCTTCGTCGAACAACGCGCCGATCGCGTCGGCGCCCATGATGCGCAGGGTGAGCCAGAGCTTGAGGGCGTCGAAGCGCCGGGTGGTCTGGATGCTCTTGTCCACCTGGTTGGGGATTTCGGCCTTCGCGGCGCTCTCCGGGTTCAGGTAGTCGGCGTAGTAGGTGACGTGGCGCATCATTGAGCCGTTGCGGACCAGGACTGCGCTGGAGCTGACGGGCTGGAAGAAGGTTTTGTGGAAGTCGACGGTGACGGAGTCGGCCACGTGAATCCCGTCCAGGAGGTGGCGGTAGCGGCCGGAAACGATGAGGCCGCCACCGTAAGCAGCGTCCACGTGCAGCCAGGAATTATAGGCGCGCACCAACGCCGCCAGTTCGGAGAGAGGATCGACCGAGCCGAAGTCAGTGGTTCCAGCAGTAGCCACGACCGCCATCGGTACCAGGCCGGCGTCGTGCGCTTCCGCCAGAGCAGCCGCAAGTGCGGCGGGGTCCATTCGGTGGTCGGCAGCGGTGGGCACGGAGATCACCGCGTCGAAGCCAAGCCCGAGCATGGAAGCAGACTTCTGGATGCTGAAGTGACTGTCAACGGAGGTGAAGATCCGGAGTCGATCCAGCAGGTGCGGCAGGCGCGCGTCGCCGTTCGTGGCACGCAGCCTGGCCACGGCGTGATTGCGGGCGATCAGCAGAGCCTGGAAGTTGGACTGGCTCCCACCCGAGGTGAAGACACCATCGGCCGCGGCGTCAAAACCAATACGGCCGGCAGTCCAATCGATGAGGCGCCGCTCGATCATGGTGGCGCCGGCACTCTGGTCCCACGTGTCCATGGAGGAATTCACTGCCGAGAGCACGGCTTCACCAACCAGCGCGGGAATGACCACCGGGCAATTCAGGTGTGCCGCATAACGGGCATCGTGGAAGTAGATCGCGTCCTTGAGGTAGAGCCCGTCAAGCTCCTCAAGGGCAGCAGCCGTATCCGGCAGCGGACGTTCGAGGTCGACGGCACCAACCCGGGCCTTCAGTTCTGCATGCGCGACGCCGGTGAACGGACGGGCCGTTCGCTGGACTTTGGTGGAGACAGCGTTGACTCCCTGAAGAACCTGCGCCACATAGCTGGGTGAATTTCGAGCGTTGAACAGCTGGTTTGTGGCAGCGAGGGCCAGTTCCACCTTGGAGCCAAAGTCCTGCTCCTGAGCGATCCGCTCTTCGACACTTGGTGACGTCACGTCAGCTTCCTTCCATCATTGGGCGCTAGTTAGCAAAGGCAAGCCTTACTTAGGCTTGCCTTTTCGTCAAACTTTTGTGACCTATTTCGCCCAACGTACGTATTCTGGCCGTTTTGTGAACAGGGGAGCGTCATTGACTTTCATTGGAAGCTGACGCCGTGGAAAATACCCCGGCTCTTGCCAAGGGCTGTAGAGTCAACGGCACAGAAACTCTACGGTTGGGGGACCAGTGGCTGACGACATCCACGAGCGGATCGGATTCCGCGAGATCGATGAACACGGGAATGCGGTGCGGGCAGTGAATCCGCATGCCCCTGAAGCCCCCGAACGGGCACGGCGCCGAGTACTCGTGAACCCGTTCGTCGCGGCCCTCTGGGTGCTGGACGCTGGGTTGGCGTGGTTTTGCATCTGGGCTTTCGACTCGGTAGCGGCAATGACCGGTCCGACGGCGACAAGTCCCCCATCCCAAGTGAATTTCATGGTCCTGCAGTCGGTGCCCTACGTCCTTCCAGGCGCCATTCTGGTCACGGCCGCCCTTCTGTTCTGGCATGCCGCGCAGTGGCAGAAGAAGCACGCCACTACCTAGGTCTACGGCTGGTTCCGGACAGTCTTGCGGCGTCCCATCAGGTAGAGGACGAGACCCGAAAGGATAAGGACGGCGACCGGCAGAATGGAGAACGCGACTCCCGTGTTGGCCAATGCCCCGGCTGACGAATTGGAAGTAATCACGGACCCGCCGGGCTGAACCGACCCGCCGGGCTGATTGGGAACGGGCCGATTCGGAGCGGGCTGATTCGAATCGGGCCGCGAGGAGGCCTGGTGTCCTGGTTGCGGTGCTATCCGCAGGAAAGCCTTTTCGATCTCCTGCTGCCCTGTTCGCGGGAAGGCCACGGCGGTTGTGGCAGGATGCGTTGTTACCAGCCCACCTGCCGAAGACGTCCCCATAGCTGTTGCCGAGTTAGCGACGTTGCCTGCCTTGACGTCCCACCACGTAAGTTCGTAGCTTGCGGAAGCCGTCACAGTTTCGCCGGGCAGCAGTTCACCCGCGGCTCCGGGCCATGCGTAGACCAGTGGCCTGGGTCCTCGCGCGTGATCCGCAATGGCGACGTTCTTGAGGGCGGTGTTTCCGGCGTTCTTCGCCGTGAAGTGATAGGTGATGACCTGGCCCACCTTTGCGGGATCACCCACCGCAGAGGCATCTGCGGTGGTGGAGAACTCAAGGCGTGCATCCGGTGACAACGGTGTATCTGTAGTCACAGGCAACGAGGCCGTGAGGCCGCCGGCGCCGGGAACACCGGCGAGCGCAGCGGAGTTGGCGACCCGACCGGCGTCGAGGTCTGTTTGGGTGATGCTGTAGGCAGCGACAGCACTCACTGTTTGACCCGGTAGCAGCTGGCCGGGGATCCCGGGCCACGAATATGCCAGCTCCGGGAGTCCGGCAAGAGTGTTGTTGATGACCACATCAGTCAGAAGCACGTTCCCACTGTTCGTTGCCCTGAAGATGTAGCGAATCACATCCCCTGCCTGCGCTGGCGAGTGGACAGCGGAGGCATCAGCGCTGTGGGTAAACCCGAGGCCGGGAAGGGGCGCAGCGGCGCCAGTCAAAATGCACTGGATGTTTGCGCCGGCGACGGGCGTCAGCGCAAAGGGTCGGTCAACCACCGCTCCTGCGGGCAAATTCGGCTGCAGGCCAGCTGTGTCCGTACAGGTGATGTTCCGGTGGTAATTGGACGGGATGCCGCCGGCTTCCGTGAGGTAGTAGGTAGTGCCTGCGTTGGCCGTCGTCTGACCCGTGACACCAGAGCCCGCTGCGATACCTGCTACAGATCCTGAGGTAGTGGAGTGAGTAGTGGCATTTATCACTGGACCGGTGGGAGACCCCGCACGGATCTCCATGGTGAATTGGTCGGAGACCGCAGCGCGGGCGGTGGTCAGCGCCTTGCCCAGCGTAATCCTGGGAGCCCGGACCACCAGGGAGGCCGCTGCCGGAGGGTTCAAGTTGCTTGCAATGTCGGTAGGTGCGCTGGAATACGTGCCCTCGGCCGAAACTGTCACATTCACCACCACCGTGCACGAGGCCTGGCCCCGGCTGAGGTCGCCGCCGGAAATCGAGAGCGTTCCGCTGCCGGCATCTGCCGAGCGAAGGAATGGGTTGGTTCCGGGAACCTGAACGCACGTTCCCCCGATGTTCGGATCCCCGGCGATCGTCAGTCCGGAAGGAAGCACCTGGTTGATGGACCAGTCATGCTTCGCGTTGAGTTCGCTGGTATTGGTGACGGTGAGCGTGAGGGTGGAAATCCCGCCGGGGCCCACCACCGCGGGAGTGAAAGATTGCTTCAGTTCTGGAGTGACGTCAAGCAGGCGCACTTCGTCAAAGGCGCCATCGTTCCCGTTGGTGGTGCCGTTGTTATTCCACATTTCAAGCCCCAGGGAATTGCCATTGGCCTGGATCGCCGTGTTCGACGTCATCGAGTTGACGTTGACGGTCCTGGTGACGGTTCCCGGGGTTCCGCCGACGTCGCTGGTGACTTGTTGCCGGAACGAGTCCACGTTGGGATCGTCCCAGGTTTGGCACCCATTGAGTGGGTTCCCGACCGGCGTGGCTGTCCCGTCGCCGTCAACGGCGGCGAACTGATACGACGGATCGCCCGCAGCCAGGCCGCAATTCATGTACGCGGTGTTGAGGCCAAAAGCGTAATAGTGGCCCGCTGTCACCGGGATTGGGCGGGTGGTCCTGAATATCACCCCATCAGCGGGCCCCGGACGGGATGGCATCGCACACTGATCCGGTGGAACTGGTAGACGGGCATTCGGTGTAAGAGCCGTTGACGTGATTAGTGGTGGGAGAGGCGGGGGTGAATTGTTGCCCCATGCCCAAGGCCAGCATGCGCATGTACTGATAGCTGCGAATATCCGCGAGCTCGGCACATCTGTTGTTTTTGCCTTCGGCCGCAGTTCCGGACTGCGCCCATGTGGGGGTGTTCGAATTCCGGTAGCTCAGGATGATGCCATTGCACCTGGCAGCGTCGATCCAACCTGGAGAACCTGTGTACGCCTGGCCGCCCCTGCCAATGTACTGCTTTGACCCGGGAGCCGAATAAGACTGCGCGCCAAGGGCGGAGTTGGGGCTGCCGTGCTCGAAATTCTCCGAGAACACCACAATGCCGGGCTGGGTAGCATCAGGCGTCGAGGATGTTGGAGGCATAGGTGGCGTTGACGGCGTTGTCGCCTGCGCAGGGGCAGGTTGAAGGCCTCCCACCGCCGAGGTAGCAGCCAGGGTGGACAGCAGTATCACCAAAGTTCTGGCCAGGAGAGAATTCTTCACGGCTGTTGCTTGTCTTTCCATCGTCCCCAAGCGCCCCAGGCTCAAGACCCAGGCAGTTGCGCTTGGTGCTTCCGCTTCCAAGGAAGCCGATGCGCACAGATATTGTCAGCCTCTTAGTGTTGGCTAAAGCGGAATCGTGACGGAGAAAACAGAAAAAGATTGAGGCCCTATTCGAGCTGGCCGGCGCCGGGAGCGGCAGGCGAAAGGCAGCGCGACTAGTGAAAACTACTGGCGAAGGACTTGGTAAGGATGTATTGGCCGCTGAACTGATAGTTCAGTGTGCTGCCCGCTTCTGTATTCCGAAGGAAAACGCCGAGCTCGAATGCAAGGCCGGCTGGCTCGATGGACGCCGTGGTGCAGCGGATCAATCGATTGTCCGCAGCGGGATCCGAGCACGACCATCCGGCCGGTGCCGAGAATTTCCCCGGGATGAACGTGGCATTCTCCGGCAGGCTGAAGATTGCTTCACCGGAGCCTGGCGCCCGATCTCCGATGAGTGAAAAGCCAACACTGACATCGCGATCGAGTAACCCGCTGCCGGCTTCCATGCCAAAGAAAGCCTCGACCGTCTGTGACGGGGCAGCCGTTGGAGGCGTCGCCTCGGTGGTTGAGGACATCGTCCCCGAGTTCGTGACAACTGCTGCCCGTTGCCTGGCAATTTCCTCGGTGACCGGAAGCGGCGGAACCTGTACGGGTGCAAAAGGTTGCGGCAATTGCACCGCAGTCGGAGCTGGGGAGGGGACGGTGGGCAAGTCAGCTGCAGCACTGGACGCCGGGGGTGATGCCGAGGCACTTGGAGCATCACCGGCGTTGCTGACCTCCACATCAGGCTGCCCGAACCACGCGGCAAGACCAAAAATCGCCACGCCTGCAGCGATCGCCGCAGCAACCTTCCATATGTGCCCGGGGGATCGAACTGTGGCAGGGCTCTGCCCGGTGACGCCGGACGGATTCGATGCCGCGAGCAATCCCGCAAGCGCGCCAGGAGTCAGCACGATGCCCGTCACCAGGGGGAAGAGAGCCGCCCGCATGGCACCTTCGATGTGGTTGAGTTCAAAGAGAAGCGCAGTGCACTTGGAGCAGGTCTCCAGATGCGCACTGACCTTTTCACGTGAGGTCCTTTTCAGGGCGTTCCGTGCATATTTGCCCAACTGGCCGGAATACTCCGAACACTCATCGTCGGGGGCAACCACCACGTGGTTTTGCAGATACGCCTGGCGGAGCCCCTCCCTTGCCCGGATCAGCAACGAGGACACTCCATTGGGGCTGACACCGATGAACGGCGCAGCAGCAGCCGGCTTCATGCCCTCAATGTCCACATGCCAAAGCACCGCTTGCCAGCGCTCGGGAAGGGACCTGAATGCCGACGCCACAGCCGAGGATTCGAATTCCCTCAAGACGGGGTCGGCGTCCACGACGGCGGTATCCAACATCGCGTCGTCAGGGGCGGACTGGGTGAGCCTTGCTTTCCGGTTCCGCGCATGCGCTGTCCGCTGCACGACCGTCAGCAGGTAGGCACGAAAGAATTCCCGTGGTCCTTTGCCGCCGCTAAGGGCCTGGAACACTGATGCGAAGGCCTCGGCAACGATGTCGTCGGCGTCACTCGGGTTATCGGTATTCGCCCGTGCGACGTATTGCGCAGCAGCCAGATGCCGCCGGTACAACGAGTCAAAGGCCTCGTTGTCACCTCCTCGGACCGCCGCAATGATTTCCTGATCGCTGACAGGTCCAGCGGTGATGGTTCCGCTGCTGGAACCAGTATCAAAATCGCTCCCCATAGGCCCAGTGTGACAGCAAATTCCGGGATGACTTGAATCGCAGGGTACTTAGGACTACGGGGTTAAATTACTTGGAAATTCCACGACACGATCCGACGGAAACGTGCACTAATCAGTTGGGAGGCGTCGAGTATCAGGCCGCCCTGGAGGCGCCAAAATAGCCCGCGAAACCCTACCCAAATGGCCCGCGAACCCTACTCGTTGTCCGGTTCGCCTACAGGTTTCTCGGCGGGCCAGTCGACGTCCTGCTCGTAGCCCTCATGCTTCTGCAGGTATGCCGCGATGTATGGGCAATGCGGAATGATGCGCTTGCCGGACGCCACCACATCGTCCAAGGCGAAGTGGGCCAGCACCTTGGCCAGCCCTTGGCCTTTGAACTGAGGTTTTGTCTCGGTATGCGTGAAATCGATGTGACCGGGCCGATCGATGAATTGGGACATCACCGCCAACTCACCGTCTACGCGGAGTTCGTAGCGGTGGAACTTATCGTTGCGCACTGTAGTGACGCCAGCGCGGAATGAGTCTGCCAATGATTCAGTGTGCTCGGTCATGATTCGAGATTGGCACGTAAACCGGGCGCTGGCAATGTGGACCGTTTTCCCCCGCGTGTTTGCGCCCCATCCGGTCCTGGTGGCGGCAGCACCGGCGTCGGGACCCTGCCAAGCAGCAGTACCGCGAGCGCGAAGCATGCCGCTCCCCCGCCCAGGAGCGCCAGCGTCAGGCCGTTGAACGCGGCATCCGCAACGGGGACAAAGACCACGACGGCGGCCGTCACCACAGCGGTGCGCGAGGGACCCCGCGCGTGGCTGGCCGCCGTCGGACGGTCCTCAAGGCGACCGAGGAGCAGCACGACCGGCAGCAGCAGGGCTACGACGGCGAAGAAGACGGGGATGCGCGCCCACCACCATTCCGCTGTGCCGTCGGCCGGTTTGGGAAAGTCGGTGAGCAAGAGGAGTCCGGACATGCCCACCAGGAGAGGAAGATGCCAGAGGTAGACGGTCATGGACCGGCGGCCCGCCACCGCAATTGACGCCTGGACCCAGCGGACAGAGGCGATCCAGCGTATGCCTTTGCCCAGAAGTTGGAGGGTGGCAGTCTGTGAAATCGCCAGCAGGAGCAGGCAAAGGTTGGGTGGGTTGATGTTCACCACCATGTTGCCCGGATATACGGCCACGCCGGTCACCAGCCCGAGCAACACGTTGCTGACTATGATCGCCCCTACCAGCCAGGTTCTGCTGCGATGCTCAAAAAAGCCGTCCGCCATGAGGAAGCCGAGCTGCTGGACTGCGCACCAGACAAACACCATGTTGACGAAGGCAAGAACCGGGAGCGCGCCGCGGAGGGAGTCGACCGTAATGATCAGCGCCACGAGGACGCCCAACGTGGGCAGCGGGGCACGTTGATGAAGCCGGGCCATGAGCGGGATGCTGAGCTGAGCCGTGAGGTAGGCAGCAAGGAACCAGAGTGGCATCGCAGCCCCGGTGGTCATCAACTGGATCACCTGGGGGTCAACGCCGCTGAGCAGAGCCAGCCAGAGCCCCGCCCACATGATGGCGAGCAGGGCCATGGCTGGCCTGACCAGACGCAGCAGTCTCAGCTGGGCGAAGTCGAAGCCTGTGCCGCCGCGTGCTTGCAGGCGTCGCCACGACTGCAACCCGGTGACGCCGCCCAGGACGAAGAACAACGGCACGATCATGAGCACCCAAACCACGGGCGTGAACCAGCTTTGCTCCATGAGGGTGTTTTCCGTGGTGACTTTCCCATCCCTGTGCAGGACGGGACTGACCATCATGCAGTGGGCCGCGACCACCAGGAGCAGGCAGATGAAGCGGACGAGGTCGATCGCTGGATCACGCTGCACACCCGGTTCACGCTGGACAGCCGGTTCACGCTGGACAGCCGGTTCCAGCCGCGCAGCCGAAGCCGCCGGCACAGCCGTGCTTCGGCTGCCGCCTGGATGAACCGGCTTTCCCCGCTGCATGGCCCTCCCCACGAATACACGCTCCTGCGTGTTGACTCCATTGTCCGCCCCGGGTGCCACGGGGACCAGCGGTGCCGGCGTTGGCCGGTACTGGCGTTGGCCGATGCGGGCGTTGGCAGGTGCTAGTGGCGCGCCCTGGCCAGTAACCGCCCTCGTTCCTCCGGGTCCAAGGCACCGGCGCACGCTGCCGCGGCCAGGCCGTACGATCCGTCAAGTACTGCCTTGTCGGCGCCGGCCGAAGCGCCGAAGGCCGCGAACTCTGCTGTGTGATGGGCTGCGCCACGGACGTCGTAGCCAACCATGGGGTGGATGGTTGGCACCAGTTGGGAGACGTTGCCCATGTCCGTGGAGGCCACTGGCTCGGAATTGAAGACCACGTCCCGTCCGATGGCCGTCATGGCTGCCCGGTAGGCATCCGACAGGAACGGGTCTTGTCGGAGTTCGGCGTAGTCATTGCCCGCTGGCGTGACATCCAGGGTGCAACCGCTGGCGTGGGCGCCTGCTTCGAGGCAGCGCCGCACCTTGTCCTGGATGATGCGCAGCTTTTCGATGCTCGGAGCCCGCATCTCAATGCTCGCCCTTGCGCGCTCGGGGATGACGTTGACGGCGCTTCCGCCTTCGGTGACGATCAGCGAAATGATCGACCCGATCGGGAGCTGTTGCCTGGCCAGCGCGACAGCCGTCTGGGCGACGACAAGTGCGTCCAGGGCGTTGACTCCTTCCATCGGGGCGGCAGCGGCGTGGGCCGGCCTGCCTTCGAACAACACGTCCCACATGGACATCGCCAGCGACGAACCGCCCACCACGTCCTTCGCCGCGGCATGGGCCATCATTGCCAGGGACACGTCGTCGAAGAACCCTTCCGCGATCAGGTCCACTTTTCCACCCGTGGTCTCCTCCGCCGGCGTTCCGAGCACCTTGACAGTGATGCCGAGTTCGTCAGCGACTGCCGCTAGAGCCAGCGCTGCTCCCACAGCGCTGGCCGCGTTCACGTTGTGTCCGCATGCGTGGCCAATGGCGGGCAAGGCGTCGTACTCAACGCACAGCGCCACAACCAGGTCTCCGGTTCCCAGCCGCGCACTAAAGGCGGTGGGTTGTAGTGGCTGGCGATCATCGAAGCGGAAGCCCGCCGCGTGGAGTAGCCGCCTGATCCGCTTGACTGCACGGAACTCCTGTCCGCCGAGCTCAGGATCGGCGTGGATGGCGTGGCTGAGGTCCAGCAGGTCCGGTTTCCACCGCTCTGTGGCAGCCTTCAGCCTGGCCTCGATGTCGCTTTGGGATACGCGTACGACGGCGGCCCCGCGGCTTAGGCTGTTAAGTCCAGTGGCGGTCATGCGGACACCCCGGCGTTTTCGCTCTTTGGGTAGCGGGCGCTTGCGGCCGCCGCGACGAGTGCGGCCACAGCAAGGGTTCCCCAGATGCCCTGCAGCCCGGACTCTGAAATGTGCCCGGACTCCACGGACGCGGAGGAGATCAGCTTCACCACGGCCGCGCCCACCGCGATCCCGACGGACAACGCGAGCTCATTGAGCCCGGCAGCAGTTGAAGTTTCCTCCAATGGGACTCCTTCCACGGACAATGCGCGGGTTCCGGCCTGGTACATTCCCAGGCTTAGGTTGAACATCGCAAAGCCCAGGCAATAACCGGCGAGGGAACTGTGGGCAAGCATCATGACCAGGAATCCGACTGCGAGCAAGACACCGGCAAACACGAGCGTGGCCCGCTCACCGAATTTTCGCAAAGCCCGGGCCGTGAGCAGCGAGGACAAAAGGGACAGCACGGAAGCCAAGGCCAGGACAATGGCGATCATCAGGGGGCTCAGGGCAAATCCGTAACCCGTCTTTTCAGGATTGGAGTGCAGGAATATCCCGTTGGTGCCGAAGTAGCTGATGGACGCGAAGCCAAAGAAGAAAGTAGCCAGTGAGATGGAGCGGATCCGCGGAATGGCCAGCATCCGCAGGTCCATGAAGCGCTTACCCTGGTTTGCGCTGTAATCACGCTTGGCCCAGTAGGCCAGCAGGGATACTCCCAGCAGGCCAGCGGCCAAGGTGCGGGCATCCAGCCAACCCCATTCGGGCGCCATCGAGAGCGCCACAACAAAACCAATGAGACCGAGCGAGCAAGCCAGCAACGGCCCAAGGGCGATGCCCTCGCGGGTCGGCACACCGGCGTCGGGCAGTAAGAAGGAAGAAATGAACGCGACCACCGCGAAAGGAACAGCCACCCAGAAACCGAGCGTCGGGCTGGTGACCCCAACGATTCCGGCAAAAAGCCCGCCCGCTCCCACCATGATCATGAGCATCCCGATCATGACGCTCACGCCAGTGCGCGTATGCCCAGGGCTGCTAACGCGCAGGATGCCCATCATGAGGGGGATGAAGCCCACCACGCACGTAAGCATGACCACGCCGATCGTCACCGTCCACAGCGAGGGCCACAAGGCCATCTGAAGGACTCCTGCCGTCACAACCCCTGTGGACCAGCGCAGCACCAGCCTGTACCCGTAGCTGTCTCCAAGCCTTGAAATGATCGGAGTGAGGACTGCAAAGCTCACGTTGTAGATCAGGAAGATGCCGTTGATGGTGGGGTCGTCAATCTCGAAGACGGGTCCGAGCGCGGGGAGGATGGGGTTCAAGTACCCCTGGGTGACCCCGCTCAGTGATTCAATCAATGCCATTGCGAAGATCATTCCCGCAATGGACCGGCGCGTCGTTCCTGACGCCGCCGCTGGTGCTGTCTTGCTTCCCATGTGCTTCCTTGTGGTCTTGGCCTGTTGAGGGTACCGCCGATTAGTGATGCGAGTCACGACGATATTGCCCTCGTTTAGACTGGCTGGGAAATTGTTTGAAATAGACACAAGGAAGGCTTCAGTGAACGAATCAGCCATAATTTCCGAGCTGGACCTCGAAATCCTGAATGCCCTCCAAATCAATCCGCGGGCAGAGTGGAGCCGGATTGCCGACGCCCTTGAGCTGTCTGCGCCCACAGTGGCAAGGCGATGGAGCGCCCTCGCCGGCCAAGGCCAGGCTTGGATCACACCTGCCCCCGGACAGCGATATCTCAGTGCCGGGTGGTCCGCCTTCATCCATCTGTCATCCTCGCCCAGCGAGAGCGAGGCACTGATTGAGCAGCTGTGCTCCGAACCTGCATTCGGCACAGTTTCTTTGGTGACAGGTGCGCACGATCTCTTCATTGACTGCTTTGCATCCAGCCATGAAGAGTTGATGGATATCGTCACCGGCGCCTTTCCAAGGCTGCCCGGCGTCACCCATCGTGAGGTCGTATTCGTCACCAAGTTGTATCGGCAGGCCTCAGAATGGCGCAGCGGCACGCTGGAACCAGCGCGCGCAAGGCTCGTGTCAGCGGAACCCCTGCCCGAGCAGTCGGCCTACGCGCCGGACCGGCTTGATGCAGCGTTGTTGGAGGAGCTCGCCAAGGATGGCAGGGCGAGCTGGGCGGAACTGGGTGCCGCCTGCCGCGTTTCGCCCCAAACAGCCCGACGGCGGGTGGAACGGTTCCTGGCAACCGGCTACATGACGCTGAGGTGCGATGCGTCCAGCTCCGCTCAGCAGGGCCTGAGGGAAGTGACGCTCGTCCTGAACGTTCCAGCTGAGTTCGTTGACGGTGTGGGCAGCTTCTTCGCGGCGTTGCCCAATTGCCGGTTGAGCGCCCAAGTCCTTGGCGCCCAGAACCTGCTGGTCACTTTGTGGGTCCGGGACTATCTGGAGGTCCAGGCCTACGAACGCGAACTTGCCCAGCGGGCTCCAGGAAGTGCAGTCATCTCAAGGCAGGCGGTGGTGCGGACCTTCAAGCGGTTGGGCCACGTCCTTGACGAAGCGGGTCGCAGTCGCAGCGTGGTGCCCCTGCCGCTATGGAGGGAGACTTCGTAAGCGTTATCCACAGAGTCAGTTCACCGATCAGCCCATCGCGGACACCCGGAACTCGGTCGGGGCAATTGTTGCCATCTCTGCCGACAGCCGCGAAGGTGTTGATGCCCTGGCCGCTAAGGCGGTCGAGGCCGGAGGTTCCGAGACGTACGACCCCAAGGACCTCGGGTTCATGTACAGCAGGGCGTTCCGTGACCTCGACGGCCACCACTGGGAAGTTGTGTGGATGGACCAGGCCGCAGCGCAGAGCGGCCCGCCGGAGCACTAAGCAACCGGAGCACTAAGCAAGAGCGCCCTAAAGGACAGCAAGCACGCCAAGCACGACGGCGAGCAGCGGCGTTGTCCCCTGGAGAACCGCAGGGCGGAGGTACTTTTTGCCACTCGCTGCGAGCACCAGTGCCGCAAGAAGCATGGAACCGCAGCAGCTGAAGACGAGGGTCCAGCCCACCTGCGGAGCGCCCATGGCCACAGCGATGATGCCTATCAACGCGCCGATGGCCAGGAAGAGGTTGTAGAAACCCTGGTTGTAGGCAAGTGGCTTGGTGGTTTCGGCGTCGGCCTGTGATGTCACGCTGAATCGTTTCCATGTAGCTGGCTTGGTCCACGTGATGGATTCCATGGTGAAGATGTACACGTGGAGCAACGCCGCAAGCAGGGCGAAAATCAGGGAGGCCAGGATCATGGTCTGATCCTAGCCTCCCCATGATCTGGCGCAGGTGTCGGGAGCTGGGCAACTCGGGCGTGGCGCCAGCAGTCAGGCAGACACGAGGGTCCGGGCGTCTTCGGTTACCCTCCTTGATGGATGTTGAATAACCGTGAATGCCACGGCCACGCTGATCAGGACCATTGCCGGGACCAGCATTGCGCACCACAAACCGAGCTGCAGAAGGAGGGCGCCGCACATGGCGCCCAGGAACATCGACGCCACGGCCGCAAACCTGCGCATGGTGGCCGTCGTCGTGGCCCCACCCCAAAAGCGTCCGGCTTCACTGAACAGCAAGGACAGCGTGGACGTAATGACTACGGTGGAAACGTCGGGGACGCCGACTCTGCGAGCCGCAATGGCTTGGAAACCCATCATGATCCCGATTGCGAGAGTCACGGTGTGGATCAGGAGATCGTTCATGGGGAGGAACGCCAGCACCCCGGTAACAGCCAGCATTCCACACGCCGCAGTCCAGAAAACCGGAACCAGCGACGCGTCGCGTCCGCCAGCAAAGGGAACGCGCCGCAGGATCAACCCGAGGACCCAGGAACCAGCTGCGAAGCCGCCGAGTGCTGACAACGGCCCCAGAAGTGGAACGTGTTCCGAACCCGCGAGGGAGAGGCCGATCAGGATGACGTTGCCGGTCATGTTTGCTCCGAAGACACGGTCCATACCCAGATAGGTTGCGGCATCGAGGGTCCCGGTGCCGAAACTCAGCGCGATCATCAGCCAGAACGATAAGCGTGGATGAAGCACGCGCCTACTTCCCGTCGCTCGTCGGGCGCTGTGACGCGATCGACAGTCCATCGGAGCGCGGATCTGAACCAACAGCGAAGGCGCCTGGCGTCTCTTCCTGCCGAACCACCTGGAGGTGCCCTGCGGCGTCGTCCAGTGCTTCCAGCTCTTTCGTGTGGAAGCCGGCGTCGAGAAGGTTCAGGACGGCAGTCGTCGAGACTCCATGCTCCACCGAAATCGTGGTGGCGTCGTCCGGCGCAGCAGCTCCGGCTTCCATCTGTCCAACGATCCAACGCGGTCGGGCTGTTGCCTCGGCCGGAGACATACCCAACGCAAGGTTCAGGGCAAGGTGTGTGTGGACCTGGGGTTGGGCCCGACCCCCCATGGTGCCGTGAGCCCCGATGAGTTGCCCGTCCCGACGGACAAGCACCGGCATAAGGGTGTGGGCTGGCTTCCGTCCCGGAGCGAGCTCATTCGCGGCACCCTGCGTCAGGCTAAAGGATGCCCCGCGGTTATGCAGGAGAACGCCCGTTGCCGGATCCACCACGCACGATCCGAAAGCGTGGAATGCGCTTTGGATGAGGGAGACCCAGTTGCCGTCGGAGTCGGCCGTGACGATCGCTACTGTGTCACCGGTTCGTCGGCCGTATGCCCGGCCGTGGGAAGAAGCAGGTTCCTTGCCTGCGATGGCGCCGAGGGCCAATGCCTCGGCAGACTTCGCGGAGAGCAGTCCAGCAACAGGGATTTCGGTGTGTTCCGGGTCGCCAAGGTAGCGGTCACGGTCCTTCGCAGCAGCCGCCAGCACGGACGCCACAATGCCGGCCTCGGCGCCATCCGGGTCAGGAACGTGGCCAAGTTCCTGGGCTACGACGTTAAGAGCGGCCAAGCCTTGCAGGAAGAACGTGCCTTGGCTGTTGCCGGCCGCACTGAGGTATTCAGAGCCCGCGAACATCACGGAGACCGGCGTTTCAACCGTGGCTTCGTAGGCTGCGAAATCATCCAGGGTGAGGTCACCGCCTTGCCCGCGAAGGGTCTCCACGATGCTTCGCCCAATGGAACCGCGGTAAAACACTTCGGTCCCGTGCTCCGCGATGGCTGCCAGGGTTTCTGCCAGACGATCCAGCTTCAGGGTCTCGCCTTCACGCAGGAGTGCTCCATCCCGGAAGAAGACCTCGCGGCATCCCGGGTCTTGGGCCAGGAGATGCTCTTCCCGGATGAGGTCCCGGGCGACCCCTGGAGCCACTGGCACTCCGGCTGCGGCGGCTGAAGCCGCGGGAAGAAGCGCCTCAGAAAGGGGCAACATCCCCCAGGTCTCAGCGAGAACCTCCCAGGCACCAAGAAGCCCGGGCACGGTGACGCTTTTCGCACCGGATACTGGGACGAACCCGTCTGCGCCTGCGTAGTCGGCGGGGTTCAACGATCGGGCAGATCGTCCGCTGCCGTTGACCACTGTGACGTTCCGGTTATCGGATCCCACCATGGCGATGACGTCACCGCCGATAGTGCATTGATTCGGATAGACCACCGTAAGCATGGCTGCTGCAGCCAGTGCGGCGTCCACGGCATTGCCGCCATTGGCGAATGCTGTGTGGGCTGCAGCCGTCGCAGCTGAGTGTGGCGTTGCGGCCGCGCCGGTGAATTTTTGGCTCATGGCTTGTTGTGCTTTCTGCTTAATGAATCCGGGTCCCAGGCGTCAATGCCAATAGCCATCGCAACCTCGTGGATGTGACCGGACATGGCCTCGCGTGCGTCATCAGCCTGATGACCACGGATGGCCTCGTATATTCTCCGATGCGCAGCAACGGACTTTTCGATTCGTGTCATGGTCTGGTGGGCGGTCTCCCTGGAAGGCGCCATCCATTCGTTGGCGACATCGAGGAGCCTGACCAGCATGGGGTTCTGGGTGAGTCTGGCAACACCTGCGTGGAACTCGACGTCCAGCCTCACCAAGAGCTGCATGGACGGCTCGTCCCGGCGGAGTTCCGCCTCGGCCAATTCCAGAGGATGGAGCAGGGCACCCAATTCAGTAGCCCGGCCCCGAAGTGCGGCGCGCTCAGCCATCGGAGGTTCGATCACAGCACGGAGGTCCATGACTTCGCGGAGCATCCTTTGTGAGGATTCCATCGATCCGAGCATCCCCGCGTGAAGTTCGGGGCGGGTTTGTGCTTCGACGATGGTTCCGCGGCCGGGTTTCCGGCTGATGAGCCCCCGAAGTTCGAGTTCGCGCAGGGCCTCCCGCACTGATGTGCGCGATATTCCTGCAGTCTCTGCGAGCTCGCGTTCGTTGGGAAGTTTGTCGCCTGCGTTGAGCTCACCGTTGGTGATCATGCGGATCAGCCTTTCGCTCAATTGCTCCGAAAGGGGACCGCTGGCTACGGAAATGCTGTACAAGGACGACACGTCTAAAACCTCCGCTGAAGTTGGTTCGACAAACCTACCAGCCGCTGGGGTCGGCCAGTCTTTTACTCGAGGATTTCCACCGTCACCCAGTTTTCAAAGCAGCTGCCGCCCGCAAGGCTCATGACGCCGATAGTGGCGCGACCGCCCAAACCCACCTCGGGTCCGAACACCTCAACAAAAAGATCAGTGGCACCCGAGGACACCTTGTGGACCTCGGTGAAATCCATGGTGGAGGTCACGAAGCACAGAGACCGGATGATCCCTTTGACGCGGTCGAGGGAACCCAGGGCCAGCCGGATTCCGCCAAGGCAGTTCAACGCGGTCAAGCGGGCGGCTTCGTAGCCTTCCTCCACAGTCAGGTTGGCGCCAAGGCGCCCTGGGTAACGGACCGTGCCATCACTTTTGTCCGGCGTGTGGCCACTCAGGTACAGGACGTTGCCCACAATATGGTGGGGCTTCATGCTCCCGTAGGTGTCGGCACCGTAGTAACCGTCAACGCTGAAGTCCGGAATCTCCAGACCCAATTCACGTACGCGGTCTTCATAGCTCGTAGCCAAGGTCTTGCTCCTTATCTGTCCTGCCGAGCCACGGCAGTTAGTCCAATGGTCCAACCAAGTTGCTATGACAGTAGTCACTCGGGGGGCTACCGTCAAGACGAAAATAAAAAATGAACGTCATTCATAAAAAACTGTTGACTTCGGTCTGAAGGTCGGACAAACTCCAGTTATGGGCGATTCGCCGCCGCCCTGCCAACCAAGTGATTACACCCCAACAGCCGGCTCCTGAACCGGCACATCACTTGCAAAGGAACCCGTTATGTCCACTCTGGACCGCTCACTGGACCCGCTCCACGTCAGCTATGCCGACGACCCCCGTGTTGTAAAGGAAGCCGCAACCGAGGACTACACCACGCACGTTGTTCCGCTTTCATGGCGCAGCAGCAAGAAGTCACTCTCCATGTCCTGGTACTCGTTGGTCAGCGGCATGTTCTATCTGGTCACCGCCGCAACACTGGCCGCAGTCGTCGGAACCGTGGACACGCTGATCGGCATTGTCCTGGCTTGCGTCGCGTTCGGTGCTCTTGGCTACATCTTCTCCGGCTACGCCGCCAAGACCGGCCTGACTGTCGCCCTGATATCGCAACGCCTGTTCGGTGCGTCGGGGTCCATCGTTGCGCCGCTCATTCTGGCCGCAACGTCCATCTACTACGCGGTGTTCGAAAGCTCCATGATCGCCCATGCGTTCTCCGCCTCCATCGGCGGCCTGGATATCCGTGTCTGGTATGCGATCGCTG
Source organism: Arthrobacter sp. StoSoilB13 (assembly GCF_019977255.1). Taxonomy (NCBI): domain Bacteria; kingdom Bacillati; phylum Actinomycetota; class Actinomycetes; order Micrococcales; family Micrococcaceae; genus Arthrobacter; species Arthrobacter sp. StoSoilB13. The sequence continues at coordinate 215,994 of NZ_AP024649.1, read as the reverse complement.
TCGTCATGAACCTTCCCCTGGTTATGGGTGGGATCCGGCGCTGGATGGACAAGTACAACGCAGCGCTGCTCCCCGTTTATTGGGGCGGCCTTATTCTGGTCATCATTCTTGCTGCCACGCGAATGGACACCTCCGCATGGTTGGCCCACACGCCCCAGCAGGCTGCAAGTCTCGCCGCCCCGGGCTGGCTCTACGCCTTCTTCATTTACCTGGGCGTACTGGTTCTCATGATGTTCACCATGGACTTTGCCCGCTTCGGCAAACCCCGCGACACCAAGATCAACGGAATCGCGACGTTCGGGCCAGTGTTCTATGTCTTCGTCTACCTGGCCAACGGCCTGATCGGCATCTTCATCGCCTACGCCGCAGGCTTGGCCGGAGGTATTTCGTCCACCGCAATCGTGGACTTCATCGTCACCCTTTTGGGCGGTTGGGGACTGTTCCTGGTGTGGGTGACCCAAGCCCGCATCAACACCGCGAACTTCTACGTCGCCTCAACCAACATGGAAGCACTCTGGACGCGCCTCTTCCGCACCAGGCTCCCACGCGTTTGGGCCGTGCTGCTGTGCGGCGCCATCACCTACGTCTTCATGCTCACTGACGTCCTCAGCTACTTGCTTGTTGCGCTGGCTTGGCAGGGTGCCTTCATTGCATCGTGGGTCAGCATCATGTTGGTCCACATCATCTTCAGTGCTGGGGGCGACAAGAACGATTTGCCGGAATTCCGGCCGGGACGCCTGGCCCGGTTCACCTTGGGTGCTTGGGTCTGGATTGGAAGCTCGGTGCTGGGCGCGCTCTTCTACCAATTCGGTGGCGCATTCGGAGCCACCTGGTCGACACCGCTCACCTTCGCGCTTGGCGCCTTGCTTTACGCCGCTGCCTTCAAAGCACAGTCGCGGGCAGCCCTGCTCCGCCGGGCCAACGATCCCCGCGATGAGGTGGAGGACATCTGGGAGGCCCGCATCCGCTGCCATGCGTGCGACCACAGCTACATTGCGGTGGAGATGGACAGGGACCCGAGCCAAACAGGTCAGCCTGCCATTTGCACCGCCTGCGCTGGACTTAGCAAGGAGTACCTCGCGGCCTGCCGGAATGAGCACTTGAGCGGCGGTATCGCCGCAGCCGATCCAGCTCGGCAGCCCGTTCAGGGACTGCGTTAAATAAGTTGACGACGGCGGGAAAACCCGCCGTCGTCAACTTATGTCCAGCCCTTGTCAGTCACTCAGCATGGCAAGTGTCGCGCCTGCGAAGGACCACGCAGAACCGTTCCATCGCGCCAGCAAGCCTTGGAGGTTCTCACCGTCGGCCCGGTGGGCGGCGGTTTCCGCTTCGAGGGTAGCCAGGATTCCGGTGCGCAGCTCGGTATTGAAGTTCACCTTGCCAACCTGCATGGAAGGAGCCTTTGAAAGCTGTTCAGCGGGGATGCCGGAGGCGCCGTGCAGCACCAAAGGAACCTCCGTCCGTGCAGCAACTTCCTGGAGTACATCCCAGCGGATGTTGGGCTCGCCCTTGTACTTTCCGTGGACGTTACCCACCGCAACGGCGAGCAGTTGCGCTCCGGTCCGCGCAACGAACTCGGCCACCTGCGCCGGGTCAGTGAGGCCGGCGACTGAAGTACCGGCGTCGTGCGCTGAATCTTCGGTACCGAATGCCTTGTCCTCGTCGCCCGCCAGGCCACCCAGCTCTGCCTCGATTACGACGTCGGACGCACCTTGCGCATCCAGCGCGGCACGGACTTCGCGGACCAAGGCGATGTTGTCCTCGAACGGCAAGGACGAACCATCCGCCAGCACGGCATCGGCACCGGCAGCCACGGAGTCGCGGATGACCTGCAGGTCCGATGCGTGGTCCAGTTGGACGGACACGGGAATGCTGGCGTCGTCGGCGAGGCCGCGAAGTGCTGCGATGAGCCTGAGCCCGTTGGGGGTGGAAGCCGTCTTCGGAGCTACGAGCAGGATCACGCCGAGCCGGGCTTCCTCCGCCGCCGAAACAACGGCCAGCGCGGTCGTGAAGTCGTAGCAGGTGAAGGCCGGAACAGCAGAGCCGTCAGCGAGCGCGGAAATGACCAACTGATCCAGTTTGGCGCGCATTAGTGGGCCAGGCCTCCCACCAGGATCCAGGCAACGTACGTGAGTGCGAAGCCGGCCAGGCCGAGGATGGTGGTGAGGACGGTCCAGGTCTTGAGGCCGTCGGTGACAGTAAGGCCGTAGTACCGGATCACGGTCCAGAATCCTGCGTCCGTCACGTGGGACAACCCCAACGCGCCGAATCCGATGGCGATCACGATCACGGCGATCTGGGCGGGCGTGTAGCCGCCTTCCATCACTGCGGAAGTGAGCAGGCCGGTAGTCGTGACAATGGCAACGGTGGCCGAGCCCTGGGCGGCGCGCAGTGCAAGGGAGATAACGAAGCCGAGAACGATCACCGGCAGGCCCAGGCTGTCCAGGGTGTGGGACAGGGCTGCGCCGATGCCGGAGGTGCGGAGGACTTCACCGAACACGCCGCCCGCGGCGACAACCATGAGGATGGACGCAATGGGAGGAAGGGCGCCTTCGAAGATCTCGCCGGTTTCCTTGAGTGACCAGTTGCGGCGGACCGCCAGCAGGAAGAAGGAAAGGGCTACCGCCACGAGGAGCGCGAAGAACGGGTTGCCGATGAACGCGGCCACGCCGTACCAGTAGTTGTCCTTGGCAATGGTCAGCGTCCCCAGCGTGCCTACGAGGATTTGGACGATCGGAGCGGCGATCAGGAAAATGATCAGGCCGGGACGCGGAGGGGCGATGGCGCGGGCGCCGGGACCGTCAGAGCCCACGTGGACCAGGGACTCGGAACCGAATTCGTCCACCTGCGCCTTGACGCCCGGGAGCAGTTCGTAGTCCTTGCGGTTCATGATGCTGGCAACCCAGTAGGACAGGAAGCCAAGCGGCACGCAGATGATCAGCGAGATCAGGGTAATGAGGCCGATGTCAGCGCCGAAGACGCCGGCGCCTGCAACGATTCCCGGGTGCGGCGGGACAGCCACGTGGATGGACAGCATGATGCCGGCCATGGGCAGGCCGAATTTGATGGGGTGAACGTTCGCGATCTTGGCGAAGGCATAGACAATCGGGACGAGGACGATGACGCCCACCTCGAAGAACACGGGAATCGCCACGAGGAAGCCCACGGCCGTCAAGGCGATGGCAACACGCTTGGCGCCCAGCTTCTCAGTGAAATGGGTGGCCAGCGATTGCACGCCGCCGGATACCTCGATCATGCGGCCAAGAATGGCGCCGAGGGCAATCAACAAAGCAACCTTGCCCATGGTGCTGCCAACGCCGTTGGCCACCACGGTGAAGATGTCCTTGAGCGGAATCTGGGCTGCCACGCCTACCAGGATGCTGACAGCCAACAGGGCAACGAAGGCCTGGATCTTGAAGCGGATAATCAGCACGAGCAGCAGGGCAATGCCCGCAGCAGCGATAGTCAGCAACAGGGGTGTTCCCAGTTCCACTGCCGGTTTGATGGCGGGGGCATCAGCAGCCCGGACCACCAAGGAGTTGATGAGGGGATTCATTGGGGGTGTCTCCTTTGACATACCAGTCTAGAGAAGACCGGCGGGAGGTGGCGACGACGGCGAAGGGGGGACCGCCGTCGTCGCGGGTTTTTATTGGGTTAGTTGGTGCGCTTTGTGGGCGCGACAACCTTGATGACGGCGGAGTCGTCGGCGGCGGCGAGGCCCTGGGCCTGGCCGAGGAGGTAAAGCTGTTCTGCAGCGGCGGCAACGGGTGCGGCAAGGCCGGCAGCGCGGGTGGCTTTGCCGACGATGCCCATGTCTTTGACGAAGATGTCCAGGCGGCTGAGGACCTCGGCTCCGTCCTCGGTGTAGGCCTCCAGGATGCGGGGGCCGCGGTTGGACAGCATGAAGGAACCGGCAGCTCCGGCTTCCAGCGCGGCGAGGGTCTTGGCCTGATCGAGGCCGAGGGCGTCGGCAAGGGCCATGGCCTCTGCAGCTGCGGCGATGTGCACGCCGCAGAGCAACTGGTTGACGGTTTTGAGTGCTTGGCCGTCGCCGGGCTTATCGCCAACAATGCTCAGGGTGGAAGCCAACAGTTCCAGCGCGGGCCGGGCCTTTTCAAGCGCCTCCGGCTCGGCACCAACGACGATGAGCAGATCGCCTTCACCGGCACGCTTCGGTCCACCGGACAGTGGCGCGTCCACGAGTGAAACACCGTACCCGGCCAGTTTTTCGACCGTGGCGGGGATGGCTTCGGTGCCCACCGTGCTGCCGAGGATCACGACTGCGCCCGGCTTCAGAACCGAGGCAACGCCGTTTTCGCCGAACAGGACATCGTTGAGCTGCTCACCGTTGCGAACGGCCAGGAGCAGCGCGTCGGCGTCCTGCGAGGCTTCGCGGGCAGAAGCAAAAGTCTTGATACCGGCTGCCGCAGCGAGCTCCAATCGGGGCTCGGCGATATCGAAACCGTGGACGGTCAACTCGGACGCGAGGCGGGTGGCCATGGGCAGGCCCATGGCTCCGAGGCCCAGAACGGTGATGGTGTAGTTGCTGCTGGTCATGGTGTTCTCCGATAAATAGGGGCCACGCTTGCCGGGTTCCCTGGCCGAGCTTGCGAGGTTAGGGGGCAGTGGGGATGGGTTAGAAAGTGGCGCTGAGTTTGCGGGTGACCTGGGCGAGGGACTGGTCATCGCCCACATTGCCGGCGAACACGATGTACGGGATGCCCTTCGCGGGGCCATCCACCGGTTCCCAGAGCGAGACGATGCCCGGCAGCATCGGTCCGCGGACGATCGCGTGCCGGATCTCCAGTCCGTGGGCCGCAACATCCGAGGACGTGATGCCACCCTTGGCGATGACGAACCGCGGCGGGAAGGTTTTCAGCGTCCGGTTCACTACATTGACGACGGCGGCCGAGACGGTACGTGCGATCTTCAGGCTCGCGGCGGCGTCCTCGGTCTTGATGAGCAGGCGGCTGGTGTGGACGATCACGTCGCCCTGGCGGAGTGCGTCGACGACGTCGGACACAACCGTTGCGATGTAAGCGTCGGCTTCCGCTTCGGTTTCGGCTGCGAGGAGCTTCTCGACGTCGATCTCGATGATCCGCGCCGAGCTGTGCTCTGCCGTGAGTGCGTTGAGCTGGCGGGTGGTGACGCCAACGTGCGAGCCAACCACGATCAGGCCGCCGGCTGTGGAGGGAGTGTTGCCGGCGTAGGCCTCTTCGGAGGTGAGAGCGGTGCGGATTTCCTGGCCGATGCGGCCACGGACGAACGGCGGGCCCACGCGGTAGAGGAGCTTCTTGCCGCGTCGTTCAGCTTCTTCGAGGCCCAGGGCAAGAGCACGGAAGTCGTTCTCGGTGACGATGTCGGCCACGATCGGCGTGGAGTTGGTAGCGGAATCAATGGCGTCAGCGATGGCTTTCGCGGAAATGGCCGGGTCCTGGGCCGATGCGCCGGCACGGATGATGTTGAGGTCAAGGACGATTACATCGCTTGCCGGGAACCGGCCCTTCGACTTCTCCTCCACATACTTGGCCATCTCCGAGTTGGCGAAACCGAAGGACGCGTCCTTCGCGAATTCCGTCTCGGACACCGGGGTTAGGGTGCCGGCTCCTTCCCCGGTGCCGCGCATGTAGTGCACACCGCCGATGGTGACGCGACCGGCGTCGGGGAATGCCGGAACGATGACGACGCCGTCGGTGACCTCACCGGTTTCGGCGGCGACCGTAGCGGCGATGACGTCCGGCTCGAGTGGGTAGTGGCCACGCAGGGTGGAGTCGCTGCGGCTGACGAAGCCAAGGCTGACCTTCCCGGCCGCTGCTGCCAGCGCATTCCGGACGATTTCCTCGTTCCGCGCCGCTGCTTCTGCAGGGTCCAAGCTGCGGGTGTTGGTGAGGACGTAGACGGCGGGCTTGGTCTGGCTCTCGCGAATGTGATTGAAGGCCCAGGTGAAGTCCGCGACGTCCCAACGGGTGAGGACAGCGAGATCCGCGACCGACTGCGTGCCCGTGGGGTCGTCGTCGAGGACCACCAGGATGCGGGGGGACATCGCCGAGGACGCGGCAACGGCGTCAGCAACCAGCCGGGCCGGAATCTGGACCTCCGCCGGGAAAGCGGCCAGAACGTCTGCTTCAAGGGTCACGGTGCACTCCATCGTGGGAAATCTGTGTAGCGGTTTAGTGAATGTAAGATGTCAGACATCTATCATTTCATAGCCAGTGTGACACAGCACTCTTCACCGCGCAAGATGCCGTGCGTCACTAGTCTGGAGTCATGGCCGGCACCGCAATTCCACTCCCCTTCGTGGACGTGAGAACCCCCTCGCCTTCCCCCGGCGGGCAAATCCCCGTTGTGCTCATCCACGGCTGGGCTTCGGGATCCGTGTACTGGGAGCCGCTGGCAAAGCTACTGCTCGACGCCGGACGCGAAGTGTGGATCCTCGACCTCCCCGGCTATCACCCCGGCGAGGACACGCCACCGGACTTCGAGTGGACGCTGGACTCTGCCGCCGCTTCCGTTGCAGCAGCGATCCGCGCCCGCACGAAAGGGCCGGCGCACCTGGTGGGGCATTCAATGGGCGGCAGCGTGTCACTGACCTTGGCGGCAACCCATCCGGAACTAGTGGCAACAGTGACGCTGGTAGGCATGGTTCCGGCACCTCCAAACGAGGCTTTCAAGAACCTCCTGGTGTCACAGCTGGAGCAGGGATACTTCGACGCGGGCACCAAGCTGAGCCTCATGAACGCCTGGTACGGGCACCTCTCCCCGGAAGACATGGAGTTGCTCAGCAAAGGATTCGATACGCCGTTCCGGATTCTGTCCGCCAGCGCCTGGGCGGCCATGACCGGCGTCGAACCTTCAGTGCCCAGCCGCGTTCAGGCGCCGCTGCTGGTCATCGCTGGAACGGGCGACCGCGTGCGGTCAATCGAGCAGATGACTGCGTTCGTGGCGGCAAGCCCGCGGCGCACCCTGAAGGCCATTGCCGACGCCGGTCACAACGTCCACTGGGAGCGGCCGGAAGAATGCGTCACGACGTTGTGTGAATTTTGGAAAACGAGCTGGCCACCGCCAGCGTAAGATGTCTGACAACCATCCGCGCCTGGAGGAAAACATCCATGAGGTGCCGGAGGGTCTGAATTACAGGAAATGGGGATACATGGCACGCAAGTCGCTGGTGGGCGTCGTTGCTGATGAGCTGCTGGACCGGATCATCGCAGGCGAGTTTCCGCCCGGGACAATTGTTCCGGGCGAACTGGAGCTCAGCGCCCGGCACGAGGTGAGCCGCATGACCGTGCGCGAAGCCATGAAAACCCTCGAGGCGCAGCGGATCCTCAGCGTGGAACGTGGCCGCGGAACATTTGTGAATCCGCTGAACCAGTGGGCATCCCTGGAGGCCGTCCTGCGTGCCGCTTCCGAAGGAACAAAAGACGCGGCTGCTGCCATCCAGCTCATTGAGCTACGCCGGATGCTGGAGACCGGCGCCTGCGAACTCGCAGCGGAACGTATCTCCGACAACGAGCTGATCACCCTCAAAGAGCATGTTGAAAAGATGCAGGCCGCACACGAGGTCAATGACGTGACCGCCTTCGTGGAAGCCGATCTCGCTTTCCACGATGTCATCCTCCATGCGTCGGGCAACGTGTTCGTGGCCGTACTGTTCGAGCCGCTGCATCGTGTACTCGAGGCACGGCGGACGCAGACCTCAGCTTTCGCTGACATCCAGGAGCACGCGATCGGCCATCACCGGAAAATTGCGGCGGCCCTGGAGTCGCGGAATCCGCACGAGGCCCGGCTGGCCATGGACGCCCACATGCAGCAAACCCTGGACGACCTGAAGACGTACGTCCTGGAGGCTTAACCCAGGCAGGGGACAGCAACCGTACCAATGGAAGCCCATAGGTACGTCTACTGTCCCCCGTTGAGTCAGGTTTAGTCGACGTCCGTGTTCACGATGTAGACATCGCACGGAGCACCGTGTGCCACGCTGTTGGCGATGCTGCCAAGGACACGGCCCAGGCCCTTCATCCGCTTGTTTCCCACCACGATCAGCGAGGCGTTGTTGGTCTCGGCGTAGTTGATGAGCGCGTTGGCCGGCGTACCCCGGGCGGCGAAGTACTTGATGTTGCCGCTGGGAACATCAAGTTCCTCGGAGACCTTGCGGGCCACGTATTCTGCGGAGTCGGCCGAAGAAACCGTGATCCTGTCGCTGCCGCTGCCAAATTCTTCAATGCGGTCATCGGAGAACCCGCTGATGACATGCAACTCGGCGCCAAGGGCTGTGGCAAGCTTCGCTGCTGCCACGGCTGCGCGCTTGGCCGTTTCGCTGCTGTCAACGCCGACGACAATAACTTCAGACATGAGTACTCCTGGTTGTGGGAATTCACTGGTGGTGCTGCTAAAAATCTACACTCCATCACCATCCGCCGCCGGGATCCGGGAAGAACCGGCATCTTCCAGCCTCCGTGTTTACGATCCGGCGTGTCCGGGTAGGGATAAGTCATCGGAACCATCACGCGACCGAAAGGCAAGGACATGAGCGAGGCATCATTTTCCCCGCAAACCGCCATCGTCACAGGATCTGACTCAGGGATTGGACGTGCCACGGCGGTTGCCCTGGCCAAGGCAGGCATGGATGTCGGCATCACCTGGCACACGGACCAGCAGGGTGCCGAGGACACTGCGGAAGAGGTCCGCGGCCTGGGCCGCAAGGCGGTGGTACACCATCTGGACACCACGAACGTCTCCGAAACCGCTGCCAGCATTGACAAGCTGGCCAAGGAGCTCGGCGGCCTGGACGTGTTCGTCAACAACTCCGGAACGGGCGATGGCACCAAGTTCCTGGACCTGGATTACGACACCTGGATGTCCACTTTGGACACCAACCTCAACGGCGCCTTCGTGGCCATGCAGGCAGCTGCCAAACGCATGGTCAACGCTGGCCGCGGCGGACGCATCATCGCCGTCACCAGCGTGCACGAGTTCCAGCCGCGGGTCGGAGCCTCTGCCTACGATGCCTCCAAACACGGCCTTGGCGGACTCATCAAGACCATGGCGCTGGAGCTCGCAGAGTTCGGCATTACTGCCAACAACGTTGCTCCCGGCGAGATCGCAACACCCATGACCGGGCAAACGGACGAGGACCCAAGGCAGAAGGAGCGGCCTGGCGTGCCGCTGGGCCGTCCCGGTGACGCACGCGAAATTGCGGCCGTCATCGCTTTCCTGGCCTCTCCGGATTCCAGCTACGTCACTGGCGCCTCGTGGCCTGTGGACGGCGGAATGCTCCAAATGGGACCGCATGCGGGATCGCACATCACAGGCAACGACTGGCGCGAAAGCTGAGCCTGCCGGACCTCTGGCCCGCACGGACGTCCGTGGGCTAGTCTGCATGAACGGCCTGCCGAGCGGGCCAGCATTTTCAAGATTCAGGGACGATGATGAGGAGCACCATGGCTGACCACACATATAGCGTTTCCGAAATTGTTGGCACTTCTTCCGAGGGCGTCGATGCGGCCGTCAGGAATGGCATCGCCGCTGCCGCCCAGACGTTGCGTAACCTCGACTGGTTCGAGGTGAAGGAGATCCGCGGCCACCTGGAGAACGGCGCAATTGCCGACTGGCAAGTAACCATCAAGCTTGGCTTCCGCTTGGAGCGCTGATCCCTTCCTCCGCGAGATGACAGTTAATGCCAATGTTTCAGACGAACATTGGCATTAACTGTCATGCCGGCGGGCTGGTTCGGGGGCCGGGATGGTCTCCGCCGATACCTCGCCAAAGCTGCTGAGCAGCGTCAAGGCGTCCGACGACGGCGAACCCACCTTCGCGGAATAGACCCTCAGGTGCTGGTCGGGGTCGTCCGGGAGGCCCAGGGTTTCAAAGTTCAGTTCAAGGTCGCCCACCACAGGGTGGTGCAGGCGGACAATCCCGGCAGACCGTGTGGCCACCCTGTGTCCCGCCCACCATTGACGGAAATGCTCACTGTGCACCGCAAGTTCGCCCACGAGCTGGTTGGTCTGGGGATCGTTGGGGTGCCTGCCCACGTCCATCCGCAAGGCGCCCACTGCCTCGGCGGCAACGGTTTTCCAGTCCCTGAACAGGTCCTTGGCCGCAGGATCCAGAATGATCCAGCGGGTCAGGTTCCGTTCGGCCGCGGGTAGTGCTGTGAAATCCGTGAACAGAAGATGCGCCATCCGGTTTCCGGCCAAAACGTCAGCGCGTCGCCCCAGGACCATTGAGGGAACATCCCCGACGGCGTCCAGCAGCTGCCGCAAGGCAGGGCGCACCTTTTGGGCGGGGCCCGGATTGCCGGCCGAACTGGCGCAGTGCTCCAGCAGGTCCAACATGTGCGCATGCTCCCCCGCGTCCAGGCGCAATGCCCTCGCAACGGAATCGAGGACGGCCTTGGACGGATGGATGTTCCGGCCCTGCTCCAGGCGTGTGTAGTAGTCGGTGCTCACACCGGAGAGCCTGGCCACCTCTTCGCGGCGGAGGCCCGGAACTCTGCGGGAGCCGTTGGACTGCGGAGCCCCGGCGTCCTCGGGCGAGAGGCGGGCACGCATGACTTTGAGGAATTTTCCGAACTCGGCGCTTTGACCCATCCGTCCATTCTGCCGTCATCGCAGCTGGCAGGACCAGAGCAGGACCACCATTTTGGGTAGGACTACCAGACCTAGGAAAAACAGGATCAGTCTGGATTGCTGACTCTGCGACGAAAACTGAATAGGCTCGGTACAGAGCCTCCCGAAAACGCTTTCTGGCAACCGGCGCAGCAGCCGAACCCACAGGAAGCAGCGGCCAGGCCCAGAAATATCTACCTCGAAGGAGACCTCATGCCAGAGCTGACCCTAAACAATGGCGTCACCATTCCCCAGCTCGGATTCGGTGTTTTCCAGGTGCCTCCGGAAGAAACACAGAAGGTGGTGGAAGACGCCTTGGAGGCAGGGTACCGGCACATCGATACCGCAGCTGCCTACCGTAACGAGGCAGGCGTGGGTGCTGCCATCGCCGCCTCGGGCCTTCCCAGGGAAGACCTCTTCATCACCACCAAGCTCCGCAACGGCGAGCAGGGTGAGGCGTACGACGCCTTCCAGCGCAGCCGCGATGCCCTTGGCCTGGAAGCAGTGGACCTGTACCTGATCCACTGGCCCGTACCTTCGCAGGGGCTGTACACCCAGGCTTGGAAGGAGATGGAGAAGCTCTACCAGGACAAGCAGATCCGGGCCATCGGCGTCTCCAACTTCCTCACAGACCATCTGGATACCTTGCTGCGGGAAGCAGACATAGTGCCCGCCGTAAACCAGATCGAACTGCACCCCACGTACCAACAAGGCGATCTGGCAAACAAGTGCCGCGATCTCGGCATCGCCGTGGAGGCCTACAGCCCGCTGGGACAGGGCAAGGACCTGAACGCCGAGGTAGTGGCCTTGGTGGCCGCTGCACATGAAACAACTCCGGCACAGGTAATTCTGGCGTGGCACCTCGCGCAGGGAACCATCGTGATCCCCAAGTCCGCCGACTCTGCCAGGATGCGGGAAAACCTCGGCGCCGCCGATCTCACCCTTACCCAATCCGAACTGGCTGCCATCACCGCCCTGGAGGCCGGAGCCCGCATAGGTTCCGATCCCGCCGTCGCGGCTTTTACCCAGTTCTAAACAGACAACGTAGTTCTAGACAAAAGGACACAACAGCATGCAGTACACCCACCTTGGCCGTTCCGGCCTGAAAGTTTCACGCCTCTGCCTCGGCACCATGAACTTCGGCCCCCAGACGGACGAAGCCACCGCGCACTCCATCATGGATTCCGCACTGGATTCCGGCATCAACTTCTTCGATACCGCCAACGTTTATGGCGGCTCGGGCCACCGGGGATGGACCGAAGAAATCATCGGGCGCTGGTTCGCAAAGGGCGGCGAGCGCCGGGAACGGACAGTGCTGGCCACCAAGCTGTACGGCACCATGACGGACCGTCCCAATGAGTCCAAGCTCTCCGCCCTGAACATCCGTCGTGCCCTGGATGCCAGCTTGAAGCGGTTGCAGACGGACTACATCGACATCTACCAGTTCCATCACATCGACCGCCAGACACCGTGGGATGAGATTTGGCAGGCAATCGAGGTGGCCGTGCAGCAGGGCAAGATCCTGTATTCGGGCAGCAGCAACTTTGCCGGCTGGCACATTGCCCAGGCCCCAGGAAGCCGCCCGCAGGCGCAATTACACCGGCCTGGTCAGCGAGCAGTCCATCTACAACCTCTTCCGGCGCGAGCTGGAGCTTGAAGTCATTCCCGCAGCGCAACAGTACGGCCTCGGCTTGATCCCGTGGTCTCCGCTGCAGGGCGGCCTGCTGGGTGGCGTGCTGAAGAAGGAGGAGCAGGGCGTCCGCCGCGCGGAAGGCCGTGCGCTTGAGACGCTGCGCAAGCATGAGGACCAGATCCGTCAGTACGAGGATTTCGCGGACGAACTCGGGCAGAAGCCCGGGGACGTTGCCCTGGCTTGGCTTCTTCATCAGCCTGCCGTGACGGCGCCCATCGTTGGGCCACGCACCCAGGAGCAACTGGACGCCGCAATCCGGGCCTTGGATGTGACCCTCAACGAGGATGCCCTCAAACGGCTGGATGACATTTTCCCGGGACACCGCCCCGCCCCGGAGGACTACGCCTGGTGAGCAGCCTCCTCCCCGTCGGTCCCGGAACAGCGGACACGGTCTCGCCGCGGAACATCCTGTTCATCGGCGGGACCGGGGTCATCAGTGCGGCGGCGGCTGACCGCGCCGTTGCGCTGGGCCACCGGCTGACCATCCTCAACAGGGGACGGTCAGCCGGTCGGCCGGTTCCCGAGGGCGCTGAGGTGCTCCATGCAGACATCCGTGACAGCGGGGCTGTGCGGGAGGTGCTTCGGGGAAAGGAGTACGACGCCGTAGCGGACTTCATCTCGTTCACTCCGGCTCATGCGCGGGCCGGCTTGGAGATGTTCCGGGGGAAAACGGGCCAGTACGTTTTCATTAGTTCCGCCTCGGCGTACCAAAAGCCACCCAGCACCCTGCCCATTAGGGAATCGACTCCTTTGAAGAACCCCTTTTGGAAGTACTCGCAGGACAAGATTGCCTGTGAAGAGATGTTGTTTGAGGCATACCGCGAGCAGGACTTCCCTGTGACTGTGGTCCGGCCATCCCACACCTACGACCGGACCAAGATCGCGCTGGTGGGCGGTTGGACTGACATTCACCGCATGCGCGCCGGAATGCCCGTGTTGGTTCATGGGGACGGGACCTCCCTGTGGACGCTGACACACAGCCGTGATTTCGCCAAGGCCTTCGTTGGGCTCTTGGGAAGGCCACAGGCTGTCGGTGAGAGCTACACCATTACTTCCGACGAGTTCCTGCCATGGAACCAGATCTACCGTCTCTTCGCCCGGGCAGCCGGGGTTCCTGAACCCGAGCTGTTTCATGTTTCCTCCGAGACCATCGCCGCCCATAGCAAAGAGCTTGGCCCCAACCTTTTGGGGGACCGCTCGCACTCCGTGGTGTTCGACAACTCCAAGATCAAGGCACTCGTGCCGGATTACCAGGCAACCATCCCTTTCGCGGACGGTGCGAGGGAGATCATCGACTGGCACGATCAGCATCCCGGACTGCAGGTAGTTGCGGAAGACTTCATGGAACTGAGCGATCGGCTCTATGAGTGGACGGCAAGATGAGTGGTCTGCTCGATGAGTGATAGCGGCGGCAGCTGTTGCCAAGCAGCCAGTGGCCAGCGTAGAACAGCAAAGAGACCCGCCGGTCGAGATTCAAGCATAAGAGGAGATCATGCTCATGACACTTGCCCCGCTCATTGAACTCAACGACGGCTACAAGATCCCGCAACTGGGCTTAGGTACGTGGCCCCTGGATGATGCCCAGGTTGCCGATGCCGTGGTGGAGGCTGTTTCCTGCGGCTACCGACACATTGATACGGCGGTCAAATATGGGAATGAGGAAGGAGTCGGTAATGGTATCCGTGCCTGCGGTGTGGACCGGAGCGAGCTCTTCATCACTACCAAGCTCGACGGCGGATTCCAAGGCTCGGGCAAGGCAACCGCTGGGCTCGATGGCTCCCTGCAACGACTCGGGCTGGACTATGTTGACCTGCTGCTGATCCATTGGCCGCTCCCCCGCCGCGGCGAGTTCGTTTCCACGTGGAAGACGTTCGAGGAACTGCAGGCCTCGGGCAAGGTACGATCCATCGGCGTTTCCAATTTCAAGCCTTCGCACCTTGACCGGCTGTTCCGGGAAACGGATGTTGTTCCAGCGGTCAACCAGATCCAGGTCAATCCCGCCATCCCGCGTCCTGTTGCCATCGCGTTCAACGAGCAGCACGGGATTGTCACGGAGTCGTACAGTCCACTGGGCGCCAGCAGCGACCTCCTGAATGCCCCGGTTCTGGCGAGCATCGGCAACAAGCATGGAAAGACGCCCGGCCAGGTGGTCCTGCGTTGGCATGTCCAGCAGGGCCTGGTTGCCATCCCGAAGACCGCCAACCCGCAAAGGATGCGGGAGAACCTTGACGTCTTCGGCTTCGAGCTGGACCAGGATGACCTCAGAAGACTACAAACCCTCGACGCCGGTCCTGATGCCGGCGTCGACTCGGACGTTCAGGGACACTAGGGGACGGGAACACTAAACGTGGGGGAACTGAATATGGAAGCAGCAGGCGCAGAAACATTGATCTGGACCGGGTCCTACACTGCGGACCGGAATGGAAATGGCGAAGGTATCGGCGCCATCACCGTGGATGCGGACGGGAACCTTACTTCGCTTGGCTTGGCTGCGGCGGCGAACTCGCCGTCCTTCCTCGCCATTCATCCAACCCTCCCTGTGCTCTATGCCGTTGCCGAGGAAGGCAAGATGGTACGGGCGTACAGCCGTACCGGCACCGCTGAGCTGGAAGAGATGGGTGAACCATGGCCGGCAGGGGAGGCTGCTTGCCACGTCGCGACGGATCCACAGGGACGTTTCATTGTCGTCACCTGCTGGGGTGACGGCCAGGTCATTCTCTACGAACTGGACCACGACGGCGCCATCACCTCGCGGACCAGCGCGGAAGCCGCCGTCGACCCCCATCAGACCGGACCCACCGATGAGCCGCGTCCAAGCCGCGCACATTCAAGCCTCATGCTTCCCGATGGTCGCGTGATGACCACGGACCTCGGGCACGATCTTGTGAGGGTTTGGCGGTACGAGCCGGGCCAGGGCCTGTTGCCCGACCACCACGTGATCCTGCCCAAGGACTCCGGCCCCGCGTCATATGGTGCGGCATCCCAGCGGTACGGTTTTCATCGATACGGAATACTCGATTGAGGTTGCAGCTGTCAGGGCCGAACCCCAGGGGGTCTACGAACTCACGGCCGTGGTTCCCGCCAGTGTCAACAAAGCGTTCGACGGCGACTCCGCCGCGGAGATTGCAATGTCCGCTGACGGTCGGTTCGTCTATGTGGGCGTCCGGGGCTCCAACCGGATCTGCGTCCTGAAGGTGGGCGCCCAGGGCACGGACGTCACTCCCCTGGCCGATGTGCCAAGCGGGGGCGACTGGCCACGGCACCACCTGGTCCACGACGGCTGGCTCTTGGTGGCCCATGAAGGTTCCAATGACGTCCTGACTTTCAGGCTCGACCCCGAAACCGGCCTGCCCGACGGACCCGTAGGCCGGCTGGCGACGGGGTCCCCGAGCGTTCTGGTCCCGGCGGGTTAGGCCGCCCAGACCTGGACGTCGTCCGTTCCGCAGAACAGCTTGCGGCCAGTGGGTTCAAGGACCACCCACAGCAGTTCCTGATGGTGGGAAACGTCGTCGACACAGCCCGTGCCGGCGCCCCAGGCGACGTCGTAGATCCAGACGCGATCGCCGACGCTGAGCTCAGTCCACTGCGCTGCCGGCACGTGCCGGTAGTCGCTGGGCCGGTTCAGGATGGAGCTGGTCATGCTGTGATGTCGCCAGCGGTCCGGCGCCGCCAGACAGTGGGCACTCCGTTGTGCGCCGGTAGGACGTGACCTTCCGCGAACACCTGGACGGCGTCAGGCTCAGAGTCCGGGCTCCACAAACCCGAGGCCGGGCAGTGGGAACCGGTGGGCATGACACGGGTGGCTCGTTCGCGCAGGAGGGCGATGCTCTTCATCGTTGAAACTCATCCTTGGGTAGTTCAGGGCGCTGCATGCTGTGAAGCAGGGCCTGGTGTGAAGCAGATCTCCTCAACCCTATGCAAGTCATGGACGGTTCGTTATAGGCAATTGCATAGCATTTCCGCACAGTGTCATGCAGGCGAACAATAGGATTTTGGCTCAATCTGGACTAAAAGTCCTGCAAGCGCTTCCAGTATTGAACCCGCAACAGCGCTTCACTCTCAGAAAAACATCTATTTCTATGGATCAAATCCGCGCAAGCGCTTACAGTTGTGAGTTGCCACACAGCAGAGTCGCTTAGCGGAAGGTTTCATCACTTGCTATCTCGCAGCTATAGATCCATTGTCCCCGCCGTCGTACTCGCCACCGCAGTGGTGACGGCTTCCACCGTTCTTCCCGCGAGCGCCGCCACCACCAAGAAAACGCCGCCTGATCCCGCCGGCCAACACTCAGTCCGCGGCGGCGTCAGTGATCAGAACTTCTACTTCGTCATGGCTGACCGCTTCAACAACGGCACAAAAGCCAACGACGACGGCGGGCTGGGTGCGGATCCGATGGTGTCCGGCTACGACCCCTCCCGCAAGGGCTTCTACAACGGTGGTGACCTGAAAGGCCTCCAGGACCGTCTGGACTACATCCAGGGTTTGGGAACGAATGCCCTCTGGCTTACACCGAGCTTCAAGAACAAGGCCGTCCAAGGTGACGGGTCAGTGGAGAACAGCTCCGCGGGTTACCACGGGTACTGGGTCACGGATTTCACGCAGATCGATCCCCATCTGGGCACGAATGCTGAACTGAAGACGCTGATCGATGCCGCCCATGCACGCGGCATGAAGGTCTATTTCGACATCATCACCAACCACACGGCGGACGTGATCCAGTATCAGGAGTCCGAGTCAGCGCCGTACATTTCCAAGGAAACAGAGCCGTACCGCACGGTAGCGGGCGAGGCCTTCGATGACCACGACTATGCCGGCACACAGGACTTTCCTGCACTGGATCCATCAACGTCCTTCCCCTACACACCGGTGGTCCCCGAAGCCGAGAAGGACGTCAAGGTTCCCGCGTGGCTCAACGACTCCACGCTGTATCACAACCGTGGCAACACCACCTTTTCCGGCGAGGACGCGCTCTACGGCGACTTCTTCGGCTTGGACGATCTGTTCACGGAGAATCCCCGCGTGGTCAACGGATTTGTTGATATCTACAAGAGTTGGATCCGCGACTTCGGGATCGACGGCTTCCGCATCGACACCATGAAGCACGTCAACGATGAATTCTGGCAGCAGTTTGGCCCGCAGGTCCTGAGCTACGCCAAGGAGCAGGGCAAGGACGAATTCTTCATGTTTGGCGAGGTCTTCGATACCTCCAAGAGCGTCACGTCCAAGTTCACCACCAGAAACAAGATGCAGGCTGTTCTCGACTTCGGTTTCCAGGGAGCTGCGCGCAGCTTCGCTTCCCAGAGCAGCAAGGCCAGTGGTTTGGCCGAGTTCTTCAATGGAGATGACTGGTACACCGACGCCGACTCCAACGTGTACCAACTGCCCACCTTCCTGGGGAACCACGACATGGGCCGTATCGGCACGTTCATCGCCCAGGACAACGCCGGGGCGTCAGACGCCGAACTCGTCGAGCGTGATGAACTCGCCCACGAGCTGATGTACTTCTCGCGCGGCAACCCGGTTGTCTACTACGGCGACGAGCAAGGATTCACGGGGGCAGGTGGGGACCAGGACTCACGGCAATCCATGTTCGCCAGCCAGGTTCAGGAATACCTTGATGACGACCTTCTGGGCACAAGCGCGACGCATGCAGCAGACAACTTCGATACCGGGCACCCGCTGTACAGGAAGATCAGCGAACTTGCTGCACTCACCGCCGAGCACCCCACCCTCCGCAGCGGCGCGCAGCAGAACCGCTACGCCGCCGACGCCCCGGGGATTTACGCCTTCTCGCGTATCGACGCCAAAGAGCAACGTGAGTACGTGGTTGCCGTGAACAACAGCGAGAGTGCGCAAACAGCGGAGATCCCCACGTACGAGGCGAAGCAGCCGTTCAACCTCGTTTACGGCAACGCTGCAGCCGACGTAAAGACTAACACGCAGGCGAAATTGACCGTTTCAGTTCCTCCGCTTTCCACCGTGGTGTACCAAGCAGCGGGGCGACTCGCACAATCCAAGGCGGCACCCGGCGTCGTCGTCAAGAAGCCGGTCACCGCTGCTGGTGACGCTACGCGCATGAAGGTAACGGCCGACGTCGACGGTAATTCGTTCTACGAAGTCACTTTCCAGGCGCGGACCGCGGGCGGGGAATGGGAGTCGATCGGCACGGACGATAACGCGCCGTACCAGGTCTTCCACGACGTATCCGCGATGCAGTCCGGCGCGTCGGTGGAGTACCGTGCCGTGGTGCTGGACAATGCCGGCCACACGTCGGCGAGTGAGCCGCGCAGCGGCGTGGTGGGCGAGCCGGCCCAGCCCGAAACCGTCACCGTGGCCGGCAGCCTCAACACCGAGCTCGGTTGCACGGAAGACTGGCAGCCGTCGTGCGAGCAGGCATCGATGACTTACGAACCGACGCACCGTCTGTGGCAGCTGAACGTCCCGAACCTGCCGGCCGGGACGTACGGATTCAAGGCTGCCCTCAACGGCTCGTGGGACGAGAACTACGGTGTGGGCGGAGTCCTGGACGGCCCCAATATCGTGTTCCAGCACTCAGGTGGCGCCGTCACGTTCCTCTACGACCACGCAACCAACGTGATCAGCGCCGTGACCGCCGGCCCGCAACCCGCCGCTGTATCCGTTCCCGGTAGCCTGAACTCCGAGCTCGGTTGTGCCGGCGATTGGATGCCTGATTGCCCTCAGGCCCAGCTTGCCCTGGACCCTGTGGATGGCATCTGGAAGCTTTCCGTGCCGGATCTGGCAGCGGGTAGCTACGAGTTCAAGGCAGCGATCAACGGCTCCTGGGCTGAGAACTACGGTTTGGGCGGCGCCCCGAACGGCAGCAACATAGCCCTGAAGCACGACGGCGGACCGGTCACCTTCCGGTACGACCCCGCCAGCCATCTACTCACCACCCGCTAGCCCAAGTAGGTAGCAGCAGTGCGCGTTTTGAGCGCTCAAAACGCGCACTGCTGCTACTCAGATGGGCCTAGTTGTAGCTCACGCTCAGGAGCATGGCCTTCAGCTGTGAGTACTGTTCGCTACCCATCCAGGCCCTTCGCTGCTTCAGGGGTGGCGAACGTGGGCTGCTTGTCGAGATCAAATTTCACGTATGCGATCATGAACCCGTTGGGCATCCTGATCTGGTTTGTGCCGGATGAGGTCTGCCCGGATTGAAGCTCGGAGGACAGCCGGATGTCCATGACGTAGACCGGAGGAGAGTCGGAACGCCCACTAGCCGTGGGCATCCCTCCGCTACCGGAGTTGTAGTCGATGTTCATGATGTAGTTCAGGGAGAAACCGAATTCCACCTGGTTTCCTGCTGTATCCGTTACTCCAGGAACCACGGCACGGTCCAGAACTGTCCGGTCCACCAGCCCGGCAGTACCGTCGCCGTAGAAACCGCTGCTCATAAAGGCGACTTCAGCGCCCGTGCTGTCCAGAACGGTGACTCCGTCGGAAGGACCTTGTTCCGGTCGAACAGTCCAACCGGCGGGGTACCTGAACGAGACGTGCCCATCAGGGAAGGTGAATGTCTGGATCGTGGGCACCTGGACCGGCGGCGCCACGGGTGCAGTGGTGGTCGCAGCTGGTGCGGTGGGGGTCGGCGCCTGACTGGCATCCGGCGTCGGAGTCGCAGTTGGCGTTGCTATTGGCGAAGGAGTGGCGGACACGCTCGGCGTTGGCGTTGGCGTTGGCTCAGGGGTGGTGACGGTGACTGCCGGCGCCGGCGTTGAGCTTATTGGCCCGAAGTTGGCCGCCACGAGGACACCGGCAGTGACAGCGGCAGCTCCCAGCAACAACGCTCCGGCAATCCGGACCCTCCGGTTCCTGCGCTCTTGGAGCGAGCTGACTCCAGCCGGCACAGTGTCACTGAAAACCCGAGGACCTGTCAGCATACGGGCCAAGGCTTCTTCGCCGTTGATTTCGGCCTCTGGTTCGTGGGCAAGAGGGTCGATCGAGGAAATCTGGCTCTTGATCTGGTCCATCTCAGACTCCCATCTTGTGTGTAGTCGTTTCGACATCTGCAGGCATCTGTTTCCGGAAAGCACCACGTGCGCGGTGCAAGCGGACCTTCGCCGCGGATTCACTGCAGTTGAGTACGCGCGCGATTTCGGTGGAACCCAAACCGTCCCAATACGCCAGCTGGAGGATGTCCCGATCCTGTTCGCGGAGCCGGGCCATGGCATCCTGTACCACGACGTTCTCGGAGTCGTCCCCGAAACGCTCTACCGCCGTCGTGCGTAGCTTTTCCTGCAGTGCCTGTTGGCGGTCACGGCTCCTGTAGGCATTGCCGACGAGATTGCGCGCAACAGTGAGCAGGTACGGGATATCGGGTTGGGAGTTGTCGTCCCATTTTTGCCACACGACGCGGAAAACGTCCGCCGCGATTTCTTCGGCAATTTCCGCCGATTCCACCCTGCGGCGGACAAATCTGAAAACGGATGGATAGCTGTTTTTGTGAATGGCGATAAACGCCAGTTCGCGCTCGGAAAGCACGATTTTCCCCCTGAAAGTAGTGTCCTGAACTGCAGGATACTTCTATAGTTTCCGGCCGACGTCCCACGGTTACACGCGGCTTGGAGAATTTTCGATAGATTCGTCCCACCGAACCCGACCGAAAGCGTGGAAGTCACATGGTGGAATCAGGTCCCGCAGCAGACTGGGCCCGCAAACAGGTGGATCAGGGGCGCGTGCCGGTGGCCGTGCTGGGAATTGGATCGAGCCACGGCATCTCCGACGTTGTCGCCTTTGGGCACGACGACGGCCGGAAGGCAACCACCGATGACCACTTTGCGCTGTTCTCAGTCACGAAACCCATCAGCGCACTGACGGTGATGCGCCAGGTTGAGCTGGGGAAATTGTCGCTCGGCAATTCATTGACGGACGCGCTCCCCGGCTTCGGCGCCGGCCGCACGGACACGGTGACCCTCGAACACCTGTTGAGTCACCGCTCGGGAATCATGGATACACAGCTCGACGGCGGCACGCCCCTCCGCGAAGACCTCACCACGGCCGAGCAAGCCTTCTATGCGGGATCGCTGGTCCAGTACTGCAATGTGGCTTTTGAGGGTGCCGCGGCGATGGCTGAATGGGCCGATGGTCGCCCGTTTGAAGAGCAGCTCAGTTCATTGGCCACCGACACCGGCGCGAAAGGCCTCACGTTCCACACGGACTGCAATCCGCACACAGTCCGTGGCGCAGAAGAGCAGGGGCTGGACGTTGAGGGGATGTACAAGAAGAGGCACCCCGGCGCCGGGCTGTTCGGCACCGCCACGGATCTGCTCAATCTCGGCACCGAGTTGCTGCGCAATTCCGGCAAGGCCGTGCGGCCCGCCACGCTTGCGGCCATGCGCCGGCCAAGGACCACCGGGATTTCCCACATCAGTGTCCGGCCCAAGCCCTTGCGGCACACCGGCCTTGGTTTCCAGATGCCAGCCAACGAATCCGAGCTGCTTGCCCAGGGGATCTACGGTCACCCCGGGTGGTCGGGCACGGAATGGTGGATGTTCCCGGAGCAGGACCGGTGCGTCGTGTTCCTGACGAATGTCCTGGACACACCGGACCTTGGCGTGGACACCAATGAGCTTTTCAACGCGGTGGCTGCCTCCTGAGCCCTGGCTCCAACTGTCCTGGTTCCAAGCGCGCGCTTCGAGCTGAGCGGGCACGCCACGCGGAAACAGCCCATGCGATCAGGAACAGGCCCACAAGGAACAGGCCTGCGTCGCCAAGGTCGATCCCTCCAAGCCACGTAGTCAGCGGGTCTTCGAGTTCAAACGCCGCGTTGACGAATCCCCCGAGCGTGATCACGGAGATGAACAGCGCCGACACAGCCGAAATTCCGGTGATCACCACGTTGAAGCCGAGCTTGCGCTGGGGGTCGTTGATGGCGGAGTTGTACATTTTCATCATGGCCACGCCGTTGATGGAATCGCACAATGTCATGGCCGCGGCGAACGCGAACGGCAGCGCCATCAAGGCGAGCGGTGAGACTCCGGCGATTGACGCCGTCGTGGTGATAACCAGTAGTCCGATGGTGGTGGCCGTATCGAAGCCGAGCCCGAAGAGGAAACCGATCACGTAGATGTTCCGCGGCCGCTCCACCTTTGACAGGGGCTTGGCCAGCAACCGGGCAACAAATCCTTTGGCCTCGAGGTCTTCTGCACTGATCGCCGCACCGGCCTTGACGCTCCAGTACACCTGCGTGGCACGCATGAATGCCGAGCCGTTGAAGAGCCCCATCCCCAGGAGGAACAAACCGGACACTCCGCTTCCGATCAGGCCCAGCACCTTGTTGCCCGCCGTGCCGTCCTCCATGAATTGGCCTATCAACGTGGCGCCCGCCACTACGAGGAGCCCCGCCAGGATCACCACGGAACTGTGGCCCAGGCTGAATGCGAAGCCGACGCTCACCGGATCCTTGTGCTGCGCGACGAACTTGCGCGTGGAGTTATCGATTGCAGCGATGTGGTCCCAGTCGTAGCTGTGCTTGATTCCGGCCACGTACGCGGTGATCACCAAGCCGAACGCAAGCGGCTGGGCCGCCACCAAACCCTGCAGTGAAAGCGAACCCAGCAGCAAAAGCACGACGGCGGCAATGTGCAGGGCGGCGACCGCGCCGAACGTGAAAAGCAGCCGGGTGCGCAATGGCAGCTTCTCCCGGTCCCGGTACATGGCGGCGAACCCGGTCAGCGCAGTCATTAATACTTCCTCAGGTTCAAGGGCTCCTGCCCGTGCCAGCGTTTACGGAGAACGCCGGTGCAAGAGCCCAGCAGATGATTGAGTTCGTCGGTGCTGTTTGACAAGGATCTCAGCACAAGCCCCGTCGTGCCGCCAGCACTTTGGGTCAGGGAAACGCCCGTGTGGGCGTCGAGGTGGCGGGTGAGCTCGTGCAGCTCATCGGCAAGCTCCTGATCCACTTTCTGATCCACCACGATCAACGACCCCAGGTGACTGAAGCCCTCCATGAACCCCATGCCTGCCACATCGTTGACGGGTGGGAGAATCAGGAGGTTGTCGAGAGCCAGCAGTTTCGCTCCGTTTTCGTCTTCGATCCAGATCTCGTTCCGCAGTCGCAGTTCTTCGTACTTGAAGGATGCGCCGTCCGGCGACCACCCTGGCGTGATGACCTCAGCCATGACAAGGCTCGACGTCGGGTGGAGGCTGATGCGCGAATTCTGCCGATAACTCGCCTCCCGATAAGCAATCAACTGGTCGGGCACGAACTCCAACCGCGCCCCCTCCCCCAGCCGCACACGCATCCGCTGCTCAGCAAACGAGCCCGGAGTCCGATAAACCTTGGTGGCAGACTGCGTAGTCAACAACAGCTCCGCCCCAGCCTCGACCTCCACGTCAACAACAAACAAGTCCGCCCCAAGATACGCCCCGCCAGGATTCACGATGACGTAGCAAACCTGCCCGGACCCATCCAAGTAATGAGGCCGCAAAACCCGCAAGGCGCCCTCATGAAACTGATGGATGGCAACGGATCGGCCAGCACGCTCGGCGACGCGCAATTGGAGTTCGCCCCTCGGCGTCCTAAACGCTGAGGCGGCTGAGCCGGGCGCCGCCCCTGGTGAGATGAGAGTGGACTTGGGCGGGGTCATACGGCCAGGTCGAGCATCAGGACGTCTCGGCGGATCCACTCCAGGACGGCGTCCAACCCTTCATCGGTCCTCAGGTTGGTGAAGCAGAAGGGTTTGTTGCCGCGGAATTCCTTGGAGTCCCGCTCCATTACCGCGAGGTCCGCCCCCACAAACGGCGCGAGGTCCGTTTTGTTGATGATGAAGAGGTCGGACTTGATCATGCCTTGGCCGGCTTTGCGGGGGATCTTTTCGCCTTGGGCTACGTCGATGATGTAGATCGAGAAGTCGACGAGTTCGGGGCTGAACGTGGCGGAGAGGTTGTCGCCGCCGGATTCGACGAAGATGACTTGAAGGTCGGGGTGCCGGGTTTTGAGTTCTTCGATGGCTGCTGTGTTCATGGAGGTGTCTTCACGGATTGCGGTGTGGGGGCAGCCGCCGGTTTCGACGCCGATGATGCGGTCTTCGGGCAGGATGCCGTTGGCTGCGAGGATTTTGGCGTCTTCGATGGTGTAGATGTCGTTGGTGATGGCGGCCATGGAAATGTCGCGGCTCATGTGGCGCGTGATGCGTTCGACGAGTTGGGTCTTACCGGCTCCCACGGGTCCGCCGACGCCGATTTTGATGGGTTCAGACATGTGTGTCCTCCTGGGTTAGCTCATGAACATGCGGGCGCGTTGGCGCTCGTGCCGCATTTGTGAAATTTCAAGTCCGGGGCTGACGGCCCCAAAGTCGTCCCAGCACAGTTGTGCTATATCCCGGACGGCGGCAGCGACGGCGTCGTGCGCGTGCCGAAGTACCCGCTGCCCTGCGTTCTGCCCAAGCGGTATGGCGCGCACGGCGTTCTGGGTCAGGGAAGTGACGGTGGCAAACAAATACGCAGAAACAGCCTCCTCGTACGGAACCTGCAGTGACCGAGCAATCACCCCAAAAACCAACGGTTGATGCCCCCCAGCGCTCCCCTCACGAACCAGATCCCGATAGCGATCCAACTCAGCCGACGGAAATACCTCCCCGCCAATCTCGAGCAACCGCCCACCCATCTTCAAAGAAGCCTCCCGCACTTCCCGAGCCAACAACTGCCCGGACAACACAGAATCCAACAAGCCAACATCCACCCCCTCATACAAAAACCGCACAGCCAACCCATCCGAGTAAGTCAACTGCTGGCCAACAAACGCAGAAAGCCAAACCCCGAACGCCCCCTCATCACCAACAAGCCCACGGTGGATGTAGCTCTCAAACCCCAAAGAATGAGCAAACGCCCCCGTAGGCAACGCAGAGTCGACCAACTGCTGAAGAGCCAGCTGATATGTCGCACTCAAAGCGCACCGCCCGAGGTGAGGGCTGCGCGCTGGAGCGGAGCTGGGAAGGGGGCCGCGGCGTGGCGGGCATCGCGGAGCGGGCACGGCCCCCCTTCCCAGTGGAGCGCAAGCGCGCGCACCCAACCTGACGCAGCGCAGCGCTTTAGTGCGAATGCTCAGCATGGCGGAAGGGCACCGGCATGACCCGCTCTTGCCTGTCGTAGGGGACGCCGACGCTCTTCAGGTAGTCCTCGACCGTGTGGTCATATTGGCAAACCATGACGTCGGCCCCGTATTCGGATGAGGTGTCGAAGAATTGTGCCTGCAGGTGCCGGTTGCCGAGGGAGTGTGCGACGACCCCCATTTCGTGGATGCTGCGCGGAGCTATGACGAGGACGTCTGTTGGCAGCACGGAGATGACGATGAGGTTGGCGTCGTCGGCGGCGAGGATGTCGCCGTCGCGCAGGTCGCCGGATCCGGTGGGGAGCCGGATGCCGAGTTCTTTGCCGTGGTCGGTGGTGACGCGTTGGATGCGTTTGACGAGCAGGGCGCTGGGCAGGATCACTTTTTCTTTGTGGCGGCCGGCGTAGGCGTCGGGCTGTTCGTGGAGGTTGCCCAGGATTTTTTCGATGATCATGAGGGGCCTAGAAGAGGTGGTAGCGCTGCGCCATGGGCAGCACGTCGGAGGGTTCGCAGGTGGCTTCGACGCCGTCAACTGTCACCTTGTAGGTTTCGGGGTCGACGACGATGTCCGGGGTTTCGCCGTTGAACTTGAGGTCGGCTTTGCGCAGGTTCCTGATGCCGGTGACGGGCCGGATGAGGCGTTCGAGGCCAAGCTCGGCCGGCACGCCGGCGTCGATCGCGGCTTTGGAGAGGAACGTGATGGACGTGTGTTGGAGCGCTCTTCCGTAGGTGGCGAACATGGGCCGCATGGTGCGGGGCTGCGGCGTGGGAATGGAGGCGTTGGAGTCGCCCATGAGTGCGTAGGCGATCTGTCCGCCTTTGATGACGAGCTCGGGTTTCACTCCGAAGAAGGCGGGGTCCCACAACACCAGGTCCGCGAATTTTCCTTCTTCGACGGAGCCAATGACGTCTGCCATGCCCTGTGCGATGGCGGGGTTGATGGTGTATTTGGCTATGTACCGTTTGAGCCGGAAGTTGTCGCTTTCTGCTGAGCCGTGCGGCGCGCCGGTTGGGTCCTTCAGCATGCCGCGCTGCCGTTTCATGGCATCGGCCACTTGCCAGGTCCGGGTGATCACCTCGCCTACGCGGCCCATTGCCTGGGAGTCCGAGGACGTGATGGCGAAGATGCCGAGATCGTGCAGGACGTCCTCGGCTGCGATGGTTTCGGCACGGATGCGGGAGTCGGCGAAGGCCACGTCTTCCGGGATGTCCGGGTTGAGGTGGTGGCAGACCATGAGCATGTCCAGGTGCTCTTCTATGGTGTTTTTGGTGTATGGCAGCGTGGGGTTGGTGGAGGCGGGTAGCACGTTGGGCAGCCCGGCGATCTTGATGATGTCCGGGGCGTGGCCGCCGCCGGCGCCCTCTGTGTGGAAGGTGTGGATGACCCGGCCGTCGATTGCGTTGATGGTGTCTTCCACGAAGCCGCATTCGTTGAGGGTGTCTGTGTGGATGGCGACCTGGATGTCGTATTCGTCGGCCACCCGCAGGGACATGTCTATGGAGGACGTGGTGGAGCCCCAGTCCTCATGGACTTTCAGGCCTACGGCACCGGCGCGGATCTGCTCTGCGAGGGGCTCGACGGCGGACGCGTGGCCTTTGCCAAGCAGGCCGATGTTGATGGGGAGCCCTTCGGCAGCCTGGAGCATGCGCGAGATGTGCCAGGATCCGGGCGTGATGGTGGTGGCTTTGGTTCCTTCCGCAGGTCCCGTGCCCCCGCCCACCATTGTGGTCACGCCGCTGCAGAGTGCAGTGGGAACCTGTTCGGGGGAAATGAAATGGATGTGTGTGTCGATGCCGCCGGCTGTCAGGATTTTGCGTTCCCCGGCGATGATCTCGGTGCTGGCGCCGATCACGATGTCCACGCCGTCCATGATCTGCGGGTTGCCGGCTTTGCCGATCTTGAAAATGTGCCCGTCCTTCAGGGCGACGTCGGCCTTGTAGATCCCTGAGTAGTCCAGGACGATGACGTTGGTGATGACAGTGTCGGGGATGTCCTCGGAGCGCGTCGCCTGGCCGTTTTGGCCCATGCCGTCGCGGATGACTTTGCCGCCCCCGAAGACCACTTCTTCGCCGTAGACGGTGTAGTCGTTCTCAATTTCGAGGAACAGTTCCGTGTCCGCCAGGCGGATTGCGTCACCTGTCGTTGGGCCGTACAGCTCGGCGTATTGCCGGCGGGGAAGCTCGAAGCTCACTTCGCATCTCCTTCCATAGCAACACCCGGGCGAGCGGTCCCGCCGGGGCGGGTGCCGCCGTCGAGCATTCCATTGACGGCGTTACTCAGGCCGAAAACTTCGCGGGAACCTGCCAGCTCCACCAGGTGCACGGTCTTCTTGTCGCCCGGTTCAAAGCGGGCTGCTGTGCCGGCGGGGATGTCCAAGCGGCGGCCGTACGCGGCTTCACGGTCGAACTCCAGGGCACGGTTGGCCTCCGCGAAGTGGTAGTGCGAACCGATCTGGACTGGACGGTCGCCTCGATTGACAACCTCGACGGCGATCGCCTCACGGCCGTTGTTGCACGCGATTGGCTCGGGGCGCAGCCTGTATTCACCGGGGATCATGGGTGGCTCCTATCGGATGGGGTTGTGGACTGTGACGAGCTTTGTGCCATCGGTGAAGGTGGCTTCGATTTGGACGTCGTGGATCATCTCCGGCACGCCTTCCATCACGTCCTCGCGGCTCAGCAACGTGGTTCCGTAACTCATGAGCTCCGCGACGGATTTGCCGTCCCGCGCGCCCTCGATGAGCTCGTAGCTGATGATCGCTATGGCTTCCGGGTAGTTCAGCTTCAATCCGCGCGCCTGCCTTCGCCTGGCCAGATCGGCAGCCACCACGATCATGAGTTTTTCCTGCTCACGGGGCAAAAGATGCATCAATTCTCCTCAAAAGCCGCTACCTGGGTGCACACTAAGGGACAGTTTGTGATCAGCGTAAGGACTGGACGTTTCCGCCACGTTTCCAGAGGGTCTCAGTCAGCTGTGGGTTTTGCCGCCGTTCGATGCTTTCGGACCTGCCACACGCCGAGCATGACAACCACGACGACGCCCACCACCACTGCGGCACCGCGCCCCACTGCATGGGCTAGTTCTTCGTAGGAGTTCCCGGCGATGAATCCCAGGGTCACGAACAGTGCACCCCAGATGATGCCACCTGTGAAGTTCCAGATGGCGAAGCGGCGGTAGGGCATCCGGCTGAGCCCGGCGAGCGCCGGCATGACGGCGCGGAAAAAGGCGGTGAAGCGGCCGAGGAATACGGCGAGGCCGCCACGGCGGGCGAGGAAATCCTCGGCTTTCTGCAGCTGGGCCCGTCTCTTATCCAGGAGTTTCAGGGCCATAATCCGTGGACCCAGGTGTTTGCCGATCTCGTAGCCCACAGTGTCACCCAGGATGGCTGCCGAGATGACGATCATGATCATGCTCCACAGCGGAAGGTCACCACGGCTGGCAAAGACTCCCCCCACCACGGCCGCCGTTTCGCCTGGGATCACGAAGCCGATAAACAACGCGTCCTCGGCAAAGACCAGTGCGAACACGATGCACATCACTACCAGCGGGCTGGCGTGAAGGAGTCCGTCGAACAACGACTGCATGGGCTTGAGTGTGTCAGGTCAGCGGGTCCGGCGGGAGTCGTTTTCGCGCTCTGTTTTTAGTGACGGCTTATCCATAGACAGTCTAATACATCACTAATATACTAGTTGAGTACTTCACGTGAGACCGTGATCAGCTCGATGAGGAGTTAAACAGCAGATGCAGAAACTCGCACACCGGCTCGAACGTCTGGGCACCGAAACTGCTTTCAGCGTCGCGCAGGCCGCTGCCGCTTGGAAGTCGAAGGGAAACCTGGTGTATCCCTTCCACCTCGGCGATATCAATATCCCGACGGCCCCGCACATCGTTGAGGCCATGAACAAGGCCATTGCCGACGGGTACACGGGCTACTGCCCGGGTCCTGGCATCCCCCAGCTCCGGGAAGCCCTGGCCGAGGACCTAGGGTCACGGCGTGGCATGGAGTTCTCTCCGGAGAACGTTGTGGTGATGACCGGCGGCAAGCCAGTGATCACCAAGTTCCTGCAGGCGGTCATGAACCCCGGCCAGGAAGTGCTCTACCCCAATCCCGGCTTCCCGATCTACGAGTCGCAGATCGAATACCTCGGCGGGACGGCCGTCCCGTACCGTTACGTGCCCACGAGCAAGGGCTTCGCGATCGACCTTGACCAGGTCCGTGCGTCCATCACTCCGAACACGGCCGCGATCATCTACAACGACCTGCAGAACCCCATCTCTGCCGAGTCCACGGCGGCCGAACGTGAAGCCATCGCCCAAATCGCGATCGAGCACGACCTCTGGGTCCTATCCGACGAAGCGTATTTCGAAACCCGCTACGAAGGTGTCTCCAGCTCGATTGCTTCCCTTCCGGGCATGGCCGAACGCACCGTGATCCTGTACACGTTCAGCAAGAAGTTCGCCATGACCGGCTCACGCCTTGGCTGTGCTGTGGCCCCGCGCGAGATCGCGCAGGTGCTCAGCACCCTGAACACCAACGATGAATCGTGCACCACGCACTACGTGCAGTGGGCCGGCATCGAAGCACTCCGCGGCCCCCAGGAACCGGTGCAGCAGATGCTGGACATCCTGAAGGAACGCCGGGACGCCGCGTGCGACATTGTCAACGCCATCCCCGGCATGAGCGTGGCCGTGCCCCAGTCCACGTTCTACCTGTTCCCCGACGTCACCGAAGCCATGCAGCGGCTGGGCTACACCGCCGTCGGCGACTTCGCTTCCGACGCCCTATACAAGACGGGCGTTTCCTTCTGCACCCGTGAACACTTCGGCCGGCGACTGCCAGGCGAGGAACGGCAGTACATCCGCCTGGCCTACTCCGGCATCGAAGCGGACGCCATCCGTGAGGGCCTGGGCCGCCTGCGCGAATGGATCGAGGCAGCGTGAGCCGCGTAGTCGTCACAGGACGCGTGCCCCAGCCGGCACTCGAAAAGCTCCGCGCTTCCCACGACGTTGACGCGTGGGAAGGCTCCGAATCAATCAGCCGCGAGGAACTCCTCCGCCGCGTTGCCGGAGCCGACGCGATCGTCAGCCTGCTCACCGAACGCATCGACGCTGAACTGCTCGACGCCGCCGGACCGCAGCTGAAGGTCGTCTCCAACGTCGCCGTGGGTTACGACAATATCGACGTCCCTGCCTGCACGGAACGCGGCATCACCGCCACCAACACCCCGGGCGTGCTTACCGAAGCCACAGCCGACATCGCGTTCGGACTCATCCTCATGGCCACCCGTCGGCTCGGCGAGGGCGAACGGCTCATCCGGGCCGGTCAGCCATGGAAATGGGGCATGTTCTTCCTGCTCGGCTCCAGCCTGCAGGGCAAGACCCTGGGCATCGTCGGAATGGGAGGCATCGGACAAGCCACAGCCCGCCGGGCCAAGGCCTTCGGCATGGAGATCGTGTACCAGTCCCGCAGCGAAATCGACCCCGCCGTCGCCGCAGAACTCGGCGCACGGCGGGTGGAGCTCGACGAACTGCTTGCCATCTCCGACGTCGTCTCACTGCACTGCCCGTACGGGGCCGGGCACGCACCACCTGATCGGCGCCGAGCAACTCAGCACAATGAAGGACTCCGCCTACCTCGTCAACACGGCCCGCGGACCCATCATCGACGAATCCGCACTCGCCCTGGCCCTCCGCGAAGGACAGATCGCAGGCGCAGGCCTTGATGTGTTTGAACAAGAACCCAAGGTGCATCCGTGGTTGCTGGAGCTGGAAAACGTGACGCTGGTGCCGCACCTCGGCTCCGCCACCGTCGAAACGCGCACTGCCATGGCAGTACTCGCGGCGGATAACACGCTCGCCGTGCTCGGAGGGAAACAACCGCCGACTCCCATCGGCTAAGGGACACGACAGTTGCTGTGACGGCGGGTAAATTTCCCCGCCGTCACAGCCCCATACCCCAACTAGTTATTCTTGCCGCGCGCTGCGACCTTCCATGTGTCCACCACTGCCCCCTCACGAACCACAGTGACCTCGTCCACGAGGTTCATGGCCAGGCAAACGTGGTTGGGGATCAGCCTGAGCCGCGTGCCCAGGACAGGAAGCTCCTCAGAGTCCGGCCAAACAACTGTGGCGTGGTGTTCGGAGAGCGCCGTAATCCTGGCCTCCCGGTATTCCGGCAGACGCCCGTATCCGGTGGCCCAGTCGGGGCGGTCGCTGCCCAGGATCTTGCTGCCTGCGTCCACCACCACCCGCCGGACATTCCCGCCGTCGGACTCGTGGCGGCTGACCACAGTCGCAGCGACAGTCAGCGCGATGTCATCCCACGTGCACCGTTCGAGTTCAAGCTGTTGGGCGTCTCCGAAAACATAGACGCCCGGGCGGAGCTCAGTGGCCAGGGTTTCGGCGTCGAGCAATGCGGTCGGGGTAGAGCCGCCGCTGACGGTGCGGACCTCAAAACCGGCGTGCTCCAATGCGGCAGAAGCACGGCCAAGGGCCTCATTCTCGTTACTCGCTGCATCCCTTGGCATTCCCGGTTTGTAACTGTGTCCGGGGAATGTGAAGACGCCCGCAATGTTCAAGCCGTTTGCCGAAGCCGCCCGCGCAACCTCCACCACTTCTCCGGGCAGGACCCCGCTGCGGTGATGCCCGCTGTCCACTTCGATCAGAACATCGATGCTTCTGGCGTCGGCGCCCAACTGGCGTCCCATCGCCGTCGCGCTTTCCGCTGAATCGGTGCCCACCGCGATGCTGCACGTCCTGGCAAGCTTCCGCAGCCGCTCAGCGTGGTGCGCCTCAACCCACAGCGGGTAGGCGATGAAGATATCCGTGGCGCCGCCGGCTGCGAAGACTTCGGCTTCCCCGATCGTCGCAACCGTCAGCCCAACTGCTCCAGCCGCGAGCTG
Organism: Arthrobacter sp. StoSoilB13; assembly: GCF_019977255.1. Lineage (NCBI taxonomy): Bacteria > Bacillati > Actinomycetota > Actinomycetes > Micrococcales > Micrococcaceae > Arthrobacter > Arthrobacter sp. StoSoilB13. The sequence goes on along the minus strand of NZ_AP024649.1, from coordinate 183,722 downwards.
CTTGGCTGCGATCTCCAGGGTCTTGTGTGTCTTCACATGCGGGCGGAGCCTCAGTCCCCTGCTCAGCATGCTCGATGCCATGCGTTGAATATTCCGGTCGAGGATATCGACGTCGATCATGATGGCTGGTGTGACGATTCCGTCCGGGACTGCGTGATTCATTCTTAGAACAGTAACGTCCTACGGCCCGCATCCGCTCGCCGGGTTGCTGGAATACATCGTTGCAGACCATGCGGCACTGTTGCGCCGGATGGCCCAGGCGTAGTGTCGGTAGTAGGAGATTTCGGGTGTGGCAAATGGTCCGGAGTTAACTATCCGGGTTGTGCGCGAACTCGAGCGCACTGCCGCCAGCCGGAGTCAATCGCTCTGGCATTGCCTGGAATGAGGCCGAATGGCCCAGAACGATGCAGTACCCACAGCGGAACAGTTGCAGGACCTGCTGTTGGAGAGCCCCGGATTCACGGAATTCCTCCTTGGTTTGACCACTATTTCGGCTTCCTTGTTGGGCGGGGATGTCCCCATGCTGTGTGCCATTACCGTAGAACGGGACGCGGGCCCGTCCACGGTGGCGAGCAGCACAGAGGCGGCTCAGCGCCTGGACGAGAAACAGTACGAGTTCGACGACGGCCCATGCCTTAGCGCGCTCCGGCAACGGCAGACCGTCTTGGTTGAGGACCTTCAGGCCAACGTCCGCTGGCAGCACTACGCCGACGCTGTTTCGCAGGAAGCTATCACGACCATGTTGGCGGTTCCGATCCCTACCGACGACGACTCAAGGGCCGCGCTGAACTGCTACTCCACCGAAGCAGGAACGTTCGATCCAGAGACCGTGGCATCCATTGTGAAGCACGCAGAATCCTTGTCCAGGATTCTCCGGCTCGCCCTGCGCCTGCACACACCGGATCCATATCCTGTGCACCTGCGTTCCGCGTTGGAATCGCGGGCGATAGTGGATGCGGCTATTTCCCTCATCATGATGCAGAACCGTTGCAGCCGGGACGCTGCCGTCAGGCTCATACAGTTGGCGTCGCGCAACAGCGATAAGCGGCTGCACGAAATTGCCGAAGACATCCTGAAACGGGCCGGTCACGAGGATAAGGAGGGTAGGTAGGCTCTATGAACTCCGAACCCTGGGGGCACCGGAAAACGACAATGAATATGACCAGCGCATGCACGCCGCCGATAGATTCCGAAACGGAACAGTAAGCCTCAACAGTCTGTGGATCTACTATTTCGGGATTGGCGGGGATGCCGATGAGCTGGCGCTGGACGCTTACCTCAACGGACTTCTGGTTCTTGCCCCAGGCCAGATGGAACTCGTAGATACTGCTTTCAGGGAGCTCACATCAGACGGCCGGATAGAACCGGCGGGCAATAGTGCCGATGAATATCAAAGGAACGGTAATGACTGAAACCCAGCCATCGCGCCACATCGCAAGTCCTCCCAGTTATCTTGGTCATTATGAGGACAGGCTGGATCTGACGGACTTCGTTGAACATCTGCAGGATCTCTTGGTGGAAAATGCCGATATCCGTGAATTCCTCCAGGACCTCGCTGAGTTGATCGCGCAGAAGCTCACAAGGAACGGAAACACGATTGCCTGCGGAGTCACCGTCATTCGGCAGAAGAAACCCGTGGCCGTGGCTGATAGCGATCCCCTGGCACGCAAACTGGACGAGATCCAGAACAGTTTCGGCGATGGCCCTTGCCTATCGGCCCTTCGCACACGAACGATCAGCCACGTCCCGAACGTTTATGAGGAAGATCGCTGGCCTGAGTACATGCGGGCCGCAGCGGCTTCCAACGTGGGCTCCATCCTGGCCTTTCCCATGGAATTGAACAGCACGGCGGAGGGCCGTGGTGAATCTCTACTCCGAGCGCCCCCATGGCTTCTCCCACGAGGACTTATTGTCGGCAGAGCGCGTTACTGCAACTGCGGCCAAAGCCCTCCATCTGGCCTTGAAGATCGCCCAGTTGCGGGACGCGCGCGAGAACCTCACCGCCGCTCTCGAATCCCGCACGACCATAGACACCGCCGTCGGAATCATCATGGCGCAGAACCGCTGCAGCCGGGACGCGGCCTTCCAAATCCTCGTCAGCGCGTCCAGCCACCGCAACATCAAACTCCGGGCAGTGGCCCAGGGGATCATCGCCCACATTGCCGGGGATCGGAGGATCTCAGCACCTTTTGAGGAATAGGAAGCAGCCTGGCTACATGCGGTTTTTCTGGTCCAAAACCCATTAGGCTGGATTTGGAACACGGGAGTCCAGCGATTCAAAGATTGTTTCAGTCGGCCAGCCGACCTGAACGGCCGGGAAGAAGATCATGACCAAGAAGCACCTTCCTCTGGACGAACTCTCGGGCGCCATCGGCCGGATTCTTGGCCTCCTGTTGACCGAGGAAAAGGTTGACCAAGCCGTTCAAAGCCTGTCGCTGGCCATCAAGGAGTCCGTACCCGGCACACTTGGCGCAGGCGTCTCCATCCTGGATTCGCAGGCACGGAGGACCAGCACTGGATTCACCGACAACATCGTGGAGCAGGCGGACTTCCTACAATATGATCTGGGCCAGGGTCCCTGCCTGACGGCGTGGGCCTCGGAAGAAAGCGTGCTGATCGAAGACCTAGGCACGGACACGCGCTGGCCGGAATGGCGTACTGCCGTCAGCTCCCTTCCCATCAGGTCAGTGGTCAGCGCACCCCTGATAGCAAACGGACGCAGCATTGGCGCTATTAAGATCTACGCGCCGGAACCTGCCGTCTTTGATGCAGGCACAGTCACTCTGATGGAGCTCTTCGCTTCCCCTGCTGCCACCCTTCTTTCCCACATTCAAAGCACCGAGACACCCCAGCGCATCAGTGAAGGACTGCAGGCCCGCCCTGCACAGTCGCGATCTGGTCAACCGGGCCTGCGGGATATTGATGGAACGCCACAAGATCACTCACGAACGGGCACTGCAGCAACTGATAGGGAACGCCCGCGACCAAAGCAGAATCCTGCAGGAAGTCAGCGCCGAGCTTGTAGCCGGGATTCCGGCAGACCACAACTAAGGCCGCCGGATATGGGCTTCGAACGTAAAGAACCCGAGCAACGCCGAAGGCTCCTGGAAGCCCTCTCCGCTGCGCGGATCAGCACGGGCACCCTGTGGCTGCAGTACTTCAGCATCGGCGGGTCCGTGGGTGAGTACGAAGTGGAGGCGTACCTGCAGGGAATGCTGTCCGTTCCGGAACTGGAAAGGGACCTCCTGGCAATGGCGGCGAACGAGCTCCTGAATAACCAACCCGGTCCCCACGCACCGTACGCTGACGAGCTTCCCAACTCGGATTCGAACGGTTCCGAGCCTGGCTCCGACCCGGCTCCAGGGACGGGTTCCGGCATGGACGCTCCAGGCGACGAAGCCGATCCCCACTAGCTGTCACACAGCGCTCATCCGCCTGCAACGCCCCTGCAACATGAATGCGAAAGGCTGGAGCCACAAGGCCAACCGGCCAAAGATGGCAACAGCCGGCTGAGGGGAGCAAACATGAGCACTGCAAACAGGGATCTATTCCAGGCGCTGAAAACGCAGGCCAGCCTGGCGCAGGCCTTTGGCACCTTGCCGGGCAGCAAGGAGGAGCCACACGCTCTCAGCCCAGGCGAATACATAGAGGCGTGGCACAACGGCCGCCTTTACCACCGGGGCACGGTGCTCAAGACAATCGCGGGTACCGATCTGTTCTGGCTCCAGGATGCAGAAACCGGGAGCCGACGACTGCTGGATATGGAATCACTGGAAATTGTCGCCGCGGGGCAACCGGCTGCTACGCCAGCAACAAAGGCGCCAGAAACTTTGCAGGACGCTCCGTCAGAAGCGACGGTCACACCTATTTCGCTGTATCCGATATTCCAGGACGGATCACAGGCAATCGCCTAGGAAGCCCGGCATCGTGGGCTCAACACGGAACCCCACGCCGGGAACAAAAACAGGCCGGAGACTCAACGTCTCCGGCCTGCAGAAAGGGTGGGCCCTGTGGGGATCGAACCCACGACCCACGGATTAAAAGTCCGATGCTCTACCAACTGAGCTAAAGGCCCCTCCAGCTGTTGAAACAGCCATGAATACTGTACCTCAACGTCAAGCCAGTCGAGGAACGGGCCCTGCAACGCGGCGTCGTGACCTCTCTTGAGCGAACAGCCGACGACGGCGCGCGCCGGCAGCGGCCTGTCGGCCCACCTCCCGCGGCAAAGTAGGTCGGGAAGGCGCACGGACAGCAAGAAAGCAGCCAAAGAAACCGTTACTCGACCCCATCAGAGCACAGGAGTACGGTGAACTCATGAGCGAACAGCCAGGATCACGTGCGTACGGCGGAGCGAACAGGCACCACAAGCCCAAGCCCTTCGCGCCCATCGATTTCGAACCGTTCGCCGGCGGGGCAGATCCCGCCCGCGTCTCCGAGGCTGCCCACCTGGCCGCCCAGGCGCTCGTAAAACGTGGCCGTGACAGCGACGACCCCAAAGTCACCCGTCGCCTGGTGAAGCTGGCCGACGAGCAGGGCCTCGAAGCCATCGCCGAGATGTGGGCCGAAAGCCCCGCCCGTTCCCTGCCCGGTGCTTTGTGGAGGCTCTACGCCCTCCGCGCCGCCACCATCCAGAACCCCGAACGCATTTCTGTGTACTTCAGGGCAGGCCGCGACACCGCCCAGGTATCCAACGTGGTTGCGGGGGCCGCGGAACCACCCGGAGCCGACGAAATGAAGACCATGGCAGATGCCATTTTGTCCGGAGCGTTCGACGGCGATTTCGACGTCGCGCTGGAACGTTCCGCTGCGTTCTGCCGGGTTGTGGCGCTCGGCCAGGCAACCCTGGCGGACGGGGCGGAGCACAGCAATGAAAGCCATGCAAGCAAGCTCACACGCAACTCGCACCAGCTGGTAAAGACCGCCGAGGACCTCGAACACGCCGCCAATGCATGGCGCTTGGGAGAGCTGGATTAGGGCCCAAAAACCCCTGAATTTACCCACGTCGGGCCTTGCCTGTCAATGTTGACTTAGCCGCACCGACGTAGAACACTGAAACTGGTGCCGAACCGCGAAACCCCCGGGCTTCAACTTATAGCCGCTCCGAGCGGCCTACCGCCGAGAGGCGTATCCGGTTCGGCACCATTTTTATGCCCAGGCCCGGATCAGGGCTAGCCACCCCTGAATGTGAGCCGCTGCCACACCCGCAGACTTAGCGGTGGCCGTCGTCGTACAGGTAAAGTTGGGGCCGAAGCGGGAAGCGTCAAGTCAAGCAGCCCGCAGCCCATCCGTCCCCGGCCCGGAAGCGATATGAAGCTGCGCCTTTTCCCCCAGGAACCTGCCGGGCTCGTACTGCTCGCGCAGATGGCCGGCGTCATTGTGGCCGCCACCGGAACGCTCTCAGAGATCCTCGGCGCCCAGGCCAGTGAGCACGAACGCTTGACCGAGGAACTCCACGAGCACGAGTCGAAATCCCTGGACCTGCACTTTGCGCTCCTGACGCACATGCGCACCAGCTTCGTGAACCCGCTCCCCCGCGAGGACATGTACACGCTGTCCCGCCACCTCAACGAGGCCATGGAGAAGCTCGACGCCGCGGGCGAGTTGGTTGCGCTCTACAAGCTGGAACGCCTGCCCAAGCGCGCGGCCGACCAGCTGGAGATCATCAGCCGCCAAGCCGAGCTGACGGTGGACGCCATGCGAAAGCTTGAGGACCTCGACGAACTCGAAGACTACTGGATTGAGATCCTCAGGCTGGCGAAACGTGCAGAGCGAACCCACCGCACATGGGTGGCCGAGATGCTGAAGGATATGAAATCCACGCAGTACGCCCGGCACAGGGACATCGCCAACCAGTTGGTGGAAGTCACCAAGGACATGCGTAAGATCGCCACGCAGGTAGGCAGCATCATCGTCAAGGAATCATGACGTGATCGTTGCATTCCTGGTCCTCGTGGTGGGTTTGGCTTCAGGATTCGCTTTCCTCAACGGCTTCCGTGATGTCTCCAATGCCGTAGCACTTTCCACGAGGACACGAGCCCTCACGCCATCCGTGGCGGTCCTCCTGGCAGCTGTTTTCAACTTCATCGGCGCCATGCTCAGCGGCAGCTTCGTCCTCGCGTTTACGCAGTCCTGGATCATCCTGCCCAACGGCATTGGCGGGCTAACAATGCTGACGTCTGCCCTCGCCGCATCCATCATCTGGGGCGTATACGCGTGGTGGCGCGGCATCCCGTTGTCTTCCACCAACTCACTCGTGGGCGGATTGATCGGCGCGGGCGCTGCGAGCGTGCTGGTGGGCGGGCACTCCATCAACGGAGTGGACAACGTCCTCCTGACCCAGGTCGCTTTGCCACTGGTCCTGTCACCTGTGATCGCTTTTGTGGCTGCCTATCTGCTCGTTTGGCCGGTGACCTGGGCTGCGCGCTATACGCAGCCGAATGTCATCAACAGGCGTTTCCGCCGGGCGCAAGCTGTCTCTGCTGCGGCCGTGGCTTTTGGCCATGGGCTCCAGGATGGGCAGCGTACCGCTGCCGTTCTCCTGTTGGCGTTGGTAGCGGCGGGACTGTCAAGTGGGGGCGAATTGCCCCTGTGGATCCTCGTTCTGACCGCGATCATGCTCACAGCGGGCACCATGTTTGGTGGCTGGAGGATCTCGCACACGCTGGGTCACAAGTTGATCCGCGTTGACCCTCTGCGAGGGTTTGTGGCCCAAACCCTGACTTCCATGATGCTCTTCATTGGCGCCATCGGCCTGCAGCTACCACTATCCACAACCCATACGCTGACCGCATCCGTACTGGGAGCAGGCACCAACCAGCGCTTCGCCATCACCAACAGGCGTCTTGTGCGCAGGATTCTCCTGTTTTGGGTTGCCACGCCGCTCGTCACGGCCGCAATGGCCTTCGTCCTTGAGTTGGCGTTCTCACCCCTGGCGGACCTCTGACCCGTCTGAGTCGCACTTAAGCGCGTTTTGAGGGGTCAAAACGCGCACAATTGCGACGTAGTTGGGTACAAAAAAGTGACGGCGGCCGTACCCCCAAGGCGACGGCCGCCGTCGTTCATTGCCGGCTCCCCAAGAAAGCCGGAACCTGCAGACCCTTATCCGAAGCGGCCGGAGACGTAGTCTTCCGTGGCCTTCTGGGAAGGGTTGTTGAAGATGCTGGTGGTGTCAGCGAACTCGATGAGCTTGCCGGGCTTGCCGGTGCCGGCGATGTTGAAGAACGCAGTCTTGTCGGACACACGGGCGGCCTGCTGCATGTTGTGGGTAACGATCACCACGGTGTACTGGTCCTTGAGCTCATTGATGAGGTCCTCGACCGCCAGCGTGGAGATGGGGTCCAGAGCCGAGCAAGGCTCGTCCATGAGGATCACCTGGGGCTCAACAGCAATTGCACGGGCAATGCAGAGGCGCTGCTGCTGGCCGCCCGAAAGGCCGGAACCTGGCTTGTCCAAGCGGTCCTTGACCTCATTCCACAGGTTGGCTCCAATCAACGACTTCTCCACCAGTGCATCGGCTTCGCCCTTGGAGATCTTCTTGTTGTTCAGCTTCACGCCGGCCAGGACATTGTCCCGGATCGACATCGTGGGGAACGGGTTGGGGCGCTGGAAAACCATGCCGACCTGCGTGCGGACGGTCACCGGGTCAACGCCGGGGTCGTAAAGGTTGTCGCCGTCGAGCAGGACCTCACCCTCGACGCGAGCACCGGGAAGGACCTCGTGCATGCGGTTCAGCGTTCGGAGGAAGGTGGACTTGCCACAACCGGACGGGCCAATGAAGGCCGTGACGGACTTGGCTTCAATGTTGATGTTGACGTCCTCGACAGCCAGGAAGCTGCCGTAGTAGACATTCAAGTCTTTGACGTCGATGCGCTTGGACATGGTGTTCCTTATTCCTTGGGGGTTTATGGAAGTGTTGGTTGGGGCCGAAAAACCGTCGCGGCCTAGCGTCCCGTTTTGGGCGCGAACAGGCGGGCGATGAGGCGGGCTCCGAGGTTCAGGAGCATCACCAGGATGATCAGCACCAAAGCGGCGCCCCATGCCCGCTGGTCCGAGGGGCCAGGGTTGGACGGCGACGTCGGGTTCAGGATCTGGGTGTAGATGAACGTGGGCAGCGAGGCCATCCAACCGCCAAAGACGTTGTTGTTGATAGTGGTCGCGAAGCCTGCAGTGACCAGGATGGGAGCGGTCTCGCCGATTACCCGGGCGATCGCCAAGGTAACGCCGGACGCAATGCCGGAGATCGCCGTCGGAATAACCACCTTGGTGATGGTGCGCCATTTACGCACGCCGAGCGCGTACGACGCCTCGCGGAGCTCGTTCGGGACGATCTTGAGCATTTCCTCGCTGGAGCGGACCACTACCGGGATCATCAGTACGGAAAGCGCGACGGCGGCTACCGCACCGGTCTTGGTGCCGGGGCCGACAACCGCGAAGAAAAATGCTGCCGCGAAGAGGCCGGCAACGATGGAGGGAATGCCGGTCATGACATCCACGAAGAACGTAATGGCTCGGGCCAGGGGACGGTCGTTGCCGTATTCCACCAGGTAGATGGCGGTCAGCAGGCCGACCGGCACGGAGATGACGGTGGCCAGGAGTGTGATCTGGAGGGTGCCCAACAGCGCGTGATAGATGCCGCCGAGGACCTTCCCGCCTTCCTCGGCTGCCTTGTTATCGAAGGCACCGGTGACGCCGTTCATGGACGTACCAAGGAATCCGGGGGTTACCAGACCGGGAATGCCGTTCACCAACACGGTCCAGATGACGGAGATCAACGGCAGGAGGGCAATCAGGAAAGCCCCGACAATCAAGCACGTGGCCAGCTTGTCCTTGGCCTTGCGGGCGCCTTCGACGGCGCCGCTCCATGCCACCAGGCCGAGGGTGAACAGGACGGCGGAGACAAGGCCCCAGCCGAAGGCGTTGAACCCGATAAGGGCCAGGATGGCTGCGCCCACGATCAGGGCGACGGCCAGGACAATGTAAGGAGCGAACTTGGGCAGTTGGCCCTTGGTGAGCGCCGAGCGCTTGCGGACTACGGTGGCGGTCATTTAGTTGGCTCCCGAGAATTCTTTGTGCTTGGTGATGATCCAGCGGGCAATCATGTTCACGCCAAGGGTGATGACGAACAGCACCAGGCCTGCGGCGATCAACGTATTGACCTTGAGCCCGCTGGCTTCCGGGAAGTTCAGCGCAATTTCGGCGGCGATGGTCTGGTTGCCGGACTGGATGAGGCTTGCAGTCAAGACTCCCGAGGACAGCACCAGCGCAACCGCCATTGTCTCGCCAAGGGCACGGCCCAGACCCAGCATGATGGCGCTCACGATTCCCGGACGACCAAACGGAAGTACGGCCATGCGGATCATTTCCCAGCGGGTGGCTCCCAATGCGAGCGCAGCTTCTTCGTGCAGCTTGGGGGTCTGCAGGAAGATTTCGCGGGACAGGGAGGTGATGATGGGAAGGACCATGACGGACAGGACGATGCCGGCGGTGAGGATGGTCTTGCCGGTGGCGGATGCCGGTCCCTGGAAGATCGGGATCCAGCCGAGGTTGTTGGCGAGCCAGTCGTAGGCCGGGGAAATTTCCTTGGCCAGGAAAGCCGCGCCCCACGCACCGTAGACGACGGAGGGGATGGCGGCCAGCAGGTCCACAACGTAGCCGAGCCCCGAAGCCAGCCGGCGCGGGGCGTAGTGCGAGATGAACAGGGCCACCCCGATTGCCACGGGGGTCGCGATGACGAGCGCGATCACGGCGGCGATGAGCGTGCCCACCACGATCGGGGCGATGTAGGCGACGAAGCCGTGGCCGCCCTGGATGTCCGCAGGCGGTGCGACGAGCGCAGGGATTGCCTGCACCACGAGGAACAGGGCGACTCCGAAGAGAACCGCGAGAATCAGGCACCCTGCGGCCATGGCGGCCCCGGAGAAAACCTTGTCCCCGGCGCGTCCTGCGCCTTGGGAGGTTGTCAGGGAGTTGGTGGTCACTTCACGATCCTTCAGTCTCAGTGAACTGGTCTTACATGGCTAAGTTCCCTATCCCGCGGGAACGGCCTTTCAGCCACTCCGCGCAGGACAGGGAACTTCAGTGTTTAGCCGGGTTCAGGCAAACCCGCCGGAAATCCTAGGCCTTGGCCTTGATGGTTTCGATGGCGGCCTTGGCCTTGTCCTGCAGCGTCTTGGAGAGCGGTGCGGACTTGGCAGCGTCAGCGGCGGTCTTCTGTCCTTCGTCTGAAACTACGTAGCTTTCGAAGGCCTTGACCAGGTCAGCGACTGCCTTGGTCTCGTACGTGGTGCATACGACGTGGTAGGAAACGAGCACTACCGGGTAGGCGCCGGAGACAGTGGTCTTGCGGTCCAGCTTGATGGCAACGTCGTTGGCGGCGCGGCCGTCAACAGGCTTGCCGGCCTCGACAGCCTTGGAAGCAGCGTCAGCGGAGATCTTGACGAATTCCTCGCCGACCTTGATGGATGCGGTGCCCAGCTTGCCGGAGACAGCGGAGTCATCGGCGTAGGTCACGGCGCCCGGGGTGTCGGTGACGGTCTTGACGACGCCGGAGGTGCCCTTGGCGTTCTCGCCCTTCAGGCTTGCCGGCCAGATGCCTGCGGCCTTGTCCGTCCAGACCTCGGGAGCAGCAGCTGCGAGGTAGTCGGTGAAGTTGGTGGTGGTTCCGGAATCGTCAGAGCGGTTCACCGGGGTGACCTTGAGGTCCGGCAGGGTAACGCCGGCGTTCAGGGCCGCGATTGCGGGGTCATTCCAGTTGGCGATTTCGCCGCGGAAAATCTTGGCGACCGTCGCGGCGTCGAGCTTCAGGTCCGTGACGCCCGGAACGTTGAAAGCGACGGCGATCGGCGAGATGTACACCGGGATGTTGATGGCGCCTTCAGGGCCGCACTTGGCTTTGGAGCTCTCGAGCTCTTCGTCCTTCAGGTAAGCGTCCGAGCCGGCGAACTGTGCCGAGCCGTCGATGATGGCCTTGCGGCCTGCGCCGGAACCGTCCGGGGAGTACTGCACGGTCGCGCCCTGGTTTGCACTGGCAAAGCCGGCCTTCCAGGCGTCCATGGCAGCGCCGGTGGAGGATGCGCCGATGCCGGTGAGGGTGCCGGTGACCTTGGTGCCCGATGCTGCCGACGGCGTGCCAGCGGCGGTGCCCGTTGCGTTGTCTGAACCGCAAGCGGTGAGCGCGAGAGCGCCAGCTGCGATGACCGCGATTGCCGCGTTGCGGCCGAAGCGAGTTGCCTTCACTTGGATGTACCCCTTCCAGGGATTCTCTGATGCGGGCCGAACGGAGATTTCGGCGTGCGTGAGCTATGGACCTTTTGTGCCTTTACTGAAGGTAAGCAGCGCAGGTAACGGGATCTGACGTGGAAGGTGAACGCAAAGTGAACGACGGCGGACCATTGGGTTATGTGGCGCGTGCCACCTTGAGTGTGAGCTGGGTTGCCGTCTTTGGCGGCCGTTCGGCAAATAGACTGGAGGACATGGCTGCCGCGAAGGGATTTTCTGCAAGCAAGAGGTTCCTGCGTGCCAGAGTCCGGACGGGATTGGTCCGCAGCCGGAACTCACTGACGCCGGCTATTCAAATGACGGTGTGCGCCGTGGGGGCCTATGCTTTTGCGGAATACGTCCTGGGTCACCAAGGGCCCTTGTTCGCGGCCACTTCTTCGCTGATTGCGCTCGGCTTCTCCCGTGATCCGCGCTTGCGCCGTGTTATTGAGGTCGGTCTGGGCTGCACGCTCGGCATCGTGGTGGGTGACCTGCTGCTCCACTGGCTGGGCGCTGGGATCCTGCAGGCCGCCGTCGTGCTTCTTTTCTCTATCCTGCTGGCCAGGTTCCTGGACAGCGGGACTATTTTCACCACCCAGCTGGGGCTCCAGTCGCTGCTGGTGGTACTGCTGCCTGCGCCGGCCGGCGGGCCGTTCACGCGAAGCCTGGATGCGGTGGTGGGTGGGGTGTTCGCTCTGCTGGTGACCATTTTGGTGCCGAAGGACCCGCGCCGGGAGCCGCGAAAGGATGTCCAGAAGATCCTGCACGAACTCGCCGAAGTGCTGCGCGAGTGCGCCAAGGCCATGGTCGAAAGTGACTCCACCATCGCCTGGCACGCGCTGATTCGCGGCCGTAATTGCCAGCCACTGGTGGATCGGATGCGGCAGACCCTGCGGGCGTCCGGCGAAGTTGCAACGCTCGCCCCGGCGCACCGGAGGCACCGCGACGAGCTAGCCAGCCTGGAGCACTCGCTGGAATACATCGACCTCGCGCTACGTAACAGCCGCGTTTTTGCCCGCAGGCTCACCAGCGCAATCAACCATGCTGCGCTGTCCGACGAAGCAATTGAAAGCATTTCCGAGGTGCTGCAGGAAACTGCCGCCGCAATCGATGAACTGACCATCGGCCTGGCGGAGCAGAGCGAGGGAACCCGACGCGTCCATATACGTCACGCACGCAACGAGCTAACAGATATCGCCTCGCGCCTGCACCCCAAAATGCTCGACGTTCAGAAGCTTGAGGGCGAAACTGTGGTGATGCTGTTCCGGCCGCTCATGGTGGACCTTTTGGAGGCGAGCGGTTTGGAACCCGACGAGGCCCGGGACGTGCTGCCGGCTCTGTAGGCCGCTCCCGCCGAGACGGCATTTAATGACAATCCGCCGGCCGAACATTGGCATCAAATGCCATCTCGCGGCTAATACTGTCAGCCCCCGCGACTAACCTTGAACCCATGGCTTCCAAGACCTCCCGCGCATCCAAGACACCCGCCTACAAATGCGCCGAATGCGGCTGGACGGCCATCAAGTGGGTGGGCAGGTGCGGTGAGTGCCAGGCTTGGGGAACGGTTGAGGAGTACGGCGCCACTGTTGCGCGTACGACGGCGGCCGCAACAGTTTTGGAGCCGGCCCGCCGGATCGCTGAGGTGGATGGGACAACGGCGGCATTCCTGCCCACGGGTGTGGACGAGTTGGACCGCGTCCTTGGAGGAGGGCTCGTTCCCGGTGCCGTCATCCTGCTGGCTGGGGAACCCGGCGTCGGGAAGTCCACACTGCTGCTGGACGTCGCCGCGAAATTTGCCCGCACCGGGCAGGATGTCCTCTACATTACGGGCGAGGAATCCGCAGCACAGGTGAAGCTCCGGGCGGAGCGGATCGACGCCGTCGCGCACACGTTGTATCTGTCCGCCGAGACCGACCTTGGGCAGGCATTGGGCCAAGTGGAGAAGCTTGAGCCCAAGCTGCTGATCGTGGACTCTGTGCAGACGCTCAGCAGCGCCGACGTCGAAGGAAGCGCCGGTGGTGTCTCGCAGGTACGCGAGGTTGCGGCGTCCATCATCTCTGCGGCCAAGCGACGCAACATGACAACGCTGCTGGTTGGCCATGTGACCAAGGAAGGCACCATCGCAGGGCCGCGTTTGCTGGAACACCTTGTGGATGTCGTATGCCAGTTCGAAGGCGAGCGCCACTCCCGCCTGCGGCTGTTGCGGGCCGTAAAAAACCGCTATGGCGCCACGGACGACGTCGGTTGCTTTGATCTTAACGAGGCCGGCATCGAGGGGTTGGCCGATCCCAGCGGGTTGTTCGTTTCGCGGACCCGGGAGCCCGTCTCCGGAACCTGCATCACAGTGACCATGGAGGGTCGCAGGCCCTTGCTCGCTGAGGTCCAGTCGCTCCTCGCCGAGAGCGCCAATTCGCAGCCCCGGCGTGCCACCAGCGGGCTGGAAAGCTCCAGGGTTGCCATGTTGCTCGCAGTGCTTCAGCAGCGTGCCGGCTGCATGCTCCATAAGGACGATTCGTATGTGGCAACCGTGGGCGGAGTGAAACTCACGGAGCCGGCCACAGACTTGGCAGTTGCGTTGGCCGTCGCATCGGCCAAATCCCGCAAGGCACTACCCCAACGGCTCATTGCGTTCGGCGAAGTGGGGCCTGGCTGGCGAAGTACGTCCCGTTCCCGGGATAAACCAGCGCATCCAGGAAGCCCACCGGCTAGGGTTCACGCACGCGATCGTTCCAGCCAGCCCGGCAGGCGCCGGCGTCATCCCGGACGGCTTCTCGGTGCGGGAAGTTGGCCACCTGGCCGAAGCGCTGGAACTGCTGATCACGTAATTCCGCCGGGGTGTCGGGAGCCCGCTGAGCTGCGGTTTCGGCAAGGATTGGGCCATGACCAAAAGAACTGTGCTTATTGGGGGACGCTTTTTCTTTGGCCTTTTGACCCTGGTGGCAGTGGGAACGCAGCTGACGGTTCATTTAGGCATGGGGTACGACGTCTGGAACTTCTTCAGCTACTTCACCAACTTGTCCAATATCTTCGCGGCCGTGGTGCTGCTCATCAGCGGATACAGGGTCCTGGTCCGGAAACGACCCAGTGAGATCGATGACGCCACCCGCGGCACGGCGACCATCGCCATGGCCGTAGTTGGACTGGTATTCGGCGCTTTGCTTGCCGGCGAGGACCTTGGCTCCCTTCTTCCGTGGGTCAACTTTGTGGTCCACTACCTGATCCCTGTGGTGATGGTGGTGGACTGGCTGTTCCAACCACCGCGGGCAACCTTGACTATCCGCCATATCTGGTACTGGCTGCTCTACCCGGTGGGCTACCTGGTCTATAGCCTCATCCGTGGAGCGTTCGTCAACTGGTACCCGTACTGGTTCATCGATCCCGCCCGGGCAGGTGGCTGGGGCGGGGTGGTGGTTTTTGCCGCAGCGATCTCCGTCGGATTCCTCCTGGTGAGCCTGGCGATGCTGTGGCTCGGGAACAAGCTGAAGCGGCAGGTGGATTACTAGAATATCTACACCAATTTGTTATATCGAAGCACGTCAACCGCGCAATAGGCCCAAACAGCCCTTGCCGGTGAGGCAAGAAAACGCACCTTCGAGCCATCCCCGCACATAACGAAATGACCCACTTTGGGGCTTGCTGGTGCGGTTAACGGTGCCCGGAAGCCATATCATGGTGCTAGTCGTCATCAGGGCATTTTTCGAAGCGCCCGCAGATGCCGGATTCAGCTTGTCTGTGAGCCATGGCTTGCACCTTCGAAGGGAAACCCTATGGCCCGGAGCCCGGAAGAGTCGCTCAAGGCGACTCTGGCCAGAGTCGCACCCGGAACTCCCTTACGGGACGGCTTGGAGCGCATCCTTCGGGGACGCACCGGCGCCTTGATCGTGTTGGGCTCGGACCGCACCATCGACTCCATCTGTTCCGGCGGATTCGATATCGGCATCGAGTTCTCGCCCACGCGCCTGCGTGAGCTCGCCAAGATGGACGGCGCCATCATCTGCGACAAGGACGCCAGCAACATCGTCCGTGCCGCTGTGCAGCTCGTTCCGGACTCGAGCATCGAGACCCAGGAATCCGGGACCCGGCACCGCACAGCCGAGCGCGTCGCCATCCAGACCGGCGTTCCCGTTATTTCCGTCAGCCAGTCGATGCAGATCATCGCGCTGTACGTGAACGGCCTGCGGCACGTCCTGGAGGGCTCGGAGAAGGTCCTCGCGCGGGCCAACCAGGCCCTGGCAACGTTGGAGCGTTACAGCGCCAGGCTGGACCAAGTCACCAGTTCTCTCTCGGCCCTCGAAATCGAGGCGCTGGTCACGGTCAGGGATGTGGCCGTCACCCTGCAACGCCAGGAAATGGTCCGGCGTATCTCCGAGGAAATCGCTCAGTACGTTCTGGAACTTGGCGAAGACGGCCGCCTGCTGTCCCTCCAGGTGGAGGAGCTCACCATGGGCCGCGGCCCGGGCAGCGATGTCATCATCCGCGACTACGCAGACCCCGACGCCACTCCCGAGGATATTGAAGAAGCCGTCCAGGCGCTCCTCAACCTCGGCCCCACTGAGCTGATTGACCTTAGCAGGATCGCCGGAATCATCGGCTTCGCGGGCGGCGTTGAGCAGCTGGACGCTGTGGTCCAGCCCCGCGGCTACCGCCTACTGTCCGGCCTCAAGTCCGTGCCGAAGGCCGTCGCCGATCGCCTGGTGGACTACTTCGGCGGCTTGCAGAACCTCATGGCAGCCACCATCGATGACCTCATGACTGTTGACGGCATCGGCGACCAACGCGCACGCACGGTCCGCGAGGGTTTGAGCCGCATGGCCGAAGCAAGCTTGCTGGACCGTTTCCTCTAGAAGCCGATTGCCGCCGTCGGACGCTTTCCGTCCACTCTCCTCCGGCCGCTAGTTCAGCTGAAACACTGCCTTGGTGCTGGACTTGTTCCCCAGCCGGGCCTCGAACGTGTAGTAGGCGCCGCCCGCGCCGGGCTTGGCGTCGATCGCAGCGCAGCCCTCCAGCGTCCGGTTGCGTTGCCAGGGGAAATTGGCGGTCTCGCTCTTGCCTGGCTGGATGGTCTTGACCAGGTCTTCACTTCCGGCCTGGCAATCCTTGGAGGAAAAGATCCTGTCCGAGCCACTCATCACCACGTACTCCATCTGCGACGTGCCAACGTTGACCTCGCAAGGCGCCGTCCCGCCATTGGTGATGGTCATGGTGAGCAGCGGCTTCTCCTCAGCCGAGTAGGCCGGCTTGTCAGTAGCCGCAGCGACGGTCACCAGGTTCAGGTCGCACACAGGCGTGGGCTTTGCGGACGGGGAAGCAGTGCCCGCTGTGGGCGCATTCCCTTGAGTGGGAACCTGGGACGCTTCCGGTGTGCTGACAGCTTGCGGCTCGGACTTACTTGCGAGCGCGCCGGTGATTGCCACGACGCCAGCCACTACGAGGGCGATCACCAGCAGCAAAGCACCGAAAACAAACTGCCGACGACGGCGGTAGACGGCCGGGCTTGGACGTCGCCTGGGCGTCGGGGTGCCAGGGCGGCCCGTTCCACCTGAACTGCGGGCAGCACCCTTCGCCGGCGCTGATGTGCGCGCGGACGACTGGTTCTTACCCTGATTGGCCATGTTTCTAGGCTAGGCGGGCCCACTCCGCAGGCCACCACCACCACGCCGCCGGACGCCAAACCCGCCCTGTGTGACGTGCACCGCACGAGCATTGCCGTTCCGGTTTCCACTACAGTAGGGGGCAGAATTCCAGCGCTTCCGCGCAAGCCTAAACTTCAACAGTCCGGGAGATCTGACGCATGGCACTTCCCGGTACGGACCACAGTACGAACCACGGTACGGACCCCGGTGCCCACCACCTCGATGGCCTCCATCGCGCCCTGGACCAGTGGTTCGGCGAGACCGCAAGGGACCTTCCGTGGCGCGAGCCCGACTGCAGCGCCTGGGGGATCCTGGTCAGCGAAGTCATGCTCCAGCAGACGCCGGTGGTGCGCGTGCTGCCGGTCTGGCGGGAATGGATGGAACGCTGGCCCACTCCCGCCCACCTTGCCGACGAGCCTTCAGGGGAAGCCGTGCGCCATTGGGGGCGTCTGGGCTATCCGCGCCGGGCGCTGCGACTGCACGCGGCCGCCGTCGCAATCCGGGACGAGCACGGAGGCGACGTCCCGGACACCTATCCCGAGCTCTTGAGCCTGCCGGGCGTCGGCAGTTACACAGCTGCCGCCGTCGCCGCCTTTGCTTTCGGGCGCCGCGAAACAGTGGTGGACACCAACATCCGCCGCGTCCATGCGCGCCTCATCTCCGGTCTCGCCCTGCCCGCTCCGACGCTCACCGCAGCCGAGATGCGCCTTGCCGACGCCTTGCTGCCCGAAGACCGGCACCTGTCCGTGCGGTGGAACGCCTCCGTCATGGAACTGGGTGCGATGGTGTGCACGGCGCGCACCCCCAAGTGCGTCGAGTGTCCTGTGCGCTCAAGCTGCGCCTGGCTCGCGGCAGGTGAGCCACCGCCGTCGTACACGCCCAAGGGCCAGTCCTGGCACGGCACGGACCGGCAAGTCCGCGGCGCCGTGATGGCCGTCCTCCGCGAAGCTGCTGCCCCGGTTCCGCGCGAAATGTTTGAACAGGCTCCCGCCGACCTCGGGTTCGTGCCCTCCGGCGTCGGGATTCCGCTGGCAGCACTGCACCGGCTCAACTCAGCCCCCGAGCAGCTGGAACGGGCACTCGACGGGCTGCTGCTCGACGGCCTGGCGGAAATGCACGACGGCGGATTGCGGCTCCCAGCGTAAGCGGCAATCACGCGCGGTGTCGGTTCGGCAACGGGCCAGTGTGAGCCGTAACGATGCGGGTGCCTTTTGCCTGGGATCCGGGTGCAGGAACCCGGGCCCGGCTTACGCTGAATCATGGGCAAGATCGGATTGGCTTGGACCCTCGCGGCGATGACCTCGCTGATTCCGGGTTGCTATCCGGAATCGCCACCCCCGTGCCCAGCCATCGCGATGGCGCCGGTGGTGTCCCTGACCATTCAGGCCAGCTACGTGCACGAGGTTAAGTCCATTCGCATGAAGGCGTGCCAAGACGGCGCCTGCACAGAAGCGGACCTGGAGCTGTTTCCCGGAAGCATTTCCGTAGATCAGGGCTGCGCACCCGAGGGCGTATGCTCGGCAACGTCCTCCCCGGACGGCACCCTGCACGGCAACCTCTTCCTGCCCAACCTGACGGAATCCCCCATCGAGGCAACCGTGTCCGGCACGTCCCCATCCGGGACCGCATTGCCTGTTCGGACGCTGACGTTCACGCCCAAGGCCGACTACCCGTTTGGCGAGCAGTGCGGTAGGTTCATCACCGCCAATCTGGTGCTCGATGGGGCGGGGCTAAGGCAGGGATAATCGAACGGTTCCTCTAGCGATTTGATTTTTGGACGGGTATCCTCGTCTAACCTGCCTGATGGTCAAAGTCCTGGGGGTGTCGTGCACCGGTCTGAGCAGCCCATTCGTGACACGTTTTCTGTCACGGCACCCACCCGCACCGTCGGCGCCCCGGCGCCTGCCGCAGCAGAAGGAAACCTGGTCGCGGACCTCAGCGCGAGGATCCGCCACAAACATGGCACGGAACTGAACGAACTTCGCGAGGCACTCAGTGGGTCCTTGCAACGCGGCTCACACCACCGCGGGCCGACGCCACTATCGAACGGGCCCCACCCCATCATTTGAGGACGAGACCGTCAATGTGACGATCGTCGTCGAGACCGTGGAATGGGGATGGTTCGCCACGGGCCCGGCGCCAGCAGGAACATGTGTCACTGTGTCCATTGCTGCCCATCGCAGGGACAGTGGAATCCAAGCCCCGCTCTCGTTGAACGAGTGCGACTCGTGGCTTCGAGCCCTCCTGCCCGGTCCTTGGATGACGCACGTTTACCGATGCTGCTGCTTCAGCGGGTCCGCAAGTGCGGGGGTGGTCTCCTACAGGTTGTTTCTTGATGCGCTCCATAAGCCGGCTCCAAAGCCGCCGGAGGTGCTCGCGGAAGGCTGCCAACCCCTTCAACTGCAGTAGGCATTTTCGTATCGTGAAATCTTGATTCCGATATTAAACACAAAGAGGCTTTGAAATTAGCATTTCCGAAACACGCCCCTCATAGCGTCATGTGTGATCCCCGGCCGTGACCCTGCATGGCCCCGCACAGATAGGCGCCCCCATGAAGACTCCCGTACCCGCTATGGCTGTGAGCCCAGCGGCCAAGAAGCCACTCTATAGATCCCTGTTTTTCCAGATCCTGGTGGCCGTGGTGCTGGGGGTCGCCATTGGCTACTTCTGGCCGGGCACCGGGTCCGCGCTTCGCCCCCTTGGCGATGGCTTTATCCAACTCATCAAGATGATCATTGCGCCACTGATATTCCTGGTCATCGTCACCGGCATCTCGGCCGTGGGCGACGTGAAGTCCGTTGGCCGGGTGGGCGTCAAAGCCCTCATCTACTTCACCGCCGCCACACTGTTCGCCCTTGCGTTCGGGCTGCTCGTGGCCAACATCGTACAGCCGGGAGCCGGCCTGAACATCGATCCCACCTCCCTGTCAGCGGAAGCCGTCAACGCCAAGACCACCACGGCGCCACCAAAGGATGCAGGACAGTTCCTGCTGGGCATCATTCCCAGCAGCGTGGTTGGAGCCTTCGCATCCAACACGTTGCTGCAGGTCCTGTGTTTCGCGGTCTTCTTCGGGGCGGCCATCGTGGTGGTGGGACGGGAGAAGTGCAAGCCCGTCATCGACCTCATGGAGACTACCCTCGAACTCTTCTTCAAGATCATGTCCTGGGTGATGCGGGTTGCCCCTGTAGGCGCCTTCGGGGCCATGGCATTCATCATCGGCCAGTACGGGCTCAGCTCTTTGAGCACATACGCCTTGCTGGTGGCTGCGTGCTACGGTTCGGCACTGGTCTTCATCGGATTGCTGTTCATCGTGGCGTGGGTTTATCCACGCGTTCCACTGTGGCAGTTCATCAAGTACTCCCGCGAAGAGTTCATGCTGGCGCTGGGCACGGCATCCACAGAATCAGTGCTGCCGCGGATCATGACCAAGCTGACCAACGCAGGCTGCTCCCGCGCAACCACGGGCTTGGTGGTTCCCACGGGCTACTCTTTCAACCTCGACGGCGCCGCCCTCTACCTTTCGATCTCGCTGCTGTTCCTTGCCCAGGCCCTTCGGGCATAACCTCGATTTGGGCCAGCAGCTGGCCGCCCTCGGGATCCTGATGTTGACCTCCAAAGGGATGGCAGGCGTTCCGGGTTCGGCCTTCCTGGCCCTTTCCGCTACCGCCGGCGCTTTGGGAATCTTCCCCGTTGCGGGCGTTGCATTGCTCCTCGGAGCCGACAGGCTGATGGACTCAATGCGCGTCGTGGTCAACCTGCTCGGCAACTGCGTTGCCACGTTTGTGGTGTCCAAATGGGAGGGGCAATTCGATCGCGAGGCGATGCTGGCCGCCTTCCGCGGGGAAACCACGACGCCGGAACCCACCAAAGAGGTTACGGAACCACCGGTGCCCGCTTCGGTGTAGCCAGCAGCTTTGTCCTATTCGCGCCGGATGCGAAAATACTAAGTAACCTGTCAGTTACAGTCTTTCTCCGGGCGCGCTTCGCGCTGGAAGCCCCATAGCGAATCGAAAGGGATGACCGATGAGCCCCACAGAGAGGCAATTGGCACTTGTCACAGGTGCATCCACCGGCATCGGCTACGAGCTTGCGCGGCAGTTCCTCAACAATGGGTTCGACACGATCATCGTCGCCGAAAATGACGGGATCCATGAGGCGGCCCAACGCCTGGCAAATCTCGGCGGCGCCGTGACGGCGGAACAGATCGACCTCGCCAGCAGGCAGGGCGTGGAGCAGCTGCGGACCGCAGTCGCAGCGCTGGGAAGATCGCTTGACGCCGCTGCCCTCAACGCCGGCATCGGCGTAGGAGGGCCGTTTGTGGAAACGGACCTCGAGCAGGAAATCAGGATTATCGATCTGAACGTGACCTCAACGGTCGCCCTCGCCAAATGGATCGCGGTGGACATGGTGCAACGTGGTCAAGGAAGAATATTGTTCACCTCCTCAGTCATTGCGCGGGGGCCGGCTCCGTTCCAGGCAGTCTATGGCGCGTCAAAAGCCTTCGTGCAGTCCTTTGGGCAGGCACTGAGGAACGAATTGCGGGACACAGGGGTCACGGTCACCACCCTGCTGCCGGGGCCGACTGAGACACCGTTCTTTGAGCGGGCAGAGCTGTTGGACACGAAGGTAGGAGCCGAGGAGAAGGACGATCCGGCGCAGGTAGCCGTGCAAGGCTTCAAAGCGATGATGAAAGGTGAGGGAAACGTGCTGGGCGGCTCCTTGAAGTCCCGCATCATGGGGCTCGGCAGCAACGTCATGCCGGACGCCGCGGGGGCGGAGTTCAACCGGCATTTGAGCGAGCCGGGATCGGCCGACGACTAACCGCCAACCACACGCCGATAGGTGCTCGGGGTGAACCCCAGTACTTCTGGAAGTCGTTCGTCAAATGTGCGTGATCGGCATAGCCAAGTTCGGCCGCGATGCCCGCAAGATCAGCGGAAGGGTCCAGACGTGCCCTCTCCGCGGCATCCTGCAGTCGACGTCGACGTATGAGCGCCGACGGGCTGAGTCCGATGTATTTCCTGGCAATTCGCTGGAGCGTCCGCCCCGAGACAGCGAGCCGGGCCGCCACGTCCTCAATCCGTGTCACGTCCGGGTCGGCCCCAATAATGTCCATCATCCGGTTCGCCAGTAAGGCCTCTTCGGAAGGGAAGTCGTTCAGGGCACCCAGCCACGACGCAAAGGCGTCCACTGCCAGCCCGCGGCGGGCACCGCCGTCGGGAGCGTTCATGGCCCGTACGACAGAACGGTGAAGGTCCTCAAACGGCAACACCACCTCGGCATCGCGCAAGCTGCCCGGATCGTCGGTGAACACCGGAACAGCGGCCGGCCGCATCAGCGCTCCAACTGCCCAGCCGCGGCCATTTAAGTCGCGGTAAGCGGCCCGGGTTGTGGGACCCGAGAAGACCACGTCATCCAACTGCACAACGAGATTGGACGCGGGGTAGGCGATCAGGTGTTGACGGGACATGCGGCCTGGCTCGATGTCCCATTCAGGAATCCAGAACCATTGGACCAGCTCCGCAACAGACTCCGGTGCCGCCAAACGGTTGAAAGTGGGAAGCCGTGCCGGGTACAGAATGCCCTTGAAGGAACTGTCCACGAGCCTCCTCCCCAACAAAGTCTGTCGCGAATCTCCAAGCGCCGGGGACAGCCCGGCCCGTAGCGTCAAGTTCATGACAGATACTACAAGCACTGAGCCAACCATGGCCGCCCATGGAAAGTACACCACCCACGGAGTCCCCAACGGGCTGACCAGCCTCACGCCGTTCCTTGCCGTACCCAATGCCAAAGATGCGATCACGTTCTATACGGACGTTTTCGGCGCACGTGTTGTTGGCGTCACGGAGATGGGCGGCGTTGTGGTCCATGCCGAACTCGACCTCGGAAACGGCCACCTTCAACTAGGGGAACCCAACCCGGAATACCACTTGGTCCCGGCGCCCGACGGCGATGATGACTGCTATTCCCTGGGCTTTTACTGCCCGGACGCAGACGCACTCGTGCAACGGGCGGAACAAGCCGGCGCCCTCATCCGCGAACCACTGACCACGTTCGTTTCAGGGGACCGATATGCCAGCATCCGCGATCCGTTCGGAGTCCGCTGGTCCATCATGACGCGAGTGGAAGATCTCTCCGAAGAGGAGAGCAACCGTCGAGTCGAGGAGTGGGCGGCCCAGCAGGGTTAGAGAGGCACAGGCAGGTTAGGAGACGCACAGGCAGAACGGATGTCCGGCCGGGTCAAGGAACACCCTGAAGGTGGTCCCTGGCTGGTGCTCCGCCTTGCTTGCCCCCAACGAAAGAGCCACTTCCTCACCCTTGTCCAGATCTTCCACCATCAGATCAAGGTGCATCTGCTGGGGTACCGTTTGCCCCGGCCATTCCGGTGCGTGATACGACTGGACCTGTTGGAAAGCAATGCAGTTGTTCCCATCGCTGGGACGGATCTCAAACCAATCAGTTTCGCCTTTGACCTCCCAGCCCAGCAGTTCGCCGTAAAAGGCGGCAAGGGCGGGCGCATCCGGACAATCGATAACAACACTCGGGTATCGGGCTATTGCCATTTTGCTAAACCTCGTCTGCCGTTTTCTTCATTCGGGCCAGCGCACTCTTGGTGCCCCTTTGGGTAAGAACGTGAACTACGGCGCCAACGCCCGCGGAAACCACAGCGAACATGAGCACTCCCGGCAAGGAATCGTTCAGATTGGTTCCGTCCTTGGGGGCAGGTTTGCCTGTCTTTTTCTCCCAGAGTCCTTCAAGTGTCTTGTTTGCCAGCACTCCAGCTCCAAGGCTGACTGCCAGGCCGAACAATTTCACCAGCAAATTCACGAAAGAATCCTCCATCTGATCGTGCGGGGTTTGCCCTGCCAAACACAAAGGAAGGCAGGGCCGCTGCAACCGCAACGGCCCTGCCCGAATTCCTAGTCGTGCTTGAAAGCGTCCTTTACCTTTTCGCCGGCACCTTTGAGGTCGCTCTTGACCTGCTCGCCCTTGCCTTCGGCTTCCAGGCGCTCGTTGTCAGTGAGCTTTCCGGCGGCTTCCTTGGCCTTGCCTGCGATCTTCTCGCCAGCGTTCTCCATCTTGTCGTCAGCACCCATGCCCGCACCTCTTCCTTGTAGTGAACCTGTACCTCTACAACATCACTAATCAGTGTACTTAGCAATATTTGCTCCTGACGAAGGCGGGTCAGATCTCCCCGAAACCTTCGCCCACCAACCGCCCAACATACTGAACTGCCTTTGCGGCGTCCTTGCCACGGGCCTCCACTCGCAGGGTTGCACCCTGGCCGGCGGCGAGCGCCATGAGCGCCATCATGGACGTTCCGTCGACGTCGTTGATTGTCACCTCGGCGTCAAGGCCGGACAGTCCACCGGCTATCTTGGCCGCAGGCCGCGCGTGGATGCCCATGGGATTAATGAGCTCGAAGTCGCCTGCAGCATCCGGTTCCCGGGACTCTGAAAGACTGTCCGGCGCTTCCGTGCCGGCAGAAGCCCGGAATCCCACCGCTTCGGCAGCCTTACGCACGTCTTCAGCGCCCGCCCCGCCCTGCGCCGCGACTGCCGCGGCCACAAGCCCTTCAACCAAAGGCGCGTCGGCGAGCAGGATAGCGTCGGGGTCGCTGGCGAACTCGATCGCAGACTCAGCTGTCATTACTGCCGAGCCCAGATCCGTCAGCACCACCACGCCCTCTCCTCCGGCATCAACCAGTGACTGCTCGACGGCGGCAAGCACCTTCTCGAGGCTGGTGCCAATGCGTTCGTCGTCGGTGCCCCCGGCGGCGACGAGTTCGACGTCGGGCGCCATCTGGGCGGCGAGTTCCACAGCGCCCTCAGCGATCTTGCTGCTGTGGGAGACAACCACAATCCCAACCGTCATACGGCGTCGGTTCCCGTGTTTCCTGCGGAGCCGGCCGCTGCTGCTGCCGCGGCGCGCAATAGCAACGCCGTTGAGGCCGCTCCTGGATCACGATGCCCCGCGCTCCGCTCCCCGAGGTAACTTGCGCGGCCCTTGCGGGCCACCAACGGATCAGTGGCCACGGCCCCCACTTCGGCCGCCTCGGCAGCAGCCTGCAGGACGGCGAGTACATCGCCGCCATCGGACGCCGCGTTCTTGGCTGCCTCAACTGCGGGCGTCCACGCGTCAACCATGGTCTTGTCCCCTGTTTCGGCTTTGCCGCGCGCCACCACTCCGTCGCGGGCAGCCGCGAGCGCGGAAGCCAAAGCATCGGCGTCGATGTTAGTGGAATCGCCGAGCGATGTGGCCGCCCGCAGATATGCCGTCCCATACAGAGGCCCCGCAGCTCCGCCCACCTTGGACATCAAGGCCATCGCCGCCGCTTTGAGGGCAGCTCCCGCAGTTTCCGGCGGCGTCTCATCCAGCTTCTGCAGGACGGCCTGGAATCCACGGTCCATGTTCTCGCCATGGTCGGAGTCGCCGATTGCGCGGTCCAGTTCAATCAATTCCGTTCGGTGTTCTGCCATAGCCTTCGCCGAAAGCTTCAGCCAGTCCACTGCCCAATCAACGCCCAGGCCCATGCTCACGCTCCCCAACGGAGGGCAGCGGTGTGGACGGGAGCATCCCACAACTGCACCAGTTCGTCGTCGAGGCGCAGCACGGACACCGAGCACCCCTGCATTTCAAGTGAAGTCACGTAGTTCCCCACGAGTGAGCGTTCCACGGATGCCCCGCGCTCCGCGAGCACCTGGGCGGCCCTTCGGTAGACGATGTAGAGCTCGCTCTGCGGCGTGCCGCCCATGCCGTTGACGAACAGCAGCACCCTGTCCCCGGACGAGATGGCGAGATCCTCAAGCACGGGTTCCAAGAGACGGTCGGTGATCGCGTCGGCGCTTTCCATGGCGATCCTGTGGCGTCCAGGCTCGCCATGGATACCGATGCCGATCTCGATCTCGTCCTCCGCCAGCTCGAAGCTCGGCGTACCCGCGTGCGGAACCGTGCAGCCGGAAAGCGCCACTCCCATGGTCCTCACGTTGGCAGCGACCCGCTCCGCGATGGCGGCGACGGCTTCAAGACCGTCTCCGCGTTCAGCGGCGGCACCGGCAATCTTCTCCACGAGGACCGTCCCGCCCACTCCACGGCGGCCCGCCGTATACAGCGAGTCCTCCACGGCGACGTCGTCGTTGACCAGCACCGAACGCACGTGCACGCCCTCTACCTGTGCCATCTCTGCGGCAGTCTCAAAGTTCAGGACGTCCCCGGTGTAGTTCTTGACGATATGCACGACGCCGGCACCCGAGTCCACGGCGACGGTCGCCGGTATGATCTGGTCGGGCGTGGGCGAGGTAAAGACGGCACCGGGCACCGCGGCGTCGAGCATGCCGAGGCCCACGAAACCAGCGTGCAGCGGCTCATGGCCGCTGCCCCCGCCGGATACTAGGGCAACCTTGCCCGCAACAGGTGCACCTTTCCGGATGACGTACTTGGGCTCGGGATGGACGTCCACGATGTCGGCATGGGCCATGCCGAACCCCTCGACGGACTCGTCCACCACGGCGCGTGGATCATTGATGAGCTTTTTCATGGGATGCTCCTGGGCGTGCTGTGGCTGGTGCTCTGACCCTACTACCGGCGCCCGGGCACACGGTAGGCCTCGGCGGCGCGAGGACGCCCACACCTGTTAGCCGACACCCATTAAAAGACAGGCAGGGACGGCACCAAAGGCCCGTCCCTGCCGGAATGTCATGCTTGATCCGGGTGATGCCCAGGCTCCGCGCTGGTGGATGGAGGACTGATCTCCGCCTCGCCCCGGGCGTGGAAATCGAGCCAAAATGCCGAGTACAGGTCCGGGTTGGAATGGGCTGTCCCCGGCCAGAAGGATTCATTCGGCCAGGAGCCGTGGGGGATGTCTATCTGGAAAGCTGAAAAGTCCGGAAACGTGACACGATCTTGCACGGTCCGCCCCCTCAACTGTTCAGTACGGCGTCGCCGCCGGCCGTGACGACGTCGTCGAGCAGCACGGCCTGATCCATAACCACCGGCTGCTCCGCGACGGGAAGCCCGACTACGTGCCCAAAGCTGAACATGTTCTTCGGATCCAGTTCCGCCTTCGCCTTCTTCAGCCGCTCCCGTGCGCTGGGACCCCATGCCCGCTCCCTGTCCTCGGCATCCACAAAGTGCCCATGGAGGTTTACAAATGTGCCTGCATTGGCAGCCGGACGAAGGTCTGCGTGCACGGCATCGAAAACTGCCGGCAGCACCCCGACAACAGGAGGCGCGGCAATGGCAACCATGTAGAAGCTGAACGCCGCGTCACGGCCGCCCACAATATCCTCGCCCTCCGAGCTCTTGGCAAGGGCGCCGCCCAGCAGTCGTAGTTCGGCCAGCAACACCGGACTCTCAACGCCCGGACCGAAGTGCCGCAGAATTGCCTCGGACGCCTCCTCGTCCAAACGGTCAAGCAGGAAGCCACGCTCGCGAACGGGGACTGGCTGGTCCGGATCCTGGTGGACTGTGTCGAACTGGCTTGCTTCCAAAGGGCCGGTGGCGTCCATCATGAACGGCGCGCTTCGGCGCATGGGCTCCAGCAGCTCCGCCGCAGCAGCCAGGTCACCCTGGTAGGCGTAGCGGAGGTGGATCACAAACTTTCCCCTCAACGGCTCCGGAATCATTTCCATCTCCGGGAGACGCAAAAACGCCAATGACGCCGATGCCTCCGCCGGCAGCGATGGCACCCACTCCCTAAACGCCTCCAGGACTTCCGGGGCGTGCCCGCCGTCGAAGTACACACCGCCTGCGTAGAGATCGGCGGCTGGGAAGAGGTGGAATTCCATGGCCGTCACAATGCCCAGGTTGCCCTTGCCGCCTCGCAGGAGGAAGAACAGCTCAGGATTCTCGTCCTTGGTAACCCGTAGCTGGGTGCCATCCGATGTGACCAGCTCGAAAGCGATGACATGATCCGAGGCGAAGCCGTACTTACGGCCCAGGATGGGCAGGCCACCGCCCAAGGTGTATCCCACCACGCCGACGTCAGTGGTTGAACCACAGAGGCCCATCAAACCGAAGGTTGCAGCAAGCTCAACCACAGCCTTCCATCGAACACCGGCACCCACCCTGGCAGTCTTCTCAAGGGGGTCGATGCTGAGTTCCAGCATGCGGCGGGTACTGATGAGCATCCCGCCTTCTATCGCGTTTGTTGCACCATGCCCGGTGGACTGGACGGCTACGGGCATTCCCCGTTCCGCAGCCCATCTGATAGCCGCCGAAACGTCCTCTGCGTCGAGGGCGCCGAAGGCAAGATCCGGCTTGTGTTCAGTGGAGAGATTGAAGGCCGCTACCTCGGATTGGAAGCCGGGATCGGCAGGCGTGAACACGGGACCGCGCACGCTGAGTTGGAGTTCTGAAATGCTTGCATTACCTGAAAAGGACGCGTGGGACTGCATGATCTTCTCTCGATTGACCGAATGGCGGAAGCTCCCCAGCAAGCCTCGATCAGTTTATCCATCAACTTTAGATAAGAGAAGGGGTTTAAATCACGCATAATCCGGGCAGGGTTGAACCCCGCACCAGTCGGGTCTTGTTGTGGGTTCTCAGAGGTGCTTGATCATGCGTGTATTGCCCAGGGTGTTGGGCTTTACGCGGGCCAGATCCAGGAATTCCGCCACGCCTTCGTCATGCGAGCGCAGCAGCTCCGAGTACACCTGCGGATCCACGGCCGACTGGTCCTCCATGACCTCGAAGCCATGGCGCTTGAAGAAGTCCACCTCAAACGTCAGGCAGAAGACGCGGCTAACGCCAAGCTCCTTGGCCTTTTCAAGGAGATCCTCCACCAGCACATGCCCCACACCGCGCCCCCGCCACGCGTCCGCAGCCGCGAGGGTACGAATCTCGGCCAGGTCTTCCCACATAACGTGCAGGGCGCCGCAGCCAATCACGTCGCCATCCTGGGATTCGGCAATCCGGAATTCCTGGAGGCTCTCGTAGTACGCCACGGTTTCCTTGGCCATCAAAATCCGCTGCTCCGCCAAGGGCGCGACCAGCCTCTTAATCGCCGCCACATCACTGGTGCGGGCAGGACGAAGGCTAAAGGTCGAATTCACTCCCCCATCCTAGCCACGTGGGACCTGGCCGCGGATTCGTGACCGAGAAGGAGGGGGTTACCAACATTTATGGGTCCATCTGTTGGCAAAGGGCTGTCGTGGCCACGCTTCAGGAGGCCTATCTGGTGGACTGGAAGCCCTTACCAACACTTAGTTTGATAAGTGTTGGTAAGCTGGGTGCATGGCAACACATCCGCGCGTTGGTATTCCGGTCGATCCGGTCTCCTTCGAGACCTTCGACTGGAAGCCGCGAGCGCCGGAGATGTACTCCCGCGCGGAGGTGGAGCGCCAAACCGGTCCTTACCAGGCTGCCGTCACGGCGCCGATAGCCGACTGGACTCCCATCATCTCCAGCGAAGATTCCGCCGATATCGAGGACGCCACTCGACAGCTGGTCGGGTTCGACAAGCACGCGCAGCGGCTCCTTGGTAGAGAGAATCCCGCGCTCGGGCCAATGACGGCGATCCTGCTGCGCACGGAGTCTGCCTCCAGCTCGCAGATAGAACAGTTGACGACGTCCGCCAAGCAGCTCGCTCTTGCCGAGATCGACGAGGGCGGCAAATCCAACGCCCTCACCGTCATCGGCAACGTTCGAGCCATGGAGGCGGCCCTCCAACTGGCCGACGACATCAGCGAGGAGTCCATCCTCGCAATGCACAAGGCACTGATGCTCCACCAGCGCGGCTTCGATCCTGCCGGCGCCGGCCGTTTCCGGGACGAGCAGGTATGGATCGGCCCGGGTCAGGCAGGGCCACGGGTGGCCGAGTTCGTCGCTCCGCACCACGACCGCATTCCCGGCGCGATCACGGACCTGGTTAAGTTCATCGATCGCCATGATGTCTCCATACTCGTCCAAGTGGCGATCAGCCATGCCCAGTTCGAAACGATCCACCCCTTCCCGGACGGGAACGGCCGCACAGGGCGCGCACTGGCGCAGTCGGTTCTCCGTAACAAGGGCCTGGTGGACTCAACCGCCGTGCCGATCTCCGCGGGCCTCCTGGTGGATACCGCACGCTACTTCGCAGCACTGGGCGCATTTCGGGAGGGCGATGCCGGCCTGATCGTCCGCGAGTTCGCCATGGCGAGCCGGATCGCCGCAACTACGGGGTCGCGGCTGGTCGACGACCTTGTCGCACAACTCGAGGAGTCCCGCGCGAAGATGACGGGACTGCGCGCGGACGCGGCGGCCTGGCGGGTGTTGCCCGCACTGATCGGCCAGCCTGCAGTGAACACGAAGTACCTTGTGACCGAGCTCGGACTTGGCGAGATGGCGGCGTTGCGCGCACTCGATGCCCTGACGGACCGCGGCGTACTGACGGAAGCGTCAGGCCGCGGCCGCAACCGCGTGTGGCAGCACCGCGGGATATTCGAAGTCCTCGACGCCTACGCCGCCGGAATTAGCCGTATGTCCGCAGGCTGATCCGCCGCCGCCCGTTCCGGTCTCTAGATCCCCAACTCCTCCGGCAGCGCCACGTCCTCGCCCAGCACCTGCTTTGCCAGGAAGTGCTCCACGACTCCGTACCAAACCTTCGCGTGCTGCGGCTGCAGTACCCAGTGGTTTTCGTCGGGGAAGTAGAGGAACCGGTGCGGGCTCTGGCCGTTGTCGTCCGAGGGCAACTGCGACGAGGACAGCAGTTCGTACCAAAGCCGCAAGCCCTCGCCGATCGGGACGCGATAATCCTTGTCTCCGTGGATCACGAGCATTGGCGTCTTGATGTTGCGCACGTTGAGGTGTGGCGAGTTCTCCATCGCCATCTCCACCGTCATTTCCTTCAGCCAGTATTGTGCGGCGTCGGTGGTGGGGCCGAACTGGTCCAGGGCCCACAAACTCGCGTGGGTCACGATGGCCTTGAAACGGTCGGTCTGGCCGGCAACCCAGTTTGCCATGTAGCCTCCGAAGGACCCGCCCATCGCCGCAGTCCTTGACCCGTCGATGTCCGCCCGCTCAACTACGGCGTCGGTGATGGCCATGAGGTCCGAGAAGGGCTTCTTGCCCCATTCGCCCCAGCCGCGCTGGATGAATTCCTGGCCATAACCCGTGGACAGCGCAGGGTCAGGCAGCAGCACGGCGTAGCCCTTTGCGACCAGCAGCCAGGGATTCCAACGCCAGGTCCAGGCGTTCCATGAGCCCAGCGGTCCACCGTGGATCCACAGCAGGAGGGGAGCCGGGTTATCATCGGAAGCCCCTTCAGGGAGCGCCAGGTACGCTGGCACGCGGGAGCCATCCTCCGCCGTCGTTTCCACGCGTTCGAGGCGCCCCTTGTACCTTGGCCGTTCCGCGGGTGCCTGCAACCTCACCACTTCTCCGGAAGCGAGGTCGATCCGTACAGCTTCAGGGGGAAACCCGTAGGAACTCCGCAGCGCGTAGGCTGTGGTTCCGTCCGGCGAAACCACGACGTCGGAATACGCTGCAGCGTCTTTCGTCACCCGTGTGACCCGCCCGTCGGCGACGTCGATCCGGAAAAGCGGCGACGCGCCGTCGTCGTCCGCTTTCACCAGGATGGCATCGCCTTGCGGGAGCCACGCCAAGGCAGTTGCCCAGCGGTCCCATTGGTGCGCGAGCGGCTCCAGGTCAGTCGTTTCGCTGCCTGATACGTCCAGCAGGTGCAGCTTGACCTGCGGCGCCTGCGTGGGCGTGGTGTCACTCTCACTCTCCACTACCAGCGTGCGGTTGTCCTGGCTGACGGGACCAGGGAAGTAGCTCATTCCCTCGCGGTCCAGAAGCACCTTGACGGTTCCTGTGGCGACGTCGACGGCGGCCAGCACCTCACGGCTGTTGGCCTTGGCGAGGGCTTTCGTGAGGCTCGTGTAAATAGTCTTGCCGTCCGGACTCACCACAGTTTTGGCTTCCCGCAGCGAGCCTCCGACGCCGGGCGTCAGGTTCCTCAGTTTGAGCGGCGTTGGCGCGTCAATGGTTGTTGGCTTGCCGTGCTCCTTCGCCTCGCCCGGCTCCACGGCGAACAAACGCGGTTCGGCAGGACCCAGGTCGGCGTCCCAATAGCGGATCGGGTAGCCACTGTGCAGGATGGCGGACACTTTGTTGTCTTTGCGGGCCTTGCGGCGCTCCTCGTCGTTCTCCTCATTGCTGGAGCCTGCCAAAACCTCGGCGTTGACGAATATGGCATCCGCATTCTTTGCGGCCATGACGGAACTGATCCCGCCGGCGCGCGAGTGCACAACCCGGGCCTCGCCGCCATCGGCGGGGAGCAACCACAATGCGTTCACCGGATCGGCGTCGGGATCTGCGCTCTCGGGGTCGGGGCGGGAGGACGTGAAGTAGAGGTCGCCGTTCGCGGCGAAGGCGGCACCGGCCTCACCCTTGGCACTCCGGGTGATCCGACGGGCATGGCCCTGACCGGTGGGGTCTATCTCCCATAATGCGGTGACGAACTCAGTGCCTTTGCCATTGAGGGTTGAAACGGTGGTGACCAGGCGCTTGCCGTCCGGGCTGAGCGTGAGACCACTGACCCGGGGGATGGAGAGGTAGTGATCGATGTCGTGGAATGGAGTTTCAGGCGCCGTGCCTGGGCTTGGGGTGTCAGTCGAATCCATGCTCCGATTCAACACGCATTGTGTCGCGGATCACAGGGTAGTTCACTCTTAGTGAAACACTACTTTCAGATATTCGCCCGCCGCTCCCAACTGGGTCGCATTTAAGCGCGTTATGGGGGCTCATAACGCGCTTAACTGCGACCCAGTTGGGAGGTTGCGGAGCGTCTGCAGCACGGCGGAGGTCCCGTCTTCGTTCCCGATCCGCGCTGCGAGGATTTTTGCCCGGGCTGCGTAGGACGGGGTGCTGACAGCTTCCCGCATGGCGTACGCCAATCGCTCAACGGTGAGCCCCTTGTAGGGAACCGGCCGGGGCCCTGCGCCGAGGGCAGCAACCCGGGCAGCCCACAGCGGTTGGTCCGTATACACCGGGACGCAGACCGTGGGGACACCAGCGCGGAGGCCGGCAGCGGTGGTGCCGGAGCCCGCATGGTGCGCGACTGCCGCCATCCTCGGAAACAACCATTCGTGCGGGACCGCACCGATGCCGATCGCATCATCGTCCAAGAGGTCCCCCGCACCCTGCAGCACCGCCCTGACGCCTGCCCGCCTAATGGCCTCAAGAACGAAACCGGCCTCCAGCGCAGCGCTGCTTCCAAACCCGACGAACACCGGCGGTGGCCCTGCGGACAGAAAGTCCTCCAGTTCCGCGGACGGACTCCATTCCGGCTCGGGCGCCGGCCACCAGTACCCCGCCATGACCAACCCAGCGCGCCAGTCCGCCGGTCGCGGTAGAACTGTGGGGCTGATCCCATGGAGGACCGTGCTGCTCGCCCTGGCTCGACGTCGCTCGGCAGCTTGGCGTGACAGCTTCGGCAGGCCCCAACTCGTGGCGAAGCCTTGCACTCGGGGCATCATAGGGGGCAGGTCCGGCCAGGACCCGCTCGCCAATAATCCGGTTGCCCAGCCCGCCCAGGTTCCGGGCGGACCCCAGCAGCACAGGAGGGTAGTCTGCGCTGGGTTCCACCGGCTGCAGATGCGCGCCCACCGCTGGAATTCCAACCGCTTCAGCGACGTCGTAGGCATATGGCGCCACGGAATTAGCCAGGATGACGTCCGCACCCGCCTCAACCGCAGCCAGGGTCCCGGTGGCCGCTTGATCCATGTACTCGCTCAGCTCCCGCCAGGTGGTGAGCATGCCGCCGGACGACTTTGCTCCACCCGGTGTAGCACGCTTGATGATCCTGGCAAGGTCGCCGGGAAGAGGACGATACTCACACCCGGACCTGACCACGAGGTGCGCGTACGCGGGGTTGGCAGCGATGGACACCTCGTAGCCCAGCTTTTGCAGACGACTGCCGAGCCCTGCCATGGGGGCGACATCTCCGCGCGTCCCCGGACTAATCATCAATACTCGCATGCACCCCTCCATTGCAGTTCTTGACTCTCCATAGCCACCCTAAGGGCACACCGGCACCCAAAACTCCGGGGACCAACGCACTCGGGGCGCCAACACAAATGCCCCGCCCACTCCTTTCGGAATGGACGGGGCAGTTGGCTTACGTTCCGTACGCCTTATGCGGTAGGAGCGATTTCCGGGATCCGCGGCTTGGCGTTGCCTGCAAACGTGAACTTGGCGTCGTCACCTTCGCCGTCCACATCCACCACAACGATGTCACCGGAGTGCAATTCGCCGAAGAGGATCTTCTCGGAGAGCTGGTCCTCGATCTCGCGCTGGATAGTGCGGCGCAGCGGCCGGGCACCCATTGCGGGATCGTAGCCACGGGTGGCCAGAAGAACCTTTGCTGCCGTGGTGAGCTCGATGCCCATGTCCTTGTCCTTAAGGCGGCGCTCCAGCCGGGTAACGAACATGTCCACGATCTCGATGATCTCGTCCTGGGTGAGCTGCGGGAACACCACGACGTCGTCAACACGGTTGAGGAACTCGGGGCGGAAGTGCTGCTTGAGCTCCTCCGTGACCCGGGCGCGCATCCGGTTGTAGCCAGTCTGGGTATCCGTGCCGGACTGGAAGCCCGTAGCGACGCTCTTTGAGATATCGCGGGTACCCAGGTTGGTGGTCATGATGATCACGGTGTTCTTGAAGTCCACCACGCGGCCCTGGGAGTCGGTCAATCGGCCATCTTCCAGGATCTGCAGGAGCGAGTTGAAGAGGTCCGCGTGGGCCTTCTCAACTTCGTCGAACAGGACCACGGAGAATGGACGGCGACGAACCTTCTCGGTCAGCTGGCCGCCTTCTTCGTAGCCGACATAGCCCGGAGGTGCACCGAAGAGACGCGAAACCGTGTGCTTCTCGGAGTACTCGGACATGTCCAGCGTGATGAGGGCATCCTCTTCACCGAACAGGAACTCGGCAAGGGCCTTGGCGAGCTCGGTCTTGCCGACACCCGTAGGCCCGGCGAAGATGAACGAGCCACCGGGACGCTTGGGGTCCTTCAGGCCTGCACGTGTGCGGCGGATAGCCTGAGACAGGGCCTTGATGGCCTCGTCCTGGCCGACGACGCGCTTGTGCAGTTCGTCTTCCATCTTGAGGAGGCGCGAAGACTCTTCCTCGGTGAGCTTGAAGACGGGAATGCCGGTGGAGTTCGCGAGGACCTCGGCGATCAGGTCTTCATCAACCTCGGAGATGTCATCCATGCCGCCGGACTTCCAGTTGCGTTCCTTCTCAGCACGTTCGGCAATGAGCTTCTGCTCTTTGTCGCGCAGCGAAGCGGCACCCTCAAAGTCCTGGGCGTCGATGGCGGATTCCTTCTCCATCTTGACGTCGGCAATGCGCTCGTCCATGGCCTTGAGCTCCGGCGGAGCGGTCATGCGGCGGATACGCAGGCGTGCACCGGCTTCATCGATGAGGTCGATCGCCTTGTCCGGCAGGAAGCGGTCCGAGATGTAGCGTTCGGCCAGCTGCGCGGCTGAGGCGAGGGCGCCGTCGGTAATCGTTACGCGGTGGTGTGCCTCATAGCGGTCCCGCAGGCCCTTGAGGATCTCGATCGCGTGAGCGACGGAAGGCTCCTTGACCTGGATCGGCTGGAAGCGGCGCTCAAGGGCAGCGTCCTTCTCAATGTGCTTGCGGTACTCATCCAGCGTGGTGGCACCAATTGTCTGGAGTTCACCACGGGCAAGCATCGGCTTCAGGATGGATGCAGCATCGATGGCGCCTTCAGCAGCACCGGCACCAACGAGGGTGTGGATCTCGTCAATGAAGAGGATGATGTCGCCGCGCGTGCGGATCTCCTTGAGGACCTTCTTCAGGCGCTCTTCGAAGTCACCACGGTAACGGGAGCCGGCAACCAGTGAACCAAGGTCCAGCGTGTACAGCTGCTTGTCCTTGATGGTCTCCGGGACGTCGCCGCGGACAATCGCCTGGGCAAGGCCCTCGACGACGGCCGTCTTACCGACGCCGGGCTCACCGATCAGCACTGGGTTGTTCTTGGTGCGGCGGGAGAGGACCTGCATGACGCGTTCCATCTCCTGCTCGCGGCCGATCACGGGATCGAGCTTGTTCTCGCGGGCAGCCTGGGTGAGGTTGCGTCCGAACTGGTCCAGAACCACCGAACCTGCCGGGGTTCCCTCCGGCTGGCCCTGGCTGGAACCCGAACCCGCGGTTTCCTTGCCCTGGTAGCCGGAAAGCAGCTGGATGACCTGCTGGCGGACCCTGTTGAGGTCCGCCCCAAGCTTGACCAGTACCTGGGCAGCAACGCCTTCGCCCTCGCGGATGAGGCCGAGCAGGATGTGCTCGGTACCAATGTAATTGTGGCCGAGCTGCAGTGCTTCGCGGAGCGAAAGCTCAAGCACCTTCTTGGCGCGCGGGGTGAAGGGGATGTGCCCGGACGGAGCCTGCTGGCCCTGGCCGATGATCTCCTGCACCTGTTCGCGGACGCCATCGAGCGAAATGCTCAGGGATTCAAGCGCCTTTGCGGCAACGCCTTCACCCTCGTGGATCAGACCCAAGAGGATGTGCTCGGTACCAATGTAATTGTGGTTGAGCATCCGTGCCTCTTCTTGGGCAAGGACAACCACGCGACGGGCACGGTCCGTAAATCTCTCAAACATTTCGCCACACTCCTAGCTACGACGTACTTTGATGCTACGTGCCGAAGCCCGACTTTTGGAGCGTGTTCGCCACAGGGGAAACATGACGCCCAGTGGAATAAACCCGGCACCCCCTTCGCGGCACCGAGGCCTGCCCGGCGGAACGCCTGTCCCACGCCCGTGCCGGCCTCGGGGAGGACGTGGTCAGCCATCCAGGACAGCGGTTGGCCGGAGAACGCCTGCCGCCCGCTGACGAGGCGCATTGGCGAGGGCGCTTTGACCAGTCGTTTTGAGCAGGGCGCTTTGACCAGTCGTTTTGAGCAGGGCGCTTTGACCTGTCACTTTGACGAGGCGGCTTTGACCAGTCGTTTTGACCGGTTCCAAAAGGTCGCATAATGCCAACCGTGGGCCCCGGAACGATTCACGGAATATTCCAAGGCCCGGTTCAGGCACCCCCCGGAAGGCCTGACAACAAACTATGGGCTTAAAAAGCCAATGCCCCGGCAGAAGCTGCCGGGGCATTGAAGGCGGGTGAATCAGGAATTGGCCTTCTGGTACGCTTCCTGAATTTCAGCCTGAATACGTCCGCGGCTGTTTACGGTGTAACCGTTGTCACGAGCCCATTGACGGATCTGTGCCGAATCCTGGTTTCGGGTTGCAGTCGCACGGCCACGTGTTGCACGGCCCGAAGAGGTCTTCCTGGCCTTGGCTACGTAGGGCTCCAGTGCTTTGCGCAGAGATTCTGCGTTAGCCGTGGACAAGTCCATCTCGTAGCTAACGCCGTCCAGCCCGAAACGGACAGTTTCGTCCGCTGACCCTTCATCCAGGTCATCGACGAGGATGATTTTAACTTTCTGTGCCATGAGTAGCCTCTCTTTTGGAGGGTTGGATAATCAGAAATTTGAGGGTTCCTATTCCTGATTATCGTTCACGCCAAGCACGCACGTCAAAGGCACTTTTGGGTTTCCTGCTAAGGCCACCCAATTTGCAGGCTATTTAGCTGCCGGGCCTTCACCCTCAGGGCCGGAATTCCGCAAATTGGCCTCGGCTTGGGCCCGGGCTTCCGCCTGCCGCTCGGATTTGTCCGCATTGAAGATCGACTTCATGGCAAACCAGAAGATCAACCCAACAACGATCGATGGCGCCAGGACTGCGATGTATTCCATGATCAGTGTCCTTCAGGCTTCAGCAAAGGGAACAGAATGGTTTCGCGGATACCTGCGCCAGTGAACAACATGACGAGGCGATCGATGCCGAGCCCGATACCACCCATGGGTGGGGCACCGTATTCAAGGGCGCGAAGGAAGTCTTCGTCCAGTTGCATGGCCTCTACGTCGCCGGCAGCAGAACGGCGTGACTGCTCCGTAAGCCGTTCGCGCTGGATAACGGGATCAATGAGTTCGGAGAAGGCCGTGCCACGCTCCATGCCCCCGATAATCAGGTCCCATGCCTCGATGAGCCGGCCGTCTTCGCGATGCGGACGCGCAAGCGGTTGGGCGGACGGAGGGTAGTTGTAAACGAACGTCGGGTTCAGCAGTGTGGGTTCCACAATCTCGCCAAAGAGCTCAACCACGATCTTCTCCGCGTCCCATTGCGGGTCCACCTTGATCTCGTGCCTGGCAGCAATGGCCAGCAGTTCATCCACCGTGGTGTCGGGAGTGACTTCAACGCCAACCGCTTCAGAAAGCCCCGGGTACACCGCAACCCAGGCCCATTCGCCGTCGAGGTTGATCTCGCCTGCATCCGTCTGGATCGTGCGGGTGCCAACCACGTCCGCGACGTTCAGGATGATTTCCTTCATGCGCTCGGCCATGACGAACTGGTCAGCCCAGGCTTCGTAGCACTCAAGGGTGGTGAATTCGGGGCTGTGCGTGGAGTCCACGCCTTCGTTGCGGAACACGCGGCCCATGTCGTAGACACGGTCGATGCCACCCACTACCGCGCGCTTGAGGAAGAGTTCCGTGGCGATGCGCAGGGTCATCTTCTGATCGAACGCGTTCATGTGCGTCTCGAACGGACGGGCCGTTGCACCACCGTGGACCAGCTGCAGGATGGGAGTCTCCACCTCGACGTAGCCGTGGCGGTCAAGGGTGTCGCGGACAGACCTCGTGATGGCAGCACGCTTGTAGACCATCTCGCGCGCTTCATCGCGGACGATGAGGTCCACGTAGCGCTGGCGAACACGGGTTTCTTCGTTAAGCTCGGCGTGCAGGACCGGGAGCGGGCGCAGGGGCCTTGGAGGCCATGGACCAGGAATCGGCCATGACGGAGAGTTCACCACGGCGGGAGGAAATGACTTCACCCTTGATGAACACGTGGTCGCCAAGGTCAACCAGGGCTTTCCAATCGGCCAGCCCTTCCTCGCCCACATTGGCCAGGCTCAGCATCGCCTGGAGACGAACGCCCTTGCCGTCAACGCCACCTTCCTGGAGGGTGGCAAAGCAGAGCTTGCCGGTGTTTCGTACGAACACGACGCGGCCGGTGACGCCTACGATGTCACCAGTGGTTTCGTCGGCTTCCAGATGCGCATACTTTTCGCGGATCTCGCTCAACGAATGCGTCCGCTCAACGCCCACAGGATAGGCCTCTGTGCCACGTTCGATCAGCTTGGCGCGCTTGTCCATCCGGATACGCATCTGCTCGCTGGCATCGATGGGCTCTGCGGAGGTGTTCAGGGCTGGGGTGTTTGCGGAAGTCACAGTCCTTAAGTTTACCGGTGATTACGGGCCTCTATTTCCGGGACATAGACTCGGGCTGTGGAGACGTGGACAGTTGAAACGGACGACGGCGGCGGGCAGCTTGAGGTGCACACCTTCCGGCCGGCGTCGGAAGCCTCGATTCCCGGTTCGCACGCACCTGCGGAACCGTCCGGCATCGTCGTGGTCCATGGGACTTTGGTGACCGATTCCCTGTACTGGCCCTTCGCGCGGACCTTGGGCACCATGCTGGGACGGCCTGTCCATTGCTATAACCGCCGGGGCCGCGGACGTTCGGCGCCACAACCGCCGGGCTACTCCGCCGGCACCGAGATCTCAGACCTCCGGGCGGTGATGCGCAGTACCGGTTCAAAGGATGTCGTGGCGCACAGTTATGGCGGTTTCGTAGCCCTTCAGGCTGCTCGCAGCACGGAGATCAGCCGCTTGGTCACCTACGATGCTGCCGTCTCGTTATCAGGAAATCTCCATGGCCGGTGGCGTCCGGAATTGGAAGCCGCAGTTACCGCAGGCCAACTGGACCACGCGTGGGCCCATCTGGTGCAGGGTTTGGGAACCGCCGGCCCCATCTCATACCTGCCCATGGGGGCATTACGGATGCTGAGCATCCTCTCAGCCCAGACCCGGCTGGGTTCGGAGATGCGCTCCCTGTTGCCCACCGCCGTCGCCGAAATGCGCGCGGTCCTCGACGCCGACGCGCATCTTCACGATTTCACCTCGCTCGAGACTCCAACACTCATGCTTAGCGGCGGCTGGAGTCCGTCCTACTTCGCAGAAACCGGCCGCACCCTTGCCGGAGCGGTTCCAGCCATCGATTTCGCTGTTGTCCCCCTGCAGTTCCATGAAGGTCCCCTGCGCCCCGGCAGGAGGCTTGCAGCCCGAATCGCCCGCTTCCTTTCAGGAGGCACCGCCCCGATGCCAGCGCGTCCCAGGATAAGCCGGTGAGGGAACGCACCATCAAAACGCACGACGGCGGCAAGCTGGCCTTGTACACCTACGGCGCGGAAGACGCACCCGGGGAGCGCCGCGTGGTCCTGATCGGCGGCGCATTCCTCACAGCCCTGATCTATCGGCCCTTTTCCATCGCCCTCGCGAAAGGCCTCGGCGATGAGTGGGCCGTGGACGTCTACGATCGCAGGGGCCGCGGCAACTCCAGCGATCAACCACACAGCTACTCCATGGTCACGGAAATTGCGGACGTGCGCACCATCATGGATGCTACCGATGCAAGGAACATCCTCGGCCACAGCCTGGGCGGGTCGGTGGCCCTCAACGCTGCGCAGGCGTTTGCCGGCACGCACCACCAACCGGACAGGCTCGCCGTTTACGACGCCGCCGTGAACATCGACGGAAGCATGGATACGGATTGGATGGCCGGTTTCGAAGACTCCGTGAACAAGGGCAATATCAACCTTGCACTGGCCCGCATGAGGCGGGGAATGCATCCCGGAAGTGCTCTGGCCCGGGTCCCTGAACCCCTGCTCGTGGGCCTCATGGCCGTGGTTTCGCGAACCAAAGTCAACAAGATGTTCCGTGAACTCATGCCATCCGGCGTCGGCGAACTCAAAGCTGCCTTCGACGCCACGGAAACTCCGCGTGACTTCTCCGCCCTACCTCCCAACACCCACTTCATGGTGGGCAAGAAGAGCCCGCAGTACTACAAAGTGACCGCAGCGCGTTTGCACGCCGCTGTTCCCGGAAGCACCCTCGAGATATCGCCAAAGGGCTTCCACGGTTCCGTTCCAGCCGCTGTGAACGAACTCGTGATGGACATCTCGGACTACTTCAGAAGCTGATTGTTATCCACATAGCGTCCGGCATGCTGCCTGCGTTCAGGTGGCTCGGTTAGGCTCAAGACATGACGCGCGAGATCATCACCACAAAGGACGGCGGACACCTCGAGGTACTGACTACGGGCGGTGACCTGGCAGCTGCAGGCTCCGGTATCGTGGTGGTGCCTGCCTCAATGGTCACGGCCACCGACTACACACGTTTCGCGCAGAAACTGAGCGAGTCCCTTGGCCGGCCCGTCCATACCTTTAACCGCCGTGGACGCGGTGAATCCTCTCCGCAGCCGGAGGACTATACGCTCGAAGCCGACATCCGCGATCTTGACTCAGTCATGAAACACACATCCAGCACGGACGTATTCGGGCACAGCTTCGGCGGCGCCGTCGCACTACATGCGGCACGCACCTTACCGGTTGAGCGACTCGCCGTTTACGATCCCGCCGTCTCGGTCAACCACAGCGTCAAAGCCGACTGGACGCCGGAATATGAACGCGCGACGGCGGCAGGAGACTACGATCGTGGCCTCGCCGTACTCATCAAGGGAGTAGAGACCGGTGGGGCCTTCGCGCGCATGCCCCTCTCGATGTTGACGCTCGCCACCAAGCTGACCGCCGGAACACCCATGGGCAAGCAGATGCGGGAACTGATGACGTGCGGAGTCCGCGAAATCAAGGCTGTGATAGCCGCGGACATGCCCGCCGAGCCGTTCCTGGAGCTGCCCCTTGAAACGCTGATCGTGGTGGGCGAGAAAAGCCCCGCATACTTCGGGGTGGCGTGCGGCCAGATCCACGACGTCCTATCCGGCTCGAGCTACACCATCCTCCCCGGGTTCGGGCACGATGGCCCCAACAAAGCGCCCGACAAGCTGATCGCAGAATTGTCTGGGTTCTTCTCGGGCTAGGGAGTTTCACATCCGCGGGGGCGTTCCCACGCTGGCTGTGAATTGTGTGGTTAAAGTGGGGAAGCCCCGACCGTGGTGGTCGGGGCTTCCCGTTAATGTGTGTCCGGCGGTGTCCTACTCTCCCACACCCTCCCGGGTGCAGTACCATCGGCGCTGTGGGTCTTAGCTTCCGGGTTCGGAATGGGACCGGGCGTTTCCCCCACGCTATGACCGCCGTAACCTTGTTACCCGTCCCGCGCACCTGTTTTGTGGTGTGGGGTGGGAAGACTGTGTGGTTACAACTGTGGTGTTGTGTATTTAGTTGTTGGTTCCTGGAACGGTTGTTGTTCGGGAACCACATAGTGGACGCGTGCAGTGTGTTGTGTGTGGTGTAAGTTGTTGGCCTATTAGTACCGGTCAGCTTCACGAGTCTTTGGTCCTCGCTTCCACATCCGGCCTATCAACCCAGTGGTCTGGCTGGGGGCCTCTCACACGTATTGTGTATGGAAATCTCATCTTGAAGCGAGCTTCCCGCTTAGATGCTTTCAGCGGTTATCCCATCCGAACGTAGCTAATCAGCGGTGCACTTGGCAGTACAACTGACACACCAGAGGTTCGTCCGTCCCGGTCCTCTCGTACTAAGGACAGCCCTTCTCAAATTTCCTGCGCGCGCAGCGGATAGGGACCGAACTGTCTCACGACGTTCTAAACCCAGCTCGCGTACCGCTTTAATGGGCGAACAGCCCAACCCTTGGGACCTACTCCAGCCCCAGGATGCGACGAGCCGACATCGAGGTGCCAAACCATGCCGTCGATATGGACTCTTGGGCAAGATCAGCCTGTTATCCCCGAGGTACCTTTTATCCGTTGAGCGACGGCCATTCCACAATGTACCGCCGGATCACTAGTCCCGACTTTCGTCCCTGCTTGAGATGTCTCTCTCACAGTCAAGCTCCCTTGTGCACTTACACTCGACACCTGATTGCCAACCAGGCTGAGGGAACCTTTGGGCGCCTCCGTTACTTTTTAGGAGGCAACCGCCCCAGTTAAACTACCCATCAGGCACTGTCCCTGACCCGGATCACGGGCCGAAGTTAGATGTCCAAAGTGACCAGAGTGGTATTTCAACGATGACTCCA
The DNA here is from genome assembly GCF_019977255.1 of Arthrobacter sp. StoSoilB13. Taxonomy (NCBI): domain Bacteria; kingdom Bacillati; phylum Actinomycetota; class Actinomycetes; order Micrococcales; family Micrococcaceae; genus Arthrobacter; species Arthrobacter sp. StoSoilB13. The sequence goes on along the minus strand of NZ_AP024649.1, from coordinate 140,720 downwards.
CCCGAACTGGCGTCCGGGCTTCAACGTCTCCCACCTATCCTACACAAGCCACTCCGAACACCAATACCAAACTATAGTAAAGGTCTCGGGGTCTTTCCGTCCTGCTGCGCGTAACGAGCATCTTTACTCGTACTGCAATTTCGCCGAGTTTATGGTTGAGACAGCGGGGAAGTCGTTACTCCATTCGTGCAGGTCGGAACTTACCCGACAAGGAATTTCGCTACCTTAGGATGGTTATAGTTACCACCGCCGTTTACTGGGGCTTAAATTCTCAGCTTCGCCCGCAAGGGGCTAACCGGTCCTCTTAACCTTCCAGCACCGGGCAGGAGTCAGTCCGTATACATCGTCTTGCGACTTCGCACGGACCTGTGTTTTTAGTAAACAGTCGCTTCCCCCTGGTCTCTGCGGCCCACACCCGCTCACGGAGAGCAAGTCTCCATCACGGGGCAGGCCCCCCCTTCTCCCGAAGTTACGGGGGCATTTTGCCGAGTTCCTTAACCATAATTCTCTCGATCGCCTTGGTATTCTCTACCTGATCACCTGTGTCGGTTTGGGGTACGGGCGGCTAAAACCTCGCGTCGATGCTTTTCTAGGCAGCATAGGATCACCGGATCCCCCCGAACGGGAGTCCCATCAGATCTCAGGATCGTGCTCGAAACACACAGGAACGGATTTGCCTATCCCTGACCCTACATCCTTGGACCGGGGCAACCATCGCCCGGCCCGGCTACCTTCCTGCGTCACACCTGTTAATACGCTTACCTCCCGGGATCAGGTCCCGCGCTCGGCCAAAACCCACACACCACAAGGGCGGGCGGGCAGGCTCCGGGCGGTTAGTATCCCCCGCTTGGCATGGGCGGTTTTTCGCCGGTACGGGAATATCAACCCGTTGTCCATCGACTACGCCTGTCGGCCTCGCCTTAGGTCCCGACTTACCCAGGGCAGATTAGCTTGACCCTGGAACCCTTGATCATTCGGCGGACGGGTTTCTCACCCGTCTTTCGCTACTCATGCCTGCATTCTCACTCGTGTAGGCTCCACCGCTGGTTTCCACCGCGACTTCACTGCCCACACGACGCTCCCCTACCACTCCACACCCCTGAACCACGAAGGCTAGGGTACCGTGTGAAATCCACAACTTCGGCGGTGTACTTGAGCCCCGCTACATTGTCGGCGCGGAATCACTTGACCAGTGAGCTATTACGCACTCTTTCAAGGATGGCTGCTTCTAAGCCAACCTCCTGGTTGTCTTCGCAACTCCACATCCTTTCCCACTTAGCACACGCTTAGGGGCCTTAGTTGGTGGTCTGGGCTGTTTCCCTCTCGACTATGAAGCTTATCCCCCACAGTCTCACTGCTGCGCTCTCACTTACCGGCATTCGGAGTTTGGCTGACGTCAGTAACCTTGTAGGGCCCATCGGCCATCCAGTAGCTCTACCTCCGGCAAGAAACACGCAACGCTGCACCTAAATGCATTTCGGGGAGAACCAGCTATCACGGAGTTTGATTGGCCTTTCACCCCTACCCACAGCTCATCCCCTCCATTTTCAACTGAAGTGGGTTCGGTCCTCCACGACGTCTTACCGTCGCTTCAACCTGGCCATGGGTAGATCACTCCGCTTCGGGTCTAGATCACGCCACTACACTCGCCCTGTTCAGACTCGCTTTCGCTACGGCTACCCCACACGGGTTAACCTCGCGACGTAACACTAACTCGCAGGCTCATTCTTCAAAAGGCACGCCGTCACAGTTACTTGTGATTACTCACGACTGCTCCGACGGATTGTAAGCACACGGTTTCAGGTACTGTTTCACTCCCCTCCCGGGGTACTTTTCACCTTTCCCTCACGGTACTGGTCCGCTATCGGTCATTAGGAAGTATTTAGGCTTATCAGGTGGTCCTGACAGATTCGCACGGGATTTCTCGGGCCCCGTGCTACTTGGGATCCTCTCCAGGCGGTACACAACATTACGGTTACGGGGCTCACACCCTCTCTGGCCGGCCTTTCAAGACCGTTCACCTATGCCTGCACTACACACCCCACCGGTCCGGCAGAACCAGTACGGAAAGTCCCACAACCCCGCCCATGCAACGCCCGCCGGCTATCACACATGGAAACGGTTTAGCCTGATCCGCGTTCGCTCGCCACTACTAACGGAATCACTCTTGTTTTCTCTTCCTGCGGGTACTGAGATGTTTCACTTCCCCGCGTTCCCCCCACGCACCCTATGTGTTCAGATGCGGGTCACACAATCACCTTGCAGCGTTGTGCGGGGTTTCCCCATTCGGACATCCTGGGATCAACGCTCGGTTATCAACTCCCCCAGGCTTATCGCAGATTCCTACGTCCTTCTTCGGCTCCTAATGCCAAGGCATCCACCGTGTGCCCTTAAAAACTTGACCACACAAGATCAAAAACTTACTCGAGAGAACCACGACCACAAAGGGCCAGGTTCATTCATAAGAAATTGCTGTAAGAACACACACCCACCAACCCCGAAGAGCCGGCACCATGCGTGTTCTAGATGCTCGCGTCCACTATGTAGTTCTCAAACAACAACCCCGTCAACCAGACCCCCAACACCCACACAGGATGCCGGTACGAACCGGAAGCAGGAACAAAAGAAACACCAGAACTGTGTCCCCCTGCATTGCTGCAAAAAGGTCCTGTTGCCTCAGGACCCAACAGTGCGCCAAACACAACCCACACAAACCACGCCCCGGCACGTTCCCAACACCACACACCCCCAAAGGGGGCACGCACTGCCGTACTAACACCAGGACACAACCGGTCAGGCCATGCCAAACAAACGTTTGATTCGTTGATATTCCACCCATGAGCACCCACCGCAGAACATACGCCTGCGCAATGGGCAACACTGACAACCACCAGCCCCCGCATGCACGGGAACCAGACACGGTTGTTAGCAGCTCCTTAGAAAGGAGGTGATCCAGCCGCACCTTCCGGTACGGCTACCTTGTTACGACTTAGTCCCAATCGCCGGTCCCACCTTCGACGGCTCCCCCCACAAGGGTTAGGCCACCGGCTTCGGGTGTTACCAACTTTCGTGACTTGACGGGCGGTGTGTACAAGGCCCGGGAACGTATTCACCGCAGCGTTGCTGATCTGCGATTACTAGCGACTCCGACTTCATGGGGTCGAGTTGCAGACCCCAATCCGAACTGAGACCGGCTTTTTGGGATTAGCTCCACCTCACAGTATCGCAACCCTTTGTACCGGCCATTGTAGCATGCGTGAAGCCCAAGACATAAGGGGCATGATGATTTGACGTCGTCCCCACCTTCCTCCGAGTTGACCCCGGCAGTCTCCTATGAGTCCCCGCCATAACGCGCTGGCAACATAGAACGAGGGTTGCGCTCGTTGCGGGACTTAACCCAACATCTCACGACACGAGCTGACGACAACCATGCACCACCTGTAAACCGACCGCAAGCGGGGCACCTGTTTCCAGGTCTTTCCGGTTCATGTCAAGCCTTGGTAAGGTTCTTCGCGTTGCATCGAATTAATCCGCATGCTCCGCCGCTTGTGCGGGGCCCCCCGTCAATTCCTTTGAGTTTTAGCCTTGCGGCCGTACTCCCCAGGCGGGGCACTTAATGCGTTAGCTACGGCGCGGAAAACGTGGAATGTCCCCCACACCTAGTGCCCAACGTTTACGGCATGGACTACCAGGGTATCTAATCCTGTTCGCTCCCCATGCTTTCGCTCCTCAGCGTCAGTTACAGCCCAGAGACCTGCCTTCGCCATCGGTGTTCCTCCTGATATCTGCGCATTTCACCGCTACACCAGGAATTCCAGTCTCCCCTACTGCACTCTAGTCTGCCCGTACCCACTGCAGAACCGGAGTTGAGCCCCGGTCTTTCACAGCAGACGCGACAAACCGCCTACGAGCTCTTTACGCCCAATAATTCCGGATAACGCTTGCGCCCTACGTATTACCGCGGCTGCTGGCACGTAGTTAGCCGGCGCTTCTTCTGCAGGTACCGTCACTTTCGCTTCTTCCCTACTGAAAGAGGTTTACAACCCGAAGGCCGTCATCCCTCACGCGGCGTCGCTGCATCAGGCTTTCGCCCATTGTGCAATATTCCCCACTGCTGCCTCCCGTAGGAGTCTGGGCCGTGTCTCAGTCCCAGTGTGGCCGGTCACCCTCTCAGGCCGGCTACCCGTCGTCGCCTTGGTAGGCCATTACCCCACCAACAAGCTGATAGGCCGCGAGTCCATCCAAAACCACAAAAGCTTTCCACCACCATGACATGCGCCAGATGGTCATATCCGGTATTAGACCCAGTTTCCCAGGCTTATCCCAGAGTCAAGGGCAGGTTACTCACGTGTTACTCACCCGTTCGCCACTAATCCCCCCAGCAAGCCAGGGATCATCGTTCGACTTGCATGTGTTAAGCACGCCGCCAGCGTTCATCCTGAGCCAGGATCAAACTCTCCGTTGAAAACAAAAAATCAAACAGACACAACCACACCCACCGGAAATAACGGCGAACACGGCTGCACAAAATTCGAAACCAGCTGAAAACCAAACCACCACACACGGGGGTGCGCAGCAGCCTGGCCATAATTTCAACCAATCAAAAAAACAATCGGCATCAACAAACTTGGCACACTATTGAGTTCTCAAACAACAGACCCTCCAAAACATCACCCCGGACAGCGCACCACAAAAGCAGCACACCCAACAGGGCCATTGGAAAAGAAGAGTTATTTTTGGCCGCCTACCGAACCGTACACACCTTCCGGCTTTCCGTTTCGCACCCGGCGACTCAGAAAACAATACACGCCCCACACCCCCAACGCAAATCCACCCCAACACACCAAAACACACCCCCAAAAACCCGCGCCAGCACCGCCGTCGAGCACTACCCCGCACGCGTCAATGAGCCTGGCTAACGTGAACACTTCCGATGACGACCGTGTGCACTAGTGGGAGGATGGGACGCATGGAACTGCACATCACAGGAGATGCCGCCGCCGACCAGCTATTGAGTGACGATGCCTTCGCATTGCTGACCGGAATGTTGCTCGATCAACAGGTGACCATGGAGTCGGCATTTGCCGGTCCAGAGAAGATCCGTGCGCGCCTTGGGTCACTGGATCCTGGCACGATCGCAGACTACGACCCCGCAGGCTTCGTGGAGGTATTCAAGGAACGCCCTGCCGTGCATCGTTTTCCAGGCTCCATGGCTGGCAGAGTCCAAGCCCTGGCCGAAACGGTACAGCAGGATTGGAACGGAGACGCTGCGGCAATCTGGACCAGCGGCAATCCCGACGGCGCTGAGGTACTGCGCCGGCTTAAGGCCTTGCCTGGATTCGGAGAGCAGAAAGCGAAAATCTTCCTGGCCCTGCTTGGTAAGCAATGCGGCCCTTCAAGCCAATGGATGGCGGGAAGCAGCGGGGCACTACGGCGAAGAGGGCTCATACCTCTCTGTTGCCGACATCGTGGACCCCGACTCTTTGGTCAAAGTTCGCGCCAGCAAACAAGCGGCCAAGGCGGCTGCAAAGGCTTCCAAGGCAACGGGCGGCTAATCACTCCCGCGTCGACGGGCACCTGACGCATGGTCCCTCATGGCTTTCCGCACTTTCCAGCTTTATCCACATAGGCGCATGTAGGTCTGATGTGACATTGGTCGTGCTGGAAGAGTAGTTTCCATGGACGGCGTTCTGGAGCGGGCTGAGGCTACTGAGGTTTCGGGCGTGCCTGTGCCTGGTGGCTCTGGGGTTCAGGAGCTGCTGGCCGTGCTGGGCTCTTTCCGGGTCAGCGCGGACAGCAACGAGTTGATCGATCAGATTCGGGGCCTGGAAGACGCGAAATCAGCGATCGCGGCGTTGCAGGCGCGGACAGCGGTAGCGTTTGACCTGGCCCAGCGCCGCGAACAAACCGCCACCGGGGCCCCCAACCCGGATCTCGGTCAGGGGGTCGGCGCGCAGATCGCCCTCGCCCGGCGGGAATCACCCAACCGCGGTTCCCGCCTCCTCGGACTCGCCAACGCCCTCGTGTCCGAGATGCCCCGAACCATGGCCGCCCTGGAAACCGGACAACTGAACGAATGGCGGGCCACCATCCCCTGGCACAACGGCGGACCCACCAGCCTGGAAAACGGCGCCGGGCTCTGCGAAGCCTGCAACCACACCAAAGAAAACCCCGGCCGCAACGCAAAAACAATCCCCGGCAGCCGACATCACCTCGAAATCAGCACCCCCACCGGCCACACCTACCAATCCAAAGCCCCACCACTGCCGGCGAATGCGGCCGCTGCGACATGAAGTGCTGGACGGTCGAACGTCAGTTTCGGCATCGGCGGCACCGGGCTCGTCGTCCATTCCTAAATATCACGGAGGACTCCCGCGTGAGGTCCGCCTATGAGCGTGCGGCAATGGGCGGGCGGCGTTGGGTTGGGGTGGTGTTACCGAGGGCTCCTACTACGATGATTTGGGGGCAGTTAACGAGTGAAGGGCCTCCATGATGATGGAGGCCTTTGTCTTGGGTTCAGGGATGGCAGGCGCCTGGTTCGGTTGTTAGGTGTGGTTAAAGTGGGGAAGCCCCGACCGTGGTGGTCGGGGCTTCCCGTTAATGTTTGTCCGGCGGTGTCCTACTCTCCCACACCCTCCCGGGTGCAGTACCATCGGCGCTGTGGGTCTTAGCTTCCGGGTTCGGAATGGGACCGGGCGTTTCCCCCACGCTATGACCGCCGTAACCTTGTTACCCGTCCCGCGCACCGGTTTTGTGGTGTGGGGTGGGAAGACTGTGTGTGGTTACAACTGTGGTGTTGTGTATTTAGTTGTTGGTTCCTGGAACGGTTGTTGTTCGGGAACCACATAGTGGACGCGTGCAGTGTGTTGTGTGTGGTGTAAGTTGTTGGCCTATTAGTACCGGTCAGCTTCACGAGTCTTTGGTCCTCGCTTCCACATCCGGCCTATCAACCCAGTGGTCTGGCTGGGGGCCTCTCACACGTATTGTGTATGGAAATCTCATCTTGAAGCGAGCTTCCCGCTTAGATGCTTTCAGCGGTTATCCCATCCGAACGTAGCTAATCAGCGGTGCACTTGGCAGTACAACTGACACACCAGAGGTTCGTCCGTCCCGGTCCTCTCGTACTAAGGACAGCCCTTCTCAAATTTCCTGCGCGCGCAGCGGATAGGGACCGAACTGTCTCACGACGTTCTAAACCCAGCTCGCGTACCGCTTTAATGGGCGAACAGCCCAACCCTTGGGACCTACTCCAGCCCCAGGATGCGACGAGCCGACATCGAGGTGCCAAACCATGCCGTCGATATGGACTCTTGGGCAAGATCAGCCTGTTATCCCCGAGGTACCTTTTATCCGTTGAGCGACGGCCATTCCACAATGTACCGCCGGATCACTAGTCCCGACTTTCGTCCCTGCTTGAGATGTCTCTCTCACAGTCAAGCTCCCTTGTGCACTTACACTCGACACCTGATTGCCAACCAGGCTGAGGGAACCTTTGGGCGCCTCCGTTACTTTTTAGGAGGCAACCGCCCCAGTTAAACTACCCATCAGGCACTGTCCCTGACCCGGATCACGGGCCGAAGTTAGATGTCCAAAGTGACCAGAGTGGTATTTCAACGATGACTCCACCCGAACTGGCGTCCGGGCTTCAACGTCTCCCACCTATCCTACACAAGCCACTCCGAACACCAATACCAAACTATAGTAAAGGTCTCGGGGTCTTTCCGTCCTGCTGCGCGTAACGAGCATCTTTACTCGTACTGCAATTTCGCCGAGTTTATGGTTGAGACAGCGGGGAAGTCGTTACTCCATTCGTGCAGGTCGGAACTTACCCGACAAGGAATTTCGCTACCTTAGGATGGTTATAGTTACCACCGCCGTTTACTGGGGCTTAAATTCTCAGCTTCGCCCGCAAGGGGCTAACCGGTCCTCTTAACCTTCCAGCACCGGGCAGGAGTCAGTCCGTATACATCGTCTTGCGACTTCGCACGGACCTGTGTTTTTAGTAAACAGTCGCTTCCCCCTGGTCTCTGCGGCCCACACCCGCTCACGGAGAGCAAGTCTCCATCACGGGGCAGGCCCCCCTTCTCCCGAAGTTACGGGGGCATTTTGCCGAGTTCCTTAACCATAATTCTCTCGATCGCCTTGGTATTCTCTACCTGATCACCTGTGTCGGTTTGGGGTACGGGCGGCTAAAACCTCGCGTCGATGCTTTTCTAGGCAGCATAGGATCACCGGATCCCCCCGAACGGGAGTCCCATCAGATCTCAGGATCGTGCTCGAAACACACAGGAACGGATTTGCCTATCCCTGACCCTACATCCTTGGACCGGGGCAACCATCGCCCGGCCCGGCTACCTTCCTGCGTCACACCTGTTAATACGCTTACCTCCCGGGATCAGGTCCCGCGCTCGGCCAAAACCCACACACCACAAGGGCGGGCGGGCAGGCTCCGGGCGGTTAGTATCCCCCGCTTGGCATGGGCGGTTTTTCGCCGGTACGGGAATATCAACCCGTTGTCCATCGACTACGCCTGTCGGCCTCGCCTTAGGTCCCGACTTACCCAGGGCAGATTAGCTTGACCCTGGAACCCTTGATCATTCGGCGGACGGGTTTCTCACCCGTCTTTCGCTACTCATGCCTGCATTCTCACTCGTGTAGGCTCCACCGCTGGTTTCCACCGCGACTTCACTGCCCACACGACGCTCCCCTACCACTCCACACCCCTGAACCACGAAGGCTAGGGTACTGTGTGAAATCCACAACTTCGGCGGTGTACTTGAGCCCCGCTACATTGTCGGCGCGGAATCACTTGACCAGTGAGCTATTACGCACTCTTTCAAGGATGGCTGCTTCTAAGCCAACCTCCTGGTTGTCTTCGCAACTCCACATCCTTTCCCACTTAGCACACGCTTAGGGGCCTTAGTTGGTGGTCTGGGCTGTTTCCCTCTCGACTATGAAGCTTATCCCCCACAGTCTCACTGCTGCGCTCTCACTTACCGGCATTCGGAGTTTGGCTGACGTCAGTAACCTTGTAGGGCCCATCGGCCATCCAGTAGCTCTACCTCCGGCAAGAAACACGCAACGCTGCACCTAAATGCATTTCGGGGAGAACCAGCTATCACGGAGTTTGATTGGCCTTTCACCCCTACCCACAGCTCATCCCCTCCATTTTCAACTGAAGTGGGTTCGGTCCTCCACGACGTCTTACCGTCGCTTCAACCTGGCCATGGGTAGATCACTCCGCTTCGGGTCTAGATCACGCCACTACACTCGCCCTGTTCAGACTCGCTTTCGCTACGGCTACCCCACACGGGTTAACCTCGCGACGTAACACTAACTCGCAGGCTCATTCTTCAAAAGGCACGCCGTCACAGTTACTTGTGATTACTCACGACTGCTCCGACGGATTGTAAGCACACGGTTTCAGGTACTGTTTCACTCCCCTCCCGGGGTACTTTTCACCTTTCCCTCACGGTACTGGTCCGCTATCGGTCATTAGGAAGTATTTAGGCTTATCAGGTGGTCCTGACAGATTCGCACGGGATTTCTCGGGCCCCGTGCTACTTGGGATCCTCTCCAGGCGGTACACAACATTACGGTTACGGGGCTCACACCCTCTCTGGCCGGCCTTTCAAGACCGTTCACCTATGCCTGCACTACACACCCCACCGGTCCGGCAGAACCAGTACGGAAAGTCCCACAACCCCGCCCATGCAACGCCCGCCGGCTATCACACATGGAAACGGTTTAGCCTGATCCGCGTTCGCTCGCCACTACTAACGGAATCACTCTTGTTTTCTCTTCCTGCGGGTACTGAGATGTTTCACTTCCCCGCGTTCCCCCCACGCACCCTATGTGTTCAGATGCGGGTCACACAATCACCTTGCAGCGTTGTGCGGGGTTTCCCCATTCGGACATCCTGGGATCAACGCTCGGTTATCAACTCCCCCAGGCTTATCGCAGATTCCTACGTCCTTCTTCGGCTCCTAATGCCAAGGCATCCACCGTGTGCCCTTAAAAACTTGACCACACAAGATCAAAAACTTACTCGAGAGAACCACGACCACAAAGGGCCAGGTTCATTCATAAGAAATTGCTGTAAGAACACACACCCACCAACCCCGAAGAGCCGGCACCATGCGTGTTCTAGATGCTCGCGTCCACTATGTAGTTCTCAAACAACAACCCCGTCAACCAGACCCCCAACACCCACACAGGATGCCGGTACGAACCGGAAGCAGGAACAAAAGAAACACCAGAACTGTGTCCCCCTGCATTGCTGCAAAAAGGTCCTGTTGCCTCAGGACCCAACAGTGCGCCAAACACAACCCACACAAACCACGCCCCGGCACGTTCCCAACACCACACACCCCCAAAGGGGGCACGCACTGCCGTACTAACACCAGGACACAACCGGTCAGGCCATGCCAAACAAACGTTTGATTCGTTGATATTCCACCCATGAGCACCCACCGCAGAACATACGCCTGCGCAATGGGCAACACTGACAACCACCAGCCCCCGCATGCACGGGAACCAGACACGGTTGTTAGCAGCTCCTTAGAAAGGAGGTGATCCAGCCGCACCTTCCGGTACGGCTACCTTGTTACGACTTAGTCCCAATCGCCGGTCCCACCTTCGACGGCTCCCCCCACAAGGGTTAGGCCACCGGCTTCGGGTGTTACCAACTTTCGTGACTTGACGGGCGGTGTGTACAAGGCCCGGGAACGTATTCACCGCAGCGTTGCTGATCTGCGATTACTAGCGACTCCGACTTCATGGGGTCGAGTTGCAGACCCCAATCCGAACTGAGACCGGCTTTTTGGGATTAGCTCCACCTCACAGTATCGCAACCCTTTGTACCGGCCATTGTAGCATGCGTGAAGCCCAAGACATAAGGGGCATGATGATTTGACGTCGTCCCCACCTTCCTCCGAGTTGACCCCGGCAGTCTCCTATGAGTCCCCGCCATAACGCGCTGGCAACATAGAACGAGGGTTGCGCTCGTTGCGGGACTTAACCCAACATCTCACGACACGAGCTGACGACAACCATGCACCACCTGTAAACCGACCGCAAGCGGGGCACCTGTTTCCAGGTCTTTCCGGTTCATGTCAAGCCTTGGTAAGGTTCTTCGCGTTGCATCGAATTAATCCGCATGCTCCGCCGCTTGTGCGGGCCCCCGTCAATTCCTTTGAGTTTTAGCCTTGCGGCCGTACTCCCCAGGCGGGGCACTTAATGCGTTAGCTACGGCGCGGAAAACGTGGAATGTCCCCCACACCTAGTGCCCAACGTTTACGGCATGGACTACCAGGGTATCTAATCCTGTTCGCTCCCCATGCTTTCGCTCCTCAGCGTCAGTTACAGCCCAGAGACCTGCCTTCGCCATCGGTGTTCCTCCTGATATCTGCGCATTTCACCGCTACACCAGGAATTCCAGTCTCCCCTACTGCACTCTAGTCTGCCCGTACCCACTGCAGAACCGGAGTTGAGCCCCGGTCTTTCACAGCAGACGCGACAAACCGCCTACGAGCTCTTTACGCCCAATAATTCCGGATAACGCTTGCGCCCTACGTATTACCGCGGCTGCTGGCACGTAGTTAGCCGGCGCTTCTTCTGCAGGTACCGTCACTTTCGCTTCTTCCCTACTGAAAGAGGTTTACAACCCGAAGGCCGTCATCCCTCACGCGGCGTCGCTGCATCAGGCTTTCGCCCATTGTGCAATATTCCCCACTGCTGCCTCCCGTAGGAGTCTGGGCCGTGTCTCAGTCCCAGTGTGGCCGGTCACCCTCTCAGGCCGGCTACCCGTCGTCGCCTTGGTAGGCCATTACCCCACCAACAAGCTGATAGGCCGCGAGTCCATCCAAAACCACAAAAGCTTTCCACCACCATGACATGCGCCAGATGGTCATATCCGGTATTAGACCCAGTTTCCCAGGCTTATCCCAGAGTCAAGGGCAGGTTACTCACGTGTTACTCACCCGTTCGCCACTAATCCCCCCAGCAAGCCAGGGATCATCGTTCGACTTGCATGTGTTAAGCACGCCGCCAGCGTTCATCCTGAGCCAGGATCAAACTCTCCGTTGAAAACAAAAAATCAAACAGACACAACCACACCCACCGGAAATAACGGCGAACACGGCTGCACAAAATTCGAAACCAGCTGAAAACCAAACCACCACACACGGGGGTGCGCAGCAGCCTGGCCATAATTTCAACCAATCAAAAAAACAATCGGCATCAACAAACTTGGCACACTATTGAGTTCTCAAACAACAGACACTTACCGGCACCACCCACAACCCCAACAGGGCCACAGGATCGCTCCGGAGCAACTTTTCAAACTTACCCGATTCGGTCGCATGAAGCAAACCGCACTCAGGCCCCCAGGCCAGATCAGAGGCACAAAAAGCACCACCGGAAACCGGTAATTTGAAGGGGATTTCGTCACCATTATTTCCGCATCAGCGGCGGCGACTCAGATAACTTTACACGTGCCATACCGTCCGAACAAATCCGCCCAGACGCCGCCCAAAACCCCGTAAACACTGGGGAAACGGCCCCGAAACACCTCAATAACCGCAAAACCGTTGTTCGTGAAGCCCGTCACACAAAGAAGCCGCGGCAATAGCCGCTCTTTGAAGCGGCATCAAGGATCCGCCGTCGGGCCTCATCAGCGGCCGATATCGGCAAAGCCGACAGGCGACGAACTCAAGAGCAACCGGCCCAAACACGTCAGGAAGTGAGAGAACGACACGTCAAACACGTCAGGATGTGAGAGAACGACATGCCAAACACGTCAGGACGTGAGAGAACGACGCTCGAAAACACCGATTATCTGAGAGAACATCCGAAGAAGGCGGCGCGCGTCCGAGCGGGGCACGAGCGAGCGCGCAGCGGATGAACCGACAAACAGCCGAACCCCCCAACGGCCCGCACCCCAACGGCCCGCACCCAAACTGCCCGGCCGTGCCCGGTTAAGGGTCAATGCCCGGTCAAGGGTCAGTGGCCGCCGTGGCCTGCGCCTTCGGTCTTGCGCATCATCGAACCGAGCACCACTGCAGCTCCGGCAATGATGGTTGCCGCCAGGAAGGCGGCTTGCATGCCGGCTACCAGGCCGGACGATGCGGACACCACGGCGAAGATGGACACGAGCAGTGCAGTGCCAGCGGCACCGGCCACTTGCTGGGCCGTGCTCATGATGGCCGATCCGTGGGAGTACAGGTGCGGAGGCAGCGGGTTCAGGCCAGTGGTGAAGGCCGGCGTGAAGAGGAGTGCCAGGCCGAGGCTCAACGTTACGTGCAGCGCAATGACCCATCCGAGGGCGCTGGCCTGATCGAGCCGCGAGAACTGCCAGAGGGTCAGGACCATGAGGACTGAACCGGATACGGTCAGGGGCAGCGGACCCACTTTGTCGAAGATCCGCCCGATCACGGGCCCCAACAGACCCATGGCCAAACCGCCGGGCAGGAGGGCAAGGCCGGTTTCCATCGGTTGGAGGTGCAGCGTGTTCTGCAGGTAGAGCGGGAGCAGGATAACTCCACCGAACAGGGCCATCATCGCCACGACCATCAGCAGCGTGGACACTGTGAACATTCGGAAGTTGAAGGCCCGGAGATCCAGTAGTGGCGAGTCTGACTTCTGCAGTTTGAGCTGGCGGAAGACGAACAGCGCCAGGCACACGAGTCCCACTACGAGTGCGACGACCGGGACCACCCCGGCGTTTGCTCCACCAATCTGGCTGAGGCCATAGACAAGGCCACCGAAGGCAGGCACCGTGAGGACCACCGAAGTGAAGTCCAAACCAGTCTTCCCGCGCTCCCCCACGTTGGTGAGGTACTTGGCACCAATCGCCAAGGCAGCCAGTGCTACAGGGAGGACGAACACAAACATGAAGCGCCACGAAAAGTGATCCAGGATGATGCCTGAAACGGTGGGGCCCATTGCGGGAGCGACCGAGATGGCGATGCTGACGTTGCCCATGACGGCTCCGCGCCGGGACATCGGGACAAGGGTGAGGATTGTGGTCATCAGCAAGGGCAGCATGATCGCCGTGCCGCCGGCCCTGGACGATTCGCGCAAGGAGCAGCACGGGAAACCCGGGCGCCAGGGCGGCGAGCAGAGTTCCACCGCTGAAGAGTCCCATCGCCAGCATGAACGAGCCCCGGGTGGTCAATCGCTGCAGGATGAACCCGGTAGTGGGAATGACGACCGCCATGGTCAGCATGAACCCGGTGGCGAGCCACTGGACCGTGGGCGCGTCAACCTTGAGATCGGTCATCAGCCGCTGGAGCGCCACGTTCATGATGGTTTCGTTGAGGATCACCACAAAAGTGGCAACCAACAACGTGACAATGACCGTGACGGATTCACGGGACATCTTCCCGGATACAGGAGCCTGGGCGAGTACTTCCTCTGTGGAGGGCGCACTTGCGGACGCGCCGGAACCGGGCTCGCTGTTGGCGTCGGACGTGACGTCGGTAGACATGAGGATTCCTCAGGTTTGGGCTTGGAGTCCGGCGATCGGTGCCGGTAAAGACAGGAACAGTCTAGACGCCCAAGGGATTCCCGTCAGCAGAAAATCCAAACGTTGGGTATTCAACCTCAGGAATTAAGCGGAACGTTGTCTATCAACCGCACCGGACCTACCTTGGCGGCAATGATTGCCAGCCCTTCGCCGCGGAACGGAGTTTCCTTGCAGTTCTCCGCCAGCGGCTCAAGGGTGGCGGGATCCACGACGTCGAAATAGTCCAGTTCCACCAGTGGCTGGGACTGGACAAGCGCGACGGCGGAATCCAGGTCCAGCGGTTCATGTGCGTTCGCGCGGGACTCGATGAGGCGCAGAGCCCGCGAGAGCACCAGCGCTGCCCCGCGTTCTTCGACCGAGAGGAAGCGGTTCCGGCTTGAAAGCGCCAGCCCGTCGTCATCACGGACGGTTGGCACGGGCACGATCTCCACTGGGAAGTTCAGATCCACGACCATCCGCTTCACGAGGGCAAGTTGCTGGGCGTCCTTCTGGCCAAAGTAGGCACGGTAGACGGGGATGGAACCGTCCGCAGCTGCCCCGCCTGGAAGTCCGTAGTGCAGCAACTTGGCTACCACGGTCAGGGCACCGTCGAAGTGTCCCGGGCGTGAGGCGCCTTCCCATTTCCCGCCCAGCGGACCGGCCGTGACACGGACCAGCGGCTGCCCGCCGGGGTACACCTCGTCCACGGCGGGCGCGAAGACAAGGTCCACTCCTTCGGCATCAAGGATGGCCATATCGGCCTCAAGCGTGCGGGGATAGCGGTCGAGGTCCACGGCGTCGCCGAACTGGAGGGGGTTTACGAAAATGGTGGCCACCACGACGTCGTTCTCTGCCACGGCGGTCCTCGCCAACGCGGCATGGCCTGAGTGCAGGGCCCCCATGGTCGGCACCAGGCCCTGGGAAGTTCCTCGTTTTGAAGCCAGGAGCCGTGCGCTTTCAGTACGCAGTTCGGCCGTGGTGGTCACGAGTTTGATGGCCATGCTTTTCAGATTCCTTCCGGCGCGGTGGGCTCTGTTCCCAAGGGCCTCGCCAATGTCAGTCAATTGTTCAGGACGCAGCAGTCCGCGGTTTCCGGCACGCCGGGCCGTCGCCCGGGCCATGGCCTGGTAGGCCGCGAGCACGTCGCCGCCCGCTCCGCCGTCGTATTCTTTCAGCGCCTGGGCGTGCGCAGCAACGGTGCCTACGTCGCCGCGCGCGACGGGGCCGGTCAATGCGGATTCCCCGCTCGCAAGAGCGTTCTCGAGTGTGGCCCGCAGCAATGGCCCCAGCATGGACTCCGGTGATTCGACGCCAATTTCCCGCAGCAACTGCGACGCCTGCGCAACAAGCGTCACCATGTGGTTGGAACTGTGCGCGAGGGCCGCGTGGTACAGGGTGCGGTCTGCTTCGGCAATCGCTACCGGCTCGGCGCCCATCTCCACAACCAGTGCCTGGGCAATTGGCAGCATAGCGGCGTCGGCGGTGATTCCGAACGTGCAATCCATCAGGCGGGTCAGGTCAAGGCTCATACCGGTGAAAGTCATGGCAGGATGCAGTGCCAGCGGAATTGCACCGGCCGTGCGGATCGGCTGCAGGATCCCGACGCCGAAGCGGCCGGACGTGTGGGCCACCAGTTGGCCCGGTTGCCACGCACCGAGCTTCGCGAGTCCAGCAACAAGTTCGCCGAGGGCATCGTCAGGAACGGCAAGGAGCACCAGTTCCGAGCGCTCCACGATGTCCTGGATCCCAAGGATCGGGACTCCCGGAAGCAGCGTCTCTGCCCGCTCGCGGCTCGCTTCGGATACCGCAGAAACCCCGACGACGGCGTGCTCGGCCGCGCGCAAAGCGGCACCAAGGACGGCACCCACCTTGCCGGCGCCGATGATGCCGACTCCGAGTCTTCCTGGCCTAACCATGCTGGGGGTCCTCCTGAGTTGGTGCGTGGGGTAGAGATTGTGTTGGTGGTTGGGGTGGAACCTGGCCGCTTACCTCCGCAAGCCATTGCTCGCTGGTCTGCCGCTTTCTCGCCTCGCGGGCACGGGCAGCCTGCTGGTCGAATAACTGCACGGCCACCTCCACGTCGGCCTGATAGAGGCGTGGCACCACAGGTCCCGCCGTGGTGTGGAGGACAAGGTCCGCGACACCGAAACGCCGCGCCAGCGGACCTTGCTGCAGGGCCATGGACTGAGTGCGCTGATGGGGAACCAGGACCAAAGTACGCCACCATCGGCCGGATCGAATCAACAGTGCCGTTCGCGTGGCCAGGAACCCGTTGCGCCGCCATCCCAGCGGGGCCAGAAGCCGGGCGCGGCGCGGAGTGGTAACGAAAGCATCCCCGGAGGTAAGCCCGGCCAACCCCTCCAGCCCGGACGTGAAAACCCGTTCCGGATCCTCAACACCCGGGTCCGGCAGCACGAGGGACAGCATCCGCATGACGTCCGGCTTCATGCCCACCGGTAGCAACGTGGTCCGGGCAGCATTCTCATTGCCAGCAGCGCCGCCGTAGCCGGCCACGTTGACTTGCATCCGATACCAGCCGAAGATCCTCCAGATGGGCGGCTGGGTGACTTTCAGCGCCTGGATCCGGCCCGGGGGCAAGGTCTGGGCTTGGGTGTCCAGGAGCCCGTAGCGCAGCCGGATCCCATCAGGGGAGATCGCTGCGGTGAAGTTGTAGCCCTTGTTGAATGAGCTCCAATAAGCAGCACCAATGCCCAGCACGGCCGGGATCAGCGCCAGGAAGATGGCGCTGTTTTCGGTATACACGGAGATGGCTATGGATGCCACGGCACCGAGCAGGATACCCACGGTTTGCTCGCTGAGCAGGAGCGAGCCAATAAGCCGGGAAGGTGGCACGGACAAGACAACGTGCTCGGGCGCTTCTGGGATTTCCTGTGGAGTCTCCGGTCCACTCACCACTCCGGCGGCACGGGCAAGGATAGTGGCGCGCAGCTGTTTGGCCTGGGCCAGCGGAAGGTAAGCGAGCCGCACGGCCGACTCGCCGGCGTCGGCGACTTCAAACTTGAGTTCAGCGAGGCCAAAAATCCTCGCCAAGAGCGGTTGCACGATGTCGATCGCCTGGACACGGTCCAACCGCGCCTGCCGCTGCTGCTTGAACACGAAACCGGTGTTGACCCGGACATAGCCCCCGGCCACCTGATAACGCGTGAAGTACCAACTCAGGATGAATCCACCCACGGTCAGGAGAAGCACAATGCCCCCGCCGGCCAGCAGCCAGGGCACCCTTCCATTGAGGTTGGGATCGAGGATGTCACGCCCCTGCAGTATCCGTTCAAAGGCGTCGCGACCGAAAAAGTATCCAACGGCGGCAAGCGCCACCCAGCCACGCACGAACGGCGATGCTGGATGCACGCGCCGCCAATCGCCGTCGTCGGCTTTAGCCGGGAGGCCTACGGTGGCGCTACCGTCCGGGCTCACAGCCCGGCCAGCCTGGCTTCTCCACGTGCCGAGAGCTGTTCACGCAGCCGTGCGCCTTCCCCGGCAGGAAGCCCGGGCAGGTATGCGCTGGTACCGGCGGACGCCGTGTGGAGCTTCAAAGTACAGAGTCCCAGTCCACGTTCCACCGGACCGACAGACACATCCACGTACTGCATGCGCCCATACGGGACCACCATGGTGCGCTGGAAAAAGATGCCGCGGCGGATGAGGAGATCGTCATCGCGCTCCGCATAGCCGATTGCGCGGACCTGGCGCGGAATCAGCACGAGCCGCCACAACGCCAGGACGAGCATCACCGCAGGTACCGTGATGGCGAGCCACAGCGGAGGCCAACGCCACCACCCCAGCTGCACAAACACGAGGGGAAGGCTGAGGATGGCCACCATCACCAGGTTTCCGATGGCCCACTCCACCAAGCGGACCGTGACGTACTTCGGGGAGACCCGCAGCCACTGGACGCCGGGAGGGTCAATCGCCTCGGTATGCATACTCGCCTTCGCCTTTTGCTTCCCCGCGGCGGGTTTCCGGTCCAGGAGTGCCACCTTCGAGGTCTTCGGGTGGGATCCGGCAGAACCTCTCCACCAGCAGGCCGACGACGACCATCACCACGCCACCACCGCCCATCAGGACGGCGTTCCACAGGATGCCTTCACCACTGCGCAAGGTTCCGATTCGCAGAAGGTCAAAGGAGATGCCAGCATGCCAGCCCAGAAGGAGCGTCCCTGCATATGCGCAGGCCTGGGCAAGAATCAGTGTCCTGGCAGCCAGGATCGGGTTGAGCAGGTTCTTCTTCTTGCCGTTGCGCCACCGCAGCACCCGGATTCCCATGATCAGAGTGAGCACAGCGATGACGCCCATGGTGACCAGTGCGGAGACCGGAAGCACGGGAGTGGGCATGCTGAAGCGGTTCGTTGCCGCCGTAGCCAGCCAACCGATGGCGGCAGCGATGATGGCGATGATGACCAGGACCGCGGGGCGCATGGGCTTCACTGCTACTCCACCGCTCCCGTCGCAGGAACACCGGCGACGTCGCCGTAGCCGTCGAAGCGACGGATGCCGGGCATGTCATCAGCTGCGGCCGCCAACTCTGCCACGCTGTGCCCGTTCAGTTGGGCGTTCGGCTCCAGCAGCGACCACGGGTACAGGACAAAGGCCCGTTCGGCCGCCCTCGGATGAGGCAGGGTCAGGACGGGGTCGTCGCTGACCACATCACCGAAAACGATGATGTCCACATCCAGCGTCCGCGGGCCCCAACGCACTTCACGGGTGCGGTGGTGCTTCTGCTCGACGTCGTGGCAGTGCTGCAGCAGCTCCAGGGGACTGAGAGTTGTTTCGACTGCCATGACCATGTTCAGGAAATCCGGTTGGCCTTCCGGGCCGCCGACCGCCTTGGTCTGGACCACCGGCGACACTCCAAGGAGCCTTACTTCCGGTGGGTCCACGAGATCGGCGACGGCTGTGGACAGGGTGTCGTTCCGCTCACCAAGGTTGCTGCCGAGCGCCAGGATCGCTTTGGTGTATCCAGAGTTCATGACCGCTCCCTGTGGACACTCACGGTGACATCGCCAAACGGAACCTCGATGGGCGCCTTCGGCTTGTGGACGGTGACATCGACCGCCGCCACGTTGTAATTGGCGAGGATGCCTTCGGCGATCCTCACGGCCAGACCCTCAATCAGGTTCAGCGGCTCGCCCTCAATGTGCGAGGTGATGAGCTCAGCCACCTCGCCGTAGTGCGCGGTGTACTGGAGGTCATCCGTCTCCGCAGCCTTGCTGAAGTCAGTATGAAGGACGGCGTCCACGACGAACGGCTGGCCGTCCCGGCGCTCGAAATCGAACACTCCGTGATGGCCGACGGCGGTGACACCGGTCAGCGTGATCCTGTCCACAAGGGCCTCCGGTCAGCGGGCGATTCGAGCGGCAACCTTGACGGCGTCAAGGCTGGGACCGACGTCGTGGACGCGGACAGCCCAGGCGCCCTTCGCGGCGCTCAGGGCAGTGATGGCTGCCGTGGCGGCATCCCGCTCCAGCGGTGCGGCAGACTTGCCGGCAACAGTGAGGAGCGAGCCGAGGAACCGCTTGCGCGACGCAGCCACCATGACCTTGTGGCCGAGCGTGAAGAGCTTGTCCAGGTTCTTGAGGATTTCCCAGTTCTGGTCCTCGTTCTTGGAGAAGCCAATCCCGGGATCAACGATGATCTGCCCGGGAGCAACGCCCGCTGCATAGAGTTTGTCGCGAACACCGCTGAGCTCGGCCACGACGTCTTCCGTGACGTCGTTGTACTCGGTGAGGCTGTCCATGGTGCGGGCATCGCCACGACGATGCGTGAGGATATACGGAACCTTGGTGCGCGCCACGAGTTCGGGCATGTCCGGCTCGATGGTCAAACCTGAGACGTCGTTGATGATCGCGGCGCCGGCTTCCACCGCAGCAGCCGCCGTTGACGTGTGCATCGTGTCGATGCTCACCAGTGCGCCAGCCTTGACCAGCGCCTGGATCACGGGGAGGACCCGGCGCTGCTCTTCTTCGGGGGAAACGGGTTCAGCGCCGGAGCGGGTGGACTCGCCACCGACGTCGATGATGTCCGCGCCGGCGTAGAACATACGCAGGCCAAGTGCGATTGCGGTGTCCGGCGTACGGTGGGTACCGCCGTCGCTAAAGGAATCCGGGGTGACATTGAGAATTCCCATGACGAGCGTGCGGTCCGTTGGCAGGTCCTCGAACCTGGCCGCAGGCCGCGGCTTGCGGAGAATCGGCAGGGGGCTTGTGGCCGGGCCGGTTCCGGGTGCTGCAGCGAGGGAATCCATATATTGCTTACCTTCCGATGATGAGGCTCATGGCCTCGGCGCGGGTGGCCGGGTCATGGAGCTGACCGCGCACCGCACTGGTGACGGTCTTGGCGCCGGGCTTGCGGATGCCGCGCATGGACATGCACATGTGTTCGCATTCGACGACGACAATCGCCCCGCGGGGGTTGAGGTGCTTTACCAGTGCCTCGACGATCTGCGTGGTGAGCCGTTCCTGCACCTGCGGCCGGCGCGCATAGATATCCACCAAGCGGGCCAGCTTGCTCAGACCTGTCACCTTGCCGTCATGTGACGGAATATAACCAACATGGGCCACACCGTGGAACGGGACCAGATGGTGTTCGCACGTCGAATAGAAGGGAATATCCTTCACGAGGACAAGCTCTTCATGGTCGAGGTCAAACGTGGTTGAGAGGACATCCGCCGGGTGCTGGTGAAGGCCCGCGAAGACCTCCGCATACGCCTTGGCAACCCGCTTGGGCGTGTCCTGCAGGCCGCCGCGGTCAGGGTCTTCACCAATGGCGAGCAGGATTTCACGTACTGCTGCTTCAATGCGCGGGCGGTCCACTTTATTGCCCCGCTTGCCGTCCGTGGCTGAGCCGTGGGCGGCGGCGAGGTCGTCGTCGTCGAAATGAGTCACAGCAGAAAGCTTAGCCGTGAAGCGGAGAGTCGTTGCCGCCGTCGGGTCCCGGTGACTGGAATGACTCCTGGCTGCTGACGCCCTGGGAGTGCGGGGCTACGGCATCCAGCGGCTCGTCCAGACGGGCCTTCTTGGCCTCTTCCTGGGCCTCACGCTCGGCTTTCTCGGCGCGCGACTCTACGGGCGGAATCGACTGGACAGGACGGGACTCCTTGGACAGCCAGATCTCACGGAAATCACGCTTGCGGATGTCGTGGAAGATCTCGGCGATTTCGGCCTGGTTGAGGGTTTCGCGCTCAAGCAGTTCCAGTGCCAGCCGATCGAGGACATCGCGGTTCTCGGTGAGGATGGCGTAAGCCTCGTCGTGCGCCTGGTCGATCAGGCGACGCACTTCCTCGTCCACAACGTAGGCGATCTGGTCCGAGAAGTTACGCTCCTGCGCGGCGTCGCGGCCAAGGAACGGCTCGCCGCCGCCCTGGCCGAGCTTCACTGCGCCAACCCGTTCGCTCATGCCGTACTGCGTGACCATCTTCCGGGCCGTTGACGTGGCCTTCTCGATGTCGTTGGACGCGCCGGTGGAGGGGTCATGGAACACGATTTCCTCAGCAACACGGCCACCCATGGCGTAGGCCATCTGGTCCAGCAACTCGTTGCGGGTAACCGAGTACTTGTCGTCCTCGGGAATCACCATGGTGTACCCAAGGGCGCGGCCACGGGGAAGGATGGTGATCTTGGTGACCGGAGCTGAGTTCCGCAAGGCGGCCGCAACCAGCGCGTGGCCACCTTCGTGGTACGCGGTGATCTTGCGTTCGAGTTCCTTCATGACACGGCTGCGCTTCTGCGGGCCTGCCATGACGCGGTCGATTGCCTCGTCCAGTGCGCGGTCATCAATCAGGTTGGCGTTTGAACGCGCCGTCAGCAAGGCGGCCTCGTTGAGGACGTTGGCCAGGTCGGCGCCGGTGTACCCCGGGGTCTTCTTGGCAACAGCCCGGAGGTCGATGCCCTGGGCCATCGGCTTGCCCTTGGCGTGGACGTTCAGGATCTGCTCGCGGCCCACCATATCCGGGGCCTCAACGGTGATCTGGCGGTCGAAACGGCCCGGGCGAAGGAGCGCGGGGTCCAGCACGTCCGGACGGTTGGTAGCTGCGATGAGGATGACGTTCGTCTTGACGTCGAAGCCGTCCATCTCCACCAGGAGTTGGTTCAAAGTCTGTTCGCGTTCATCGTTGCCGCCACCGATGCCTGCGCCACGATGGCGGCCTACGGCGTCGATTTCGTCCACGAAGATGATGGCGGGGGAACTCGCCTTGGCTTGTTCGAAAAGGTCGCGGACACGCGAAGCGCCAACGCCCACGAACATTTCAACGAAGTCCGAGCCGGAGATGGAGAAGAAGGGAACGCCTGCCTCGCCCGCAACGGCGCGGGCCAGCAGCGTCTTACCAGTGCCTGGAGGGCCGTACAGCAGCACACCCTTGGGGATCTTGGCGCCAACGGCCTGGAACTTTGCCGGTTCCTGGAGGAATTCCTTGATTTCCTGGAGCTCTTCCACGGCTTCGTCAGCACCTGCGACGTCGGAGAAGGTCACCTGCGGCATGTCCTTGTTGACCAGCTTGGCCTTGGACTTGCCGAACTGCATCACCTTGGAGCCGCCACCCTGCATCCGGGAGAGCAGGAACCAGAACAGCACACCAAGCAACAGCACGGGGATGAGCAAGGAGAACAGTCCGGAGAACCAGTTGTTCTCGATCGGCTGGTCAGTGAAGCCCTTGTCGGGGTTGGCGCTGGTGACAGCCTTGACGACGTCCGGGCCACGGTCCGTGACGTAGAAGAACTGGACGTTCTTGCCTTTGTCCTGGCCATCAATATTCAGGTTGTCTTTCAGTACCAAGTCAACGCGGTTCTCGGCGTCGAAAATCTTGGCCTGCTCCACCTTGCCGCTTTGCGCGAGGAGTTCCAGGCCGTCCTTGGTGTCAATACGTGTGGAACCGCCCGGAGCCAGCGTTGCGAATGCCACCAGGAGCAAGCCGACGACGACAACAATCCAGATGCCCGGGCCCTTGAAGAAACTCTTAGCTTTCATCTGATCGGGGTTTCGCCCCGTCCCTCCTGGTAGTGCTGCGAGGCGCAACTTCTGCGCGCGAATGGTGCTGCTTCAGTTTCTAGCTATACACCGTTCCCAGTTATTCACGCACTGGAATGCTCAAAAGTTCCCTCTGGGCGTACACAGGATACTCGCCTACGTCGCGCTAGGACAGCCCTGGCTGGGGATTCGTAATGGATTCCCGGGTCACGAGGGGACACTCCAGAATCGTCGGTTTCGCTGCCAGGACGGCGAGGTCTGCCTTGCCCTCGATGGCATCGATCAGCCGTTCGGTGGCCCAGGCGCCCATCTCGTAGTGGGGCAATGCCACTGTTGTCAGGCCAGGGTAGAGGTTGGCCGCGATGAGTTCCTGATCGTCGAAACCCACCACGGACAGTTCGTTGGGAATGCTGATTCCCAACTCAGCCGCTGCACGGTAGGCGCCCATGGCCATGCGGTCGTTGTAGCAGAACAAGCCCGTGGGCCGGTCCTTCCGCTTGAACATCCGCAAGGCGGCAACATAGCCGCCCAGCACCTCCGAGAGTTCGGACTCCACCGGTGCGGCAGCGCCGTCGAGCCCTGCTTCGTCCAAGGCGTTCCGGAAGCCACGCAATCGGTCACGCGTAGCCGGGACGTCGTCGGTGTTGTTCAGGAAACCGATCCGGCGGTGGCCGGCATCTAGCAGGCTTTGCACGGCTACCCTGGCCCCGCCCTCTTCATCGGGGACTACCGAAGCGACGCTCCCGGCCAAGCTCTCGGAGTCCACGAGCACCGCTGGAATCGAACTCAGGTTTTCCGGCAAGGTGACCTCGCGGTGGTACATGGTGGCGTACAGGATGCCATCCACGCGCCGCTCCAGGAGGGCTTCGACATCGGCCTGCCTGGACTCGTCACTTGCTGCACCTGAGGTGTTGATGATCATCAGGTTGTAGCCCCGCGCCCTGGCGGCCTCATCCGCACCCAGGATAATCCGCCCTGCGTGTGGCGTGGTGGCGATTTCCTCACTGACGAGACCCAGCATCCCGGTCCGTTGCGTGCGCAGGGCCTGGGCCAGCCGGTTTGGGCCGTAGCCGAGACGTTCCGCCGTGGCTTTGACCTTTTCCCGTGTTTCCACGCTGATGCGAGCGTAAGCGACGTCATTCAGGACGTGGGAAACAGTGGTGACAGACACGCCGGCGGCAACTGCTACGTCCTTGATGCCAATGCTTTTGTTCGTCAACGGGTTCCCACGTCCTTATGGTCCGGTGAAGGGCGTAAGTAAGGGTGGTTACTCGTAAACGTGCGGGGCCAGGGTGCCCACGAAGTCCAGGTTGCGGTACTTCTCGGCGTAGTCCAGGCCATAGCCCACAACGAATTCGTTGGGGATGTCGTAGCCGACGTATTTGACGTCGATCTCCACCTTGGCGGCGGTCGGCTTACGGAAAGCGGTGCAGATCTCAACGCTGGCCGTACCGCGGGATTCAAGGTTGGACTTGAGCCATGACAGTGTCAGGCCGGAGTCGATGATGTCCTCCACGATCAGCACGTCCTTGCCCATGAGGTCGGTATCGAGGTCCTTGAGGATCCGTACAACACCGGAGGACTGGGTGCCGGAGCCGTAGGAAGAAACGGCCATCCAGTCCATGCTGACGTGGCTGTGCAAGGCACGGGCCAGGTCCGCCATGACCATCACGGCACCCTTGAGGACACCGACGATCAGCAGTTCGCGGCCTTCGTAGTCCTTGTCGATCTGCGCCGCCAGTTCAGCGATGCGCGTTTGGATTTGCTCTTTGGTGTAAAGAACGTGCTTGAGATCTGCCTGGACGTCGTTTGAATCCACCAATGGCTCCTGTTTTGATGCTCGGGTTCGGCTACTGTTGGGGCGATTTCTGATGCCGGAATACTAGCTTCCCACAGCGTGCGGCCTCCCGGGGACCGCCGGTGGCCGAATCACCCGTCCCGGCAGCAGCCGAGGCAACGGAACCACCAGCCCGTTCCTGCTCCAAATCACTGAGGGACAGGCGGTAAACACTCACGTGGCCAGGAAGTTCCACAGGGCCGGCAGAACCTTTGCGGCGAAGCAGCGCTTCCGCGGCTTGGAGCCGTCCGTACCCGGGTTGTTGGCCCCCGACGTCGGCAGCCGCCTTCGCGATGACCCGGAACCTCAGCGCTGCGGGAAGTCCGCGTACGGCATCCTCTGGCAGCCACGCGCCGTCGTCGGTTCGCTGCACGAGCGAGAGATACGTCTCGTTTGCAAGATCCTCCAGGAAATCGGCGTCGTGCTGCAGGATTGCGGCTGTCCGCGCCAAGGATTCAGCAACGCCGGGCCCCAGTTTTTCTTCGAGGACCGGCATGACCTCCACCCGTGTTCGCGAGCGCGCGAAGGCAGAGTCACTGTTGCTCGGATCATGCCACGGCTGCAGTTCCTCGACCTCGCAGATTTCCAGGGTCTCTTCGCGCCGCAGGCCCAGGAAGGGCCGGAGCAGGCGTCCCCGGACCGGCCTCATGCCCGCCAAAGAACGGGTACCCGAGCCACGGGCCAGGCCAAGGAGCACCTGTTCGGCTTGGTCATCCAAGGTGTGGCCGAGGAGGATTCGATCGCAACCAAGATCATCTGCTGCGGCTTCGAGTGCCGCGTGCCGGGCATCGCGGGCCGCAGCTTCGGGTCCGAAGCCGGTGGACGCAACCTCAACCGTGCGCACTTCCACAGGTGAGAGGCCCAGTTCCCTCAAGACAGCTGCCGTTCGGGAAGCTACGTCTGCCGAGCCAGCCTGGAGCTGGTGGTCGACAACCACGCCGGCCACGGAAAGGGGATGCCCGTCCACATGGCCGCGCCGGGCGAAGTATCCAGCCACCGCGGCGAGCGCAAGTGAATCCGGCCCTCCGCTGCAGGCTACGAGCACACGTTGCGGGTATCCCGCAGCGGCCAGGGCGTTCTGCACCTGCTTCCGTGCCTTGCCGACGACGGGCGCCAAACGGCCCGGCCGGCGTCGGCCCTTGCCTGGGGAAACGGATGCAGCGCTTGGGGAACTGCTCAAAGCCCCATCCGCTCGAGCCACATCCTGGAATTGTGGATCTCTTCCTCGGTGGGGAGGTTTTCGGCCGAGTTCCACACCCGGTTGAAGCCTTCCATGCCGCCCACCTCAACAACTTCGCGCACGAACTTTGCGCCGTCTGTGTACTGGCGCATCTTGGCGTCGAGACCGAGGAGGTTCCGGATGAACTTCTCGATGATGCCTCGGTCCTTGCCGCGATCATTGAAGCGCTGGCGAATCGTCTTAACGGACGGGACGATGCTGGAGTCCACGGCATCCATCACCACGTTGGCATGGCCTTCGAGGAGGCTCATGACGGCAGTGATGTGGGACAGGGAAGCCTTCTCCTCTGGATCCTGCAGCAGGTCCAGAATTGCGCCCCGGCTTGGCACGTTCCCGGATGCAGCGCGGTCCTTCAGGGACTTGGCTACGGCGGCTGCCCGCTCAACCAGGGAATCCATGTTGCCCAGAAGGTGACCGCTGAGCTTTTCGATTTCGCCGAGCATGTGGTCCCGCAGCCACGGTGCTGCCGCGAACTGGACCCGGTGCGTTTGCTCGTGAAGGCATACCCAGAGCCTGAAGTCGTCCGGGTGCACGTTGAGTTCGCGTTCAACGGAGATGATGTTGGGCGCAACAAGGAGTAGCCGCCCGCCCGAAGGGACGTGGGCTTCGGGGGCCAAGGCCGCGAACGGATCATATTGGCCCAGGACTTTACTGGACAGGAAAGCAAGGATGGCGCCGAGTTGGCTACCGGTGATGGCGCCGCTGGCCGCAGCGGCAGCTGGTGTCAGGGACAGGCTGTTGCGGGACTCCAGCATTTTCGCCAGAACAGGCTGGAGCATGACGGAGAAGCTCTGGGTGTTGGCCTTGGACCATGAGGCGCGGTCCACAACGAGAACGTGCGAATCCCGCAGGTCCCGGGCCGCTTCAAGCCCCGTGATGTCATGGACATGTGGCACGGAGATATCGGCATTGAAGCGCAGGTTCTCCACCGCCTTGCCGATTTCCCCAGCGCTCAGTGCCGGGCCGGGCGGGGTAAGCCGGGCAGCCGTCGAGGCGGCCAGGTCCCAATTGATCAGGGACGGGGCCCCTGCTGACGAATCTCGGGCAGATGACACCATACGGTCCATCACACCACATGACCCTGACAAAGGGCCCTTAAGTTCGCTCCGCGCGGAGCGGCGGGATTTTACTGTTCCCCAGCGGGGTTAGCGGCAGCCGCACGAGGCGAGCACCGATGCCGAACGGTCCATCGCCTCCTTGTTTCCAGCCGCACCCGGTTCCAGCCCATTGCCGATGAACGAGAACACCAAAAGGCGCCCATCAGCGTCCACCACGTACCCGCTCAGCGCGATGACAGTGTTCAGCGTCCCCGTTTTGGCGCGGACAAGGCCCGCACCCTGGGCTGTGCTCGGATCCACGTACCTGTCATCCAGGGTGCCCGTCAGGCCCGCGACCGGGAATCCGTCCAGGGCGGTCCGAAGGCTCAGGTCCGGTCCGCTGGTAATGGCCCGGACTACCTCGGCAAACTGGCGGGCAGACACCTGGTTCTCCAAGGCAAGGCCGGAAACATCGGCCAACTGCAACTGCTTGGGATCAGTGGCGATTCCCAACTCCCCCAGCCGTTGGCGCACGGCTGAAGTGGCGCCGTCGTACGTTGCTTCCTGTCCGGACGCAATGGCGGTCATCCGCCCAAGCGCCTCTGC
This sequence comes from Arthrobacter sp. StoSoilB13, assembly GCF_019977255.1. Classification (NCBI taxonomy): domain Bacteria; kingdom Bacillati; phylum Actinomycetota; class Actinomycetes; order Micrococcales; family Micrococcaceae; genus Arthrobacter; species Arthrobacter sp. StoSoilB13. The sequence goes on along the minus strand of NZ_AP024649.1, from coordinate 112,512 downwards.
CAGGAAGTTGTCCGAGGTCTCCAGCATGAGGTCCACCTGCTCGCCCACAGTGGCGGACTCAGCTGCAGCCAACACTTTGGCCGGGACGCCCTTGCCACGTTCGACGCCGGGACTCACCTGGACGCCGGCAGCCACCAATTGTTCGGCGAAAGCCTGGGCGGTGGTGACGGCCGAATCCTGGGGGCGCGGCCCGGTGGTGACTGTTGGTGAGTAGCGCCCGGAGTTCAGGGCGAGGGAAAACAAGGGGGCGGTTTCGCCAGCCGCGACGTCGTCCAGGCTCCACGCAGGATTGAGGGGCGCGCCGCTGAACAGCGAATCATCAACCTGCACGGTCACAGGCCCTTTGACCCCGGCGGTAGCCAAGGAAGCGGCAGTATCGGAGGCCAGGGTTGCAAGTCCCGCCCGGCCCATCACGGCCTCTGGATCCGAGGCGCCTCCGCCGAGCAGCACGTCCCCTCCCCCCGTCAGCACAACGGTCGAGGGTTCACTACCGGCCAGCACACGGGTGGTAAAGCGTGATTCGGGACGGAGCGCCTTCAAGGCAGCGACGGCGGTCAAAAGCTTCATGTTCGACGCCGGGATTCGGTTGGCGTTGGCATCGCGGTCGAACAGGACCGTGCCTGTGGAGGCGTCCATGACAATGCCCGTAATGCTGCCGGCGCCGACGGGTTTCAGGGCGTCATTCACAAGGCGCGAAAGCTCAGCCGGGACGGGCACGGGGGCATCGGGGTCCAAAGGAAGCACGCCATTGGCCTCGGACAGCCGGTCCGGCTCCTGCTGCCATGATGGCGCGGAGGGTGACGGCTTGGGTGCGGTGAGGAGTCCCGGCACCATGCCGGCCACCACGATCGCCCCCAGGCAGAGCAGGACCAACGTCAACAGCATCGGCCACTTCAAGCGCCCCCACGCCGTGGACACCCACTTCCGGGCACCCCCGTTTTTAACGCCCATCATGGAAGTTGCTTGGTCCTGTCAGTCCTGAAAATGTCGCCGCCGGTTCAAGAAACCCGGGCCTCTCGCTATATCCTCAATAGTAGTCGGCGGCGCTGGCTGCACTTTCGCCTGCCGCGCCCCACCCACACCCGTCAAGGAGCACGCCATGAAGCACGACGTGACCATCGAGATCCCCAAGGGATCGCGCGTCAAGTACGAAGTTGACCACGAAACCGGCCGCGTCCGCCTGGACCGCGTCCTCTTCACCTCCATGCAGTACCCCACGCACTACGGTTTCTTCGAGAACACGCTGGGCGAAGACGGCGACCCCCTGGACGCACTGGTGCTCCTGCAGGACTTCGACCTCCACCCCGGCGTCATCGTTGAGTCCCGCCCCATCGGTGTTTTCAACATGACTGACGACGGCGGCGGAGACGCCAAGGTCCTCTGCGTCCCGGTGGATGCACGCTTCGACCACATCCAGGAAGTGAGCGACGTCAGCGAATTCCTGATCAAGGAAATCGAGCACTTCTTTACCCGTTACAAGGACCTGGAGCCCGGCAAGTGGGTCAAGGCTGAAGGCTGGGGCGACCGCGCCGCTGCCGAAGCCGAGCTGGAAGCCTCCATCAAGCGCTTCTCGGCCGAAGGCCACTAGCAACACTTACGACGGCGGCTGGTGCTGTTCCCTGTGAACGGCACCAGCCGCCGTCGTGCTTTAAGCAACGCGGGGTCAGATACGGCCCATTATTGGCTAAAACATGGGCCCTAAGTGACCCCGCGTTGCTTTGATGGGCACTGCTCCCCATCGCGGCATCTTCGGGGTCCGCCTAGGCTGGGACGAGACTTTACGACGCATGTAACAGGGGGTACCACATGGCTGGGTTCTACGGCGCGGACATTGCGCAGCTTCGCAGTCTGGCCGGCGTCATGGGCAAGGCTGCCGATGCCATCAATCTGCAGAGCGCGCAGTTATCCAACGCCATCAACTCCGCAACGGCGTGGCAGGGCCGCGACGCCACGGTCTTCAAGAGCGATTGGAACAGCCAGCACAGGCAGAGCCTGGTGAAGGCCGCCAACATGCTCAGGGACAATGCGAGCCAGCTCAAGAAGCACGCCAACCAGCAGGAATTTGCCAGCCACAATGACGGTTCGGGTACGTCGGTGGGCGTCCTGACGGATGTCTACGACACCGCAACGGGCGTCAAGGAACTGGGCGCGCAGCTCTGGACCGCCTACAAGTACGGGAAGCTCGGACATGCCGAATGGGTCAAGACCCGCGAGGTACTCACCAATTGGCGGGCTGGCGGTACGGTGCTGCGGGATGCTTTGAGTGCTTTGCGCAGCGGCGAGAAGGTCACTGATGTCATCACGGACCTGAAGGCCAACATTCCCTACAGCCAGGCGTTCCAGGATGCCAGCAAGTTCTCGAAAGGCCTGCGCGTCGCCGGGGCCCTGGCGGCCCCGCTGAACATTGTTGGCGGTATCAGCGACATGATCAGTCCGGAGCACGACGGCTGGCGCGGTACCGGAGACCGGGTAGCCGGCGGCCTGTCCGTAGTGGGCGGGGTGGGCAGCATCATGCTCATGACGGCCGGTGGCGCAGCTTTGCTGGGGCCCATTGGCGCGCCAATCGTGATCGGGGCGGGCATCGTTGCCGGCGCCTGGGCGCTGGGGAACCTGGTGGCGGACAACTGGGATTCCATCAGCAACTTCGCCCGGAACCCTGGCAGTTATATCGCCGACGGCGCCCGGGAAGTAGGCAATTTCGCCAAGGATGTAGGCAGTAAGGTGGCAGACGGGGTCGGTAATGCCGCCAAGTCAGTCGGAAACTTTGTCGGAGGGATATTCGGATGACCACCAGCACCATGAATTGGACCGAGCGGGACGTACAGGCCGCAGCGAAAGTCCTGGCCTCGGCCAGCGCCACCGGCAAGGCGTTGCCGACGCTGACAGATGAAGAGGTTGTTGCCTTGGACGGCGTCCAGCACGAGCAAATCGTGGCCCTTCCGTGGCTCACTTCGCAGGATGCCAGCAAGGAGCTGATGTGCGCCGTGGCTTTGCGTGGGCTGCTCGCCAAGGAACTCGTCTACCCTGTGATCTTTGAAGGCGAGACCGAACCCACCCGGCTGCACGCCACGGAGGAAATCACAGGCGCCCTGACACTGCGTCGCAGTGGCAGCAGCGTGGTCTCAGTGGAACGCAACGTTTCCACCGGCAAGCGCTGGCTCTACGGCTACATCCACGACGACGGCGTGCTGCTGGAAGAAGTGGATGAAGGCGGGCTGCACGGCTTCACTGTTGTCACCCGGGACCAGTTGGCTCCGCGCCTGGCTGAATTCGTTGACCCGAACACAGCGGCCAACCGCGACACCGATCCCACTGTTTACTCTGAGGCCGGGTTCGAAGAATATGCCGCAACGGCCCTGGCCGATACGCAGGCGGCCAGCAACGTGGTGGTCTTCAATTCTGATACGAACGACTTTCCAACTGTCACCGTCTACACCGGCCCCAGCAGCGTGCACGTGCTTACTCCGCGGGTGGAAGGCGAATCTGTCTCCCTTGAGCTGAAAGAGACATCCGCGCCGACGCTTGCCCGCGTCCTCGGCGGGCTGGCTGGGCTGGCCTGACGCATGAGCAATTCGAAGTCCCAGACCGCTACTGGCTTGGTTGATGCCCTCAACGGCCGCCCCGTACGCCGCCATCCCGGGACCGGCGCCTACTTCGTGAAAGCATCCGGAGGGGCCCACTTCTGGGGTCGCGTCCTTGACGCGATCGTGTTCCTTGCAGGCTATGGCATCCTGGCTGCAATAGTGGCGGTTGCACGCAATGCCATGATGAACAGTGGCTCACTTCTGGCCTTCAACGACGGCTTCTGGTTGACGCTCTACGTTGTTCTCTGGTTCGTTGGTTTGTTCGTTTACGGCATGATCTGGGGTACTGCCGGCAGCGTCGGCGATGCTGCCGCGGGCATGCGCTCGGTACGTATCAAGGACGGCACGACGGCGGGTGCCTGGTTGGGCGGGTGGCGCGCTATCTGCTGGTCCTTCTTCCCGTTCTTCGTGGTGATGCTGATTCTTGCGGCGTTCAGCGGGAGCTCGGACGATACGTGGGATCCGAAGTTTGCTGCTCTTGATCGCCGATCCGGTGTGGCGGAGGGCCGGCAGCCGGTCCCGGACCCCAAAGTGGCGGCCGCAGAGCGGGCATCCTCGACAGAAAAATTTTAAGGAAAACAAGCCCTTGCAGAGCGGCTACCAGCCGGTAGCATGTGATCCACTATGTTCACTCTGACCATCAACCAACGCGACAGCCGCCGCGACGGCGATCTCGTGCCAGGGCTCCTCAAGGACCTGCGGCATATTCCGGCACGGCTCGACTTCGACCGTTCGGTTGAGGATGAGGTGCAAGGCATCGTCGAGTCCGGCCACCAAGCTGTTGACACAGCACTGATCGCCCTCCGGACCGGCCAATGGTATGTAGGAATCGGAGTGGGGCCCATCAACGAGCCCCTTCCCAACCTTGTCAAGGACGCTTCCGGGCACGGTCTTGTCTATGCCCGGCGGGCTGTTGACCGCCTCCGCAACGGGAAGGAACGTGTCCCTGTTGCCGTTGATGGTCCCTTCACAGCTTTGGCGGCAGAAGCCGAAGCAGTACTGCGCCTCCTCGGACACATCGTGCAGCACCGAAGCGCGGCGGAGTGGCGGGTGCTGGACCTCCTCACTCCCGGTGTCCGCGGCCAGCAAAAGGCTGTTGCCCAGGAACTCGGCATCACGACGCAGGCTGTCAGCAAGGCACTTGCCCGTGCGCAGTGGGTGGAGGAACACGCTGCCCGACCCGCCGCGGCCCGTCTGCTGCAGATGATCCTCGAAGTGCGGTAACTGACTACAGCCCCGGCTTAGTGCTGCCTGTAAACAGCTCACCGATTGCGGCGACCGGCCTATTCGATGCCGGGCAGGTCCAGACACCCTGATCACTGACCACGCGGGGCGTTAGGGGGTGGTTATTTGGGTGTTGAGGGCACTGGGGCCAGTTGCTGCAAGTCGCTCTATTCTCTTCAATGACCCACTCCTGAATCTGATCGGCCACCGACGCAAGCTGACCAGCGCGCGAAAGTTCGCCCAAGACTGAAATGCCTCGTCCTGTGGAATCACGGGCGCTGTAAATCATGACTGAAAGCACCCGCGGGTTGTCGTACCAATCCACGTCATGAATGCGGGGCGGCTCAAACCCGCTGGAGACAACGTCCCGCAAGACGTGATTAATAATTTCGATAATCTTGACCGTCATAAAAAGCCTCCTGGCGCCACTCCCTTGTGAACACTTCTGCCGTAACGGGGTGTTCTGTCATTAGATTACATCCGCGCGGTGTTACCTACTACGTCGGGTGATTCGAGTGACATCGGTGATAATCACTTAGTTTGGCGGAAATATGCGCTATCAAAGCACTAAGTTCAAGCAGTCATTCTTTGGATTGGTCGCAGCAGTGCTCCTGCTGCTTCTAGGAGTCGTGCCCAGCGCCTCGGCGGACGACACTACGGTCTCACAGGTCGTCATCTTCAATGACACCAATGCGGCCGCCGACTCAACTCTGAGGATCGAGTTCGATGCGCCCCTCTCGGAGAATGCCGCCCGTCAGGTCAAGTCCACATTAGGTGATACGCAATTGATAGAGCCGCGAGGGGCCGTTACACCGCCGCTCGTGTACGGTCCGACCATTAATTAGAACATCAGCTGCAGGATGGGCAATTATCGGTTCTCAGATACAAACGACGCGTTCCAGATCAGGAATAACTGCTTTTACAACAATGCAAATTAGAGCTATCAGATGTCAAGAATGCTTGCCGGCCAGAGCACTAGCAACGTCAGGAACTATGAAACAGTTACCTATGGAGATCAGCTTTCCTTCAGGGTCCTCATCGGGGGTCGCGCCGGATCAGCTGTGCTAACCATCGGCGGCACGGTAAGAATGGTCCCCTGACGCACACACTAACCCAACTAATATGTAGCTCGTTTTTGTCAAGGGGCGTGGGGAAGCGATCCCGGTTTGGTTTCCGGGGTCGCTTCCTTTTGGTCCGGGTCTCGGCCTCGGGAGGGGCGGCGTGTCGTTGACGACGGCGTTGTCAGACTAATATGCGCGGGCTGGTTACCCCAGGACGAGGTGTCTGGCTGGAGGCTATCGCTTCTCTAGGGTGGAGCGTGGCCTAAGAGGGTTGCTCATAGTTGGGTCGGCGTTCACCGAGACGGACAGTCCAATGATCTATCCGGAAGGCCAAAGCCCTCCAGAGCCCTGGCGAGCCAACCCCGCATACTTTCGCGGTCCCACGGCGCGCAGCAACGCGAACCCAACTGAGTCGCAGCTAATGCCCTTTTGAGCCCTCAAAACGGCATCTGCTGCGACTCAGTTGGGTGGGTAACGCGATTACTGGTTGCCGAGGTTGTCCTTGGCCATCGCGGCGCGGTCCTGCACATCTGCAGCAGCCGCCTGGCCCTCGTCCTTGACGTTGGCAGCTGCTTCCGTGGCGCTGTCTTTGACGTTCTGGACAGCGTCCTGTGCCGGCTCCTTGAGGTGTTCGGCCATCTCCTGTGCGGCGTGGCCCAGTTCCTCGGTCAGTGGCTGAGCTGCTTCCTTGACTGCCTGCGCAGCCTCGCGTTCCTTGTCCGACGGTGGGATGAGGGCCGAAACCAGCAGACCTGCGCCGAAGGCGATCAAGCCGGCAGCAATGGGGTTGCCTTGGGCTTTTCGTGTGATCACCTGCGGTGCGTCGCCAATGTCGGAGACAACACCGGAAACAGCGTCCTGGGCCTGATGGGCAACATGGCCCGCCCTGTCCTGAACATCGTCGCGGGCGCCAAACACGGCCGTCTTGATCCTGTCTACCCTCCGGTTGACGATGTGCGAGGGTGTGACCTTGTCAGCTACGGCGTCAACGTTGGTACTGAGCCGCCTGCGAGTTTGTTCGATGTCGGCGCGCAGGGCGTCGGGATTCTGCGTCATCGTGTCTCCTCAGTATTCGGTTTGAAGGTTGGAGGTATTTCCTGGACTGTCTCGGTGGTGCGCGGCATGCCCTTGATGGCGTTCAATTCCTTTCGCCCCATCGAGGCCAGCACCGCGGCGACTATGCCCCAAATGACCGCCACAACAATGGCGGACCACCCCAGGCCTATGAGCTGACCCAAGGCCCACCAAAGAGCCAGGGAAAGGAACAGCACAGTCAGATGCCCGGCCCAAGCGGCTCCGGCCATCATCCCTGCGCCCTTTCCGGCCTTGGTGGCCGATTCCTTGAGCTCTACCTTGGCCAGCTCAACTTCCTGCCGCATCAACGTGGAGACGTCGCGTGTCAGGTCGCTCAGCAACTCGCCGAGGGGTACGGATTCGGCTTTGAGATGGGCTTCGGTGGGAGGAAGGTCGGCAGGACTACTCATCGGGGACCTCCATAGACGGGATCATCGGGATCGCTGGGATCATCGGGACGTGCGAGCGGATCTCCTTGGGCCTTCACGCCACCGGCATCAGTTTCCGGGTAGGGCATGGTTGATCCTTCAAGGCCACCCGTGGTGCCCGCGCCGTATCCCGTGTCGGTTCCAGCTCCCGTTCCAGCAGCTGTCGTTCCGTATCCAGCACCCGTTCCAGCAGCTGTCGTTCCATACCCGGCACCCGTCGTTCCGTATCCAGCGGTTGTCGTCTGGGGCCCAGGCAGATCAACTGCCGGAGGTGACACAGCGCCACCCTGGGTTGGGTAGTACTGGGCGCGCGGGGTCCGGGTGGTGGTATCCGAGGTGCCCGTTCCCGTCATGGGCGAGTTGTCCGCCATTCCCCGGCCCAAACGTCCGGCGAGGACGCCGGCACCGGCAGCCAGCAGCAGGAACGTGCCGGGCTTACGCCGGGCAAAGCTCTTTACCTCATCCAGGAGTGAACCCGGATCCCGGTTTTCCAACCAGTGGGCAATCGAGGAGGAGCGCTGGGCCGCTTGCTGGACCAGGTCCGTGGCGACTCCGCCGTCCTGGCTGGCATTGGCCATGGTGGATAGCTCGTCGGAGATGGACCGCAAGCCCTCGGCGACCCTCTGTTGCTGGGTAGCGGCCTGATCGGTCAACTCGCCCTTGGTCTGCGTCAGCAATTGCCGGGCGTTCATTTTGACCTCTTGCGCCACGTTTCCGGCTTCGGCCTTGGCTGTTTCAACCACACCGCCAGCAGCATCGCGGGCTGTGCCGGCCACTTCGGCGGCTTCGTGCTTGGCCGATTCGACGCTTCCCGTGCCGGACGTCGTTCCGGATCCCGTGGTAGTGCTCCCGTAACCGGTAGTTCCGGCGCCGGCATCTGTTTCCATGCCGGTGGTGTCGGTTTCGACCGGTGAGTCCAGGTAACTTCCCGTGTAAGGCTCGGTCCCGGCGGGGACCCCAGTCCGTGGCGCCGCGAAGCTTCCGTCCTGCGGCGATTGGCTCTCAGTCATTGTCGCTCTCTTTCCACAGTTGGCAGGCTGCGGACAGCAGCCGGGATAGTAAGTATCGTTACTATCAATGGGTGTGTACCCGCTTGCGGTGGATTCAATCGCCCCATAGTGAATCGAAATCCCAGCTCGACACGGAGCGTATGACCCGCCTACCTTGGATCAATGAGCCACAAGCCCACCAGGCGGCGGCTGATTCCCGCGCTCCGAAAAACTGTGACCCGTCACCGACTCCTGTTTGCGGCCAAAACTGCTGCGGCGGCAGGAGTCGCCTGGTATCTCGCACCCTTCATGCCGGGTCCTGCTGCCTCCTACCCCTACTACGCACCGCTCGGCGCCCTCGTGAGCATGCATCCCACGGTGGCAGACTCCGCCAGGCATGGCCTGCAGAGCCTCATGGGCTTGGCCTTGGGTATAGGCATGGCTTTTGCGGTGACCACGGTGGCAGCGCCCACTGCGTTGGCCGTTGCCGTGGTGGTGGGACTGGGCGTGATCATCGGCGGGCTCCCCCGGCTGGGCACCGCCTCCGAATGGGTTCCCATGGCTGCTTTATTCGTACTCGTCCTCGGGGATTCCAATGCGGAGGGCTTCTCCTTTGCCTACGTCCTGCAGATGGCCATGGGCGTTGCCGTTGGCTTCGCTGTGAACTGGCTGGTGTTTCCGCCGCTGCATCTTGAAGGAATCGACCCCGCCCTGGCCGGACATCAACGGGCTTTGTCCCAACAGTTGAAGGACATGGCGCGCGCGATGGAGGAATCCTGGCCGCCCAACCACGAAGCCTGGGCGAGCCGCAGCGGCGAACTCTCAACAACGGCCGCAGCCGTGCGTACTGCCGTTCATGAAGCGGAACTGAGTGCAAAAGCGAACCCCAGGTCCCGGCGTCGTGCTGGCCGGCTACCAAGTGACTTGGCTGGTTTGCGGATAGTGGAACGGCTGACCTTCCATGTCCAGGACATCACCGACGTCCTGGCCAGCGTGATCTGGGAGGAGGACGCGGGAACCGTCATCCCGGACAGCGTCCTGACCAACCTGTCCGAGGCGCTGGAGGCCGTATCGCGGGTGATTGATCAGTGGCGGGGCGGCGATGCCGGGGAATTGAAGAGCCATCTGGCAGAGGCGAAGGAGAGCGTATCCGCGCTCGGGGATGCGGTCACGGAAGCTGCAGCTGGCCAGGCTTCGGTGAATGCTGCGGCGTCGGTGGCCATGAGTTTGCGCAGGATCATCACGGTGGTATCCCCTGCCGATTAGGGCCACAAACGTCAGGAATCAGCGTGGCGTCAACGGTGGCGAGGCCTTCCGCCCCTTGCCGGCACCGAGGCCCTCCAGCACTTCCGTCAGCGCCTCCAACGATGAGCGGTGCGGCATCCACCCAAGGAGACTGTGCGCACGGCTTGTGTCCATGATGGGTGCGCCGGCCGCCATGTCCACCCAGCCGCCGTCGGTTACCTGCAAGCGCAATCGCCAACTGACCTCGACGACGGCGCGCAGCACCGGGAGCGGTAGGGGCAACTGCCGTCGTGCGTTGAGGATCCAGGCGAGGGCGTTGGGATCCAGCACGGGCTCCGCGGCGATGTTGAATGCGCCTTCTGCCCGACGTTCCAGCACACGCCAGTAGGCATCGGCGACATCGTCGGCGTGAACGGCCTGAAAAATCAGCTCATTGGGAATGGGGAGAATGGGCAACCATGGCTTGCGGGGAATGAGCCGTGGGAGGACGCTCCCCAGGAAGTAGCGGCCCACTTCACTGCCCGCCTCAGCGCTGAAGATCAGTGCCGGGCGGAGCCGAGCCACTACGATGTCCGGATTTTCCTTGGCAAAGCCATCCAGAAGCCGCTCTTGCGCTGCCTTGTCCACGCTGTAATGGGATCGCCTGATACCGCCTGCCGGCCAGTTTTCCTTGGTCCGTTGATCCTTGGGGGCTGGTGAATAGGCACCAACGGACGAGGCACAGACGACGTGCTTCACGGCGGCCTGGCGGGCGGCGCCAAGTACGTGCGCCGTTCCCGCCACGTTGGTCCGGCGCAGAAGTTCGCGATTGTGGTTTGGCTGGATCTGCCAGGCCAAATGGACCACGGCGTCGGCACCTGTGAACGCGTTCTCCAGTGCTTCCCGGTCCTTATAGTCGCCGACGTCAAGCGTGTGCCACTCCATTGCGTTGTAAGGGGCCGCATTCTTGTCAGGTTCGCGTCGCGCTATCCCGACGAGGTCAAGATCCGCGCCCTCTTCCGAACGCGCAGCCTGCAACCGCTTCAGCAATGCCGTACCTGCGTTGCCCGTGGCTCCCGTGATGACTATGCGCATGAGACTCTCCCTTCCCCCTCCTGCAATTCCCCGTCATGCATGGGGATTCTCCCCCGTGGACCGGATACGCTCCAGCACCGCCGTCGTAGAGTGTTCGGGAACGTAATCCAAAATCGTCACCGTGCCGCCATAGCGTTCCACGGCCGCGGTCTCGGCCAGCATTTCCGGCGTGTAGTCACCGCCTTTGGCGTACACATCGGGCTGCAGCATCTCGATGAGCGGGATGGGAGTCGGGGTGTCGAAAACAGTGACGTGATCCACGCAGCTAAGCGCGGCGATCACGGCGGCACGGTCCGCCTCCGGATTCACGGGCCGGTCCTGTCCCTTCAGCTGCCGCACCGAGGAATCGCTGTTGAGGGCCACCACCAGGACATCGCCCAGCTGCTTGGCTTGGTTCAGATAGCGGGTGTGGCCGCGATGCAGGACATCGAAGCACCCATTGGTCAGAACGATCCTCCGGCCCTCCCTGCGGTGCGCTTCCACCTGCCTGGCCAATTCATCGGCAGTCAACGCAGTATCGGCGAACCCGCCCAGGTGGCGGGCAAGTTCCTCGGTGGTGCAGACGGAGGTGCCCGGCCGGTGGACCACCACGTCAGCCGCGGCCTGGGCAAGGTCAACGCTGGTAGTCAGGGGCAGCCCGGCCGCCCGGGCCAAGGTCAGCGCGGCAACGAACGTGTCGCCCGCACCTGAGGCCTGCTTCTCGGCTTCGGGCCTGGCCCAGGTTCGGTGGGTGGCGCGGGATCCGTTCATATCGTCTCCGCTTGCTTCCGGATCGCTGGAACGTAGCGTCAGCGTCCCATCACGGTCCAAAGTCACGACGACGGCGCCCGCGCCTGAGGCGCGAAGGAGCTGGTCTGCGTGGGCCTCCACGAAGGGGCAACGTGCAGCGCCACCGGGGAACTCTGTTCCGAGCAGCCCGGCAGCTTCCTGGGCGTTCGGGGTGGCAAGGTCTGGCTTGAGTTCGGCCCACCGGGCAGGATGATGGGCATCGACCACCAGCAGGGGGCCTTGCCTGTGGCTGAAGTCAGGGTGGGAACCAGTCTGAGGACTAGGGGTGGGTCCAAGGGCATCCATCAGAGCGTCGCGGACCGGCCCCTCCAAAGCGCCGGCCTCGTAATCGCACAGCACTACGGCGTTGGAACCAGCGAGCGCTCCCGGGATGGCGGCCGCCAACTCCTGGAGGCCCTCCGGGGGAACGTCGGTGGCTGCGTCGTCCAGGCGAAGCATCACTTGGCCGGCACTGCTTATCCGGAACTTGGTGGTGGTGACCATGCCGGGCTGCTGCACCACGCCGGATATGTCGATGCCGGCAGCAGCGAGTCTCCCAAGGAGTTCCTGACCCGCAGCATCCTGGCCGATCAACGAGACAAACCTGACGTCCGCACCAAGGGCCGCCAGGTTCATGGCAGTATTGGCCGCTCCTCCGGGGGCGAAGTCGCGGCGCTTGACCTGGACCACTGGGGCGGGAGCTTCGCGGCAAAAGCGTTCAATCAGCCCATCCCACCAACCGTCCAGGATTGCGTCGCCGACAACTGTCACAACGGGCCGTTCTTCGGCCAGGCGGCGCGGCAGCCATTCGGCCAAACCTTCTTGATTGGATAGGCGTGCCATTGGGTACCTTCCGGTAGAGGCGGCATGTTCCTGCTCCCCTCAGGTACCCCGCAGCCCGCGGTTCACACGCCGGGTCCGGTAGTTTTCCAGCACCTTTGACGAAGGGAAGTCCAGATGGCCGTTCAACCGAATTTGGGCGTTGGCCCGGTGCTGGAAAAGTTCCCTGATGTGGAAAGGATTGCGGTCTTGAGGGGTGGCGGCCCTGGGCGATGTGATTTACGCATACCCGGCGCTCTATGCCCTGAAAGCGGCCTATCCTGAAGCCGCGATCACGCTCCTGGGCACGCCGATCCATGCGGCTTTGGCGGCCGGGACGGATGGGCCCATTGACGAGGTGGAAATTCTCCCGTTCGCCAAAGGCGTCCGCGACCGCCACCACAAAGACGGCGATCAAAACGACGACACCGACGACAGACTTGCCCAGGAAGAATTCTGCTCAGCCATGCGCGCCCGCAAGTTCGACCTGGCGCTGCAAATGCATGGCGGTGGCCGGTACTCCAACCCTTTCCTGCTCCGTCTGGGGGCGCGGCACACGGTGGGCACCCGAACAAAGGACGCCGAGCCCCTGGAACGGAATCTCGATTACATCTACTACCAAAACGAGCCTGATCGATGGCTTGAGGTAGCGGGCTTGGCGGGGGTGCCAACCATCATTTCTCCACCCTTACGCCCCCTGCCCGAACACCAGCAAGGCGTGAAAAGCCTGCTCAACCCGCAACGGGGTCCCCTCCTGGTGCTCCACCCGGGTGCCACCGATCCGCGGCGGCGATGGCCGGCGTCGGACTTTGCTGAAGCTGCCGCGACCATAGCCCAGGAAGGCGCGCAGGTGTTGGTGGTGGGTGACCGCTCCGAAAAGGCGCTGGCCCAGGAAGTGGCAGAACTCGCGGCAAGGCAACTGACAGTCCATGACAAAGATGCCGTGCGCTCAGTTGCCGGCGAACTGGAGATCGGCGAACTCGCCGCGCTCCTGGACGCGGCCACCGTAATGCTTGCCAGCGACAGCGGTCCCCGGCATTTAGCGCAAGCCCTTGGAACACCAACCGTGGGGATCTTCTGGGTAGGCAACGTCTTCAACGCAGGGCCCCGGGGCCGGAGCCTGCACCGCGTCAACATGTCGTGGGTGACCGAGTGCCCGGTGTGTGGGGCCGATGTGACCCAGGTGGGCTGGTCTGCACAGCACTGCGGCCACGACGACACCCTGATCAGGGGTATCGCCGTGGCCGACGTTGTTCAGGACGTGCATGACCTTATGGCCACGAGCCTTCTTCTGCGGGGCAAATAAGGAGCTCGCGGACCTCGCTGCCAAACGGCTGCGACAACGCGAACACCACGGCTTGCGCCACATTCGCGGGATCGTTGAGTTTGGAGTCGTCCTGCGGCTTGTATTGTTCGTCGCGGTCGTCAAAGAAGTGTGTCTTCATGCCGCCCGGGATGATGGTGGTGACACCAATGACTCCCCCGGTTTCGGCGGCCAATGCCCGGCTGAATCCGATGACGCCGAACTTGGAGGCGCAGTACGCCGTGGCGTCCGGCAGTGCACGCAAGCCGAGGGTTGATGCGATGGTGATCGCCCGGCCCCGGGATTCCTTCAAGTAGGGCAACGCCGCACGGACCACGGAAACGGTGCCCAGGAGATTCACTCCAATCACCTTTTCCCACTCGGCTGCGGGAACGTCCGCCAGTTTGCCACAGCGGTCGATGCCCGCGGCCGTCACCACCCCATCCAGGCCGCCGAGGCTTTCGGCTGCCTCCTTCACGGCCGCTTCAACTGATTCACGGTTGGAGACGTCGACTTCAAGGGCTTTCGCGCCGGATACGTTGCTGATGTTGCGGTCGAAGACGAACGGAGTGCCTCCGGCGTCGCGGATGGCATCGACGATTGCAGCGCCGAGGCCGGAGCCGCCTCCGGTGACGATGACGCGGCCGGGAGTTTGCGTGTTCATACGGTTCCTTTCGGTGGTCGATTCTTGGATGAGTTGCGTTCAGCTGACTTTGGCGAGTGCTTCAGCCAGGCCGCTGGTGGAGCGGGCCGGATGGAAGGGCACCGTTACGCAACGCCCTCCCCACGCAGCCACGAGGCTGGCTTCCGGCAATTCATGGGGTTCGTAATCTCCGCCTTTGACCCAAATATCGGGCCTGAGTTGGCTCAGGCAAGCTTCGGGGGTGTCCTCGTCGAAGACCACCACGGCATCAACGCAGGACAACGCGAGCAAGAGCTCTGCCCGGTCCTCCATGCTGACGATCGGCCGGTGCGGGCCCTTCAGACGCCGGACGGACTCATCGGAATTCAGGCAAACGATGAGGCAATCCCCCATGTCCCGGGCCGCGGCCAGCGTGCGTGCGTGACCGGCATGGAGGAGGTCGAAGCAGCCGCCGGTCGCCACGACCGTCCCGCCACCCGCCCGGATTGTCCGCGCGAGTTGGATTCCCGGTTCCAGGCCTTGGATTCCCGGTTCCACGCCCGGAAAGCGGCCAAAAAGCTCGACGACGGGACTCCCCTTTGCCTTGCCAGGCTGGCTGCCATTTACTGCGTCGGGCGTACTCGTACCCATGGCCAGGGAGGATGCTCCGCCCTTCGCGAGGAACGCGGAGGCATCCTCGACAGCCCTGGCCGCAGCAGCAGGCAGCGCGAGTCCCAGGCCCAAATACACGGCAAGGCTCCCCGCCAGGCGGTCTCCGGCTCCGCAAGGATCGTCCACGATTGTCTTTGGGGCGGGGATGATCCTGCCCGGCCCCCGCACCTTCCACCAAAACCGCGCCCTCTTCGCCGGTCGTGACCAGGACGGCACGGCTGCCCCAGCGATCCAGCAAATGATTCCCTGCGTCCTCCGCAGTGCTCTTGGACGGATGCCGCCCGCCCGCCTTGGCCCGCGCCTCTGCGAGGTTGGGCGTCACGACGGCGGTACCCGGCACCGGCTCCGAACCGGCAGGGTGCGGATCCCACACCACCGGGACGTGGCGGGCGGAGTCGGCGAGCGCAGTGCGGATGTCGGGGTTTGCAGTGATTCCGCGGCCGTAGTCGGCTACGATAACCGCTTCCGCGGAGGCAATGGCAGCGAGCATCTCCGCGGTGCATGACGGGGAAGGGGCAGGCGCGCATCCTTCATCGAACCGGACCACGGGATGGGTCCCAATACGCACGCGGGTCTTGGTGGGCGTTGGGGCGAGCGGGGCTCCGGTGAGTATGGTGACACCGGCCAGGGCGCGCCTGAGGTGGCTGGCGCCGTCGTCGTCGGACACCGCGGTGACCAGGGCGACGTCGTGACCGTCGCGTGCAAGCAGGGTAGCCACGAGGCCCGCGCCACCTGCCCGACGCCGGATATGGGCAACGTCCACAACGGGTACGGGCGCGTCGGGGCTGAGCCGGGTGGCGGTGCCGTTGATGTCCACGTCCAGGAGGACGTCACCTACGATTGTCACTTTCATGGCTGGGCTCCGTCCCCGGCCTGGCGGGGCCCCGTCCTCCTCGCGACCTCCGCATCGAAGGCGCGGCATACAGCGTGGACGGCAATGAGGTGGCCTTCCTGGGCGTTGGCTGCGATGGCGTCCACTGTGATGGCTTGGTCGCAGGCGTCGGCCAGGGGGTTGGGCCCGGCGCCGGTCAGGGCCCACGTGGTGATGCCGCGTTCTCCTGCTGCCCGGACGGCGGACAGGAGGTTGGGGCTGCGCCCGCTCGTGGAGAGCAGGATAAGGACGTCCCCTGCCCGGCCGTGTGCCCTTACCTGGCGGGCGAAGACTTCCTCGTAGCCGTAGTCGTTGGACAGTGCCGTGAGGGCGGAGGTTTCGGCGTGCAGGGAAATTGCGGAGAAGGGTGCGCGTTCGGCGTCGAACCTGCCTACGAGTTCTGCGGTGAGATGCTGGGCTTCGGCCGCTGATCCCCCATTGCCGGCGGCCAGCAGCCGTTGTCCGGACAGAAGCCGGTGGGCGAGCTCGGTTCCCCATTCGGAAAGGCGGGCGGCCTGCGAGCGCAGGGACTCGAGCGCTGGCAGTACGTTGTCCAGGTGTGCGGCGACCTCTGAGGCGATCTGTGGTTCACGGGTGTTTGTTGAGCTTGTAGACCCGCTCCAGCCTGCGGGCACGGTATCCGGGACGGGCCGCGTGTTCCGCGTGATTCTCTTGGGAACTGTCGATTCTGTAGTCACAGCGCTGTTCCTTCCAGTGGTTCCAGGCCTTCTCCGGCTTGCCGGGACAACCCCGCGGCCAAGACGGACCGGTACGCTTTCTCGGTGTCCGCGGCGATGCGGTCCCAGGAGTAGCGCGAGCGGGCGCGGCGGTTTCCGGCCCGGCCCATGTCGGCACGCAAGGCGGGGTCGGCGAGGAGCCGCCCCACGGCGTCGGCGATTGCTTCCGGGTCCCGCGGCGGTACGTGCAGTCCGGTTTTCTGGTCGACGACGGTCTCCCGGAGTCCGCCGACGGCCGCGGCCACTACGGGCACTCCGCAGGCCATGGCTTCGAGGGGAACGATGCCGAACGGTTCGTACCACGGCGTGCAGACCACGGCGTCTGCGCTGCGGAAGATTCCGGGCATGGCGTCGCGCGGTACCTGTCCCCGCATGGTGACCTTGTCCTCCACGCCAAGTTCCTTGGTCAAGGCGCGAAGCCTCTGGGCTTCCGGATCCTCTTCCAGGTTCAGGGCGTCGCCGGAGCCTCCGACGATGAGGAGCTCGACGTCGTCGAAACCGGCTTCAGCAAGGAGGGGCAGTGCCTGGATCACCAGATCCACGCCCTTCCTGGGAACCAGGCGGCCGACACTGAGGATGCGGTGCGTGCGGGACTTATTCTCTGGTTCTCCAGTGCCCGGGAAAAGGTTGAGGTCCACCCCGCATGGTGCGATGGAAATCCTCGACCTGCCAATGCCCAGCGCCTTGAGCTCAAAGACCTCGTCAGGGCAGGTGGCGATCACCCAGTCCGCCGTGCGCCCTACCCACGGTTCCAGCCATGCACGCGCGGGTGGGCTGGTGTCCGCTGAACCTTGGTGCCTGCGCTTGACCGAACCCAGTGCGTGGAAGGTCTGGACCACGGCAATGGGCTCGGCGGCACCGGCCCGCCTGGAAGCCTGGATCGCGGCCAGCCCGGACATCCAGAAGTGCGCGTGGACAACGTCCGGGACCGAGCCGGCCCAGTCCCGGCAGATGCCGTCGGCGAGCTCACCCATGAAAGGAAGCAGTTCGTCCTTGGGGATGTGGCGGGCCGGGCAGGCGTCAACGTTGACCACGGTGAGTCCCGGCGCAACCTGCACCTTTGCAGGAAGATCCGGGTCATCCCGCCGCGTGTACACGGTGACTTGATGGCCACGGCTGGCAAGACTTGATGAAAGGGCCGCCACATGGACGTTTTGCCCCCCGGCGTCCACACCTCCCAAGGCGGCCAATGGACTGGCGTGTTCGGAAACCATGGAGATTTTCATGGGTGCGTCCTCTCTGTGTCATGGCTGACGGACTCCGAACCGGGTTGCGGGCGGCGTTCCGTGTCGGGGAGCTGTTTATTCGGGACCTGCTTTTCGGGGATCTGCTTTTCAGGAAGGCCGGTATCGGCAAGCGAAGGGCGGGCCGTGGGGAGATCCGCCAGGAGTTCGTCCCAGGCCTGATGGAATTTCCCGAGCCCATAGCGTTCCAAGGCTGCGGCCCGGGCCACCATCCCCATCGCATAGGCGTCACCGGGCTCGTCCAGCAGGCACCGCGCAAACCGTTGGAGTTCGTCCACGTTGTTCGAAACAAGACCTGCTCCCGGCGGGATAGCCCGGGTCGCCTCAGTGGTCGCCAGTGCCAGGACCGGCATTCCCAGGTGCATGGCTTCGAGCAAGGCCAACCCGAGGGATGTCCAACGGAGGGGATGCAGGTAGAGCCGGCAGCGGGCGAGTTCCTGATGCAGCCGGGGCGCGGGTACGTCCCCGGAAATCCGCAGGCGCTCCTCGCTCAGGCCGAACCCCTTCAGGTTCAGCGCTTCGGGCAGGGCTTCCGTCCCCATTCCGAAAACCCTCAACGGCCCTACTCCGGCGAAGCCCGGGAGGAGGTCCGTGCCCGTCAACCGGCCGCGACGGACGGGTTCGTTGACCACCACCCCCATCTCTTCGCGTTCACCGGTGTAAAGCCGGCCGGGATCGGGGATGCCGTGCTCGATGACCACTGTTGGCGTGGATCCGGTGTCCCAGAAGAGCTGATTGAAGTGCGTCACATGAACCACGGGGATACCGTGCTGATCGGCCAGTGGATGGAGAGTGAACGGGACGTCGCCTTTGGGCGTGTTGTGTTCAACGTAGACGGCAGGCAGGTCCACTCCGGGCCTTCGACCCAGCTTCCGGGCAACCGCGGCGATCTCCTCCGGACGTTGCAGGACCACCACGTCCACGCTATCCGGATCAACGGTGTCCAGGTCAATCTCCTGCGCGGCGAGCGGCCACTCCCTGCCGCCCCGCCCCAAACCCCACGCACCGCCGTCGGGCTCTACGGGAAGGAGGTATTCGTGCCGCCCCCTGACGAAGGCCTCCATCCATCCTCCGTGGACATGCCAGACCAGGATCCTCATGGTTTCCACACCTTTCTTCGGGTGCTGAGCGAGGACACTCCCCCCAACAGCCGTTCCACCGCCTCAAGGACTTGTTCCGGGGTAACTGAGCTAAGGCACGGGTGCCCGGGTACGGGGCAGATGCGTGCCCGCGTGTTCCTGCATGCTGCTTCCTGGTCGCCGAGCAGTTCCATCGGAACGCCGTACGGCGCCCAGCGGATCGCAGGAACCACAGGGGAAAACAGGCACACCACCGGAGTTCCGACAGCTGCCGCCAAGTGGGCGGGACCCGTGTTGCCGGTGACCACGACGGCGGCGCCCGCGAGTACCGCTGCCAGTGTGCGCAAGTCTGTGGTGCCGCCGAGATTGTGTGCCGAGGGTCCTGCCACGGTTGCCGTCAGCGATGTTTCGCCCGGCCCTCCCGTGACCACCACCCGGTGCCCATACGCTTCAAGGAGTTCCACGGTGGCAGCGTGGTGGAGTGCAGGCCACGCCCTCGCCGGAGCAGCCGCGCCCGGGTGGACCACGATGTACGGGCCATTTTGGGTGAGTTCGTCCACCAGCTCCCCGGGTTCGTCCAGCGGGTTGATGTGGAGCTTGCCGTCGTCGCCCCGGGGAAGCTGGAAGCCAGCTGCCTGCGCAATCCCCAGCGCCCGCACAACTTCGGGCTGGTCCTCGGCGAAGTCTTCCCCGGGTTTCAACCGGACGTCCAGCAAGGAGCCGGCGTAGTCAGTGGAGGCGCCCGTGATGCGCTTGACGCCTGCCAGCCGCAGCAACAGTGCCAACGGAAGCGGGGACTGATGGAAGGACGTGAGGATCACGGCTTCCTCAATCCTGGAGCTGCGAACGAACTCGATCAGGCCATTGGTCAGCTCAGGCGTCACGGCCGGCGCGGGATTGACGATCCATGGGCACGGCCACGTGTGGACCTGGGTGACTCCGGGCAGCATCTCCGCCGCGCCGGCGCCCTCGGGGCCGCAGAGCAAGACGACGTCGTTGCGTCTGCTACCGTCCGGCCGGCTTCCATTCGCCACGGCACGCAGGGCGGGTCCAGCGAGGAGCACATCGCCCATGCTGTCCAGTCGGGCTACCAGGACGCGGCTCATACGGGTGAATCCTGCCTGGCGTCGGGTTTCTGGAATTCCCCTCCTGTCGTGCCTGTCGCGGCATCCAGCAACAGCCCGACGGCGGCCAACAGGTTCTCCGCGACCACCCCCGCCGCCTCAATTTCCTCGGGCCGCGTGACGTGTGTGGGCACCAATACGGACCGCGAGCCGGCTGCCGTCGCTGCTTCGACGTCGGCACCGATGTCCCCAACGAAGGCCACCTGGGACGGGTGCAGCCCCAACGTGCTGCATGCGGCGAGAATCATTCCCGGCGCAGGCTTACGGCAGGTACAGCCATCGGCCGGGCCGTGCGGGCAGATTTCCCACACATCGAACGGGCCCAGAAGCTCCTCAACGCGCCGGTTCACGGCGTGGACCTGATTCAACGTCAGCAGGCCACGGGCAACACCCGACTGGTTGCTCAGCACCCCTGTCGCCAGTCCCGCCCGCCGTACCTGCTCAAGAGCCGAACGGGCAGAATCCATGGGCCGCACCAGTTGCGGGTTGCCGTTATAGGGCACGTCAACGACGAGCGTTCCATCGCGGTCAAACAGGACCGCTTTCAACGTTCCAGTTCCTCCCATACCCGCAACGTTCCCCAGTTCTCCCGACACTAAACAGCGTGACAACGAGAAGTTTCCCTGCGGAGCCAGCACCTGCATTGGCCGCTAGACTCCTAGCGGGAGGCCACCATGGACACAGCCGAAATGAACGGACAACCCCTGCTGCTGGCCTTGCGCGCCTTGAAACTAGGGGACCTGCTTGTTGCCGTTCCGGCGCTTCGCGGCCTGCGCCGGGCATTCCCCGAGCACCGCATTTTGTACGCCGCACCGGCCTGGATTGCGGAGGCCTTGGAACTGGTGGGCGGCATCGACCACCTCCCCACGCCGGGCCTTGATGATCCACTGAACATCGCCCCGGGCGCCGTCGACATCGCCGTTAACCTGCACGGAAACGGACCCGAAAGCCGGCAGCGCATCAATGAACTTCGGGCAAGGCGGGTGCTCGCGTACCAAGCTCCCGGGCTCGACGGACCTGAATGGACAACCGGCATCCCTGAACGCGAGCGCTGGACCCGCCTCCTGAACTGGCACGGCATCGACGCCGATCCCTTGGATTACCGGCTCAACAGGCCGAGCATTCCCTCGCCCCGGCCTGGCGCCACGGTCATCCATGTGGGCGCCGCGTATGGCAGCAGGCTCTGGCCCATAGAGCGGTTCGCCGAAGTGGCCGTCGAGCTCTCCCGGGCAGGGCACGACGTCGTGCTGACCGGGGGCACGTCCGAGCGCGGGCGGGCAGTGGAGACCGCCGCCTTGGCAAAACTCAACGGAGCAAACCTCGACGGCGGCGTGCTGGCCGGGCGGCAGGGCCTCGCAGAGTTCGCGGCGACCATTGCGGATGCCCGGCTCGTCGTTTCGGCGGACACCGGCGCCGCACACCTGGCGTCCGCGTATGCCCGGCCCTCCGTGGTCCTGTTCGGCCCCGCTCCCCCTGAAGAATGGGGTCCGCCGCCGGGACCGCACGTGGTGCTTACCGCCGTCGAACTTCGCCGCGGTGACGTTTTCGCCGCCGATCCCGATCCTGCGCTCCTTGCCGTGACCGTCCGTGACGTGTTGGATGCGGTGGGAGGGTTGGGCTGCTGACTCCTGGGCTCTTGGTGGTTTCGGCTGTTGCTTTCGCTTGTTAAGGCGCCGTTCCGTCCTGGAGGCGTGCTTCCTCGTCCAGGAGCTGTGTCTGCAGGGACACCAGGATCTTGGAAAGCCGCCGCGAGACCTGCATTTGGGACATGCCCAGTGCCTCCGCGATGGTGGACTGGGTTTCCTCGCGGTAGTAGCGGCGATAGAGGAGGTGCCTGTCCTCCGCGCTCAGGCCCCGGATTGCGTTTCGAAGGGCGAGCACGTCCTCCAGCCGCTCCGTCGGAGATCCGAAAGCGGAAACGCATGCTTGCAGTCCGTCGCGGCCCTCCGCAGCGGGGGCGTCCAGGGAATCCGGCCGCTTGCTGGTGCCGGCCATCAAGGCTTCCCTGACTTGGCAAGGTTCCAGGCGTAGGTCCGCCGCCACTTCTTCGGGCGTCGGAGTCCTCTGCAGGCTTTGCGTCAGTTCCTCGGTCCGGGCGAGCACTTGGCGCCGCACATCCTGGATGGGCCTCGGTGGCCGCACTACCCAGCAGTGATCGCGGAGATACCTCTTGACCTCACCGGCGATGGTCGGGGCGGCGTAGGCGGGGAAGCTGACGCCTTTGCTTTCGTCAAATCCCCGCGCCGCTTTGATCAAGCCCATGTACGCAACCTGCCGGACGTCGTCGAGATCGTGCGTGTGGGCGGAATACCGGGCGGCAATTGATTTTGCGAGATTGAGATGGTCCAAAACCAAACCGTCCTGGAAGCTTTGACGGATGGTACTTTCCGGCGCAGGAGGCCGGATTTGGACGTCGTGTGGTCGGGTTTGTCGCATGTGGCTTCAATCCTTAGACCTGCTGAAGTGAGTGAGCCCACGGCAAGACTCCTTAAAAAGAGAAGCACACTTACTATTAGCTTTCAACGGGTATTCAGGACTACGCTCGAAGGGTAGCCTCCTCCAGGGATCGGAGATCCACGTGGAAAACCAACAACTCACCGAACCGCATCTTGTAGCAGCGGAAATCCAGGACCTGCTTCTGGATACACCGGACGTGGAGGCCTTCCTGGCCGAGCTGGCACGCCACTCAGCGGCCATGTTCACCAAGCCTGACAACGAAGTATTTTGTGGCATCACACTGCTTCGGCATCGGGCCGCGGCCACAGTGGCAAGCAGCAGCGAACGGGCGCAGATGCTCGACGAACTCCAGTACCAGTACGCCGACGGCCCATGTGTCCATTGCTGCAGGGAAGGCACACTGGTGCATGTTCCGGACTTCGAAAAAGACAACACCTGGCCTGAGTACAACGAGCTAGCCCTGGCGAACGGTGTTCATTCTGTCCTCGCCGTTCCTTTCCCGCTCACGGATGACACCGCACGGGCAGGCTTGAACCTCTACTCCGAACGCCCCAGCGGCTTCGACCAGGCCGCCGTTCAACGCGCCACCGATTACGTTCAGCAGGCATCCAAGGGCCTGCAACTGGCAGTGCTCATTGCGCAGCACAGCCAAACCGCCGCCAACCTTCGTGCCGCCATGGCATCCCGGACAGTCATCGACGTAGCCACAGGCATCATCATCGCCCAAAACAGGTGCAGCCAAGCTGAAGCGGTTGAGCTCATCAAAAAGGCCTCCAGTAACCGGAACGTCAAGCTCCGGGACCTTGCACAGGCAATTGTCGACTCAGCCGGCGGCGGCCCCTGTTCAAACCCATTTCACTTAACCCCCCACCAAAACCACAACAATCCACAGCGAGGTGTCACTGATGCAAACCGTCACGAAGGCCATCGAGGTAGAGGTACCGGTTTCGGTCGCCTACAACCAGTGGACCCAGTTCGAAAAGTTTCCCGAGTTCATGAGCGGCGTGGAGAATGTCCGCCAGATCAACGATTCAACGCTGCACTTCTCAACCAAGGTCGGCGGAGTCCGGCGCGAATACGATGCCCGCATCACCCAACAAGTTCCGGACACCGTCATTGCGTGGGAGAGCATCGACGCACCGCGCAACGCCGGCACAGTCCGCTTCGACAACCTCGGACCCCAGCACTGCGGCGTCAACGTGACACTGGAATGGGAGCCCGAAGGATTCGTGGAGAAGGCCGGCGCAGCGCTCTCCGCCGACGAAATGCAGGTGGCCGCGGACCTGGACAAATTCAAGGAATTCATCGAGGACCGCGGCCACGAAACCGGTGCCTGGCGGGGGCGGGTGGACTAGCCCGCGCCGCCTCCGGGCTTAGCCGTGCGGCTGCTACAGCAGGCTGCGCAGAACCAGGGCGGCGCCGTCGTCGAATACTGACGCGGTGACCTCATCCGCAACGGCGATCACTTCCTCGGGAGCCTGGCCCATGGCCACTCCCCTGCCGGCCCATGTGAGCATCTCGATGTCGTTGCGGCCATCGCCCACCGCCACCGTGTTGGCCTGTTCCGTGCCGATCCTCTTGCGCAGGGCCTCAAGCGCACTGGCCTTGGTCACGCCCTCCGCGGCAATGTCCAGCCACGCAGTCCAGCCAACCGAGTACGTCACGCCGGAAAGGCCGATGTGGCGGATGGCGTGATTGAAGTCGTCAGAAGTGTTGTCGCTGCTGAAGACCACCACGCGTACCGCCGTGGCCTCCAACATGGTCTGGAAGTCCACGCCGATTGCCTCGACGCCAAAGCTGGCATCCTGGAAACGCTCCGTGGAGAGGAAGTTCCCATCTTCATCCTCCAGCGCGTACTTCGCGTTGGGCAGGCGTTCGCGCAGGGCCTTCAGCGCCGGAGCGGGATCGAACGTTGCCTTGTGGATGATCTCATAGCCGGTCTCAAGGGTGGGATCCAGCCGGAGAGTAACGCCGCCGTTGCAGCACACCGCGTAGCCACGTTCCAAGCCGATTTGCCCGATGATGGGCAAGGTGGCATTCAGCGACCGGCCGGTGGCGATCATGACGTCATGCCCGCTCGCGACCACCGCCTGTGCGGCCGCCCTAACCTCTGGGGACATGTGGCCATCGTGGTCCACGAGCGTACCGTCAACGTCCAATGCGATCATGAGTTTGTTGTTGTCATTTGGCTGGTCATCGATGCCAGCAACTGGAGTGTCAGTCAAAATAGTCATGGTTCCAGTAGAGCAGACACCTCTGACACCGCACTAGGACCGAGGACACAGCAAGGGATTAACGCCGCGTGAACACTCCGGGCCGCCCCATCAATTCCGCGCCGAAACCTACAGGACCGGCAAAACCTCAAGCCCGCCAAGGTACTTCTGCAGGGCCTTGGGAACGTTGACCGAGCCGTCCGGGTTCTGGTGGTGCTCCAACAGGGCCACGATCCAGCGGGTGGTGGCCAGGGTGCCGTTCAGGGTGGCCACGGCACGGGTGCCCTTGGCGACGCCTTCCTCGTTGATCACGCGTTCGCGGATGTTGAGGCGGCGGGCCTGGAACGTGGTGCAGTTGGAGGTGGAGGTGAGCTCACGGTAGGCATTTTGGGTGGGAACCCAGGCTTCGCAATCGAACTTGCGGGCCGCGGACATGCCGAGGTCGCCCGCAGCTGTGTCGATCACCCGGTAGGGAAGCTCGCACTTGGCCAGCATTTCCTCTTCCCATGCGAGCAGGCGTTCGTGTTCCGCGGCTGCTTCTTCAACCGTGGTGTAGATGAACATCTCCACTTTGTTGAACTGGTGTACGCGGATGATGCCGCGGGTGTCCTTGCCGTGCGAACCGGCCTCGCGGCGGTAGCAGGAGCTTTGGCCGGCGTAGCGGATGGGACCGGAAGAGAGGTCCAGGATCTCGTCCGCGTGGTAGCCGGCGAGGGCCACCTCCGAGGTTCCCACAAGGTAAAGGTCGTCTTCAGCGAGACGGTAGATCTCGGCGTCGTGCTTTACATCGAATCCGGTACCCTGCATGGTCTCCGGACGCACCAAGGTGGGGGTAATCATCGGGACGAAGCCAGCCTCGATCGCCTGGTCCATGGCCATCTGCAGCAGCGCCATTTCCAAGCGGGCACCCACGCCACGCAGGAAGTAGAAGCGCGCGCCCGAGACCTTGGCGCCGCGTTCCATGTCGATCGCGCCGATCAGTTCGCCGATTTCCAAGTGGTCCTTCGGCTCGAAATCCGTGAATTCGCGCGGCGTGCCCACCGTTTTGACCACAACGTAGTCGTCCTCGCCGCCCTCGGGAACGCCATCGACGATCAGGTTGGGGATGGCGCGGAGCAGTTCCTCCTGCTTGGCCTGGGCAGCAGCAGCTTCAGCGGAAGCGGCCTTCACCGAGTTGGCCAGTTCCTTGACCTCGGCCAGCAGGGCCTGCTTTTCCTCGCCCTTTGCCTGGGCAACCTTCTTGCCGAAGGCGTTCTGCTCGGCGCGGAGGGTTTCATGGCGGATCAGCGCGGCACGGCGATCGGAGTCTGCGGAGATGATCGCGTCCACAACAGACTCGTCGGCGCCACGGGCGCGCTGGCTGGCACGGAACTTGTCCGGATTTTCGCTGAGGTCTTTTACGTCGATCACCACACAAGAGTATCGAATCTGCGGTGCACGCCCAGGACGATAGTGTTGGAGCACCATGAGCGACTGGATCCTGTACGTGATTCTCGCTGGGGGCGTGGCCTTTGCCGTCTCCAGTTGGTGGGGTGTGCGCCGGTTGAGAGCCCGTCACATCAGGAGCGCGGTTCGGGAGGACACCCACAAGCCGGAGCCAGGGCACCAGAAGGTTGCGGTGATTCTCAACCCGGTGAAAAACAAGTCTCTCGAGGCCCGCCAAGCGATTATCGATGCCTGCGACCTCGCCGGTTGGGACAGCCCGAAGTTCTTTGAAACCACTGTGGAGGACCCTGGTTACGGGCAGTCGCGCCAAGCGCTGGAGTACGGGGCCGACGTCGTTCTTGCGTGCGGCGGCGACGGTACAGTGCGTGTGGTGGCTGAGTCGCTGGCGCATAAGGGCGTGGCGATGGGCCTCATTCCGCTGGGCACCGGCAACCTCCTGGCCCGCAACGTCGAACTGGACGTCACCGACATCGCCGACTGCATCCAGATCGCCCTCTTTGGGCACCAGCGCTTTATTGATACCGCAAGCATGGCCATAGACAACGGCATTACGGGAGAATCGTCCACCCACACGTTCCTTGTGATCGCCGGTATGGGCCTGGATGCCGAGGTTGTGGGCGATACCAAGGAAGACCTGAAGAAGACCGTGGGTTGGCTGGCCTATACAGAGGCCGGAGTCCGGCATCTGCCCGGTCGCCGCAAGCGTGTCACCATCACCATGGATGACCAGCCGGAACAGGCCCGGAAAATCCGGAGTGTGCTTTTCGCCAATTGCGGCCTGATTCCTGGCGGCATCGATTTCATTCCGGAAGCCATGATCGACGACGGCATGCTGGACATCGTCGTCATGAGCCCGCGCAGCGCGTTCGGATGGATCGCGATGTACGCGAAGATCCTGTTCAAGCACAAACGGAATTTGCCGGTGATGAATTTCTATCGCTCCGGCAAGGTCACCATCCGCAGCCAGGAACCCATGGCGACTCAACTCGACGGCGACCCCGCGGGCGAGGCCACGGAGGTCACCGTCCAGGTCCAGCCGGGTTCGCTATTGGTGCGGGTACCGAAAGCTCAAACCCTCTAGACTGCACCCTTTTCGGGTTGGGCCGCATTTGCTGCGGCTGCTTCGGCCGCCGCCTTCGCCGCGGCCCGGGCCTCGGCCTGCTCACGGATCATCGCTTGTTCTTCTTCAAAACGGAGTCGATCCGCGCGGTCAGCTTCGTCGCCGTCCCAGTCGTCCTTGTTCTCGCCGGAAGGCTTGGGATTGACGATCATGCCTTGGCCGTCTTTGTCATCCCGGTGGACAGACATGACCGCTCCCTTCTTTTGGGCATTCATCCATCGTTTATGGATCAGGCAAGCATACGCACAGTTGCATCAACGCGAAAGGGGTTGAAGATTCAATAATTTAGCGCCGGACCCAGCGCAGCCTAGCCCTTGAGAATCGATTGAACCCACGCATGAGCGGAGGCGAAGGCAGCGTCCGAAGTATGTGGGGCAACCACCGCAGCCTGCTTGTCGGCGCGCGCATATGAGCCAAGGAAACGGGTTGCCGGGCTGATTCTGTGGAGACCCGCCAAGGCATCAGCAACACGGGAATCCGACGCATGACCGTCGGCATCGATGCTGAAGAAATAGTGGCCAAGGTACTGGCCGGTGGGGCGTGATTCGATCCGGCTCAGGTTGACCCCCCGCGAAGCGAACTGGTCAAGGATTTCCATGAGGGCACCGGGGTGGTCCTCCGGCAGCGGGACAACAACCGTTGTCTTGTCCGCACCCGTGCGTTCGGGCAAGGGACCCGGACGGCTCACCAGGATAAAGCGGGTGACTGCATCCGGGTTGTCGCCGATGTTTTCGGCCAGAACGTTGAGCCCAGGTTGCTCGCCCGCAATCAACGGTGCGCAAATGGCGGCGTCGTAATGGGCGTCTCCTTCCAGGAGACCCATGGCCGCTGCCGCGGTAGAGGAACCGGGGACGTAATCCGCGTTCGGAATATTTTCCTCCACCCAGAGGCGGCATTGGGCCCATGCGTGGCCGTGTGTGGAGATGCGCTTTATATTGGCAAGCACGACGCCGGGCCCTCGCCACCAGCACGAACGTAATAGGCACCAGGGCCTCGCGG
The DNA here is from genome assembly GCF_019977255.1 of Arthrobacter sp. StoSoilB13. Lineage (NCBI taxonomy): Bacteria > Bacillati > Actinomycetota > Actinomycetes > Micrococcales > Micrococcaceae > Arthrobacter > Arthrobacter sp. StoSoilB13. Next base: position 84,359 of record NZ_AP024649.1, on the reverse strand, counting down.
ATGATCCGGAGTTCGGGGCCGGTGGCAATGGCATCCAGGGTCGCAGTCACGCCACCCTCCACCGAGTTTTCGATGGGAACCATGGCGGCGTCCGCCTCACCATTGCGAACCCGCTCGAGGGCCGTGTTTACGTTGGTGCAAGGAATGCGGGAGGCATCAGCGGCGCCAGGGACCTGCATGAGGGCGGTCTCCGTGAACGTTCCCTCAGGGCCCAGAAACGTATAGGTCGGTGCTGACATTGAATATTCCTTGCTGGTTATATGCGCGGGTCGGGCTGCCGAAGGTTAGAGAACCACTGGCTTGAGACCGTTGTCCGACACCATTGGCCGGCCGGCTTCGAACCACATGTCCATCCCACCGGCCACGTTCACGGCAGAGTAGCCCTGGCCCACCAGCCACTGGACTACGCGGAAGGAACGGCCACCGGTACGGCAGATGACGAAGAGGTCGTCATCGGGATCAAGTTCATCCAAGCGGGCCGGCAGTTGGTCCATAGGGATATGCCGTGCGCCCTCAACGTGTCCGGCAACCCATTCATAGTCCTCGCGAACGTCCAGGATGCTGGCATCAGCCGGAATATCGCCCACAGGCACGGTTTCGAAGTCGCTCATGGCGGTCCCTTCCCATCGATTCAGATCATCATCCAGCCTAGTCGCAGCAGCCGCGAAGCGGGACGTCGCTTGCGCCCCGCGGTTGCGGCACTAAGACTGGGACGCAGAGACTCCCTTGAATCGGCTGTTAGGAGCAGGACCATGGCGGCTGGCCAACCCACCATCCTCGCAACATCCGGCGGTTACAAGCCTGGCAGCCGGACCCGCATCGAGTTCGACCACCTCATGCACTACGCCGTGGAGTTGTCCGGGGTAAGTGGGCGCGCACCCCGCGTGACCCACATCGGTACTGCATCAGGTGACCAACGCTGGTGGGCGGCAGAGATGGATCAGGCGGCCCGTATTGCCGGGTTTGATTTCGCTCATCTCAACCTCTTCACCATGCCCAATATTGAGGACCCTGAAGCGCATCTTCTGGAGCAGGACGTGGTGTGGGTCCACGGTGGTTCGGTGGTCAACCTGCTTGCCGTGTGGCGGGCACACGGCCTGGATGGAATTTTGCGGAAGGCTTGGGAAAGCGGCGTGGTCCTGGCCGGGGTTTCCGCGGGTTCCATCTGTTGGTTCAAGAGCGGCGTGACGGATTCCTTCGGCCCTGAATTGCAGCCGGTTACGAATGCGCTTGGCTTCCTTCCCTACGCCAACGGCGTCCACTATGACTCCGAACCCCGCCGCGCTCCTGCCATCCACAAGCTCGTGGCCAACGGCACGCTGGGAGAGGCGCATTGCACGGACGACGGCGTGGGGCTGGTTTACCAGGGCACCGAGCTCGTGGAGGTAGTGTCCGAAGTCAAGAACAAGGCCGCTTTCCGGGTCACTGCAGGTGCTGGCGAGAGCGTGGACGCCATCGCTGTGGAGGAACGGTTGGAGTCTCGTTTCCTTGGTTGATCTTTCCCTGCAGGCCCTTAACGCTGCGGCGCTTCGGGATGCCCTCGCGACCGGCGAGCTGTCGGCAAGGGACGCCACCGGCCATTTCCTGTCCGTCATCGAGGCCCGCAACAGGCACTTGGGCGCCTTCATTACCATTACCGCAGAGCAAGCGTTGGCCGACGCCGGCACGGCGGACACCCTGCACGCGCAACTCTCCCGCGCACACCGCCTTTCCGAGTTGCCCCTCCTGCACGGCATGCCACTCGCCTTCAAAGACCTCACGGACGTAGCCGGCGTTCCCACCACCCACGGCAGCGCCGCCTTGGAGCACAAACCCGCACCTGAGGATGGCGCCCTCGCAGCCACCCTGAAGGGCCAAGGCGCCATCTCGCTGGGCAAAACGCAGGTTCCGGAGTTCGGACTCACCGCGTACAGCGAAAACCGCATCGCACCGCCGTCGCGCAATCCCCACTCCTTAAGCCGAAGCTCCGGAGGGTCTTCGGGCGGAAGCGCAGCGGGCCGTGGCGGCTGGCATGGTTCCTTTCGCGCCCGGGACGGACGGCGGCGGTTCCATTCGCATTCCGGCAGGCGCCTGTGGCCTGGTGGGGCTCAAGCCGGGGCGCGGCATGGTGCCATCCGGAGCGAGCGCGGGTGACGCAGCTAAATTGGTGGTCGCCGGACCGCTGGCACGTACGGCGGCGGACGCTGCCCTGCTGATGGACGCGCTGGTCCCCCGCGAACAAGCGCCCGACGGCGGTTATCTCGCCAACGTTGGCCAGGCGCCAACGGCACTGAAAGTGGGCGTGAGCCTGGATAGCCCGTGGGCCGGAGTCTTCCCTTTCGAAGTGGAACAGGAAGCATTGGACGGCCTTGCGCGGGGAATCAAGCTGCTTGAAGAGGCCGGCCACCGCGTCGCGGAAGCGGAGATCCGCTACGACAACCGCTACCCGGAGGCGTTCACCGCAGCCTGGACTGCCGGCGTCGGGAGTGCCCGGATAGCACCCCAGCGCGAGGGGCTCCTGACCCCGCTCACCCGAACGTTCCGTCGTCGTGCGCAGCAGCGCAGCGCGTTGAAGGTCAATGAGGCCCTCGTTTTCCTGCGGCAGTTCGAGCACGACACGATCGCACAATATGCGCAGTGGGACGTCATCCTCATGCCCACGCTGGCTCAGACACCACGCCCGATCGGCTGGTTCACGGGCGGCGGCCACAGCAGTGAGCCCTGGCCCAGCGAATGGGCGGGCGACGCAGACGAGGACTACAGAAGACAATGCGAGTACGCGCCTTGGTCCTCCATGGTCAATGTGTGTGGATTGCCGGCGATCAGCATCCCCGTCCATGTGACAACCAGTGGCCTTCCGATGGGCATCCAGGTGATCGGTAAACCTGGATCTGAGCTGCAGCTTCTTCAGCTCGCGGCGGTTTTGGAGGCCTTTCAGTAAGCGGGTTTGGGCGGGTGTCTACCATATGGAAAGTGGTTGCCATGGGCATCCATCGATGTGACAATGCCCGCAGTCAATGCCAGCATTGAGGAAATGAGCACACCTCTAACCACGGCTACGCCCCAAAAACCATCGGGCGATACGTCATTCTTCGGCCACCCAAAGATGCTGGCCAGCCTCTTCTCCGTGGAGATGTGGGAGCGATTCTCCTTCTACGGCATGCAGGGCATCCTGCTTTACTACATGTACTTCAGCGCCGAGCAGGGCGGGTTGTCGATCGACAAGGGCCTCGCCGCTGGCTTGGTTGGCGCTTATGGTGGTGGCGTCTACCTGTCCACCATCCTGGGCGCATGGCTCGCAGACCGTATCTTCGGTTCCGAAAAGGTCCTCTTCGGCTCGGCCCTCATGATCATGGCGGGCCACATCGCGCTGGCTCTCCTGCCCGGTATTCCCGGACTGGTAGCCGGCCTTGTGCTGGTGGGCATCGGATCCGGCGGCCTGAAAGCCAATGCCACCGCGCTGGTTGGCAGCCTGTACGGCGAGAAGGACGAACGCCGCGACGCCGGCTTCTCCATCTTCTACATGGGCATCAACATCGGCGGACTCATCGGCCCCCTGGTCACAGGCTGGCTCCAGGAGAGCAACGGCTTCCACTGGGGCTTCGGCGCAGCAGCCGTGGGCATGGCGATCGGGCTTGTCATCTACTCGCTGGGCCGCAGCAAGCTCCCCGAGGAAGCCCACCGCGTTCCCAACCCGCTCCCGGCTGCTGACCGCACACGGTATGGGCTGATTTTCCTAGGCATCCTCGTGATCATAGGAGTACTACTCGGCACGGGCACGGTTAACGCCGACAACCTGGCACGCAGCATGGCTTACGCTGCCATCGGTGCCTCAGTGATCTACTTTTTCCTGATCTTCCGCAGCGCAAAAGTCACAGGCCTGGAGCGCAAACGCGTGCTGGCGTTCATTCCGCTGTACATCGCATCGGCCGCCTTCTGGGCCCTGTTCCAGCAGCAGTTCACCTTCATTGCCGTGTACTCCGAAGAGAAACTGGATCGCAACCTCTTCGGCTGGGAAATGCCGGCGGCCCTGGGTCCAGTCCATCAACCCGGTGTTCATCATCATCTTCGCCGGCGTCATGGCTGCCCTGTGGACCAAGTTGGGCACCAAACAGCCAAGTTCCCCGCTGAAATTCTCGGCAGGCCTGCTCATCATGGGGCTGGCCTTCCTCTGCTTCATCCCGCTGGCTGGCGACGGCAAGACCCCGCTGCTGGCGCTTGTGGGAATCCTTTTCCTCTTTACCCTGGCTGAACTCTTCCTCTCCCCCATTGGCCTGTCCGTGAGCACCAAGCTCGCCCCGCAGGCCTTCCACACCCAAATGGTGGCGCTGTTCTTCCTGTCCGTCTCCCTGGGCACCACCCTGGCAGGCATCCTTGCCGGCCTCTACAACCCCGACGACGAACTCCCGTACTTCCTGGGCATTGGCGGCGTGGCTGTGGTGTTGGCTATGGCACTCGCTGCTGGATCCCCGGCTATCAAGAAGCTGATGGGCGGCGTGCGGTAGCTGGCGGCGGGTGACCGATCCAGTTTGCGCTTAACAACGACGGCGACCCTTACGTTCGGTGGGAATCCCACCTGACGTAAGGGTCGCCGTCGTACGCGTTTGCTTGGTAGCGGCAGCTGCTGCCTAGTAGTTATACCTGCTAGTAGTTGTACCTGCTTGAAGCCCCGATCGCGGCAAAGAAGAAGATCAAGACGACCACCGTGATCGCCACGCCGACGTAACCCATGATCAGGCCGGCAATCGCCATGCCCTTGCCCGCCGGTTCGCGGTTGAGGGCAAGGTGGCCAAGGATCACGGCTGCGATCTGCGGCAGGATGAAGAACCCAAAACCAACAAACGTGGCAATGCCGCAGCACATGCTCGCGATGCTCAGGCCCTTGGGCTGCGTGGGCATGGCGTAATACGCGGGCTGGCCGTAAGGGTTCTGCTGGCCATAGGGCTGCTGCTGGTACGGGCTCTGGTTGTACTGGCTCTGGTTGTATTGGCCTTGGTTGTATTGGCTCTGGTTATAGGGGCTGGGGGGCTGGCCATACGGCGATGGGCCCGGCTGGCTGTAATCACCGGGCGTGTACGAGCCCTGGCTGGCTGCGCCCTGATTGGCGCCGCTCTGGCTGGCGGGGCTCTGGCTGGCGCCACCCTGGCTTGTGGGCGGCAGCGGCTGCGTGTAGAAGTCGTCCTGGCCCTGGGCGTTCTGCGTGTAGGCGCCCTGATCGTACGGCGGAAGCGGCTGCGTCTGTGAGGTCTGCTCCGGCGCGCTGAATTCGGCCGGCGGGATGTACTGCGGCGGTTCGTAGCCCGCCGGTTTGTCCTCGTTGCCCTTGGATGGTTGATCTGACATGGGAATCCCCCTCGCTAAGTCCTTGTTTCCCACCCTACCGCCGCCACGTGCGCCGCATAAGGCGACCCGCTTTCCGGTTCCGCCCAGTCTCGGGGCATGCGTCCCGGGGTGTCGGAACGGGCGACGGGGCGGAATCCTCCCACTAAAGCCGCCGCTCGTAAACGCGAGGTAAATCTTTGGCTCATACGGCGCCACATCGCCGCCATTCTGCGTCACAGGGGCCGGATCGCGGGACATTTCCTGTCAGGGGGCGCGGTGGTCTGGCATGCTGGACGACATGGCTAGCCGAGCGGGCACAGTTGCCCTTCCCCAGGACCTTGTTGACATCACAGCCCTGCTGGACGCGTACTTCGACGTCACCCCTGATTTGGGCGATCCCGCGCAACGCGTAGCGTTTGGAACGTCGGGCCACCGCGGATCCAGCTTGAAGTCGTCGTTTAACGAGCCGCACATCCTCGCGATCACGCAGGCAATCGTTGAATACCGTGGCCGCCAGGGCATCACCGGGCCGCTATTCATCGGGCGCGACACCCACGCCCTGAGCGAACCCGCGCAGAACTCCGCACTGGAGGTACTGGCCGCCAACGGCGTGACCGTCCTGGTGGACGCCCGCCACGGTTACACCCCGACGCCGGCGCTGAGCCACGCGATCCTCAAGTACAACCGCGAAGCCGCGCCGGGCACACCCCAGGCTGACGGCATCGTGGTCACCCCCAGCCACAACCCGCCCGGCGACGGTGGTTTCAAGTACAACCCCCCGCACGGCGGACCGGCCGACACCGACGCCACAGGATGGATCGCCGAGCGCGCCAACCAGCTCCTTGAGAACGGCCTCCGCGGCGTCAAGCGCATTCCGTTGAACGATGCTTTGAACGCAGAAACCACCGGAAAGTTCGACTTCCTCAGCAGCTATGTTGATGATCTCCCATCCGTCCTGGACCTTGACGCCATCCGCAACGCCGGTGTCCGCATCGGCGCCGATCCCATGGGCGGTGCGTCCGTTGACTACTGGGGCGAGATCGGTGAACGCCACCAGCTCAACCTGACGGTCGTGAACCCCACCGTCGACCCGCAGTGGGCTTTCATGACCCTGGACTGGGACGAGAAGATCCGCATGGACTGCTCCTCGCCTTCCGCGATGGCCTCACTCATCAAGCGCATGTCACTGGGTGCGGATGGTACCGCCGCCTACGACGTCGCCACGGGTAACGACGCCGACGCCGACCGCCACGGCATCGTCACGCCGGACGGTGGACTCATGAACCCGAACCACTACCTCGCCGTCGCCATCGATTACTTGTATCGCAACCGCAGCGGCTGGAATCCCGAATCCGTGGTCGGCAAGACGCTGGTTTCGTCCTCGATCATCGACCGCGTAGCTGCAGGGCTCGGCCGCAAGCTGGTTGAAGTTCCCGTCGGCTTCAAGTGGTTCGTGCCGGGCCTGCTCTCCGGCGAGGGCGCGTTCGGTGGCGAGGAATCGGCCGGCGCCTCCTTTAACAAGCGCGACGGCAGTGTGTGGACCACGGACAAAGACGGCATCCTCCTGGCCCTGCTGGCCTCGGAAATCACGGCCGTCACGGGGAAATCCCCGTCGCAGCTGTACAAGGGACTCACGGACCAGTTCGGCGCACCGGTCTACGCCCGAATCGATGCCGCTGCCACTCGCGAGCAAAAGGCCAAGCTGGGTAAGCTCTCCGCCGCGGACGTCACCGCTACTTCCCTTGCCGGCGAAGACATCACCGCCAAGCTCACGGAAGCTCCCGGCAATGGAGCTTCAATCGGCGGCCTGAAGGTTGTTACCGAGAACGCATGGTTTGCGGCCCGCCCCTCCGGCACCGAGGACGTCTACAAGATCTACGCCGAGTCCTTCAAGGGCGCAGATCACCTGGCCAAGGTGCAGGAGGAAGCCAAGGCTTTGGTGGATGGGGTAATTGCGTAGCCTCTGATTCGCGTCCTTAGGCGGTTTGCGAGTCCTCAGCTTCTGCGGCGTCCTGCGTCCAGAGCCTGAGGATGCGTCGGATGGTGTGGTTGCCTTCCGGCGCCATGTCCACCAGTGCCACCTGGTCAAGCACGACGACGTCTCCCGGCTTTGGGCGCTTGCCGTCGTGATGCGAGATGTGAGGCCGGTAGCGTTCGAGGACGTAGTTCGGCGTAGCGATGCGCCCGCCCACGCTGACCACGGCGTCGAAAAGTTCCTCGTGCAGGCCCTGGAGCAGCGGATTTTGTTCCACCAAGCTCACGGGAATCGACCCCATGTGGCCGAAGCCCGCTTCCTCGCCAATGATCAGTGGCGTTCCGAGCGCTCCCTGGACGGGTGCTTCGGCCAAGTCAGCGAGGACATTGGCGACGTCGGCACTCACGTCAGTTCCGACGTCGAACCTTAACAACGTGATGTGAAGCGGCCAGTCGCTGCGCGGAAATACCAGCCCTGGCCGCACGGGCTCCGTAAATGCCACCCAGATGAGGTTCCGCATAGGCATAGTTTGCCACTCAGCGGGTCAGAACTGACGGGATCTGCGAGAGGGATGCCGAAAAAGCCGCAGGAAGTGAGAGAACATCCAAACCCCCGGGAGCCTCGCTCACATCGTGGCCATTAAACGCCGATGCTCTCGCACATCATGGCCTGCGAGAGCATCGGCGGAACAACAGGAAAGACTAAACGGTGCGAACAACCTCTTCGTAGGCGAACTTCGGCTTTGCTTCGCCCCAGGCGTCCGGGCCGGGCTGGCCGATGTTGACCACCAGGAAGCTCTTCTGGTCGCCGGCGGGGAAGAACTCTGCGTCAATGGCAGCGAAATCAGCGCCGGTCATCGGGCCGGCCGCAAAACCGAGCGAGCGCACGGCGAGAATGAAGTAGCCAGCCTGCAGGTGGGCGTTGTTGTTGCCAGTGGTTGCCGCGAATGCGGGGTCGGCGTCGTACATGGCCTTGGGGGCGCCGTAGGCGGGGAGGAACTTGTCCCACTGACCCTGCCAATCGGTGTCGTAGGACAGGATGGCGACCAGCGGAGCCGATGCGGTCTTGGCCTGGTTGCCCTTGGAGAGCGCGTCAACCAGTTTGGCGCGGGCCTCGTCCGAGCGGACGTAGGTCACGCGGAGGGGCTGGGAGTTGAAGGCGGTGGGGCCAAACTTGGTGAGCTCGTAGATGGCGCGGGCCTGCTCGTCGGTGACCTCACCGGCAAAGCTGTTCGCGGTACGGGCTTCGGCAAAAATGGCGTCGACTGCTGCGGCGTCAATGACTGCTTCTTCGTGGGCGATCGTCATTCGTGAACCTTTCGCTGGGCCCTTGCCTTGGGGGACGGCTGGGCACTTCTGCTTTCCATGGTTGCAACTTCAAGTTCCCTTGTCCTCTTCCCATGACGGCCCGTGACGTTGCGCACAGTGCATGACTCCGCGTGTCTCATTCATTGCGTTGCGAGGCCCGTTTTGCGCCCCATTTAGCGCGCGAGGCACGTAGAGCGGGCCCCACAATGGCGGTAATGTTGCACCGAATCCCAAATACTCTTCTGAGGAAGGCCCCGCCATGAGCATGCTCGGCACCAAATGGAAGCTCCACGGCAACGGGAAGTCCATCCGGCCCGGCCACGTAGTCTCCCCCGATGAGCGGCTTGCCTGGCCCCTCACCATTGGCATCGGCATGCAGCACGTAGTGGCGATGTTCGGCGCGACGTTCCTGGTCCCGATCATTACCGGCATGCCGCCCGCCACCACCTTGCTCTTCTCAGGCCTCGGCACGCTGCTTTTCCTCATCATCACCAAGGGCCGCGTGCCCAGCTACCTGGGTTCGAGCTTCGCGTTCATCGCACCGATCCTGGCGTCGCAGCAGCAGTACGGCGTTAGTGGCGCGCTGGGCGGCGTGGTGCTTGCCGGCGTCGTGCTGGCGCTTATTGGGGCGATCGTCCAGAAGTTTGGTGCCGAATGGATCAACCGGCTCATGCCGCCGATCGTCACCGGTGCGATTGTGGCGCTCATCGGCCTGAACCTCGCGCCTGCAGCGAAGAACAACTTCGACGCCGCGCCGGTCACCGCGCTGGTAACCCTGGTAACGATCATCCTGGTCAGCGTCCTCTTCCGCGGAATCCTGGGGCGCCTAAGCATCCTGGTGGGCGTGGTCGTGGGTTATCTCGTGGCGATGATGCGCGGCGAGGTCAGCTACGAAAAGATGGACGCGGCCGCGTGGGTGGGCCTGCCCCTGTTCCAGACGCCCGAGTTCCACATCGGCGTTGTGGGCTTGTTCGTGCCGGTGGTGCTGGTGCTGGTGGCGGAGAACGTGGGCCACGTAAAGTCGGTGGCCGCGATGACCGGTCAAAACCTCGACGGCGTCTCCGGCCGCGCGCTGATGGCTGACGGCGCCGCGACCGTACTTGCCGGCCTGGGCGGCGGTTCCGGTACGACGACTTACGCGGAGAACATTGGCGTCATGGCCGCGACCAAGGTCTACTCGACGGCGGCCTACTGGGTGGCGGGTATCTTCGCCATCCTGCTGAGCTTCTCTCCGAAATTCGGCGAACTGATCGCGACCGTCCCACCCGGCGTACTCGGCGGCGCCGCGACCATGCTGTACGGCATGATCGGCGTGCTCGGCGTGAAGATCTGGGTCCAGAACAAGGTCAACTTCTCCAATCCGATCAACCTGACGACGGCCGCTGTTGCCCTGATTATCGGTATTGCGGATTACACGTGGACTATTGGCGAGCTGAAGTTCACGGGCATCGCTTTGGGGTCTGCTGCGGCGCTGGTGATTTACCACGGCATGAAGGGCCTGGCCCGTTGGCGCGGGACCGTGGCTGAACCGGAAATGGAGACGGCGGGCCTGCCGCCTGCGGTGAAATCGGCTATGAATGCGGCGGCTAAGAGGACGGGGAAGAAGGGGAAGTAGAGGTTCGCGTAACAGGTTTGCCACGCTAGGCCGTCGGGCCATCCCCCACAAGGCGGGCGCTTCCGGCGTCGTCTTCCAACTCCACCTGACCGCGCCCCTCCGCAACCCCAGCCTCCCACCGCAACAAGTCCCCCGGCTGGCATTCAAGCACTTCGCAGAGTGCTTCCAAGGTGGTAAACCGCACCGCCTTTGCCCGCCCGTTCTTCAGCACAGCGAGATTGGCCGGCGTAATCCCAACCTTCTCCGCAAGCACGCCCACGGGCATCTTCCGCTTGGCCAGCATGACGTCGATGTCCACGATGATGGGCATCAGATCACCTCGTCGAGCTCGGAGCGCAAGCGGGCAGCTTCGACGTCGCGGTCAACGGCCTGGGCAAGCAGCGCCCGCAGCACCAGCACGAGAAGTGCCACACCGCCAATCATCAGCGCAGCACCGCAAATCAACAGCACAATCCCGGGGGCAATATCGCCCGGAGCCAAGATCACCGCGATGCCGAACATCAACACAGCAGCAACGGAAACAGCCCCGAAGATGACGTCCACGAACCGGAAGGCTGCATGGGAAAAGACCGTTCCGCGGCGCACCATCGTGAGCAGACGCCACACGCAGACGGCAACAACCTGCACACAGAGAATCCCCAGGACCACGATCACCAACAGCGCGATCCGTGGACCGTCGGGGGCGCCAGCCTCAACGAGGTCGGCCGAGAACAAGGGCACCATCCACACTTGAACGAAAAGTGAGCCCGCCAAAACCATCGCGATCACAACCCGCAGTGCAAGGATTGCCAGCTTTCCCATCGAGCCTCCTTTATCGATCAACAATATGATTCTATCGATATTCGATCATCAATCAATCGCTCCAGCGGCAAAATTAATACTCAGCTTGCTTAGTAAAATGACCTTCCCTAGGCTTGAACAGGTCAGACAAACAACTCTCACAGCGGCGGCCCGCGCTCAAAAGCAATCCGCCGCGCAATGGAGGAGGAACAATGTCAGAACACACCATCACAGGCAAGAAGGTCGCATTTCTGTTGACGGACGGCGTGGAGCAGGTTGAACTCACCAGCCCCTGGCAAGCCGTGAAGGACGCGGGCGGCCAGCCAACGCTCGTGGCACTTTCAAAGGGAAAGCTGCAGGGATTCAACGGCGTGGAAAAGGGTGACACCTTCGACGTCGATCTCGCAGTAGCCGATGCCAACGCATCGGACTTTGACGCCCTGGTACTCCCCGGCGGCGTGGTAAACGCCGATCACCTCCGCGTGGACAAGGATGCCCAGAACTTCACGCGGGCTTTCTTCGAGCAGCACAAGCCAGTGGCCTCCATCTGCCACGGACCGTGGATCCTGATCGATGCGGGCGTGGTCAAGGGCCGCAACGTCACCTCGTACCACACGCTACAAACCGACCTGAAGAACGCAGGCGCCAACTGGACCGATGAAGAAGTCGTCGTGGACCAAGGCCTTGTCACCAGCCGGAACCCGGACGACCTCCCGGCGTTCAACAGCAAGGTAGTAGAGGAAATCTCCGAGGGCCAGCACGCTGGCCAAACCGCTTAGCGCCACACTCCCGAGGGCTTCCCAAGCACGACGTCACAACATAGCGTGATGCCTGACAACCCTTTGGAGGCACGTATGCGAAAAGTTACCGCCGGACTGTTCCACTCCGTGGATGGCGTAGTTCAGGACCCGTTCAAGTTCCAGTTCGACAGCTTCGACGACGAGCTGGGCAAGGGCCTGACCAAGATGATCAACACCGTGGATACGGTGGTTCTGGGCCGCGTCAGCTACCAGGAGTGGGCCGGATATTGGCCGAATGCGTCGCAGGACGAAGACTTTGCCGCCTTCATCAACCCCGTGGAGAAGTTCGTCGCATCCCGCACTCTCTCCGAGCCTCTCGAATGGGAAAACTCGCACCTCATCGATGGGCCGCTGGAGCAGTTCATCACTGACCTGAAAGGGCGTGACGGCGGAGAGATCGCAGTCTGCGGCAGCATCTCCGTGGTACGCCAACTGCTGTTCGCGGGGATCCTGGACGAGCTGACGCTCATGACACACCCCGTGGTGGCAGGCAGCGGACGGCGGCTTTTCGAGGACGGCGACCCCCTGAACAGGCTCGTCCTCGAGGACCAGTACGCCACGAGCAAGGGCAACGTTGTGAGCACGTACTGCCTGCGAAGGGATTGACTGCTGCTGTCGTAACGAGACGACGGAACCCCCGCGGCAGGCGGGGGTTCCGTCGTCGTGTGTGTTTAGGAAATTGTTTGCGTCTCGGAAAGTGAAGGGACCTCGACGGCGGCACGCCGGGGCCCGCGCGGCCCGCACGAGTCCGCTGGAGACGATCGCCCCCGCGACGGCAAGCGCCGCAAGGACGATGAACACGATGTGGTAACCGGCGGCTCCAGGGTTGGCATCCAGGATGGAGCCGTAGACGATGAAAGCGAACATCCCCGGCGCATAACCCACGAGGCATGCGATCCCGAAGGCGGTGCCGCTGGTCTCCTCGGGGATTCCAACCTCATCCATCGGGGCCCAGAACACGCCGCGCATGGTGAAGATGATGAGTGAGAAAAGCAGGGTGACGATCATCGCCGGAATCTGGCTCCCCGGATCTGCCGGAAGGAGCAGCAGGACCCCTACCACCGGGATCAGGCTCAGGAACGCCAAGCGGATGTACCGGCTGGCACCCTTGAACACCTTGTCCGCCAGGACGCCGCCGATCGGGCCGCCGAGGATCTTCAGGCCGTACTGGTTGATGATGCCGTAAGCACCGACCAGCGCGACGGGAAGTCCGTAGACGTAGGTCAGATACGGGATGAAATACGTGAGTCCGCAGTAGACGACGTACACCATGAACACGGTGAAGCTCACCCACCAGAGCTGGGGCAGCTTCGCCGCGCGCCAGATTTCAGCGAGACCCGCCTTTTGTTTCCTGGGCGCTGGATTCTCACTTGTCTGGTTGCGAAGCAGCAGGAACAGAAGCACACCGACGGCGATGTCAAGGATTGCGTAGAAGGCGATGGCGGCGCGGAAGCCACCAATCCCGGAACCGAGCCAAACGAAGATTCCCAGGGCGGAGAAGGCCACTGCAGTGTCCACCACGCCGCGCCCGCCCTCGAGCAGGCCGAAGAGCCGTCCCTGTTCTTTGGAACCACCGAGCTGGCGGATGCTCTTCAGCAGCGCCGGCCAGACCAGGCAGTCGGAACACACGGCGAGCAGCGCGAAGACCACCAGGAGCGTGCTGAATCCGGGGAAGGTGCTGAGGAACAGACCCAGCGCCCCGCAGCCAACGAGTCCGAGGGGGATGAGGACTCGCGTGGAGAAGCGGTCAGCGAGGTACCCGCCCACGACGAAAAGGGCTGTTGCGACGATCGAATTAACGCTCAGCAGCGTCCCGATCTCAGTATGGCTGAGGCCCATGGCTTCCTGCATGGGAACGTAGAACGCGTCCTTGAGGTTGGAGAGCTTATAGATCGTGCCGCCGGCCATGACGAGCAAGGCAAAGCGGACCCACTTGCTCCAGTCGGTGCTTTTCGTGGTCTTCCCGGGGGCTATTGCGCTCATCGTGCACCTTCCAAGGACTTGTTTGATTCCAGCTGCGACACAGCAATATCGCGCAATGAGGCGAGCAGGCCTTTCACATACTTCACCTGGTCATCGGCCCAGCCGGGTTCGGCAGCGAGCAGTTCCTCCTTGGTCCACCCGGCAGGGATTCCGGTGGTACTGAAATCGCGATATGGGATGAAGGGGTCCTCTCCCTCACCCGCGTGCCGGAATGCAGGCGCGTAGTACAGGTTCTCCTGCTCCAAAGCCAGGGCGATGACCTGCGGCTCGTCTTCGCCAAGCATCAAGAGCTCGAAGAGCATCCGCGCGCCGGGCAGGTCGTCGTCCGGACTTCCCTGGAGCACACCACGGTGGCCATACCCGTCCCCCTCGGGGAGAATGTGAACACCCTTCAAGTGTGCCTGAAGAATGTGCGGTGCGAGGGTTGACAGGGCGTCCATCGGCCTCTCACAGGCGTTGATCATGTTCCCGAAATCGAACATTGCGTGAAGTCGCGGGTGCGAAATGCGGCGCAACAGCCCGGCAATTTCGGTAGATCGCAGCTCCTCGTGCTGCTCAAAGGAGAAATGCAGGCCGTACTCGTCAGCCAGCTCAGCGAGCCAACGCAGGTCCTCCTCTATCCGGGTCAGGACATCGGAAAGTGCGCCTTCGAAACGCGAGTAGACGCGGATATTCTCGACGCCGAGGATCCCGGCAATGCGGACTGCTTCCTCGACGTCCGCTCGCGCGGTGGTGCTGATCTCCAGGTGGGTACTGAGACGCAGGCTGCGGGCGCGGTCCGCAAACTGGCGCAACCGGTCATCGCTCATCCGGCCCAGGCTCCGCTCCTCGCCATCGAGGACGTGTATACACACACCAGCCAGGCCATGGCGATGCGCGAAATCGAGCACGTCGTCGGGCGAAAAGTTTCCATAAGTCAGGTTGCCCAGGAGAGCGTACGCATGGCCGAACAGTCGGGCACCGTCGATTCGGTCGATCAGGGTTCGGGCGAGCTCGTCGGTCAGTCGCGGCAGGGAGTCGATCTCCTCTTCATTGAGGCGAGGTTTCAGGAGCGCCTGAAATCGAGTGTCGGCAGGGGGCATGGTTGGCTCCTTGGGGGGCGTGCGAGGGGCGGTGGGGATTGTCACACACCATTTGTACGTGGGTAATGGACGCCGAAAAAGATCCATTATGGACACTGCCGTTAAGTCCATTCAGGGCGTTGCGCCGAGCTTCTCCCATCGATCCCACGCTGCGGCCATCCTGCCCACCGCCTCAGCCATATGATCTTCAGCGGTCCCCGCGAACCCGATCAGCAGCGCCGGTGGCAGGCGCCGGGTTACCCGGTATTCGCCGAGGGGGTAGGTGTACACGCCACCCGCTGCGAGCCCTCGAGCCACCTCGATATCGTCCGAAGGTTCCCGAAGCCAGCCCATGACGTGAAGGCCCGCATCCACGCGTTCTGCTTGGATCCGGTGGCTTAATCGCTGATCGATCGCTTCGAGCAGGGCGTCCTGGCGAGCCGCATACAGACGCCGGGTCCGGCGCAGATGCGCATGCAAATGCCCTTCTGAGAGGAAGTCCGTAAGGGCCGCCTGGAGGACCGTCGCGGGCGGCCGGCCAATGATGGATGATACGGACGCGAACGGCTCTACCAGATCCTCCGGCAACACGCAGTAACCGAGCCGGATGGATGGCGCGAGTACCTTGCTGAACGAGCCCACAGTGATGACCTGCCTGCTCAGATCCAGTCCGAACAGCGTCGGAAGAGCCTTACCGCGGTAGCGAAGTTCGCTGTCGCAGTCATCCTCCACGATCCAGCTTCGGTATCGTTCCGCCCAGACGATCCACTCCGCCCGCCGTGCGGGACTCATTGCTGTGCCGAGCGGATGCTGCCGCGCTGGAGTCAGGCAGGCAAGACGAGCCGGGGACCCGCCGTCGAACTCGTCCGGAAGGACCGCCCCCTCCGCGTCAATGGGGACGCCCTGGACCGGGCAGCCTTGGGACTGGAAGGCGAGCCGTCCGGAAATATGGCCTGGGTCCTCGACGACGACGGTGTCGCCGGCGTCCAGGAGGAGCGCCGCGAGCACATTGAACGCCTGCTGGGCACCAGAGGTGACGATGACCTGTTCCGGCGTGCACCCCAGACCCCTGACATCGTTGACGTAGTCCGCGATCGCTTCCCGCAAGGGACGGTGGCCATGCGGATCGCCGTACCCGTTCATGAACTGCTCTGTGCTGCCGGCATGGCGCCCCAGGAGGCGCTTCCATGTAGCCGCGGGGAAGGCCGAGGCCGCTACCTGGCTGGCGACGAATGATTCCGATTCGGTGGGTGCCCAGGTGTGCGGCGCCTCCCCGGACAGACCGGCGCCACGTGAAGAGGTGGCCGCTCCGCGTTCGGAGAGCGGTGGCCGGGACAACGGCTGCCGCGGAGCGTGGTCACTCCATAAGGTGTCGACGTACGTGCCGTCACCCGCGCGCGAGCGCAGGAAGCCCTCGGCGGTGAGTTGCTCGAACGCCGAGACCACCGTGATCCTGGAAACTCCCAGTTCAGCCACCAGCGTGCGGGTGGAGGGCAGGCGGGTTCCGCTTGGCAGCGATCCTGTCAGGATCTGGGTGCGCAATTGCCCGTAGAGTTGCCGATGCAGGGGCTGGGCCGCGTCGCGGTGGAGCTCGAGTCCGGCAAGGAGACGGCCGCCGGCGCTCTTCATCCCGCGGACCGCAAAGCTGATTTCACTTCTTCCCGGCCTTCAAGTCCGCAACAACCTTCGCGATCCGCCGAGCCCGGGTCTCCTCCGTCTTGGCGTCTCCAATTGGTTCCACGTACCGGCGTTGGGCACTGTAGTTCAGCGTTCCATAGAAGGCCTTGGCCTCGGGCTCAGCCTCAAGGGCCGCAGCAAGATCGTCCGGAACCTCGATCACACGTGGCTGCGTGTCCACTTCCAGGTCCACGTCCACGGTGTCGCCAGCGGACGCGCCGGTCAGGTCCCTGTTCGCGGAACTGACACCCACCATGTATTTCCCACCCATCACCGCGATGCTGCTGCGATAGCTCTGGCCGTTGATGGTCACAACCACTGGGGGCCGTTTGCCGGCATCAAGCGCACTAACTACGTCCTCGGGAACCTCAATGCCGGCCTTGTTGCCATCGCCGACGATGGTCGTGGTGAATTTCATGTCCCAAGTATGCCGTCGGCCACCCGTAGACGCACCCCGCCAGCCGGGCTACGTTCGGTATAAGCAACTACCAAGTGAACCGAGGAGCGCGAACCATGGACGAGCAGGATCTTCTGGAACGGATTCAGTCACTCGTGGAAGAGGAGCACCGGCTGCGTGATGCAGCGGTGGGCGGGGGAACTGAGGACGACGTGGACGGCGACGGCAGCCGCGCCCGCCTGGCCCAGCTTGAGGCTCAACTCGACCAGTGCTGGGACCTGCTCCGCCAGCGCCGGGCCAAGAAGCGTGCTGGTGAGAATCCCGACGACGCCGAACCGCGTCCCATCAGCGAAGTCGAAGGCTACAGGCAGTAGTCCCGCCCGACGACAAAGGAGCTACGCCCCCTCAAGCACCTGGCTGGTAGCCCACGCAACGTACTTGGCCGCGTTGGCAACGGCATCTGCGACATCCGGAACGCCATCCTTGCGCTGTGCGACGTCCAACAACTGGGCCGCAGCCACTATCCCGTGTTTGGCGAGATCCTCCGGCGTCACCGTGATTCGGCCTGCCACAGCCACCACGGGTATTCCGTGGACGCTTGCGGCGTCGGCCAAGGCGATTGGGGCCTTGCCGGTGAGCGACTGCTCATCCATGGAACCCTCGCCCGTAATCACCAGGTCCGCCTCGCTAAGGTGCGAAGCCAAGCCGGTCAGCCCGGCCACCAGCGCGAAGCCGCCTTCAAGCGCCGAGTCCGTAAAGGCAAGGAACGACGCCGGGAACCCGCCGGCCGCTCCGGCTCCCGGAACGTTGACGTCCCGGCCCGTGGCTTCCCGAAGGAGCGATGCCCAATTACGGAGGCCGGCGTCGAGCCTTTCAACAGCATCTTCGTCGGCTCCCTTCTGGGGGCCGAAAACATGAGCGGCACCTTCCGGCCCGAACAGCGGGTTTTGGACGTCGACGGCGATCCGGAACTTTGCTTGTGAAAGCCGCGGGTCCAGTCCGGAGACATCCAGGGCAACGACGTCGGCGAGCGAACCTCCGCCAAGAGGCACCACATTCCCGGCAGCGTCCAAGGGCTTAAGCCCCAGCGCACGCAAGGCGCCACTACCGGCGTCGGACATTGCCGAACCGCCAAGTCCCAGCACAATCTCGGTGGCCCCGGCGTCGAGCGCCGCAGCGATGAGCTGTCCGCAGCCGTAGCTGTGGGCCCGCAAAGAATTCTCGGGGGTGGGCTCCATGAAGGCAAGGCCGGAAGCCTGGGCGGTTTCGATGACGGCTGTGGCTCCGCCGAAAGAATCTTTGCGGATGGCCCAGGAAGCTCCGACCGGCTTGAGAATTGGACCCACAACGGCGTGGTTCCGCTCATCGTAACCGGCGGCGATAGCGGCATCGAGTGTGCCTTCACCACCGTCAGCTACGGGAAATTGGGTGGTTACGGCGTCCGGATAGACGCGCAGTGCGCCCTCGGCCATGGCTGATGCGGCTTCCGCGGCGGTGAGGGATCCCTTGAACTTATCCGGGGCGATGAGGATACGCATGGGTCCATCTTGCCAGCTTTGCCCGGAAAGCGGTTGCCGGTTACGAAGATTGCGTCACTCGTTCAGCGCGCGAACGGGGGAACCCTCGAGCCACCCCTTGACGTCCTCGAATGCACCGCCATAAAACTGCCGGTAGCTCTCGTGCGTCACATATCCGATGTGCGGCGAGAGCACAGTTCGCGACGAATGAAGCAAGGCATGTCCGGCGGGCAGGGGCTCCTCGTCAAAGACATCCATGGCAGCGCCACGAATCCAGCCCTCTTCCAGCGCCCGGATCAGCGCTGCCTCGTCCACCAGCGGCCCCCGTGCGGTGTTGACCAGAACGCCCTCAGGTCCAAGCAGCCGCAATTCCTCCTCGCCAACAATGCCTTCCGTCCGCTCAGACAAACGCAGATGCAAGGTGACGACGTCGGACTCCCGGAACAGCTCCTCTTTGCCCACCCTTCGGGCACCGGCAGCCTCGGCCGCCTCCGCCGTCAGGTTCTGGCTCCACGCCAAAACATCCATGCCAAAGGCTCTCGCGTAGCCTGCAATCCGCTTCCCGATCTTGCCGAGGCCGACGATTCCCAGCGTCTTTCCTTCGAGTTCAAACCCGACGGCGGTCTGCCAGTCGCCTGCCCTCAGCGAGTTTTCCTCCACAACCAGGTTGCGGGCAAAAGCGAGCAGCAACGCCCATGTCATCTCCGGTGCCGCTGCCGGTGAACCGCCCGTTCCGCACACCAGGATGCCACGCTCCGACGCTGCCTCAAGGTCGATCGCAGCATTGGCCATGCCTGTGGTCACGAGCAGTTTCAGGTTGGTCAATGACTCGAGCACCCGGCGCGGGAAACGCGTCCGTTCGCGCATCGCCACAATCATGTCGAACGGCGCCAAAGCTGCCACAGCCTGCTCTTCGGAAACAAAAGGTGCGCTGAAAACGCTGACCTTCACGCCGTCGTCGAGCAGCGAATCCCAAGGGGCGTAGTCACTGGCAACCTGCTGATAGTCATCAATGATGGCCAAGCGGTAACTCGTCACGTCATTCTCCTCGCGCGGCGGCTGGTGGTAGAAACACCATCTCACGTGCACCGGCGGGTGGGTGCGCATTTTCCGGTGATGCGCTTGACTGGAAATTGAACCCTTCCCCTTCCGAAGGAGATGCGTTGACAGAGCCCAAGATGATGCAAGCCCTTCCCAAGCCCGAGCATCCCCGTCCCCAGCTTGTCCGCGAGAACTGGATGAACCTCAACGGAACCTGGGGTTTTGAGATCGACGCCGGCGACTCGGGTTTGGAGCGTGGGCTCGCCAGGCGCGAGCTCACCAGTGAGATCCTGGTGCCGTTTGCCCCGGAATCGGTCCTTTCCGGAATTGAGCACGTGGATTTCATGGAAGCTGTTTGGTACCGGCGTACGGTGACCATCCCCCAGGAGTGGGCCGGCCAGAACGTCCTCCTGCACTTCGGCGCCGTGGACCACGACGCGACTGTCTGGGTAAACGGCATTGAAGTGGCCCGCCACAGGGGTGGTTTCACCCCCTTCACCGCCGATCTTGGTGGAGTGGCCGAGCCCGGCACGGAAGCGGTCATCGTTGTCCGTGCACGTGACTCGCGGCACGAAATGCAGGCACGGGGCAAGCAGGCAACCTGGTACAACAACACTCATTGCCAGTACACCCGCACCACGGGAATCTGGCAGACGGTGTGGATGGAAGCTGTCCCGGAGGTCCACATCAAACGCCTCCGTATGACTCCGAACCTGGCCGGTTCCAGCATCACGATTGAGGTTCCGATCAGCCAGAACCGCGCAGGGCACACGGTGACTGCTGTCCTCAGCGATGAGGGCGGTACAAATGTGGAATCTACGGCCAGAGCCGACTTGGATCTCACGCCAACATTGCGCCTGGGCATTCCCGCTGGATCCCTGCGCCCTTGGTGCATTGAGGACCCCTTCCTTTACGACCTTGAGGTGACAGTCCGGGATGCTGCCGGAACAGTCGTTGACCGCGTCAGCAGCTACGCGGCCGTTCGTTCAGTTGCCCTTGACGGCAAAGTGGTTCGTCTAAATGGCAAGTCCGTGTTCCAGCGATTGGTGCTGGACCAGGGATATTGGCCGGAGTCGCTCATGACCTCGCCGGATGACGCTGCGTTGGTCAAGGACATCGAGTTGTCCATGGCGGCAGGATTCAACGGTGCACGACTCCACCAGAAAGTGTTCGAAGAGCGCTTCCTCTACCACGCAGACCGGCTCGGTTACCTGGTCTGGGGCGAGTTCGGCGACTGGGGCGTTTCCGGAGGAGGAACCATTGGCCAGAACCAGAAGCCAACAGCGAGTTTCGTAGCCCAGTGGCTTGAGGTGCTTCAACGCGACTTCAACCATCCCTCGATCATCGGATGGTGCCCGCTCAACGAAACGCACCAGATCCTGCACGATCGGCTCACGGTATTGGATGACGTCACGCAGGCCATGTTCCTTGCCACGAAATTGGCCGACCCCACACGGCCTGTCATCGACGCATCCGGATACTCCCACCGCATCCGCGAAACCGACATTTACGATTCCCACTGCTATGAGCAGAATCCGGAGCGGCTCCGGATTGAGCAGCAGGGCCTTTCGGACGGGAAGCCGTTTGTAAACCGGAATCCGCAGGGTGAGGAATACTCCGTGCCTTACGCTGGCCAGCCGTACTTCGTGTCCGAATTCGGCGGCATTTGGTGGAATGAAACGGAGGCTCGCCAAGCAGCGCCAGAAGCGGGCCTCGGAACGGATGTTTCGACGTCGTGGGGTTACGGCCAGCGCGTCAGCAGCGAGGAGGAGTTCTACGCCCGTTTCGACGGACTATGTGGCGTGCTCCTGGATAACCCGGACATGTTTGGTTACTGCTATACGCAGCTGACGGATGTCTTCCAGGAAAAGAATGGCATCTTCACTTTCGATCGCGGAGCCAAGTTCGATCTCGAGCGGATCCGGGCCAGCCAGGTCCGTAAGGCAGCCATCGAAGCCCGCCGAGATGGCATTTGATGACAATGTTGCAGCCTGGGACTGTCATCAAGTGCCACTTCGACGCGAAGCGTCGCCCTAAACCCACTGCCCCCGGCGCACCATGACGTCCTTCAGCAGGTCCAGCCGGTCGGACACTATTCCGTCAACGCCAAGGTCCAGAAGTCGTTCCATCTCGGCGGAATCGTTGATGGTCCAGACGTGAACCTGCACGCCCACGCGGTGCGCGCGACGAACAAAACCGGCAGTTACCACCGGAAACCGGCCGTACCGGACCGGCACCTGGAAAGCGTCGACGCCGGTGAGCACCTTGCGGGCCAGGCCCGCCGGCAGCACGGATCCAAGAAGTACGAAAAGCGCCGTCAGGGTGCTTCCAGCCGAAGAAGCGGTCCGCTGGCTGAGGAGTTTCAGCACTGCACGTCGACGCCTGTCGGAGAAGCTCGTTACCAACACCCGGTCATGGATGCCGTGCTTCTCGATAGCTTCGGCCATCGATTTAACGGAATTCCAGTCCTTCACGTCCAGGTTCAGGCGGGCATCGGGAAAAGCAGTTACGAGCTCGTCAAAAGTCGGCACAGGTTCCACTCCGCCGATGCGGGCCTTGGCTACCTCGTCTGCCGTTAATTCGGCGATCCGCCCGGATGAATCCGTGACCCGGTCCAGGGAAGAATCGTGGAAAACGAGCAGGACGCCGTCTGAAGTGGTGTGTACGTCGGTTTCAAGGTGCAAAGTGCCCAGCTCAACCGCGGCTCTAAACGCAGTCAAGGAGTTCTCCATCCCATGCAGGGAGAATCCCCGGTGGGCAAAGGCCACCGGGCCCACAGTGCCATCCTTGCGGAGGAAATATGGCAGCGTCACACCCGAAGCGTAGCCCATTGCGCATAGGCGCCTACGCTTCCCCGGTGACCGTGACCTTCTCCAGTGGGACCACGGCCACCCCATCGCTGACGTGCACCAGCGTACGGCCGCGACCG
This sequence comes from Arthrobacter sp. StoSoilB13, assembly GCF_019977255.1. Lineage (NCBI taxonomy): Bacteria > Bacillati > Actinomycetota > Actinomycetes > Micrococcales > Micrococcaceae > Arthrobacter > Arthrobacter sp. StoSoilB13. The sequence goes on along the minus strand of NZ_AP024649.1, from coordinate 61,976 downwards.
CCGTCGAGCTCCACCCAAACTGCTGTTGCGTCGCCGGTAACGGCGTCCACGATGCCGGCCGATTCGTACCCGGGCGTCAGCGTGACGCTGACGCGGTCGCCTTGGCGGAGTGACCTCCAGTGGTGGTCCGGTTCGATCCGCCGCAACGGAGCGGTGTTGAAATCGTTGATCCTACGCTTGGCCATGATTCCCCTACATCCAACAAGCAAAACGTGTCTGTGGCTGAGAGCCTACGGGCGCAAGTTGAACGCGGGTTGTATGGAGACTGGGAAGTTGGTGACAGCTTTGCGGAGCATCAGGGCTGCCAAACTAGTGGCATGACTGTATTGATTGCCGGGTGCGGCGACCTTGGAACCGAAGCAGGACTGCGTTTCGCAGAGCTGGGCCATGACGTGATCGGGCTTCGCCGTTCCCCGGAAAAGCTCCCGGCGGGGATACGAGGCATGCGCGCGGACCTCGCACACGGAGTCCCGGTCATCCCCGGAGATGTGAACATCGTTGTGGTCGCAATCGCCGCCGATTCTTCCACCGAGGAAGCATACCGGGCCGCGTACATAGACGGCCTCCGAAATATTCTGGACGCCTTGGATCGTGATTCTGTTGAACCGGAACGCATCTTGTTCGTCTCCTCCACAGCCGTCTATAAGGACTCCGACGGAGCGGTGGTGGACGAGACCACACCCACCGAGCCCACGCGCTTCAGTGGCAAAGTCCTGGTGGAGGCCGAAAATATGCTCCTTGCCCGCAGCCGGGAAACGGAAACTCAACCCATCGTCCTTCGGCTCGGCGGCATTTACGGTCCCGGGCGGACTCGACTGATCGAACAAGTCCGCTCAGGGCAAGCCGTGATTCCGGCGAGCCCCCGGCACACCAACCGTGTTCACAGGGACGACGCCGCGGCCATGATCGTGCACCTCACCACGATGGACCGGGACCCGGATCCGGTCTACGTAGGCGTGGACGACCACGCGGCCGAGATGGGTGACGTCATGCGGTTTCTTGCTTTGGAAATGGGAAACCCGGAACCACCAATGGCGTCGGAAGACCAACACGGCGGGCCCGGGGACAAGCGCTGCTCCAACCAGAGGCTGCGCGGAACTGGCTTCGAGTTCGCCTTCCCCACTTACGTTGAGGGCTACCGCGCCGTGCTGGCAGGTCAGGGTGTACGCCACCCGTGACGCAGCCACTCCAGGGTAGAAGAGCGGGCTTGCAGCTGTTGTGCCGAAGCTATTTTGCCGTGCAGGCAGCCGCCGGTCTTTCGTGGTGGATCGCCGTCTTCCTGTCGCCCGAGGTGCGGGAAGCAACCCTCGGTAGCCTCGATCCCGTCGTTGTCGCGGCCTTTGACATTCCACTTTTCGTCATCGCCTCCGCCCTTGCGGCAATTGGATTGAAGGCCGCCGCAGCGGTGGCCACTGCTTGGACGGGAATCGTCGCCATTGCCCTCGGTGTCTACGCCACGGTGACAACTGAAGCAGGATCGGGCGTTCTGATCATGATTGCCGCTGCCGCTTGTTCCCTGGCCGCCCTCAGCATCCTCTTCCTGGGCGGGATTCCCACGGCTTGGATCATCCAAGGGCCCTTCGCTTTCCGTTCAGCCGCTGGCCGTCGCACCACAACAAACGTGGGAGCAACGATCGGCCAAATGATCCTCTTCTGGGGATTTTTCCTGGCTGTGATCCCCTTGGCCCTGACGTTCCTCGAAGAGCGATGGGAAGTGTCCCTGCCATTTCCGCAGATGGCCGCGCCCGTCGGAGCGCTGCTTCTGACGTTCGCAAGTGCGCTCGGCGTGGCCTCCGCCCTGACCATGTCCTGGCTCGGAGCTGGCACCCCGTTGCCCTCAGCCATGCCCAACCGCTTGGTCATCGCCGGACCGTATCGCTGGATTCGCAATCCCATGGCTGTTGCGGGCATTACCCAAGGTGCCGCGGTTGGCCTCATCCTCGGGTCCTGGCTGGTAGTCGCCTACGCCGTTCTCGGCTCACTGCTGTGGAACTATGCCGTCCGGCCGCTGGAGGAAGCCGATCTCGAAGAGCGGTTTGGTGCAGAGTTCATCAGATACCGCGAGTCGGTGCGGTGCTGGATCCCTCGTGTTTGAAGTAGCTAGACCGTTTGCTCCGTTAGTTTCGCCTCGAGGATCTGCGCCACTCCGTCGTCGTCGAAGTGGGGCGCCTGCTGCCCCGCAGCGAGGATCGCTTCCGGGTGGCCGCTGGCCATTGCGTAGCCGTGACCGGCCCAGCGGAGCATTTCGATGTCGTTGGGCATATCCCCGAATGCAACGACGTCGGCGGCGTCGATCCCCAGAGACTCGGCGTACTTCGCGAGGGTGACGGCCTTGTTGATGCCGGGCACTGACATCTCGAGCATTGCGGTGCGCGGTGCCGAGTGCGTCGTGCTGACCAGATGGGCCACGGCAGGCTGAACTTCGGCAAGGAATTCGTCCGGGGTGCCTTTGCGGGTTATGGCGAGGAACTTCACGACGGCGTCATCCGCCGTCAGCGTCTGGTCCAGCGGTGCGGGGGTGAACTCCGCAAGCAGCTCGCTTGTTTCGTTCTCGAGGAAGCCCGGCTCCAGTTGGAAACCAGTCAGCGTTTCCACGGCGAACAAAGCATCCGGCCGGAGGGACTTGATGATGCGTCGCGCTTCAAAAATGGAGGTGATATCCAATGTGCAGGAAGAAATGGGCTTTTCGGTTTCCAGATCCCAGACCACCGCGCCGTTGGAGCAGATCACGATACCGCTGTGCCCCAGTTGTTCCTGGAGCGGGTACAACCACCGCGGGGGGCGGCCCGTGACGAACACAAGCTCCACCCCGGCGTCCCGGCATGCTTTGAATGCCTTGACGGTCCGATCACTGATCTTGCCGTCATGACCGAGGATGGTGCCGTCAATATCACTTGCTACGAGGCGCATCATGTCAGTCTACGTGGCTGTTGAGAACCCAAATGCCGCAGCTAACGCTCGAACATGCCAGTGATGGTTCCGCGCGCCAACGTATGCGCAGGAAGGACTGAGGCAAGTATGCGCGCCTCGGAATCCTTTTCGATGCCCAGGTCCTCCACGTCCAGCGCATGTACAGCCACTACGTAACGATGCGGTCCATGCCCCTTCGGTGGAGCCGCCCCGAGATAGCCGGTGCGGCCGCCGTCGTTCTTTAACTGGAAGGCACCGCCAGGCAGCGCGTGACCGTCCTGGCTACCGGAACCTGCGGGAAGACTTGATACCTCGGGGGGAATATTGAGCACAGCCCAATGCCAGTAGCCCCCAGGACCGGGAGCATCGGGATCCCACATTGTGACAGCGAAACTCCTTGTGCCCTCCGGAGCTCCGCTCCAGCTCAGCTGTGGAGAGATGTCCTTGCCACCCGCACCAAGAATTCCGCTCCGCTGATCGGGACCCAGGGTTTCACCGTCGCTGAACGACTCGCTGGTGACCTGCAATTCATGGTCTTGCATTCGCACCTCCTCTTAACCGGACTACACCGGCAAATGTTCTGGCCGGCAACAGTTTTAGCTGGCAACAGCCCGGTGGTTGAGCTCAGCCCGTGTGGGCGGATTGGCGCCGGCGCGGGACACCGTGACCGCGGCGGCACGGGTCGCATGATCCATGATGGCGGCGAGGGTTTCAGCCGGCATGGCTCTGAGTGCCCCACGGTTTTGCGCACCGTCCAGCCCGCGGTCCACTATTGCTGACAGCAGCCCCGCCATGAACGAATCGCCGGCACCAACCGTATCCACCACCGTCACGTTAGGCGCCGGGACCTGGGTCTCGCCGATGGCCGTGATTCCCCACGGACCACGCGCACCCCGCGTCACCACCACCAGCGCGGGTCCTTCCGTACCTCCCAGCGACAACCAGCGGCGCGCCGATTCCAGCGGATCAACGCCCGGATAGAGCCATTCAAGATCTTCGTCGGAAGCCTTCACGACGTCGGAGAGCACCACAAAGCGTTCGGCCTGCCTCCGCGCGTAATCGCGATCGGTAATGATGCTGGGGCGGCAGTTGGGATCGAAGCTGATGGTGCTGCTCGGGTGGGCATGCTCGACGGCGGCAAGCACGTCCGCGGCACCGGGCTCCAAGGCCGTGGCTATTGAACCCGTATGCAGCAAGGTGGCTCCCTGCAGCATGAGCGGCAACCGCTCGCCGAGGCCCGGCAAATCCCAGGTGAGATCGAAGGTGTAGGTGGCGGCGCCGTCGTCGTCGATCACTGCCGTGGCTATGCTCGTGGGTTTGCCGTCGGGCGGAAGGGGGACCATCACGGAACTGGACCGCAGGTGCGCCGCAACGGAATCGCCGTACGCGTCCTGGCCAAAACGCCCGATGAACTGCACGGGGTGATCCAAGCGCGCCAAGCCAACGGCGACGTTGAGCGGACTGCCGCCAACGTGCGCCTCGATTCCGCTGGGGCGCTGCACAACGTCAACCAAGGCCTCGCCAATCACAGTCAGCATGGGACCACTCTGCCAGAGGAAGGGTGGGCGCTACCAGTGATTCAGGAGAGCAGGCGTTGTACCAATTCGCGGCATTTCTTGTAAGCCACGGCCTTTGGATCTATGAGATCGAAGTGATCCCCGGGGACACGCAGCAATTGCGCTGCGCTGCCGGCTGCTGTTGCCGCCGCGACGTAGGCCTCGGACTGACTGACCGGAACGTCCTCGTCGTCGGTAGCGTGAACGGCGAAGACCGGAACATCAATCGGCAGGGAACTCATGGGGTCCGCGTATTTATGCCTTTTGGGGTATCTGGCAGAATCACCGCCCATGAGGTTGCAGACGGCACCGTTGCTGAGGTTCAGTTTTTCGGCGGCAGCCAGGTTCAGCAAGCCGGACTGGCTGACGACGCCCGTCAGGTGGACGGCATTATCCTCCGGTGCACGCACCAGTTGACGGTCGGCGTCGGGCGTTCCGATGGCCGAGAGGCGCTGCCGTCCGGCGGCCCACACAGCCAGGTGACCGCCGGCGGAGTGACCCAAGGCCACTACCTTGCCAAGGTGGAGCTCGTGCTTTCCGGCGATTTCGGCGAGATGGTCAATGCCGGCCAGGATGTCTTCGAATGTATGGGGCCAACCACCGCCGTTGCCGGCCCGCCTGTATTCAAGGTTCCACGCGGTAATTCCATGCGCCGCGAGGTCGCGGGCCAGGGGCTCGCCGAGCTCGGCGCCGTACTGTGAGCGCCAGTAGCCGCCGTGGATCACCACCGCGACACCACCCTTGACGGCTGACGCGCCGCGATGGTTTCCGTTGTTCGGTTCAGGTATGAAGAGTTCGCCCCATTGACTGGGGTGTTCGCCGTAGCTGTACTTGTGCCGCAACATTGCGCCCTCCTTTGTACCGAGCCTATCGTGACGTCCCGCAACTTTGGCTAGGGCACCCCGACGGCGGGTGGCCCGCGCCAGTGTCGGGCCCGCCCCGTAAGCTGGGGGCATGGCAAGCAATTGGGACAGCCTGGACCAGGACCAGCGCGATGCAGTGGACGCGAACGTGGCGCTCTATGAGCGTGTTCGCCCTGCCCTGAAGCGGGTCACGCGGGATGTGCTGCTGACCCTAAGGGACATGCTCAACGACGCCGAGGTCACTCCCCTGTTTGTTACCGGACGAACCAAAACAGTGGAATCGTTCCGCGAAAAAATCTCACGCACGGATGATCCTCTGGAGCCGGGCGGCCCACGGGTCCTCAAATTCCCGGACCCTTTCCGCACCTTGAATGACATGGTGGGCATCCGCGTCATCACCAAATTGCCTGCCGAGAACGCAGCCGTAGCCAACATCATCAAGAGGCAGCGCCAGCTCTTCGACTGCCGTGGAGACCGCGAGAAGGACATCGGTTCCATCGAATCGGGCACATACGGTTATTCCAGCCGGCACCTCATCCTGCGAACCATCCAGAATGAGGCCGTCAAGGAGTATCAGCATGTCTTCAACCCGGACATGCCTGCCAACGGCAGCTACTTCTTCGAGTGCCAGATCCGCACGGTCTTTGCGCACGCCTGGAGCGAGATCGAGCACGATATCCGGTTCAAGGCCGAGGATCCGCGTGCATGGACCCCGCATTTCGACCGCCAGTTCACAGCCACTGCGGCCATGTTGGAAACCGTGGAAAGTGCCTTCGCGGACCTCCATGAGCGGTACGAAGAGGTCAGAAGCTACTGGGACCTGCACGGCGAGGGTGCTTCCCCGCTGACTCCCAACCGCGTGCGGGACGTCTGGCGTACGCTCCTGCCTCACGTTGACCGTAAAGTTGATGACGACTGGGGGTGGGCTGCCGAACTCCTGGCCGCCCACGGACTCACCAAAACCGTGGAACTCGCGGGGCTCCTTAGTGCCAACCGGATCACAGAGGTCCGCAAAGCCCTGGATCACCGCTACTCCCCGGGGCCCCGACCGCCTCCTGGATGACCTCCTGCTGTGGCAGTACGGAACCGAACACATTGACCTCACCGCTGAGGCGCCCGACGTCGTTCCGCACCCGCGGCGCGATAGCCTCCAGCGGCGTCTGAAGCAGATTGAGCGTTACCGCCAGACTGCACTGTAAGGACGCCATGACTCCCGAGCAACTCATGTCACTGCGGGTGACTTTCCGCTCGCCCCGCCGCCTGCTGACGGAATCCCTGGCCGGACTGGTGGTTGCATTGGCGCTCATTCCGGAGGCCATCGCGTTCTCGATCATTGCGGGCGTTGATCCCAGGGTCGGGTTGTTCGCTTCCTTCACCATGGGCGTCGTGACTGCCCTTGTTGGTGGTCGACCAGCCATGATCTCTGCGGCGACAGGGGCTGTCGCCTTGGTCATCGCTCCCGTGATGAAGGAGTACGGACTCGACTACCTGATCGCCACGATCATCCTGGCGGGTATCTTCCAGATCATCCTCGCTGTCCTGGGTGTTACCCGGCTCATGCGGTTCATTCCGCGGTCCGTGATGATCGGCTTCGTGAACGCACTGGCTATTTTGGTGTTCATCTCGCAGATGCCCGAACTCTTCAATGTCCCTTGGATGGTCTATCCGATTGTTGCCGTGGGTCTCGTCATGGTCTTTGGCCTGCCTCGCCTGACCACGGCCATTCCCGCGCCCCTCGTGGCGATCGTGGTCATCACCCTGGTTACCGTTCTGGGGCACATCGACGTTCCAACGGTTAGCGACAAAGGCGAGCTCCCACACAGCCTGCCCGGGTTCTTCCTGCCCAATGTCCCGCTGGATCTGGAGACGTTCCGGATCATTGCGCCTTTCGCACTGTCCATGGCCCTTGTTGGCCTGCTGGAATCACTCCTGACAGCCAAGCTCGTGGACGACATCACGGACACACGATCAAATAAGACCCGCGTTTCCTGGGGCCAGGGAGTGGCGAACATCGTCACAGGTTTCCTTGGTGGGCTGGGTGGTTGCGCCGTGATCGGACAGACCATGATCAACGTCAAAGGATCCGGCGCGCGGAGCCGGCTTTCCACTTTTTTGGCGGGCGTCTTCCTGCTGGTCCTGGTGGTTGTCCTGGGCGACGTTGTGGGGATGATTCCCATGGCGGCCCCTTGTTGCCGTGATGATCTTCGTTTCCCTGATTACCTTCAACTGGCACTCTGTTCGGCCATCCACCTTGAAGCGCCTGCCCAAATCGGAGACCGCCGTCATGCTGATCACTGTTGCCGCTGTTGTGGCAACGCACAATTTGGCGGTGGGTGTCGGCGTCGGCGTCTTGACCGCGATGGTGTTGTTTGCGCGGCGGGTGGCGCACTTCGCTACCGTCGAGCGGACGGAACTGGAACTCAACGGTGAAACCGTGGCCACCTACACGGTGGATGGCGAGCTCTTCTTCGCTTCGTCCAATGATCTGTACACCCAGTTCGACTACGCAAAAGATTCCTCGGAAGGCATAGATCGCGTGGTGATCGATCTTCACGCCTCGCACCTTTGGGACGCATCAACTATTGCGGTATTGGATTCCGTCACCGAGAAGTACAGGAATCACGGCCGCGAGGTGGAGTTCATTGGTCTGAACGAGGCAAGCGTTCGGATGCGCGAACGGCTCGCGGGAAAGCTGAACGACTGACCCGACGCCTTCGAAACAGCGGTCATCTGACATATATGCCCAGTTGAAAGTAACGAACTCGATCATGCCCGCGGACCAATGTGAGCATGGATAAATGCTTGAGGCAACGAATTCCCAGACAGAGACTTCAGGGGCCGCGGCTCCCGTCAACCCAGCTCTCGCCGCAGAGGCCAGGATCGCGCGGATAGCCGTGACGGTTTTCCCACTCCTGGTTGTGCTGGCTGGCGTCCTCGGATTCCTCCTTCCGGAACTCTTCAAGCCCATGGGCGTCGCCGTTCCTTATTTGCTGGGCGTCATCATGTTCTGCATGGGCCTCACGCTGACGCCGCCCGACTTCGCTTCTGTGGCGCGGCGTCCTTGGGCTGTGGCACTCGGCATCGTGGCGCACTACGTGATCATGCCCGGGGCGGGCTGGTTGATTGCCGTCCTGCTTCAGCTTCCGCCCGAGCTCGCCGTCGGCCTTATTCTTGTGGGCTGCGCACCGTCCGGCACGGCGTCCAACGTGATGGCGTTCCTGGCCAAAGGCGACGTCGCACTGTCGGTGGCTGTCGCCTCGGTTTCCACGTTGATCGCTCCCGTCGTCACGCCGGCCCTGACTCTCCTGCTGGCCGGTTCGTTCCTGCACATTGATGCCGGCGCCATGGTGCTGGATATCGTGAAGACCGTGCTGCTTCCGGTCATCGCAGGCCCTGCTCGCCCGACTCTTCCTGTCCAGGCTCGTCGCAAAGGTCCTGCCGGCACTTCCGTGGGCGTCCGCCGTCGTGATTTCACTGATCGTGGCTATCGTCGTGGCCGGCAGCGCCAGCAAGATCGTCGCAGCCGGCGCCATCGTGTTCCTGGCGGTCGTCCTCCACAATGGCTTTGGGCTGGGCCTGGGTTACCTCGCCGGCAAACTGGGCCGCCTGGATGACAAAGCCCGCCGCGCCCTGGCATTCGAGGTTGGCATGCAGAACTCGGGCTTGGCCGCGACCCTTGCCACGGCGCACTTCAGTCCACTGGCTGCGCTGCCCTCCGCCGTCTTTTCGCTGTGGCACAACATCTCCGGCGCGATTGTAGCGGCATGGCTGGCCCGCCGCCCGCTGAAGGACTAGCGTCCCGCGGGCTCGCGTCCCGCAGCTCGACTTATACCTGCTTCAACCAGTTGGACACCCCTTGACGCAATTAGTTGTGAACGTTAACAATTACGGAAGCCAACAAGTAGCCAACCGGGAAGATCATTCAATGAAGAACTGGGCAGGAAACCTTGAGTATTCGTCCGCCGAAGTCCAGCGGCCCACCTCCGTGGACCAGCTGCGCGGGCTTGTGGCGAACGCGCCGCGGATCAAGGCCCTTGGTTCCCGTCACTCGTTCAACAACGTCGCAGACACCGATGGCATGCACCTTCTCCTGGATGCATTGCCCCAGGAGATCTCACTTGATCCCGGCAAGGGCACCGTCAAAGTCAGCGGCGGTATCAGCTATGGCGCACTCTGCCGGGCAGTCGAGGAACAGGGTTATGCCATCCACAACCTCGCTTCGCTCCCCCACATCTCGGTTGCGGGAGCAATCCAAACCGGGACGCACGGCAGTGGCGTCGGCAATCCCTCCTTGGCTGGCGCCGTCGAAAGCGTTGACCTGGTGCGGGCAAATGGCGAGCTGGTGACGCTTAGGCCGGACGACGACGAATTCCTCGCCAGCGTGGTGGGACTCGGCGCCCTGGGGATCGTCACCGGACTGGAACTGGCCGTCCGGCCGAGCTACCAGATGCGGCAGCGCGTGCTCACGGGGCTGCCGTGGGACCGGGCGCTGGCCGATTTCGTGAACATCGCGTCGGCCGCCTACAGCGTCAGCTTCTTCACGGACTACACCGGAGACGCCATCCCGCAGGTGTGGTTCAAAGCCCTGGATACCGAGCCAGTCCTCCCCGACCTCTTCGGTGCAAGCGCGGCTACTGCCGCTCTGCACCCGCTGCCCGGGATGTCGGCGGAGAACTGCACGGGTCAGCTGGACGAGCCCGGCAAATGGCTGGACCGCCTGCCGCACTTCCGCCACGAATTCACGCCGAGCAACGGTGAGGAACTGCAGAGCGAATTCCTCCTGCCCCTGGAGCATGCACCCGCGGCTCTTCAAGCTGTCCGAGAGCTCGCGGACAAGCTGGCACCCCTGCTGTTCATCTCCGAAATCCGTACAGTAGCGGCCGACGAATTCTGGCTCAGCCCGTTCTACCGGCAACAAAGCGTGGCCCTCCACTTCACATGGAAGCCACTGCAGGCCCCAGGTGGAAGCGGTACTCCCGGATGTTGAGGAAGCACTGCGTCCCTTCGGCGCGAGGCCACACTGGGGCAAGCTCTTCACGCCAAGCCTGTACGACTTCGCCACTCTCTACCCACGCTTCGAGGACTTCTGCAGCCTCGCCGCCACCAACGACCCCTCGGGCAAGTTCCGCAACGCCCTGTTGGACAGCATTTTGGGAGCCACAACCTCGTTGCTTGGCCGCTGATCCGTTGCTGCCCCACCACGGAATAGCAGGTTAGCGACGTCCCAGCGGCCCTCCTCACCAACCGCGCACGACGACGGCGGTCCAGCTCCCCGCGAAGGGCTGGACCGCCGTCGGGGTTTAGCCAGCCGGACTACTGGATGTGCGCCAATACGGCTCCCGCGGTCACCACGCCGCCGGGTGCCGAGAGCACCTCGGAGAGCGTGCCTGCACGGTGGGCTGCCACCTGCGTTTCCATCTTCATGGCCTCGACTACCAGTAACGGATCGCCTGCAGAAACCTCGGTGCCGGGCTCCACGAGCCACTTCACCACGGTGCCGGCCATGCTGGAGACCAGGGCTGATTCCGCTGGCGGGGCTACCCCTGAATCGGAGGCTCCCACGTAGTCACCCTGCAACCCCGTGACCACCGAGCCTGACGGAAGTGCCTGCCCTGACCGGGCCCAACCCTCCAGCAGATCAGCCGGGAGTCCCACCGCGAGCCGCTTGCCGTCGACATCCACGGTGATGGTGCGCCGCACGCCGCCAGGGGCAACCACGTTGTATTCGAAATCAACGGGGATCTGATCTGCAAAGTCCGTCTCGATCCACCGGGTGTGAACATTCAGCCCGGCTACGGACGTAAAGTCATCGGACTCCACAACGGCGCGGTGGAATGGCAACACGGTGGGCAGTCCGGTGATCTCCATTTCCGCAAGTGCACGGCGTGCGCGGCGCAGCGCTTGCTGGCGGTCGGCGCCAGTAACAATCAATTTGGCCAGGAGCGAATCGAACTGCGGTGCAATAAACGAGCCCGCGCGGACGCCGGTGTCCAGGCGAATGCCGGGGCCGGTGGGCGCTTGGAACGATGCCACTGTGCCCGGGGAAGGCAGGAATCCGCGGCCAACGTCCTCTGCGTTGATGCGGAACTCGAAGGAATGGCCCCGGGCGATGGGGTCCTCGGAAAAGCTCAAGGGCAGGCCGGCTGCAACACGGAACTGCTCCTGAACGAGGTCAATCCCAGCCGTTTCCTCGGTAATAGGGTGCTCAACCTGCAGGCGCGTGTTTACCTCAAGGAAGGCCACGGCCCCGTCCGCGGAGACGAGGAATTCGACAGTCCCGGCGCCGTAGTAGCCGGCCTCGCGGACGATTGCTTTGGCTGCGTCATAGATCTGTTGCTGCTGGGACTGGGTGAGGAACGGCGCAGGCGCCTCTTCCACGAGCTTCTGGTGACGGCGTTGAAGGGAGCAATCGCGCGTACCCACCACAACGACGTTGCCATGGGTATCCGCGATGACCTGCGCTTCCACGTGCCGAGGCCTGTCAAGGTACTGTTCAACGAAGCATTCCCCACGTCCGAACGCTGTGATGGCTTCGCGCACTGCGGAGTCGAAAGCCTCCTCCACTTCGGCGAGTTCGCGGACAACCTTGAGCCCGCGGCCGCCGCCGCCAAAGGCCGCCTTGATGGCCACCGGCAGTCCGTGTTCCTCGGCAAAAGCCCGGGCTTCAGCAGCATTGGCAACCGGCCCGTCGCTGCCGGCCACAAGGGGTGCACCAGCACGGACAGCGATCTCGCGGGCCGTGATCTTGTTGCCCAACTGTCGGATCGACTCCGGTGACGGACCGATCCACTCGAGTCCGGCGTCGAGGACTGCTTGCGCGAAGTCGGCGTTTTCCGACAGGAAGCCATAGCCGGGGTGGACGGCGTCAGCACCCGACTGTTTGGCAACGGATAGCAGCTTCGCGACGTTGAGGTAGGTCTCAGCAGGGCTGTTTCCTACCAGGCTGTAGGCCTCATCCGCGGCACCCACATGCATTGCGTCGGCGTCGATGTCCGCATAGACGGCCACGGACGAAATGCCGGCGTCATCGCAGGCTCGGGCGACTCGAACAGCGATTTCTCCGCGGTTCGCAATCAGGACCTTTCGCATCAAATACTCACTTCTCTGGGGTCTTGGTGAAGTCGGGGGAATCGGGGACCATCCGGAACCGGATCCGTCCGCCAATGGGGACCTGCCCGGCAAGGTCAAGGTGTTCGTCGCGAACCACGCCGATCACGGGGTAACCACCGGTGATGGGGTGGTCGGCCAGGAACAGCACGGGGAGGCCGGCGGGCGGGATCTGGAGGGCACCGGCCATGGTCCCCTCACTGGGAAGTTCACCCTCGCGGGCGCGCTGGAGAGGAGTACCGTCCAGTCGCATGCCCACGCGGTTGGATTGTGGTGTGACCAGCCATTCCTGGCTTGTTAGGGACTCGATGGCGGACTGATCAAACCAATCAGCACGGGGTCCGGGAACCACATCGAGAACGGTGACATTGGCACCCGGAAATTCCGGTTGCAGCTCCGGGCTTCCAACCGCAGTAGACGCCGTGGCGTCGCCCGCCGGGAGCTCCTGCCCGACCACCAATGGCGCAGGTCCGATCCCCGACATCGTATCGGCCGAACGACTCCCCAGGACTTCGGGAACCGCTATGCCACCGCGGATTGCAACATAGTTCCGGAAACCGGCCTCGGGCGGTCCAACAGTAAGGACTTCGCCGTCGAGCAACGCGAATGGAGCAGCCATGGGGACGCTGCGCACTGCGTCCCGGATGCCGCCGTCAGATTCTTCGAATTCAACCGACGACGGCGACTGGACCGTTAGGGTGGTGGGCGCACCTGTCACGGCAATCACCTGGTCGCCGATTGCCTCGACCGTAAGCCCGCCATTGACGGTTTCGATGGCTGCGGCCGACGAACTGTTGCCGACAAGACGGTTGGCCCGCCGGACCGATGCCCGATCCAACGCGCCGGCCGCCGAGACCCCCAAAGCCCCATAGCCTCTGCGGCCAAGGTCCTCGATAAGGCTTTGAGCGCCGGGGTTGAGTACCCGTAAGCCGGAGTCCGTGTGGTGATCCGAGTCGGGTTCAGCTTGATGCGCCGCACTGGCCGTGACAACCTCCCGAACAACCCGGTACTGCACCCTGTCACCGGGCCGAACCAGGGCCGGTTGCGGACGGTCGAGGTCCCACATCCGGGCTCCCGTTCGGCCAATCAGCTGCCAACCGCCGGGAGAGCGCCGGGGATAGACAGCCGAGTACTGGCCGCCGAGGGCCACGGATCCAGCGGGAACAGCCGTGCGGGGTGAAGGGCGGCGGGGAACCGTGAGGACTTCATTCTCGCCCACCATGTAGCCGAATCCGGGAGCGAAGCCAGCGAAGGCAACAGTCCAAATCTGGCCGGTGTGGGCCGCAATCACGCCCTCCACGCTCAGCCCGGTGAGCTCCGCGACATCGGCGAGGTCATCGCCGTCGTACACGGTATCGATGACGACCAGCCCGGAATCGGTAACGTCCGTCGCGACGAGTTCCAGTTCGAGCAACCGGGCGCCGATTGCCCGGGTTGCCGCTGCGGATTCGCCAACGACCATAACTGTTTCGGCTGCTGCCAGGACGTCTACCTGGCCAGGGAGCGGAGACTTGTAGAGCATGTCCTGCAAGGCCAGTACGTCCTGCAGCCCATCCAGCTCCGCAAGGACGGCACGTGTGCCGACGGGTCGCACGGACCGGACCCTCTTTGCGGTGGTCGTTTGCTTCGCGGTGGTCGTTTGCTTTGCGGTGGTCGTTTGCATCACGGTCTCCATCATCCGCTTCGTCGCCAATTAGGCGGCCGACTCCTGCAGCAGGCGAAGGTCTTCTTCAGGCTTCGGATCCCGGCCCAGGAGCATACCCACGATCGTGACAACGGCTGTCAGGACGAGGTACCCGGCGATCAAATACCAGCCGCCGGATGCCGCGCCGTAGAGGGCAGTGAAGATGATGGGCGCGACAGCTCCACCAATCACACCGGCCAGGGTGTAGGCCAGGGAGCTGCCGGCATAGCGCAGGCGGGCTGGGAACTGCTCAGTGATGAAGGCGGCCCTGCGGGCCATACATGAACGCGTGCAGCGCCAAACCGATCACCGTGCCGATGGTCAGCATAACCACTGACTTGCCCTGGATCATGAGGAAGAACAGGGGAATATAGACGGCTGTGGCGGCTGCTGTGACGCCGTAGACAAGGCGGCGGTTGAAGCGGTCGGTAAGAGCGCCGGCCAACGGAATGAGGAACAGCTGGAATGCGGATCCGATGAGGATGGCTGCCAGGACATTGCCCGTGGTCATGCCAAGTTGCTTGGTGGCGTACACCGCAACAAACACGGTGAAAAGCGCGTAGAGGACGTCCGGGCAGACCCGGGAGAGCGCTGCTGAAACCAAGGCCTTGGGTTCAGTGGTGAAGACCTCTTTGATGGGTGCTTTGGGTCGTTCGCCGTGGGCCTGGATTGCCTTGAAGACCGGGGTTTCTTCGAGCTTGAGGCGGATGATCAGGCCAAAGACCACCAGGAGTGCGGATGCCAGGAAGGCGACGCGCCAGCCCCAGGAAAGGAAGGCCTCGTTGCTGAGTGAAGCAGCCAGGATGGCGAGGACGCCATTGGCCATCAGGTTGCCCGCAGGCGGGCCGATCTGTGCAGCGGAGGACCAGAAGCCACGCTTGTTGGGGTCGCCGAATTCACTGGACAGCAGAACCGCTCCGCCCCATTCGCCGCCTACCCCGATGCCCTGGGCGAGGCGAAGAAGAACCAGGATGGTGGGCGCCGCCACGCCGATGACTGAGTAATCGGGCAGCGCACCTATGAGTACGGTCGCGACGCCGATAAGCACCAGCGTGAATACCAGGACGTACTTGCGGCCAATCTTGTCGCCCAAACGCCCGAAGATGACGCCGCCGATCGGGCGGGCCAAGTAGCCCACCGCGAAAGCTGAGAAGGAGAGCAACAGTGCAACGAACTCGTCGTTGCCGGGGAAGAAGATCTTGGGAAAGACGAGGGCCGAAGCCACGGAGTAGATAGCGAAGTCATAGTATTCAAGCGATGTGCCGGTGAGGCTGGCTATGTATGCCTTGAGGGCGCCGGCCGGTGGCTTCCTTGTCACGGCCTTGGCTGCGTTGGTGCTGGTCATGGTTTCCTCCGGGGGGATGAGGGGTGTGCTGCGGGGCCTGGTTCAAACAGGTCTAGAGGAACGAGCCGATGCTGACGCCGGCGTCGTCGAGAGCGGACTTCACTGCAGTGGCCATCGCGACGGCCCCCGGTGAGTCACCATGCACGCAGATGCTCTCTGCGCGGATCTTCAGGATGGAACCATCGATCGTCCTGACGGACTGTTCGGTGGCCATTCGCAAAACGTGTTCCGCCACTTCGGCGGGGTCATGCAGGACGGCGCCTGGCTGTGAGCGCGAGACGAGGGTTCCGTCCGGGTTGTAGGCGCGGTCCGCGAACGCTTCGGCAACGCCACGAAGGCCGGCTTCCTCAGCGAGGCGCAGGACTTCGGAACCGGGAAGGCCGAGGATCGGAAGGTTGGGGTCAACCGATTTCACGGCGTCGACGACGGCCTTTGCCTGCGCCGTGTGCTTGACGATGGCGTTGTAGAGGCCGCCATGGGGCTTCACGTACTGGACGCCCGCACCCGTCGTGGCAGCCAGCGCCTGCAGGGCCCCGATCTGGTAAACGACGTCGTCGGCCAGCTCCATGGGATCAACGTCCAGGAAGCGACGGCCGAATCCTGCAAGATCCCGGTAGCCGACGTGGGCGCCAATCACGACGCCGGCCTCAGCCGCCTTTTTGCAGGTGCTGCGAATAACGCTGGGGTCGCCAGCGTGGAATCCGCACGCAACGTTGGCACTGGAAACGGATTCGAACATGGCTGCGTCGTCGCCCAGCGTCCAACGTCCGAAGGACTCTCCGACGTCGCTGTTCAGGTCGATGACTGCCATGGTGTGATTCCTGCCTCGTGATGTGCGTTACATCAAGGATGCACCAGATTTCCGGATTGTTCAACAATCCAGCGATCCTGATTTTTGGCAATCGTGTAATTTTGGTGTCATGGCCAGTGCAGATCAGGAACCACGGGGAAAAGCCGGCATCGACGGCGCTGGCGCCCGCATGCGCCTCCGAGTACCTTCGGTTGCCGAGAGGGTTGCCGAAGAACTGCGCTACCAACTGGCCGAGGGCTTCCTCGTGCCAGGTGCCAAGCTCACGGAAGCCACCATCGCCGAGGACCTGGGGGTATCGCGCAACACCGTCCGTGAAGCATTCGCCGAACTGGCCAGCGAGCGTCTGCTGGTGCGGCAACCGAACCGGGGCGTCTATGTGGCCACGTTGGAAGCTGGCGACATTCACGATGTCTACACCGTGCGCAGGGCCATCGAGGTCAGCTCCATCCGGGCCGGCGGCTCTCCAGAGCGCATCGCCGCGGTGAGGGCCCGCCGTCGAGGAGGGAAAGCGCGCAGCAGCGGCAGACGATAACGAAGGCCTCGGCAGCGCCAACCAGCATTTCCACGGGGCCATCGTTGCCTTGGCCGAAAGCGGGAGGCTGAACTCGATCATGGCCCAAGTGCTCGCTGAGATGCGTCTTTACTTCCACAAGGCCACCATGAACGCGCACTTCTACAGCGACTGGCTAAAGGAAAACGAGCAGATCTGCTCGGCACTCGAATCCGGCGACCTGGAGCGCGCCGGGGACCTTCTGCTCGCCTACCTCAACAGGTCAGAGCAGCAACAGGCCGCGATCCACGGCGAATAGCAGGGATTCGCTGCGCTCCATCCCACTTGCCTCAGTCCGCACGGCGACTTTTCGCCGATTGCAGTGCTCCAGGCCGCAAAATCGCGGAGCAACCGGGCAGGAGCATCAGCGCTTGCCCTTCTTGCGCGAACCCTTGCCACGGCCCTTGTCCGGATTCGGGGCGTAGCGCTGCGCCACGGCGGGCTTCTTGGCCCCGCTCCCACGGCGATCCGGCTTGGGCGCCTTCTTCGGCTTCTCCTGCCGGGCCGACGGCTGGCGTGAACTCTGCGCCGTCCGGCCGCGCACGATCCCAATGAATTCCTCAATCACCGGGCTATCTGTTCCAGCAAGCCAAGCGAGGCCAATCTGCGTTCCAGGAGCGCCGGTCAGAAGCCGCATCACAGTCTGCTTATTGTTCAGGTGCCGGGCCACTGACATGGGCAGGATGGCCAACCCGGCTCCGGAAGCCACCATCTGCAAGGCCATATCCGGCCCGCCCATTTCCTCCACGTCCAGGAAGTTCTCCTCGGACAGGTCCTCCAGCGCCACCTCTTCAAACACGGAGATCTCGTGTCCCTTGGGAGCGACCACCACCGGCTGCTCTTCATACAGGGGAATGACGTTCAGGCCTTCCCGGTCCACGGGCAGCCGAACAAAGCTAAGGTCAGCGGAACCGTCGCGCAAAACCGAAAGCTGCGCACCGTCGTCGGACATGAACGCGTGCAACGGGACGTCCGGCATCCGCTCTTCCCACCGCCGGATCCATTTCCCAGGCGTCACACCCGCAACATAAGCGAAGCGAAGCTCGCTCGGGGGCTCGGTTATTTGGGCGGATTCTTCAGCGTCTGGCACACACTCACAGTACCGGCCAGATACCCTTGAAGCATGACGTCCTCGAACTCCCAGTCCATGAAACCGGCAACCGTTGCCAAGAAACTCGGCATCTACCTGCCCGCGACACCCCAGGAGTTCCAGGATTCGTCCATCTCCCGCGAAGAATTCGCCGAACTCCAGGCCAACCCGCCGGAGTGGCTCGCCGAGCTCCGCCGCAGCGGCCCGCACCCGCGCCCGGTAGTGGCACAGAAGCTGAACGTCTCCATCAGCGGCCTGGCCCGCGGTGGCGTCGAAGAAGCACTCACGACGGCGGAAATCACCGAGCTGCTGCAGGCTCCGCCACAGTGGCTGGTTGTGGAGCGCGCCACGCACGCCGCCGTCCGCGCCGAAGCACAGCGCGTCAAGGAAGAGGCTGCGAAGAAGGCAGCCACCAAGGAAGCCAAGGACAACGCAGCAGCCAAGCGCGATGCCCCGAAGACGTCAAAACGCGATCACGCATAGTTTGAGCTGGCTGTGGCCGGGACCAGTTGGTCCCGGCCACAGCTGTTTAACTAGTCCTGGTGTAGCTGCACGAAGTTGCCGCAGCCGTCGTCGAACACTGCGCTGACGCCGGAAGGATCCTCGGAGGGCTCGCCCTTGAACGTCACGCCGGCTGCAACCAAGCGCTCATACTCGGCCTGCACATCCGGTACGCCGAAGACGATGGCGGGGAGGCCGGCGTCGTGCACTGCGTTCATGTAGTTGGCCCCGATCGGGTTGTCGCTGGGTTCCAGCAGGAGTCCCACGGAATTGTTGTCTGCGCTGTTATCCGCGCCGGGATCCTTAATGATGAAGAGGTTGTGCTCGGGCATGGCCATCAGGGTTTCGAAGCCCAACGTTTCCGTATAGAAAGCATGGGCCGTAGCGGGGTCCTTGACGTGGATGCTGCACATTTTCAGTCTCATGGGCCCTAGGCTACGCCCCTGGACCCAGAGAGTGGCAGCGTGGGAACACTCTGGCGCATACTGAAATCACAGCAGCGCGTACTCGCCTGGAGGTGGTCCAATGCCCGCCATGATGCTCCTGTGGGGCGTAGCCTTGGTGCTCGCGACAGCGGCAACCACGTTCGTCCTCCACAGAAAACTCACGCATGGGCGCGGCCCGGAACCGGACACGATCTTCTGGGATCTCTTCGCCGGCCTGGTCGTGATTCTTCCGGCCATCCTGGTTCCCGCAGTGGAATGGGCGCCGGCCGGACTGATCATGGTCTTCGTCGGGATGACCGCTGCAGCAGCAACGCTGGCGACCAGCCGCAAGGTTGACCGTCTCCACGCAGCCGAGCCCCGGCGTCGTCGTGGTTTTGCCGAAACTGCCGCACGCCACGCGAGCGTCCTCCAGCAGTGGCAGCGCTACGAACTCGACCCCGGGCAAGCAATAGATTTCCCGGCAATGACGGACGTCAGGATGGCCGAGACAGCTGCCCTTGCCCGCGCCATGCGGGAGGCTGAACGCTGCCGGGTGACACCCGGGACTGACTACCAGGCCGCCGTCGAGCGTCTGGCCCAAGCACTCATCGAAGCGGAGCGTGCGGCAGGGGTGCCGAGGGCCGGACAACCCGCGCCGAGGTGACACTTAACACCAATGCCAGGCGCGGACATAGGCGTTAAGTGCCATCTCGGCGCGTGTCCCAGGCGCTTTGCCTAGCCGACCGGCAGCGCGCTCAACTTGTTGGCCTCGACGATCCGGGCAGCGGTTGCTTGCCCCATCCGGACCGCGCCGTCCACATGCTGGTAGCCCTCCGCGGCGAGGTCCGACGAGGACCAGTAGATCGGTCCGACGTTGGCGTGCTGGTCCTTGCCGTAGCGGTGCAGGCCGCCGAGATCGTAGCTGGAGGCGTATGCGCCGCGGGTCCATTCCTCGGAGCCCCAGTCTGATTCGTAGTAGACCTCGGGGGTGAGGGCCTTGTCGCCGAGGAAGCCGGCGATGGACTCGAGGACGGCCTTCTTGCGGTCTTCGGCGCTGAGCTCGAACACGGCGTCGGCTTTTTCATCGGAAATGAAGCCCACCAACGTGCCGCGGGAGTCGCCGTGGTTGGTGTTGTCGTAGACCTCCTGCACCAAGGCGCCGGCGCTGAAACCGGTGCCCGAGAGGCCTTCTTCGCGCCAGAACGGCGTGCTGTAAACAGCGTGAACCTTGATGACCAGGCCCAGTGACTGGTGCTGGTGCATCTGGTGCTGGCGGCGCGGCAGCGGCGGGTTGAAGGAAACACGCGAGTACAGGTTTGGCGGCACCGCCATGATGACGTACCGCGCGTTCACCGTGGCTCGCTCAGACTCAACCGTCACGCGGTCGACGTCCCAGTTGATGGTGCGAACCGGGCTGTTAAGCACGACGTCGGAACCCAACTCGGCGGCCTGGAGCAGCGAAACCTGCTGCATGCCACCAATGACGCGCTTGTCCAGGATGAAGTCTTCGTCCGTCAGGTGTGTGAAGGACCCAGCGGAAGCGGCCATGAGGACGGCCTGCAGCGCAGAGAAGGCGTGGGCAGGCTTGGTCAGCATGCCGCCGGCGATGAAGAGGCCGATGTTGTTGCAGGCTTCTTCATCATTGGAGTTCTGGCGGAGCCAGTGGTGGAAGGAGATGGTGTCCAGTTCGCGGGCCTTGGGGTGCGCCCAGGGCTCGGTGGGACCGATCTCCGCGGCGAGCCCGTCCAGGATGGCAACGAGCTTGTCCATCTCGGCCTTGGTGTGCTCGTTAACGGGGAAGGTGTCACCCGTGTACTGGACGCGCTTGCCGTCTGCGCCGATGTAGACGGACTCGCCGTCGCGGTAGCGCGGGTACATTTTCAGTCCCAGCTCGTCCAGCAGGTCCATGAGGGCCGTCTGGTCCGGGGAAACCCACTGGCCGCCGATTTCCAGCATGGCGCCGTCAATGGTGTCGGTCCAGGTGCGGCCGCCCACGCGGTCGCGTGCTTCGAGCACTGCGACGCTGAGTCCGGCCTTCTTCAGTTCGCGTGCCGCCGTCAACCCTGACGGTCCGGCACCGACGATCACAACGTCGCGATCAAGATTCTGCATGATGTCCTCTCCGTGGCCGTCCGTGGTGGCTGACCAATAAATGAATGCCATTCATTTATATTTGATAATAGCCGCCAAGTCCGCGAGTGGGAAGACCCGATGGAATAATGCTGGAGATACAGGCAGCAGAAAGGCTTCCGATGCCCGCACCCACACCCGCTCCCGAACCCGAGCCGGGCGCTGCCCCAGCTTCCGCCAGCAAGTCGCGGCGGCGCGCCGGACGGCCCATGGCACGCATCCTGGACCAGAACGGCATCACGACGGCGGCCCTGGAGTTAATCAGCAGCAAGGGTTACGACGGACTCACCATGGCAGCCCTGGCACGTTCGCTGGGCGTGGCGCCATCCGCCCTCTACAACCACGTAGCCTCCAAGGACGACGTGCTCTTGCTGGTGGAGGACCACTTGGCCGCGATGGTTGATGTGTCCGCTTTTGGTGTGGAGCCGTGGGATGTGGCCGTGCGCCGCTGGGCATGGTCCTACCGGGATGTGTTTTCGCAGCACACGCCGCTGATCCCCGTTATTGCCGTACTTCCGGTGGCGAACGCTCCGAAGACCCTGGCGATGTACGAGGCCGTGACTGCCGGATTCCGCGACGCCGGGTTCCCGGAAGAGAAGATCATTTCGGCGATTGTTGCGTTGGAGGCCTTCGTCTTCGGGGCCGCATACGACGTCACCGCGCCGGAGGACATTTTCGACGCCGGCTCGCTTGCGGACCAGGTGCCCAACTTCACGGCAGCCGTGGACAGGCTCGCCTTGGAGCGCCATCCACGGCCGACCGATGTTGCTTTTAGTTTGGGGCTTGAGGCGCTGATCACCGGGTTCGGCGCGCTCCGGGGGTAGTTTTGAGGGGGTCGTCTGCGGCCCCTTCCGCCCGTGCCTAGCGGGCGCCAACCACCACGACCTCGAACGTTGTGGACCCCGGCTGGAAGAACTTTGCGTTCACCACGGCGAGCGTGTCACCGAACAGGGGCCGCCGTCGTTGGAGTCTTGAAGAGCCCACTGGTGATGACGCCCTTCAGCTTCCCGGATTCCTGGTCATCGTCCAACACGAACCTGCTGACCTGGTTGAGCATGTTCTGCACCGCCCAAAGCTGGTTGCCCTTAACTACGATGCCATCGACGGCGGGAACGCTGACGCCCTCGATTATTTCGCTTGCACCCGTTGCAGGGTCGACCGTGTAGAGGGCGCCGTTTCCTGAATGGGCGACGATGAGGCTCTCGCCGTCCGGAGTTGCTGCGATGCCGTTGAGGTTGAACTGCGACGTCGTGTCATTCGCGGGACCGGACAGAGAAAGTGTCCGGACACTGCCGAGTTCGCCGTCCTGCCCAACCGGAACAAGGTACAGTTCAGCGGCCACGGAATTCGTGAACCAGGCGCCTTCAGGGGTCAAAGCAACGTCGTTGATAAACGCTGGACCGGTGGTCAGTTGGAGCACGGCGACCGTCTGGCGTGTATCTGTGTTGTAGACGTAAGCTTGCCCGGTCCCGCCCCCAGCGACAAACAACAGGCTGTTGCCCACATCCGCGGTCATCCCGACAGCGGCCCGGCCATCAGGCACGTCGATGAAAAGTGACGCCGTTTGCTGGCGGACGTCGCCGCGGAAGATGTCTCCGTTTCCAAAGTCTCCGGCGTAGAACGTCGTTCCTGCGCCGGCGGCAATTCCTTCGGCCGATGAGGCTCCAGGCAGGGGGATGAGGTAATCCGTGGCCCGGGCGGCAGAGGCCAACGGCGCGGGGCCGAAGAAGGCCGCGAGCACAAGGGCGACTACGCCCGCGAAGACGCGGCGCACAGCCCTGGTTCGGGGCTGTGACGGGTCCCGGCGCAGGAATCTGCCCCGAGCGATGACAGTGCTGTGGTTTGAGTGACGCATGATGCTCCCTGGATCAGGTTCCGGCGGAACACGTCCCCGCCATCTGCGGGAGCTCCGCCGATTGTGCTGTCAGTCTAGGCACCGGCCTGACGGCGTGCCAGAGCTTGCGGAACATAATTTCTTGTACTACAAGTTAATAACTTGTATCCTAAGTTTCAGGCAAAGATGCCCGCACCTTAGGAGAACCATGAGCCCTGTAGATCTCATTCGCCACATCAAACTGTCAACGGCCCGTTTGCCCCTCACCGTGCCCATCAGCGACGCCAAGGTGTTCACGGGCCGCCAAAAGCCGATGACCGAAGTAGTGTTCCTCTTCGCCGAGATCACCACGGAGCAAGGCCACAGCGGCATCGGGTTCAGCTACTCAAAACGCGCCGGCGGTCCCGCACAGTACGCCCACGCGAAGGAGGTTGCCGAGGGCATCATTGGCGAGGACCCCAACGACATCGGCAGGATCTACACCAAGCTTCTGTGGTCCGGAGCATCAGTGGGCCGCTCGGGCGTTGCAACCCAGGCCCTGGCTGCCATCGACATCGCGCTTTACGACCTCAAAGCCAAGCGCGCCGGACTCCCCTTGACCAAACTGCTGGGCTCATATCGCGACTCCGTGCAGACCTACAACACCTCCGGCGGCTTCCTCAACGCCACGTTGGAAGAGGTCAAGGCACGCGCAACGCAGTCCATTGAAGAAGGCATTGGTGGCATCAAGATCAAGGTTGGCCTCCCGGATTCCAAGGAAGACCTCCGTCGCGTGGCCGGCGTCCGCGAGCACATCGGCTGGGACGTACCGCTCATGGTGGACGCCAACCAACAGTGGGACCGTGCGACTGCCCTGCGCATGGGCCGCCAGCTTGAGGAATTCAACCTCATTTGGATCGAAGAGCCGCTGGACGCCTACGATTTTGAGGGCCACGCGCACCTTGCCCAGGTTTTGGATACGCCCATCGCCACGGGCGAGATGCTGGCCTCCGTGGCGGAACACAAGGGCCTTATCAACGCCAACAGTTGTGACATCATCCAGCCCGATGCACCCCGCGTTGGCGGCATATCCCAGTTCCTGCGCCTCGCTGCGCTTGCGGATGAGCGCGGTCTTGGCCTGGCTCCGCACTTTGCCATGGAGATCCACCTGCACTTGGCCGCTGCCTATCCGCGGGAACCCTGGGTGGAGCACTTCGATTGGCTGGATCCCCTCTTTGAGGAACGCCTGGAGACCAAAAATGGCCGGATGATCGTTCCGGACCGCCCCGGACTGGGCGTTACGCTGAGCGGGCAGGCCCGCGCCTGGACCACCGAATCCGTGGAATTCGGCGCGTAATCTTGAACCCATGAGCCGAAACCTGACTGCGGATCTCGCCGCCGACCTTCGCACCCGCATCGTCGACGGCGTCATCCAGCCAGGTGAGAAACTCCCCAGCGAAAACACCCTCATCAGCGAATTCGGCGTCAGCCGGACAGTGGTCCGCTCCGCCCTGACCCGCCTGCAGGCTGAAGGACTTGTCGAAACTGAACGTGGACGGGGCAGTTTCGCACTGACCCCGCCGGCGGACGGACCTACGCAGGCCCCCGGAACCCGTCCGGTATCCAGCATGGAAGAGCGGCTGCAGATGCTCGACTTCCGGATCGGCGTCGAGACCGAAGCAGCAGCCTTGGCGGCCCTGAACCACACGGGCCATCAATTGAAGGCAGTGCATGGTGCACTGGAGCAATTCACCGCGAGTTCGGGCCACCCGGCCCACTCCATGAAGGCTGACTTCGAATTCCACCGGGCCGTTGCTGCAGCGTCAGGCAATCCCTTTTATACGGACTGCATCACCGCCCTGGGTCAAACAATGATCACCATGCCACGCACGCGCCTCCTGGGCAGTGAAGAGCAGGACTCCCGGGAACGGTTCGAACAAGTGGTCCACGAGCACTCCTCTATATACGCAGCCATCGCCGACCGCGACCCAGCCGCTGCCGCCGCAGCGATGCGCCTTCACCTGAGCAATTCACGACGCCGGTTCAAGGGTTCGCCGCGCGGCTGACCTCCCGCTTCGCAGCCCAACTGAGTCGCATTAGTGCGCGTTTAGAGCCGTCTAAACGCGCACTACTGCGACTGAGTTGGGGAAACAACAAAAGAGCCCCGATCCTAAGACCGGGGCTCTTTCAATTGCGTGCGCGAGGGGGGATTTGAACCCCCACACCCTTTCGGATACTGGCACCTGAAGCCAGCGCGTCTGCCGTTCCGCCACTCGCGCGCAACTTCTTTTTCAGGACTTCCACCGGTCTCCCAGCTTCGTTTCCTTCAAAAGCAGCGAGATCAAGCATAACGGACATTCCAGACAAAACACCAATCGAGTCGCTGCCGGGCTGTGGGCAACGCTGCTGGGAGGTGCCCAAGCCATACAACTTTTGCTTAACGGCACGGAAATTTCACCCCCTGGCTCCCCCGGCAGAACGGGCCGGAATCGAACTTTTCCGCGTCGTAAGGCGTTGTGGATTAAGGCCATTCCCAGACACTCCCAGTAGTATCGGGAAGTGGAAGGGCCGTTCGGCGCTCACTTTGCTGTGTGCGTGGACGGGTCGAAGCACCGAGTATTGAACCAGGCACAGTGGGTGCCGCGGCGAGGAAAGGAGAAGGACCATGGGTTTGCTGGACAAAGTCGAGCGCGGCATTGAAAAGGCTGTCCGCAATGTCTTCTCCACGGGGTCGCGGGCACGTGTTGAGCCTGTGGAAATCGCGAGCAAGCTACGGCGCGAGCTGGACAATAAGTCCATCACCATCGCAGCCGGGCGCACTCTCGCCCCCAATGTGTTCGATGTCCTCCTCAGCGACGAAGATTTTGGACGTGCCCAGGAGTGGGGGACTCCACTGGCTGAGGAACTGTGCGATGTAGTCATCCAGCACGTTCGCAGCCAGGGCTACACTCTCCAGGGCGCGGTCCGGATTTCGTTCCGTCGAAATGAGGAGGAACGCGCCGGTCACTTCGAAATAACTTCCCGGACCGAGAAATCCTCCGACGACGCCGCTGCCGCACCACAAGCCCCGCGGCCGAATGTTCCAGCTGCACCCGCCCGGCAGCCCACCCGACTCCAGCCTGTCCTGGACATTGCCGGCCAGCGCTATTCCCTCAATGCCCAGTCGGTCGTGCTGGGCCGCTCTTCGGAAGCGGACATCCTGGTGGATGACACCGGAGTTTCCAGGAAGCACCTTGAGGTCCGCACCCAGAACGGCACTACGTGGGGCCGTTGACCTTGGTTCCACCAATGGCAGTTACGTCAACGGTCACAAGGTGGACGGCAGCGTGGAGCTCACTGACGGCTCAACCATCACGATGGGACGTACCAAGATCATTTTCCGCCTCCTCCCCCAGACCCTGGGTGGCCACGCGTGAACGACATCAGCGAACTGACCATCACGGCACTTCGCTTCGGTTTCCTGCTGTTGCTGTGGGTCTTGATCTTCAGCATCGTGTCCACCATGCGCCGCGACTTCCAGATCGGCCGCAAGGCTGTGACCGGAGCCCCGACAGCACGCGAGGTCCGCAAGCACCCCGAATTGGCAGCTTCCCCGCCGCCCGCCATCCAGCATGCGCGCAATTTGGTGGTCACTGAGGGCCCCCTCAAGGGCACCACACTTCCCTTGGCGGCAAGCCCCATCCTGTTGGGCCGCGCGCAGGAAGCCACGCTGGTCCTGGAAGACGACTACGCTTCCGGCCGGCATGCACGCTTGTTCCCGCAGGGCAGCCGCTGGTTCATTGAGGACCTTGGGTCCACCAACGGCACCTACCTGGCCGATCAGCAGCTCACCCGTGCCCTGCCGGTGGAGCTTGGCGTTCCCGTGAGAATCGGCAAGACGGTTATTGAATTGAGGCCGTAGTCCATGGCCTCTCCCGAGACCCCGGAAGGCAAGGAAACGCCTACGGAGCGCCCACTCATCATGCGCTACGCCGCGCGATCCGACGTCGGACGGATCCGCTCCAAGAATGACGACTCCGCGTATGTGGGCCGCCATCTTGCAGTCGTTGCCGATGGAATGGGCGGACATGCAGGCGGAGACGTCGCCTCGGCCTCCACGGTGCTGGACATGATCCACCTCGATCATGATGACTACCCCGAGGGCGCCGATACGATCCTCGCCGATGAGATCCAGACCGCCAATTCGCTGCTGTCCGAGCTGGTTCATCAGAATCCCAAGCTTTCCGGCATGGGCACCACCGTCACCGCCCTGCTCCTCGAGGGCCGCAAACTCCATTTCGCCCACATCGGCGATTCCCGGGCCTACCGCCTGCGGAACAAGAAGTTCGAGCAAGTCAGCATTGACCACACGTTCGTTCAACGCCTTATTGATGAAGGCCGGCTCCGCCCCGAAGAAGCCGAAACACATCCCCACAAGAACGTCCTGATGCGCGTCCTGGGTGACGTCGACGCCAGCCCTGAGCTGGACTTGGATGCCCTCGACGTCGAACCGGGCGAACGCTGGTTGCTCTGCTCGGATGGCCTCAACTATGTGGCAGGGCACGTGGTGGAGCGGGTATTCCGGGAAACCAAGGACCTGCGGGAATGCGCAGAAATCCTCGTTAATCTCACGTTGGAAGCCGGCGCTCCGGACAACGTCACCGTGGTCGTGCTGGAAATCGTTGAGGAGACCGTCGACGACGTCAACACGGCCGCCGTCGACGTCGTTCCTCCTGCGGCGCTTGCCGCGGTGGACGGGGCCGGAATCATCTGCTGCAGGCAAGCCGACGGAAGGTCCCTCCGCCACCAAGCTCGCAGACGCCAGTCCGGGCGAGCTTAAGGCAACAGCGCCCAATGATGGCAAGGTTGCCGACGCCGGTTCATCTTCCAGCCCTGTCGACCCAACAGCGGAGGGCGGCCCAGCTACGGAGGGCGGCCCAGCTGCGGAGAAGGCTGAGTCCGCTGACGAAGACGGAACCTCCAAAGAACCGCCCACCAATACTGACCCGCATCTGGGTGAGCATCTTTCCGCCGAGGTCCTCCGAGAGGAACTCGCCAGCCGTCCCCACGAGCTCGTGGGTGCAGCGGCTACGGCGGCCGAGACCGGATCCATCCCCACTGTGGCAGGGCGTACCGTTGCTCGACGTGCGGCTACTGTGCTCACCCACAAAGCCGAACAGGATCGTCTGGAAGTCGAAGAACCGGCACGACGCCGCATCCGCTGGCTCATGCCCGCCGTCGCAGCTGTTGTTGTGCTCGGCGTCGTGGTGGGCCTATGGCTTGGCTACGCCTGGACGCAGACCCGCTATTACGTTGGAGAGTACGATTCCCGCGTAGCAATCTTCAACGGCATTTCGCAGCGGCTCGGCCCCATCCAGTTGTCCCGGCTCGAGGCTGTCACCGACCTCCGTGTTGAGTCCCTTCCCGAGTATGGTCAACAGAGTGTTCGGCAGACCGTTCCTGCCGGAGACCTTGATGATGCACAACGTATTGTGGAGAACCTGAAGAACTACGGCAGTACGTCGGGAACCTGCCCCAGCACCACTCCTTCCCCGACTCCGTCAGCGACAACCAGTGTTCCAATTCCCAGTACAGCGGCCATTGCCAGCCCTACGCCTTCGCCCGTACCGACTCCCTGTGAGGCGGCAAAATGATCCAGACTGAGACCGCGGCCAAACCGCGCCGCAATGTTGAGCTGGTGCTCATCGTGCTTGCGCTTGCCGTTGGCATCGGCGCCAGTGCTCTGGTGAGCATCAATTCCGAAAGTGGACTCGACAGCGACTTCTGGTTCCAATCGAGCCTGCTTGCTGTCGCAGCCTTTGCCTTCCACGTAGTTCTGAGGTTGCGCGCTAAGTATGCCGATCCAGTAATACTTCCGATCGTTGTTGCCTTGAACGGGCTCGGACTCGCTTTGATCCACCGCATGGACGGGCCCGGGGACGATACCGGTAATAACCAGCTCCGTTGGACGCTTATTGCCATGGCAGTATCCATCGCTGTGATTTGGTTCCTCAAGGACCACCGCATCTTGCGCCGGTTTACCTACATTTCCTTGGCAGCGAGTGCTTTCCTTCTGATCCTGCCGCTCGTTCCGGGCATCTCTGCCGGTGAAGTGCTGGGTGCAAGCGTGTGGATCAGAATCGGCCCGATGACGTTCCAGCCAGGCGAAATTGCCAAGATCACCCTGGCAATATTCTTCGCCGGGTATCTATCCTCCAACCGGGACCTCATCCTGCTGGCCGGACGCAAAATCGGCCCCATGCAGTTCCCGCGGTTCAAGGACCTGGGTCCCATGATCACTGCCTGGTTGGTGAGCATTGGCGTCCTCGTATTCCAGCGCGACCTCGGATCGTCAGTCCTGTTCTTCGGCCTCTTCATTGTGATGATCTACGTCGCTACGAGCCGCATCTCATGGGTGGTGATCGGCCTTGCCCTGATACTTGGGGGCGGATTCATTGCTTCCAGGATCTTCTCGCACGTTGCCTTCAGGATCGATAGCTGGATCAACGCGTTCACTCCCGAAGTCTTTGGCAGGTCACCCGGTGGCAGCGGGCAGATCGTCCAAGGGCCTGTTCGGTATGGCTGACGGCGGCCTTGTGGGCACGGGCCTTGGCCAGGGCCGGCCGGACCTGGTGCCCTTCGCCAACAGCGACATGATCGTGGCACTCATTGGCGAAGAACTCGGCCTCATCGGCCTGTTCGCTGTCGTGATGCTCTACCTGTTGCTTTTTACCCGCGGTTTCCGCGCCGCACTGGGCACCCGGGATGCGTTCGGCAAGTTGCTGGCGTGCGGGCTCTCCTTCGCAATCGCGCTCCAGTGCTTCGTGGTCATCGGCGGCGTCACCAGACTTATTCCGCTGACCGGCCTCACCACGCCATTCTTGGCCGCCGGTGGATCCTCCCTCCTGGCCAACTGGATAATCGTCGGCCTCCTGCTCATGATCTCCAACACGGCCCGCGGGCCCATAGATACCACTCCGATGGTGAATAAACCTCCTGCAAGCAGCACCAACCCGGCCGCCCGCAAGTCAGCTTCCGTACCCACGCCGGGCGCGCCCACGGAAGCGGTGAAGCATCCATGAACCAGGCAATTAGAAGTTCGTGGATGGCTGCCGTCGCCATGTTCGCCTTGATTTTCGGCGCCATCAGCTATGTCCAGGTCATTGGCGCTGACGATCTCAACGCCAATCCATGGAATCAGCGGGCAATCCTGGCAACATTCTGCAACGACCGCGGGGCGATCATCGTTGCCGGTAAACCGATTGCAGAGTCCGTTCCGGGTAACGAGTCCTGCGCGTTCCAACGCAAGTACACCCAGCCGGAACTTTATGCGGGCATCACGGGATACTTCTCCAGGGGATTTGGTTCCACCGGGCTCGAACAGTCCCTCAGCGACCAGTTGGCCGGCAACTCCGACCAACTGTTCCTGGACCGCGTCAGCCAGATGTTCCTTGGGAATGAGCCCAAGGGCGCCTCTGTGGAACTCACGCTCGATCCCGCCATCCAGCAGCTTGCCTACGACCTCATCCCCGAGGGCCAGCGTGGCTCGATCGTTGTGACCAACCCGAAAACCGGCGCCATCCTTGCCATGGTTTCCAAGCCGTCCTACGACCCCAACCTGATTGCTACACACGACACTGCT
Source organism: Arthrobacter sp. StoSoilB13 (assembly GCF_019977255.1). Taxonomy (NCBI): domain Bacteria; kingdom Bacillati; phylum Actinomycetota; class Actinomycetes; order Micrococcales; family Micrococcaceae; genus Arthrobacter; species Arthrobacter sp. StoSoilB13. The sequence goes on along the minus strand of NZ_AP024649.1, from coordinate 31,570 downwards.
GCCGCAGCGGCCAACTACGCCGAGCTGAACAAGATTCCCGGCATCAACTTGAACCAGAACCTCAGCGGGCCCACGGGTAACTTGTTGTCCCCGGGCTCGGTGTTCAAGCTCGTGGACACAGCGGCCGCCCTGAATTCCGGCAAGTACAACAAGGACAGCGAGCTGCCGAACCCCAGCAGCCTGCCCTTGCCCGGATCCAGTGCTAGCCTGCCCAACTACGCCGGCGGCAACTGCAACGTCCGTGAAACGGCAACGTTCTCCTTCGCCCTGGAACAGTCATGCAACACTCCCTTTGCGAGCATCGCGCTGGACCTGGGCCAGGACGCCATCCGGGATCAGGCAGAGAAGTTCGGCTTCGGGGACACCTTCGGCGAGCAGCTCAAGCTCCAGCAAGCCATCAGCGTCTTCCCGAAGGACCTGGACCAGGCCCAGCTTGCCCAGTCCTCAGTGGGGCAGCGTGACGTCAAGGCAACCCCGCTCCAGATCAACCTGATGACTGCGGCAATTGCCAACGGTGGTGTGCAGATGAAGCCCAACCTGGTCAAGACAGTCCGTGCGCCCGACCTCCGGGTGATCAGCGAGTTCAAGCCGGAGGCCCTGCGCACCAGCACGACCCAACCCATCGCGAACCAGATCACCCAGTGGATGAGCAGCGCTGTCTCCAACGGCATCGCCAGCGGCGCTGCTGTCCCGGGGGTCCAGGTAGCCGGTAAGACGGGTACCGCCGAGCTCGGCGATTCAGGTTTGAACAACTCTTGGTTCACCGGGTTCGCCCCGGCGAACGATCCGCAAGTGGCCGTCACCATCGTCATGGAAGGTGTGGATGTGCTCACAGGCGCCAAGCTAACCAGTCCGAACGCAAAGAAGATTTTTGAGGCGGTGTTGAATAAGTGAGACCTACTTCGGGAATCACACTCGGCGGCAGGTTCCAGCTGACCAGTCGCATTGCGATTGGCGGCATGGGCGAGGTCTGGAAGGCCAAGGACCAGATCCTGGGCAGGATCGTTGCCATCAAGGTGCTCAAGGAGGAATACACCGGGGACCCCGGCTTCCTCCAGCGCTTCCGCGCCGAAGCCCGCCACACAGCACTCCTTAACCACGTGGGTATTGCCAACGTCTTCGATTACGGCGAAGAAGCCGGCTCGGCGTACCTCGTCATGGAACTGGTGCCCGGCCACCCGTTGAGCGGCATCCTTGAGCGCGAGCAGGTCCTGTCACCTGACATGACCCTTTCGATCATCTCCCAGACGGCGCGCGCACTGGCAGTGGCACATGCCCAGGGCCTGGTCCACCGCGACATCAAACCGGGCAACCTCCTGATCACGCCGGACAACCGCGTCAAGGTCACCGACTTCGGTATCGCCCGCCTGGCTGACCAGGTGCCGCTGACCCAGACCGGCCAGGTCATGGGCACCGCCCAGTACCTTGCTCCCGAGCAGGCAACAGGACAAACTGCCACCGGCTCGTCTGACATCTACTCGCTGGGCGTCATTGGCTACGAATGCCTCACCGGCCACCGTCCGTTCTCCGGTGAATCCCAGATCGCCATTGCCCTTGCACAGGTTAACGACGCTCCGCCACCACTTCCGGAGACGCTGCCCACGCCGGTGCGTGCCCTCCTGATGTCGATGCTCGCCAAGGATCCAAAGAACCGTCCAGCCAACGCCATCAAGCTGGCGGAGGCCGCCGAGGCTATCCGCAACGGCGATATCACCACTGCCCACGCCGCGGTGCCGGGTATGCTCCTCTTCGAAGCCGCTACCGGACCCATCACGGCACCGGTCAATACTGCTACGGCCCCCACCGGCGTCGTTACCTCGCCGTTTGGCAAGGAGCATTCCACGACGTCGACTTCCGCACTTCCGGTGCTCGGCGCAACCGCCGCCGTTGGAGGTGCAGCCGGTGCGGCTGTTGGAGCCGCCGGCGCTTCCGCGGACAACCATTTGGCGCGGGCGAATGCGCTGGAGGCAGAGCGGCAGCTGAACGACGAAGAAGAAGTCATCTACAGCGATGATGACAACTACGACGACGTCGAGCCTGAGCGTAAGAAGCGCAGCCCCTGGACCTGGCCACTCGTTGCCCTGATCCTGCTGGTGCTCTTCGCACTGGTTGGTTTCCTGATTTCACAGTCGGGCTTCTTCTCCCCGAATCCCGGTCCGGGCGAGTCCACCTCTGCAAGCGCAAGCCGGAGCGCAAGTCCAACGTCGCAATCGGCCACACCAACGCAGACGTCCCAGGCCCCCTCCCCGACACCGACGCAGTCCACACCCCAGAAGATCAACCTGATCCCTGAGGAGTATCTTGGACAACCGTTTGAGACTGTCCGCAGCCAGCTTGTTGGATTGGGCCTGCAGGTCAACGGGCAGGAAGTGTTCAACACTGCCCCCGCCGGCACGGTAACTGACCTTAACCCCACGGGTCCCGTGGATCCAGGGGAAGTTATCACTGTCCAGTACTCCAAGGGTCCGGAAATGGTGTCCGTGCCCAGCATCGGGGTCGGCCTCAGCGAGGAAGAGGTGCGGGGACTGATCGAAGCAGCGAACCTGCGGTGGGTCCCGGGCGATCCCGTCAATGGCGCCGTCGGCCAGAAACCAGGCACCTTCGTACGGTCCGAGCCGGCCCCTGGAACAAAGGTTGCGGCTGGTTCGGTAGTCACATACCACCTGTCCAAGTCGCTTGTACCGAGCAATCCGACGTCCCCGAGCGCCAGCCCCAGCGGCTCCGGCAGCCCGAGCAACTAAGTAGCCGCCATGTCTACGCCACGGCCCGGTCCAGCGCACCGAGAGGAGAGTACACCTGTCTCTTCGCAGCGCATCCTCAATGGGCGCTACGAACTCGGTGACCTGATCGGCCGTGGCGGCATGGCAGACGTCTACCGGGGGTCGGATACGCTCCTGGGACGCACCATTGCAGTCAAAGTCCTGCGTGCCGACCTCGCCCGCGATCCCCAGTTCCAGGCCCGCTTCAAACGCGAGGCCCAGGCTGTCGCAGCCCTGAACCACCCTTCCATCGTGGCCATCTTCGATACCGGTGAGTACTCTGTCCCGGGCGGACCGGGTGAGGACGTGCGTGTCCCGTACATCGTGATGGAGTTCGTCGCAGGACGGACGCTGCGGGACATGATCAAAGCGCACGAACTTGGTGTTGAAGACTCCATCGGCTACACCCTTGGCGTCCTCGCGGCGCTGGAATACAGCCATCGGGCGGGCATTGTGCACCGCGATATCAAACCCGCCAACGTCATGGTCTGTGCTGATACCGGGGACGTCAAGGTCATGGACTTTGGCATCGCCCGGGCCATGGCTGACTCCGCTGCCACCATGACGCAGACGCAGGCTGTAGTGGGAACGGCACAATACCTTTCCCCCGAACAAGCACGGGGAGAGACCGTTGATGCCCGTAGCGATCTCTACTCTGCGGGCTGCCTCCTGTACGAACTGCTTACCAGCCGTCCACCATTCGTAGGCGACAGCCCGGTTTCAGTGGCCTACCAGCACGTCCGGGAGACGCCGGACCTCCCCAGCGTCCATAACCCCGAGGTTTCCGAGGCTTTGGATTCCGTGCTTGCCAAGGCCCTGCAAAAGAGCCGGTCGGACCGCTTCCAGGATGCGGCTGCCTTCCGGCGGGCACTCAGGGCCGCGAGCAATGGCATTGCCGTTCCCGTTCTTCCCGCCAGCGAGGCACCCACCGACCCCAACGACCTCATTTCGTCCGAAGACCCGGAAACGCAGCTCTTGAGCGCCACGGCCGTTGGATTCCTTGACGTCGAGCACTACAACGGCGTGACCCAGGACCCCATTGAGGAACCGCTGGACGAAGCGCTTCCCTTGGACCTCCCACCCGAACGTGAGCGGACCTCCCACCAGAAGTCCCGCCGTCGCACTTGGGCGGCGACGCTGGCAATCTTTACTATCCTTGTTCTCGCAGGCGCCGGATTCTGGATCTACAGCCTGGTCAACGCGCCCCCCGCGGCGCCGGCCAAGGTGGCGGTTCCCTCGGTGACCAACATGTCGGAGTCCCAGGCGCTGCAAGAGCTCTACTCCGCAAAGCTGGTCCCCAAAACTGCCCGCGTGGCCAGTGACAAGGTTGCCAAGGACAGGGCGATCGGCACCTCACCCAGTGCGGGCTCCATGCTTGAACAGAACGCCGAGGTCATCCTCAACATCTCCAGCGGTCCCAGCTCGGTAACTATCCCTGCCGACATTGTGGGCCGCACCGAGTCAGACGCCCGCGACACCCTTCGGCGCCTGGGAATCACGGGCAACATCTCCAGCGTGCGGACGCACAGCCCCACGGTTCCCATCGGACTCGTGATCACCACGGGTCCCGCCCCCGGGGCGCCCATAGCCGCAGCTTCCAACGTTGAGCTGCAGGTGTCGTCCGGCAAAGTGCTGATGCCCCAACTGATCGGTCTTGCCCAGTCGGAAGCCGAAGCGCTGCTTAAGGAGAACGGCCTCGTCATGGCCGTGGTGGAGCAAGAAAATTCCCAGGTGACCCCCGGCAAGGTCACGGCACAAAGCGAAACCTTCAATACTGAAGTGGATCAGGGCAAGACAGTGACGGTAACGGTAGCCAAGGCCCCGGTTCCGACGCCCACACCCACGCCCACAGATACCTCCAACCCCAAGCCGACCCCCACTAAGAAGGACTAACGGGTCACGTCCCCTCAGCTGCCGCTACACGTCAGTGCTGGATCAGCGGACTCAGCTTCGAAGCACGTTCGGCAGCTCCGGTCATGCCGAGGGACTCCAGCCAGTTGCCCAGCATCTGGTAGCCGCCTTCGGTGAGGACTGATTCCGGGTGGAACTGCACACCGCAGAGGGGAGCGGTCTTGTGCTGCAGGCCCATGACCACACCGTTCGTGGTCTCGGCTGTGATCTCCAGGACGTCGGGGATCGAGTCGCGAACCGCGGCGAGTGAGTGGTAGCGCGTGGCCGTTACGGGCGACGGAAGCCCGACAAAGACACTCTTGCCTTCGTGCTGCACCGGCGAAGTTTTCCCGTGCATGAGCTCAGGAGCGTGGGTGACAACGCCCCCATAGGCTTCGGCAAGGGCCTGGTGGCCAAGGCACACCCCGAACATAGGCTTGGCGGCCTCGCCGCACCACTTGATGAGGTCAATGCAAACACCGGCTTCTGCCGGGGTTCCCGGACCGGGAGAGATAAGGACTCCATCACGGGCTGCGGCAAGCTCCTTGGCTTCTGCGAGTGTCACGTCGTCATTTCGGACCACGGTTGTCTCGGCGCCCAGTTCCTGCAGGTAGCCCACCAGGGTGTAAACGAAGCTGTCGTAGTTGTCCACGACGAGGATTTTTGTTGAGCTCATGGCTGCTGCACTAAACCAATCGTTGAGTCGGTCAAAGAAGTGAATTGGGAGAACCACGGGAAGAGGAACTCCACCATCAGGACGAGGGCTACGGCCACAAGCGCCACCGATGTCAGTATCCGCACCCACAAGGGGCCGGGCAAATTCCGAAAGATCCAGGCGTACATCCGTTACCCCTTTCCTTGGGCTTGGGCTACTTGGGCGGCTATTTCCGACGGCGGTCCGGCTGAGGCCGGTTGCCAACCCTCAAGGACGGAGTAGGCGATGATGCGTTCCTGGGATCCGAAGCGCGGGTTGCAACTGGTCATGGTCAGGATGCTTTCACGGGGCGTGACTCCGGGTTGGGTGGGGACCGGCATCAAGACGTCGGTTTGGCTGGGCAACACTATCTGGTTGTTGCGGAAGACATACGTGTAATAGCCGTCTGGCGTCTGGACGTAAATCTTGTCCCCGGGGACCAGGGTGTGGATGTTATCCAGTACAGCGCCGTGTGTTTGCCGGTGCCCCGCGACGGCGAAATTGCCGAGGGCTCCAGGCATGCTGGTGTTTCCGTAGTGTCCCAGGCCCCAGCGTGTCCAGGACATCCTGGTCTGTTCCTTCGATAATGGGCCGCGTGTAGTCCGGACCGAATCGCGGGATGTACATGATCCCGATCGTTTTCCCATGGGCAGGTGCTGTCCCGACGACGGGCGGACCGTAGTCCGTGGCCTGGCTGGCGGCTGGCGTTACCGGCCCCGCAAATTCCTGTGCAAAACTCTTCACGGCTTCGGTCTGCTTTGCGTCGGCCTCCACGTTGGTCCACCACAGCTCCCAGCCCACAAAAAGCAAGAGGACAATGCCTGCAGTAATGAGCAACTCGCCCAGTACCTGGCTGATCTTGCGCATAACAGCCGAGGCTGTGAGCCGGTCGCGGGGAGGCTTCCCCTGGTTCCGGCGGGCGGACGGCACGGCGGCAGCCGCCGTCGTCTGCTGGTCCGCCACAGGGTCTCCTCATGTAGGGCGCGGGCGGCGCTGGCCTACCCCGGTTGCGGCTAGACTTGACAGCTAGTAACAACCCGGAGCACCGCGTGGCCGTTGACCGCTGGAATTTTTCCTTCCTGCAGGATACCAAGGCCGGCAGCATCGGGTTTCAATCGAACAGCCAAGGAGGATCCGTGCCCGAGTCCAAGCCCCGCAAGCGGCCTGCCCGTCAGGCCCAGCAGACTTCCGCCGCACAGCAGTACAAGCCGAATCCCGTTTGGTACAAGCCGGTCATGTTCGGCCTGATGATCCTGGGGCTGATCTGGATCATCACGTTCTACATCACCGAGGGCAAGTTCCCCGTGCAGGAATGGGCTTCGTGGAACATCGTTGCCGGGTTCGGCATCGCCATCGTCGGATTCCTCATGACTACGCGCTGGCGCGCCTAGGGATCCCACACCTCACATTTCGGTGCCCGTGAACGTCTACAGGTTATGAACACCAGGCACACCACCATGGATTCCCCGCTGGGGCAGCTGACGCTGACTGCCCGCGGGGAGTTTTTGACGGGCATCTTTTACGAGGGCCATTGGCACATGCCTCCGCCGGACTACTTCGGAGTCCCGGCACGTATCGACGAGCCACTCTTCGAGCAGACCCGTGTCCAACTCGATGAGTATCTCGAAGGAAAGCGCACTCAATTCGACGTCGCTTTTGAGGCCCGGGGCAATGCCTTCCAAGAGAAGGTCTGGCAGCGGCTCCAACACATTCCTTTTGGGGAAACCATTAGCTACGGCGAACTGGCTCTCGAGATGGGGGACCCCCATCTGGCCCAGGCTGTTGGATCCGCAGTAGGGCGGAATCCCATTAGCATCATCATCCCGTGCCACCGCGTGGTGGGGCGCAAGGGGCAACTCACCGGCTACGCGGGCGGCCTGCGCAACAAGCGCTTCCTTCTTGAGCTCGAAGAGCCAGCCGTCGTGAAAGAGGGCAAGCTCTTCTGATGCAGCGCCCGCACCCGGCCCACAAGAGGCCGTTCGAAGCAGTCGTCCAGGAACACGGCGGCACTGTGCTCCGGGTGTGCCGTGCAGTGGTGGGCCTTCATGATGCTGACGACGCATGGTCCGAAACCTTTCTTTCGGCTTTGCAGGCTTATGGTGCCCTCCCTGAGGATGCCAACCTTGAGGCCTGGCTCGTCACTATTGCGCATCGGAAATGCATCGATCTCATCCGTTCCAGTAATCGCCGCCCCTTGCCTGTCGATCAGCCACCCGAGCGGCCCTCGAAAATTGGCATTCCTGGTGACAACCAAGCGGAGCTGCTCAGCGCTGTGGGGCGATTGCCACCTAAACAACGCCAGGCAGTGGCCTACCACTATTTGGCGGGCCTCCCATATCAGGACATAGCGTCACTTCTTGGCGGGACACCGGATGCCGCACGACGTGCGGGATCCGACGGTGTGAAAGCACTCCGTGCCATGCTTCGCGAAGAGCCCGAATCCGTGCGGGCGTTCCTGGTTCATTCCACGTCCGTGACCACCTCATCCGTCCCAGCATCGGCGAAAGGAGAAATCCGATGACTCTTGAATCGCTCCCGGACCACGCCGAGGTTGCCGTGCTCCTTAAGCCCCTCGACGCCGGAATCGAACCGGCCCTGTCCAGCCTCCACGCGAGACTTGTCCGCGCTGCCCATGAAAGCCATTCCCTGGATATCGCATACTCAGTGGTGGATTCACCTGTGGGCAAGCTCCTTTTGGCGGCTACGGAACATGGCCTTGTGCGGGTAGCGTTCGAGCGTGAGAACCATGAGGCCGTATTGCAATTGCTGGCCAGCACGGTGAGTCCCCGCATCCTGCATGCACCCTCACAACTTGAGGCCGCTGCCCGCCAATTGGACGAGTACTTCAACGGCACCCGTCAGGATTTCGACCTTCCCTTGGATTTCCAGCTTGCACGCGGGTTCCGCCTCAATGTCCTCCACCACTTGCCGCAGATCGCCTACGGCAGGACCGAAAGTTACACACAGGTGGCCCAGGCCGCCGGGAGCCCCAAAGCTGTGCGCGCCGTTGGAACCGCCTGCGCTACGAACCCACTGCCGGTGATCGTTCCCTGCCACCGCGTGGTGAAGTCCGACGGCACTTTCGGCGGTTACCTTGGCGGAACCGAGGCGAAACGAAGGCTCCTCACACTTGAGGCTGCAGCATGAGCGAGGACGCCCTTTTTCCGTTGACTCTTATCCAACCTGACACCCCCGACGCCGGCCCCCGGGTGATAGCTCCAGGCGCCGTGCACGTGCCGGGCTGGCTCAGCCTGGAGCAGCAGAGGTGGATCGTGCAACGCTTTGGCGAATGGACACACGGGCCGGTGCCCCTGCGGGCAGCGACGTTGCCGGGAGGGCACCGGATGTCTGTCCGGACCCTTTGCCTGGGCTGGCATTGGCAGCCCTACCGTTACACGCGGGAAGCTACGGATGTGAACGGCAGTCCGGTACTCGAGTTCCCGGAGTGGATGGTTCGCTTGGGCAGGAAGGCCGTAGCCGATGCTTACTTGCCCGGGCCGGAAGGCAACGAGGCTCTCGGCGAACTCGCCGGCAATTACACACCCGATGCCGCACTGGTGAACTTCTACGATCGCGGGGCCACCATGGGCATGCATCAGGACAAGGATGAACGTTCCAATGCTCCGGTAGTGTCGCTCAGCATCGGGGAGACGTGCCTCTTCCGTTTCGGCAACACCCAGACGCGCACCAAGCCGTATACGGACGTCGAACTCAGGTCGGGAGACCTTTTCGTTTTTGGCGGAGCCTCGAGGTTCTCGTATCACGGCATCCCAAAGGTCCTCCCCGGAACCTGCCCGGAAGGATGTGGGCTCTCCCACGGACGAATCAACATCACCATGCGTGTCACGGGGTTGTCCTAGGGGCCAGATCCCAGCGATAAAAATGTCACAGGCAGGGGGCAGAATGTCCCTAGAGACAAGAGCAAGGGTTGGCGTCCGTGGGACGGCCGCAGAGGAGCATTCATGACCACGGAAGAAACCGGCATCATCATCGGCCAGGATGGCTTGGCGCGGCCACTGTGGGCTGCCTCGGATCCGCTGATGCAGGCTTACTACGATCACGAGTGGGGCATGCCGGTCCGGGACGAGCAAGGGATGTATGAGCGCATCAGTCTCGAGGCGTTCCAAGCCGGCCTGTCATGGGCAACCATCCTTCGGAAACGGGATGCCTTCAGGAAGGCTTTCCTGGATTTCCACCCTGAAAGCGTCGCTGCTTTCACGGACGCGGATGTCGAGCGGCTGATGCTGGACGCCGGCATCGTCAGGAACCGTCTCAAGATCCAGGCGGCAATCACCAACGCCAAGGCCACCATCGCCCTTAGGGCTGAGGGCGGGCTGGTGGACTTCGTGTGGTCCTTCAAACCGGATACTACGCCTGCCCCCCGAACCTACGCAGAAATCCCCACCACTTCGCCCGAATCGATAGCGCTGTCCAAGGCGCTCCGTAAGAAGGGCTTTGCGTTCGTTGGCCCCACCACCATGTATGCCCTCATGGAAGCCGTAGGGATCATCGACACACACTTGGTTGATAGCCACAGGCGGGGTACCTCGGGCGTTTGGCTGGAGCAAGGTCAGAAGTAGGGCTTCGGCCTTCCCCACAGGCCACCCTCGGCCATTTTCCACAGAAGTGCGTAACTTTATCCACAGGCGTGGATAAGTTCTGTGGACATCCACGTACTTTTCCCCAGAATCCCCGTCGCAGTGCTGATCCTGGGCGCCGGACCCACACGAGGGAGTTATGCCCACTGTGCATCCCGCTGTGGATAGTGGCCGCATCTTCATTGAACGTTCATCAGTGGAGCATTGCTGGATTCACTCATTAGCGCTTTCGCCGACGATCCGAAGCCCAAAATCGTCCCGAAGCCGGCCCTGCCTCCCTCGCCGGTCATCGTCGCTACCTTCGCATCCCGGCGGAGTTACCCACTTAACAACAACCCCCCAACCCACAAGTTATCCACAGGTGGGGAAAACTTGTGGGTTTCCCGCGCTTGTTCCGCGCGCTTGCGCCAAAAAAGCAACCGCAACGGTCCTGAACTACACACGTGTAAGTTATTAACATTGTTGATAAGCCTGTTGATAGAGCCCCCTCCACACCACCATTAACAGCTTTATCCACAGCTCGCCGCGAAAGGGCTTGGTTGTCCACAAACGAGACAGCTTAGGGGACAAAGTTATCCACAGATGTGGATGAATCCATGCCTTTCCGGGGATATCTACTGCTCTGACAGGCCGCACAGGTCCCTAACAAGCTAACTACACGGATGTAAGTTACTCACACTGTGGACAACAGCTGTGGATAACGTCCAACGCCGATAATAGGGGAGTGGGATTACTTGCCGATGAAAGTCGACCTTAAAAAGCAGATCGAAACATACAACGCGTCGCACGGCAGGTTTTGCGTGGTGACGGTTCCAGCCCTGCAGTTCCTCATGATCGACGGCCATGGGGATCCAAACACGTCCCAGTCCTATAGGGATGCGCTGGCCACCATCTATCCGGTCGCTTACAAGATGAAGTTCTTCAGCAAGCAGGAGCTGGGCCGCGACTACACCGTGATGCCCTTGGAAGCGCTCTGGTGGGCAGAGGACATGGATACGTTTACAAGCGCCAGGGACAAGTCACGCTGGGACTGGACCTTGATGAATATGGTTCCCGGCTGGATGACCCAGGACCACTTCGAAGACGCACGTAAGATCGTCGCCCAAAAGGGCCATGGCCCGGCAATTGACGCTCTTCGATTGGAAACACTCGATGAAGGGCTAAGCGTCCAGACCCTCCACATAGGGCCCTACGATGACGAGGGTCCAGTGCTCGCGGAAATGCACAACAGCTTTATTCCCGGCGAGTCGCTGACGATGTCGGGGAAGCATCACGAGATCTACCTCAGCGACGCTCGCCGCACTGCACCGGAGAAACTCAGGACGATACTGCGGCAACCGGTCATAGTTGCGGGAAGTGTTGCAGCTAGCCTGCAGTGATGCGGAACCACGCGAGCACGGCCAGAAGGCCTGCCACGAGGATGAGGCCGCCCGCTTGGAGCAGGGCCTGGTTCTTGCCCCGCGGGGCATAGGCAACAGCGGCGGCAGCGAGGGCCGCCGGTGATCAGGCCACCCAAGTGGGCTTGCCAGGCGATGCTGGGTACAAAGAAGCCAATGGCACCATTGATCGCAATGAGGACCCAAAGTTGTTTGGTTTCGCCGCCGCGATGACGCTGAACTACGAGCATGGCACCGAACAGGCCGAAAATGGCGCCTGAAGCTCCCACCACGCCAACCACGGGAAAGGTGGGAGTCAACAAAAGGTAGCCCACGGATCCGCCAACGGCGGAGAGCAGGTACACGGCCAGGAACCGGATCCGCCCGAGCAAAGGCTCAAGGGCTTGTCCGAAAATCCACAGCGTGTACATGTTCAGGACGATGTGCAGCAGGAACCCTTGCGAATGAAGGAAGGCCGCCGTAAGCATCCGCCAAGGCTCGCTGGCAGCTGCATAATTTGCGAACGCAAAATTCTGGAATACGGCGTCGCCGGGAACAATCCATTGAAGGACGTAAACCAGCACGCACAACCCGATGATCGTAAACGTCACCAAAGGCCGGCCGGTTGCCAAGGCACCGCCATAGGGAGAGCGGTAGGTCGGCGTCGTACGTTTTTGTTCGTTGACGCAATCGACGCATTGGAACCCGACGGCGGCCGCCCGCTGGCACTCGGGGCACGCGGGGCGCCCGCAGCGCTGGCAGCGCACGTAGGAGGGCCTGTCCGGGTGCCGTGGGCACACCGGGATGGTGGCGGACGGCTCTGCCGACGGGATTCCGTAGCTCATGAATGCAGGCTAGAGCTGTTCGATGTCGATGCTATTGATGACGACGTCCTCAACGGGGCGGTCGCCCATGCCGGTGCGGACGCCCTCAATGGCGTCAACAACCTTGCGCGATTCCTCGTCAGCTACTTCACCGAAGATGCTGTGCTTGCCGAACAGCCAGTCGGTGTTGACCGTAGTGATGAAGAACTGTGACCCGTTGGTGCCCTTGCCCATCTGGATACCAGCGTTGGCCATTGCCAGTTTGTAGGGGGCGTTGAAGGTCAGCTCGGGGTGGATTTCGTCGTCGAACTTGTAGCCCGGTCCGCCAACGCCGCGGCCCAGGGGATCGCCACCCTGGATCATAAAGTCCTTGATGATGCGGTGGAAGATGGTGCCGTCGTAAAGGGGCGTGCCGGTCTTGTCTTCGCCGGTTTCCGGGTGCGTCCAGGACTTTTCGCCCGTAGCGAGGCCAATGAAGTTGGCGACCGTCTTGGGGGCGTGGTTGCCGAAGAGGTCAACCTTGATGTCGCCGAGGCTCGTGTGGATCGTTGCTTTTGCGGTTGCGATGGTCATGGCCCCATTCTTTCATGCAGGGTCAACGGGGGCATGGCTGTAAAGCCGGTTCCGCGCTGGGTGAAATCCGGGAAGAATCCTGCAGATGAATAGCCGCTGTTCCTCAAGGCACGTAGGCTAGCTTCAAACGAGCATGTGTATCGGGAGGTAGTTGTGAAGAAATCAGACCGTATTGCCCGCGACCTTGAACACTCCGTTGCGGCTGGCGTGGATAACGCCCGCGACTGGGCGGCGCCCCGTGTGGAAGCAGCCGTCAATTGGGCTGTTCCCCGTATTCAGCACGGCATTGATACCGCTTCCCCCAAGATCCAGGAGGGACTGAAGTCGGCGGCGCACAACCTCGCCGACGGCGTGGCAACAGTTACGCCACGGCTTCAGGATGGACTGGCGCACCTCGCGCCGAAGATCCATGACGCTGTTGAGGACGCCACGCCCAAGATCCAGGAGACCCTTAATAAGGCAACTCCGGCCCTTGGACTCGCCCGGGACAAAGTAGTTGAGGAGTACCTGCCCAAGCTGTCCGAGCAGCTGGGCCAGGCTTCCGTAGTTGTCCATCACGTCCTTGAGAACGCGCCCGCCCAAGTGGATGCCGTTGCGCAGAAACTGGTGGACTCGGGTGTGGTCCACAGCGTGCAGGAGCAAGCTCAGGCCACCGGCAAGCAGATCAAGGCAGTGGCGGACCAGACCAGCAAGGCTGTTTCCCAGCAGTTGGCTGTCCAGCAGAAGCCGAAGAAACGCGGATGGCTGGTTGTCACAGTTATCGCAGCCGCGGTTGCTGCCGGTGTTGCTGCGTGGAAGGCCTCCAAGCCTGTGGAGGATCCTTGGAAGACGCCGGCCCCCGGTCAATCCAACCCCTGCGCCAACGCCGGCCCCGGCTCCCGCAGACACTGCAGCATCAGCTACGGCGACGGCAACCGTGCCGGCCGAATCCAAAACTTCTGACATTACGCCCGAGGAAGCCACTGCCGAAGTGGAGCAGGCAACCAAGGATGCGTTCGAGAAGGGCAAGGATTCCACGTCCAACGTCGCTACGGATGCCAAAACCGCTACCAGGAACATTGCGGCAAGCGGCCACAAGGACGACGACACCACGTCCACGTCCAAGGACTCCCAGCTATAGGGTTCTGATTGGCCGGGTTCATAGAGGCCGCCATTGATACAAACACTGAAGGGATCCCGGCCAGCCCGGGATCCCTTCAGTGTTTGCCAGCTTGTAACCCAACAGTCCGCTGGGGACGCTCTGCCGGGTGTTAGATTTGAAGTGATGTCAGCCGATAGACCCGTTGCGGGTGCCCTCAAGGAAGTCCCGGTGCCTCCGGGGGTTTCAATCGTCATTCCGGCGTATAACGAGGAAAGCGTCATTCGCCAGTGCCTTATCGCGGCCATTTACCAGTCTGTTCCTGCTGAAGAAATCATCGTGGTGGACAATCTCTCCACCGACCGCACCGCCAGGATAGTGCGCCAGATGCAGCAGGAATACCCGGAAAGCCCCATTATCCTTTTACGGCAGGACGCCACGCAGGGACTCATTCCCACCCGCAACTTTGGGCTCAACAGCGCCAACGGGGAAATCGTAGGGCGCATCGACGCCGATTCCGTCCTGGAGCCTGACTGGGTTGAGCAAGTCCAGAAGGCCTTCATGGACCAGTCCGTCCAGGCGGCTACCGGACCTGTCGTCTATTACGACATGCCAATGCGCCGGTTCGGGCTCAAAGCGGATGACAAAATGCGCCAGCTGATGCTGCGCCTGGCCAAGCACCAGTACCACTTCCTGTTCGGTTCCAACATGGCCCTCCGGCGTACCGCATGGGAAACCATCCGGGACGAAACATGCCTGGATGAGAAGGATGAGATGCACGAGGACATCGACCTCTCACTGCATCTCGCCGAACACGATCTCCATGTCCGGTATTGCCCGCAAATGGTGTCCGGCATGTCGGCCCGGCGCCTTGAGGACTCTCCGCGGGACTACCGCTATTACGTCACGCGCTTCGACCGGACGTACAAGGCGCACAACGTGAAGAAGATGGCCCTGAAAGCCCCCATGGTGGTCTTCTTCTCGGTCTACTTCCCCGCCAAACTCCTGCGGGCCATTCATACGGCCAACGCGGCGCAGGGCATTCGACGCAGCAGCCTTTAGGCCCTGGTCCAACAACTTCCTGCCCGGCAACTTCCTGCCAGGCCACTTCCTGCCCGGCAACAGCACGCAGGGCAGTAGAAGCCCGACGGCGGAAGCTCAGTCAGTTCCCAGCTCGGCCTCCCGCCGGTCTGCTTCGCCTTTGTCGCGCCGTTGGCCGGCGACCACCACCGCAAGTCCAATGAGAATCAGCGCAAGGCCGGCGTATGTCCCGGCGGGCAGTGTTTCGTTCAGGAAGATGGCCGCAAGGATCGCTGCCCCGGGAATTTCCAACAGGATGATCATGGAAACCAGCAAGGGGCTCATTGTGGCCAGCAGGTGGTTGAACGCAGTGTGTCCTACCAACTGTGCACAAACGGTGATGGCGAGAATCCCAAGCCAACCTCCGGCGTCGAACCCTGCCAACGGTTGGCCACTGAGCAAAGCCAGCACAGCAACAATCGCGGCACACATTCCATAGCAGAGCGTGGTGTACGTGCCCGTTCCCATGGACTGGCGGGCCTTGCCGCCAGCCAGGGTGTACAGGCCGGCCAAAGCTCCGCCAGCCAGCGCCAGGACGTCGCCCAGCAGGGCCTGCGGTGAAGAGCCCATGTCGAATCCGGTAATGGCCACGACTCCGCCAAAGGCTATCCCCAAGCCCACCAGGACCGGCCAGCGATGGCGGGCGCCCCTGAACAACTGGAAGACCGCGATCCATGCTGACTGGAGGCAGACCAAGGCAGTGGCTGCAGCTACCGAGGTCAGCTGCAGTGCCGTGATGAAGCAAGCGAAGTGAAAGGCCAGGGCGACGGCGGCAACCGTGCACCAGCCAAACTCGCGGCGGTTGATCTTCCCAAACTGTTTGGGCTCCCGGATTGCCACCGGCGCCGCCATCACGACTGCTCCGATCGCGTTCCGCCAGAAGGCGATCGCCAACGCCGTCACTGACGTGGCACCCAAGGTGCCGGCGATCAATGGTCCTGACGAAGCCACGCCAAGGACTCCCAGCGCTGAAATGAGAAGATTCACGGATCAACCTTAGTTTGGTGCGGCACCCCTCCCGCCCTCTATGTGCGGCGCGGCCAGTGTGGTTGTCTTGATTCAACATTCCAGACAGTCGGCGACGGCTTTCCCAAGGGGACACCTGATTGAACACAACGCCCGTCCGTGGAGCCAGACGGAGACGATCAGTACTGCTGCTGATCGCAGTTGCGGCCCTGGCTGTCGCCCTGGTCGTTACGGGCTGGTTGGTGGTTTCCCGGGAACGGTCCGGTGGCCAAGGTACGGGCAAGACCGAAATCCCAAGTATCTTCCCCGTCCCACAACATCTCCAGGCCGGAGGGGGAGATCCCATCCCTCTGAACGGCCACGTTTACATTGTGGCTTCCCCCGGCACAGACCAAGCGTCCATCGCTGCCCTCCAAGACCTGGTGACAGGAGCCGGGGGTACCGCAGAAGCCGTGACAGCCCTGGACAGCCCAGCGGCCGGCAGTTCGGCCGTCTTCCTTGGCACCGCAGCGGATCCCACAGTAAGCCCGGTACTCAAAGAGCTGGGAAAGGAAAGCGCGGCGGACATCCAGAACGCAGTCAGCCGAGCTGAAGGCTACGCCATAGCCACTGGAAAAACTTCAGGGATTCCGATGGCGGTACTCGCCGGAACGGATGCCGACGGCGTTTTCCATGCCGTGCAAACCGCGCGCCAGTTGCTTAAGGATGGGGCCATGTCGGCGGCCCGGGTCAGTGATTGGCCGCTTATGGAAACCCGTGGCGTCATCGAAGGGTTTTACGGCACGCCATGGTCCCATCAGGCCCGTCTGGATGTCCTCAAATTTGCGGGACGCCAGAAAATGAATACCTACATCTATTCCCCAAAGGATGATCCATTGTTGCGGGAGAAGTGGCGGGCACTGTACTCGGACGAGGACCTCAAGCAACTACGGGAGCTGGTGGATACCGCCACTGCCAACCACATCCGCTTTACTTACGCGCTGTCCCCGGGCATCGATAGTTGCTATTCCGCCGAGGCGGATCTCAACTTTGCAGTGGCCAAGCTTGAATCCTTGTATTCGATCGGTGTCCGTTCGTTCGTGATTCCGCTTGATGACATTGCCACCAAAGTCCAGTGCGCAGAGGACCTCAAGGACTTTGGTGCAGGTCAAGCCAACCTGGCCAAAGCACAGGCTTCATTCCTCAATGACGTCAATGACCGGTTCATTTCGACAAAGCCGGACATCGAACCCCTGCAAACGGTTCCCACCTTCTACAACGGTTCCGGGAGCAATCCTTACAAGCGGGAACTTGGCCGGTCCCTGAACCCCGGGATCGTTGTCCAGTGGACCGGTGAAGATGTGGTCTCCCACAGGATCAGCGCCAACTCAGCCGAAACCGCCAGGCTGACATACGGGACCCCGGGTTCTCCACGGGACCTCGTCATTTGGGATAACTACCCCGTGAACGACTTTTCCCAGGACCACCTCTTCATGGCCCCGGTCATTGGGCGGGACCCGGATCTGTACAAATCAGTCCGCGGAATCGTGACCAATCCAATGATTGAGCCCTATCTGTCTCTCCCTGCCATCTTTAACTACGCCGACCTCTCATGGAACGGACCAGCGTACAAGCCCGGCAAGTCCATGGACGCAGCCCTGCAACAGGTCTCGGGCCCGGATCCGGAGGTCCGCGCAGCCGTAAGGGCTTTCGTGGACCTCAACCAAGACTGGCAGGACGACAAGCTCACTCCGTCTGCTCCGGAGCTCCGGCGGGACATGGGGCAGTTCTGGTCGGATTACGACGCCGGCAGGTCGCCTTCGGGCGGTCTGAAGGCGCGGGCTGAGCTGCTCCAGAAGCTATCGGAATTGTTGCCGAGGATGGCGGTGCCAGGCTTCGCGGAGGATGCCACCCATTGGGCAAAGGCGGCGGCCAATTACGGACGGGGTGTGGAGGAGGGCCCTGATCATGCTCGAGGCTGCCAAGCGAGGGGATTCCCCTGCCGTGGCTGAAGCCCGCCGCAATGTCCAGGCTGCGTTGGCGGCGGCGGAAGCCAAGACGCAGCCGACACTGGAGCTCGGGGTGGTGACTCCTGTGCTGGGGGATGGTGAACTGAAGGCATTCCTGGAGCGGGCCCTTAACACCGTGGCTCAGGACAACTGAGTTTGCTCCAGCCCCCAAACTGGGTTGCGCAGTCAACTGAGTTGCTCAAGCCAAACTGGGTTAAACGCAAAAGTCCCGGTCATTTCTGACCGGGACTTTTCTTATGGTGGAGGCACGGGGACTCGAACCCCGAACCCCCTGCTTGCAAAGCAGGTGCGCTACCAATTGCGCCATGCCCCCATAAGAAGCAACCCGTCAATCATACCCCATGTCAGGACCGGCTTTTGCCAGTTCCAGACCGGGCTCCGTGGCTAGTCGACCTTGTCGGTTGACTTGCTCCAGAGATCCTTCCGGGCTTCGGATTCCTGCGCCTTTTTATAGACCAGGACGCCTGCGACCGCCGCTGCAACTACCACCAGCAACTTCTTCACAAGCACCTCATTCCGGTTCAGTGTTACCTGAACCTGTTAGGTTCCGTGGGCGTACCAGGACTTGAACCTGGGACCTCTTCGTTATCAGCGAAGCGCTCTAACCGCCTGAGCTATACGCCCCGATGCCTCATCGGGCCGAGATATGACTGTACAGCACATCCCGGCCCGATCTCAAATCGAGGCATTCCGGCCGCTGAATCCCACCGTTTTCGGCGTAAATCCGCGGCTTTTTGCTAGTCGTCCGTCAGGGTGACGCCGATGCCGCCAACCAACGTTGCCGAAATGTTATAGAGCACGGCAGAGAGCATCGACAGGGCGGTCAGCAGAACCACATTCACCACGGCAATAATCGTGGCAAAGGAAGCCACCTGGCCAAGTGAAGCGATTTTCTTCAGCTCGAAACCACTGCCTTCGGATCCGGCCAAGGTTCCAAGCAGGCTGTCCACCTGGTTGAAGATGCCTGTGAGATCCAACACAGTCCACAGCACGATCGCGGCGACAACGGTGACGATGCCCAGTGCCACGGACAGCAGGAACGCCATCTTCAACACCGACCACGGGTCAACCTTGCTGACAAGCAGGCGCGCACGACGCACCTTGGCCTTGGGGGCTGGCTTCACAAGTCCCGGGCCGCCCTGGGCAGGGCGTTGACCGGGGGCACCAGCCGGACGCTGCCCCGGCTGCGCAGGCCGCTGGCCGGGAACTCCGGCGGGACGCTGCCCGGCTGAAGCGGGGCGTTGTCCAGGAGCTCCTGCTGGTCGCTGGGCCGAGTTGGTGGCAGTTGCCGGCCGGGCTCCGGCAGCTCCGGCACCGGCAGGGCCAGCTCCCGGGCGTTGCTGGGGCCTTGCAGGCGCTCCTGCCTGCGTGCTGCCCGAGGGCTGCCGGAGTCCGCCGGGGACACCTGTGCTCGGCTTGGGATATGAGTCGGAATTACTCACTCGTTACCTCCGGTGTTGTCTTCGTTCAGCTCCGCGCCCGATTCTGTATCCGGGTCCACGTCGTTTTCCGTTTCTGACGTGACGGTCGCCTCAATGGCTCCGTCTTCTGCAGCCAACGTTACGTCATCGTCCTGTCCGTCCTCGGACTCTTCGCCTTCCAAACCGCGTTCGCTGTTGCGGGCGACCTCAATAATGCGGTCGTTCTTGTCGGGCTTGGCAAAGATGACGCCCATGGTGTCACGGCCCTTTGCCGGGACGCCACTCACGGCAGAGCGGACCACCTTGCCGCCCTCCATGACCACCAGGACTTCGTCTTCTTCCTGCACAATCAAGGCGCCCACAAGGTCACCGCGATCCTCCGCGAGCTTGGCAACCTTGATCCCAAGGCCGCCACGGCCCTGCAGACGGTACTCATCCACGGCGGTGCGCTTCGCATAGCCGCCCTCGGTCACGATGAAGACGAAGGAGCCGTCCTGAACCACATCAGCGGCCAACAGTTCGTCATCTTCACGGAACTTCATACCCGTCACACCTGACGTTGCCCGGCCCATCGGACGTAGGGCATCGTCCGTGGCGGTGAAGCGGATGGACTGGCCCTTGCGCGACACCAGCAGGAGGTCATCAGTTTCACTGACCAGCTGTGCGGAGACGAGTTCGTCACCGTCGCGCAGGTTGATGGCGATGACACCGGCGGTGCGGTTGGTGTCGTAGTCCTCAAGCCTGGTCTTCTTGACCAAACCGTTCTTTGTTGCAAGCACCAGGTAGGGAGCTTGCTGGTAATCGCGAAGATCCAGGACCTGTGCGATGTGCTCATCGGGCTGGAATGCCAGCAGATTTGCTACATGCTGTCCCTTGGCGTCGCGTCCCGCTTCTGCCAGTTCGTAGGCCTTGGCACGGTAAACCCGGCCCAGGTTGGTGAAGAACAACAGCCAGTGGTGCGTGGTGGTCACAAAGAAGTGCTCCACGACGTCGTCGCCGCGCAACTGGGCACCCTTGATGCCCTTTCCGCCGCGCTGCTGCGAGCGGTAGTTGTCACTGCGTGTGCGCTTGACGTAACCACCACGGGTAATGGTGACGACCATTTCCTCTTCAGGGATCAGGTCCTCCATGGACATGTCCCCGTCGAAGCCCATGAGAATGTGCGTCCGGCGGTCATCGCCGTGCTTTGCAACAATCTCAGCAAGTTCCTCGCTGATGATCTGGCGTTGACGCTCTTCCGAAGCCAAAATCGCGTTGTACTCCTCGATCATGGCTTCGAGTTCGGAGTGACGGTCCTGGATCTTCTGGCGTTCCAAGGCAGCCAAACGGCGCAGCTGCATATCGAGGATTGCGCGGGCCTGGAGTTCATCGATCTCCAGGAGCTCCATGAGTCCCTCGCGGGCTGCCTCTGTGGTGTTGGACGCGCGAATGAGGGCGATAACCTCATCAAGCATGTCCAGCGCCTTAAGGAGTGCACGCAGGATGTGTGCTTCTTCCTCAGCCTTGCGCAAGCGGTAACGCGTCCGGCGGGCGATGACGTCCATCTGGTGTGTCACCCAGTGCCGGATGAAGGCGTCCAGGCTCAAGGTGCGGGGAACGCCGTCGACGATTGCCAGCATGTTCGCTGAGAAGTTGTCCTGAAGCTGCGTGTGCTTGTACAGGTTGTTCAGGACGACCTTGGCCACAGCATCGCGCTTCAGCACGATCACGAGGCGCTGACCGGTACGGCCCGAGGTTTCATCGCGGAGGTCCGCGATGCCTTGGATCTTGCCGTCCTTGACCAGTTCGGCGATCTTGATGGCCAGGTTGTCCGGGTTGGCCTGGTAAGGCAGTTCGGTGACCACCAGGCAGGTGCGGCCCTGGAGTTCCTCCACGTTGACCACTGCGCGCATTGTGATGGAGCCACGGCCAGTGCGGTAGGCGTCCTCGATGCCCTTGTGACCGAGGATGGTGGCACCCGTGGGAAAGTCCGGTCCCTTGATCCGCTGCAGGAGCGCCTCAAGGAGTTCCTCCCGTGAAGCGGTGGGGTTGTCGAGGGCCCACTGCACGCCTTCGGCAACCTCGCGCAGGTTGTGCGGCGGAATGTTGGTGGCCATACCCACCGCGATACCGGAGGAACCATTCACCAGCAGGTTCGGGAAACGCGCCGGCAGGATGGTGGGTTCCTGGTTCTTGCCGTCGTAGTTGTCCTGGAAGTCGACGGTTTCTTCGTCGATGTCGCGGACCATTTCCATGGCCAGTTGGGCCATCTTGGTTTCGGTATAACGGGGAGCAGCAGCGCCGTCGTTGCCGGGGGAACCGAAGTTGCCCTGGCCCAGGGCCAGCGGGTAACGCATGGTCCAGTCCTGGATCAAGCGGACCAGGGCGTCGTAGATAGCCATATCACCGTGAGGGTGATAGGTACCCATGACGTCACCCACAACACGGGCGCACTTGTTGAAAGAACGGTCAGGACGGTAGCCGCCGTCGAACATCGCGTACAGAACGCGGCGGTGCACCGGCTTGAGGCCGTCGCGGACGTCCGGGAGCGCGCGCCCAACGATAACGGCCATGGCGTAGTCCAGGTAGGAGCGCTGCATTTCAGTCTGCAGGTCCACCTGCTCGACGCGGTCAGTCAGCACATCGCCTTCAAGGATGAGGTCGTCGACGGTGGGTTCCGCCGGGACTTCGGGAGTTTCGTCACTCATAGTCTAAGTTTTCCGTTTCAGGTATATGTCAGCTCTGGAATATCTACGCCTTGTAAGGCACTAGATATCCAGGAACCTGACGTCCTTGGCGTTCTGCTGGATGAAGTTACGGCGCGATTCGACGTCCTCGCCCATCAGTACCGAGAAGGTCTGATCGGCAGCCAGGGCATCGTCCATGGTGACCTGCAAAAGAGTGCGGCGGTCCGGGTCCATGGTGGTGTCCCACAACTCGGTGTAGTCCATTTCACCAAGACCCTTGTAACGCTGGATTCCGTTGTCCTTGGGAAGGCGCTTGTTCATGGCCGCCCCCTTGCGGATGGTGTCGTCCCGTTCGCGATCGCTAAAGACGTAGTCGTGGGCGGCGTTGGACCACTTGATGCGGTACAGCGGCGGCTGCGCAAGGTAGACGTACCCGTTCTCAATCAGCGGGCGCATGTAGCGGAACAAGAGCGTCATCAACAGCGTGGTGATGTGCTGGCCGTCAACATCGGCGTCTGCCATCAGGACGATCTTGTGATAGCGCAGCTTGGCGATATCGAAATCTTCGCCAATGCCGGTGCCGAAGGCTGTAATCATGGACTGGACTTCGGCATTGCCGAGTGCCTTGTCCAGGCGAGCACGTTCAACGTTAAGGATCTTGCCCCGCAACGGCAGGATGGCTTGAGTTTCGGGGTTGCGTCCCCGCTTGGCCGAGCCACCTGCGGAGTCACCCTCCACCAGGTAGACCTCGCAACGCGAAGGATCCTTGGAAGAGCAGTCGGACAACTTGCCCGGCATGCCGAAGGATTCCAGCGGGCTCTTGCGGCGGGCATTATCGCGCGCCTTGCGGGCAGCCATACGTGCCTGCGCAGCGGAAATGGCCTTCCGGATGACGTCACGGGCAGGACCGGGGTTGCGCTCCAACCAGTCGCCCAACTGGTCCGTGACAACGCGCTGGACGAAGCCCTTGACCTCTGAATTGCCCAGTTTGGTCTTGGTCTGGCCTTCAAACTGCGGCTCGGAAAGCTTTACCGAGATGACGGCCGTCAGACCTTCACGGATGTCATCACCGGTAAGGTTGTCTTCTTTTTCCTTGATGATGCTTTTCTCCCGCGCGTAACGGTTGATCAGCGAGGTCATTGCAGCGCGGAAACCTTCTTCGTGGGTTCCGCCCTCGTGGGTGTTGATGGTGTTCGCGTATGTGTGGACACTTTCGGAGTACGCGGTTGTCCACTGCATGGCGACCTCGACGGCGATGTGGCGCTCAGTGTCTTCGGTTTCGAACGCGATGACGTCCTCGTGGACGATCTCCACCTTCTTGCTCGAGTTCAGGTGCTTGACGTAGTCCAACAAGCCGTCCGGGTACTGGTAGACCACTGTGCGGTGCTCGGCGGCAACTTCACCTTCGGTGGCGACGGCGTCGAGATCCAGATCGTCCTCACCTTCCCGGGCTACGGGACGTTCGTCGGTCAGGGTGATCCGCAGGCCCTTGTTGAGGAAGGCCATCTGCTGGAAGCGCGCACGAAGCGTCTCGAAGTCGAATTCGGTGCTCTCGAAGATGGTGCCATCAGGGTAGAACGTCTGTGACGTCCCTGTTTGGTCCGTCTCTTCTCCCTTGACGAGTTCGCCCTGGGGCTTGCCGCCGTCTGCGAATGACATGCGCCAGACGTGGCCCTGGCGCCGGACTTCCGTGTTCACCCGGCGGGACAGTGCGTTCACCACAGAGATACCCACGCCGTGAAGACCACCGGAAACCGCGTAACCGCCGCCGCCAAACTTACCGCCAGCGTGCAGGATGGTCATCACGACTTCGACGGTGGGCTTGCCCTCGGTGGGGTGGATGTCAACAGGGATGCCGCGGCCCGTCGTCAACAACCTGGACACCGCCGTCTGCGCGGAGCGTAACTTCAATGTGCGTGCAGAATCCAGCCAGAGCTTCATCGACAGAGTTATCCACCACTTCATAGACCAAGTGGTGCAAACCGCGCGGACCGGTGGAACCGATGTACATACCGGGACGCTTGCGTACCGCTTCAAGGCCCTCCAGGACAGTGATGTCGCTGGCACCATACTCCCTGGGGGTTTCCGCGGGCGTGTCAGGCTTAGGAACAGTGTCCTCTTCGGGCTCTACTGCCAAGGTCTCTGCATTGTCGTTAGCCACAGGCGCTTTCGACTCCTCTGTATTCGATGACGGCCGTTCCCCGTTGAAGGCTTCGGCAAGCCGAGGCCTTCAACGAGCACGTGACTGATTGCGCCGATTACTCCGACGAAGAGGGCCCTGGAACCCACGAAAGTGTTTCCAGGACCCCGACGACGTTTCACCGGCGCTCAGTGATCTACGCCAATTCTATCGTGGAAATGCCGGAATCCTTGCAAATACGGGGGCAGCCGAGAGCTGAATGTGCCTATGGGAGGCCACTGGCCCTATCTGAAACGGCCCTACGGTGGTCCTGATGGGGGCCTATACGACTCGGGGGCGTTGAAACGCCCTGCACGCCGTTTAGCCGTACGTGTCCCGGGGTCCCCGACCGTTGACGCTGCGCCCACCTTTGCGCCAACTTGGCGCAGACGGACCGAGCACGTGGATGCTGGTCACCACGCCTTCCCCCAGTTCATTCCGGAACATCTCCAGCAGGCTTGTACTCAGCAATCGCAATTGGGTTGCCCATGCCGTGGAGTCGCAACGGACATGAAGTGTGGTGTCAGTAAAGCTCTCCGGCGTGCAGTGCGCAGAAATGTCCGCGCCCACCAACGTTTCCCACTCGGCCATGACCGAGCCAACGGCCACGGGCGACGTCCAACCACGTTCTGCCACCAACCGGCCAACGACCTTCCCCAGGCCCAACGGGTCACGTCCGGTCCCATGAAACTGGGTAAAACCCCTGGTGTCGCGAAGGCCCTTGCGTTTAGGCGCGGATCCGGGGCGGGGAGCCCGCTGCCTGACTTCGCCTCGGGCCGCTGCGGCCTCCCGCATCCGGTTCAGCGCGGCTTGGGCAGCATCGATTTCGTCCGGATCGCGGCCGGGTTGAAGTCCGTCGGGGCTATCCTTCGCCATCGATGCCTCCCGGAACAACGGTTATACGCCGCCCGGCCAGCTCCTCGGGAATATCGGCGATGACGGCGGGCCGTGACGAGTACCTGTTCGGCACCGGCCACTATTGCTGCCAGTTTACGCCGGCGCTGGACATCGAGTTCTGCAAAGACATCGTCAAGAATGAGGATCGGCGCGGTACCGCCGGTACGCGCATCATCCAGCATGACGTAGTAGGAAGCGAGGCGCAGCGACAAGCACATGGACCACGTTTCACCGTGTGAAGCGTAGCCCTTGGCCGGTGCTTGCCCAAGCACGAGCTCCAATTCGTCCCGGTGCGGGCCCACCAGGGAGATGCCCCGCTCCAGTTCCTTCTTGCGGGAGGCGGCGAAAGCCTGGACGTAGCGCTCAGTGAGTTCGTCAACCGACAACAGCCTGAGGTCCTCGCCCGACGCCGAAGGTTCCGTTGGGCGATCGGCCGGCCCGCCGTCGTCGTCCAGTACGCCCTGGATGGTTGAGCGGTACACCGCGCCGGCGTCTTTGGAACCGTCAGTGAGCTGCGCGTAGGCACTGTTCAAATGCGGACGCAGGCGCTCTACCAGTTCCAGCCGTGCGTGCAAAAGCTCAGCACCGGCGCGTGCCATGTGCTGGTCCCAAACATCCAGCGTGGCCTCATGGCCTGCAGTAAATTTGCCCGTCCGGGCCGATTTCAGCAGGGCGTTGCGTTGCTTCAACACTCTGTCGTAGTCGCTGCGGGTAGCCGCGTGGCGCGGAATCAGGCTAACCAGGAGCTCGTCAAGGAAGCGTCTGCGGTTGGAGGGATCGCCCTTGACCAGCGCCAAGTCCTCAGGCGCAAAGAGGACTGTCTGGCAGATGCCCAAAATGTCCCTGGCACGCACCGGGTTTCCGCGATTTATCCGGCCGCGGTTTGCCCGGCCTGCATTAATTTCCACCTCGATAACCGTGGACTGCTCGCCGCGCACCAACTTTGCCCTGATCATTGCGCGCTCGGCGCCGAAGCGAAGGAGTGGGGCATCCGTACTGACACGATGCGAGCTCAGGGTTGCCAAATATCCGATGGCTTCCATGAGGTTGGTCTTACCGATCCCGTTCGAACCCACCAGGACAGTAACCCCGGGGCCGAGCTTCAGGTCAACCTGGGCGTAGCTGCGGAAATCGGTCAGCGAAAGATGTTCAAGATACACGCCGTCTGCTGGACTCCTGCGGCCTAGTTGGCCGGACGTGTGGCGTGTCCGCCAAACTGGTGGCGCAACGCTGAAACCATCTTCATGGCCGGTGAGTTGTCTTCGCGGGAAGAGAACCGGGCAAAGAGGGCCGCTGTGATGGCCGGTGCCGGAACAGCGTTGGCAATTGCCTCTTCCACAGTCCAACGGCCTTCGCCGGAGTCTTCCACGTAGTCATCGATCGAGGCCAGTCCCGGATCCTCGTCGAGTGCTTTGACCATGAGATCCAGAAGCCAGGAGCGCACGACGGTTCCTTTTTGCCAGGGCCCGGAAGGTTCCTGGAAGATCCTTCACGATGTCCTTGGCCGCCAGCAATTCATAACCCTCGGCATAGGCTTGCATGAGCCCGTACTCGATGCCGTTGTGAACCATCTTGGCGTAGTGGCCGGCTCCAACCCCGCCTACGTGGACGAAGCTATCGGCTCGTTCGCCTTCAGGGCGGAGGGCATCGAAGACCGGCATGGCCAGTTCGATGTCTTCCTCAGCGCCGCCAGCCATGAGCCCGTAACCGTTCTGTAGGCCCCAAACACCGCCCGAAACCCCGCAGTCCGCGAAGCGGATGCCTTTTTCAGCGAGTGCAGCAGCGTGTTTCTGGTCCTCAGTGAAACGTGAGTTGCCGCCGTCGATGACCAAGTCGCCCGGGCTGAGCTTTTCGCCGAGTTCGGTGATCACGGCATCGGTGATGTCGCCTGACGGAACCATGACCCAAACGAGCTTCGGAGAGGGCAAGGCAGCGATCAGGTCGTCCACGGAAGCGACGTCTGTCACGTCGGGGTTACGGTCGAATCCAGTTACTTCGATGCCACCGTTCCGCATGCGTTCCCGCATGTTGAAACCCATTTTTCCAAGGCCGATCAGTCCGATGTGCACGGGGTGAACTCTTTTCTGCGCTAGTGGATAGGTGGCGGATCGCTAGTTTGGAAGGCGAACCGGCATCACGAGGTAGCGGTAGTCATCCTGGTCTTCGCCATCAGCCTCAGCCTGGGCCGTGATCATGGCTGGTTTGGGGGCGGTGGTGAAGGAGAACCGAACGTACTTCGTCTCGATGACGCTCAAGCCTTCAACGAGGTAGTGCGGATTGAAGGCGACCGTGATGTCCTCGCCGGAGAGCTGGGCTTCCAGTTCTTCGGACGCCTGCGCATCTTCGCCCGTACCGGCGTCGAGGTTCAGCAGACCCTGGCTGAAGGCCAGGCGGACGGGTGTGTTGCGTTCTGCCACAAGCGACACACGACGAACCGCTTCAACGAGTTCCTGTGTTTGGACCGTTGCGTGGATGGGTGTGGAGTCCGGGAAGAGCGAACGGATTTTGGGGTAGTCGCCATCCACGAGCAGGGACGTGGTGGTTCGGCCTCCACTTTCGAAGCCGATCAGGCGGCTGTCGTCGTCAGCGAGTGCAAGGTTGATGTCCCCACTGCCGCCGAGGGTCTTTGCCACCTCGTTCAGCGTCTTGGACTTGACCAGCGCGCTGGTGGAAATGCCAGGAGTTACGGGCTTCCACGGGACTTCGCGCATGGCGAGGCGGTAGCGGTCCGTAGCGAGGAGAGTGATCATGTCATCCTCGATTTCCATGCGCACGCCGGTGAGGATCGGCAGGGTGTCGTCCTTGCTGGCAGCGATGATCACCTGGGAAACAGCCTGCGCGAAGGCGTCACCTGGCAAGGTGCCGCTGATGGTTGGCAACGCCGGAAGTGCCGGGTACTCCGCCTCAGGCATCGTAGCCAGGTGGAAACTGCTGCGCCGGCAGGTGAGGGTGACTTTGCTCCCGTCGGTTTCAACTTCCACGGGAGCTGAAGGGAGGCTGCGGCAAATGTCTGCCAGGAGACGGCCGGACACCAGAATGGTGCCCTCCGCGGTGATATCCGCCGGGATCTCAAGGCGGGCTGATGTTTCGTAGTCGAAGCTCGAAAGGCTTACCGTTCCTGCCTCGGCTTTGAGGAGGAGGCCGGAAAGCACAGGTACGGGCGGCCGCGGAGACAACGACCGCGCGGTCCACGTAACGGCTTCTGCCAGGACGTCGCGGTCGACTCTGAACTTCACGGAAGGGTGCCGCCTTTCATTGCTGCTGCCAAGTAGTAGCTGCGGATCCCTGCCTGGAACCCGCCAAACCTTTGCTGTCCGATACCGGAACCTGCATGGTCCGCACTCAAGCGAACTACAAACAGACCCAAGGATGGGAGCGCTGCTGACAGCTTAGCCGGAAGATCCGCGATTAACCCATCCCCGGCAGCACTCACCCCTCGTATGTGGATAGCCAGAGGCTGGCCATCGATGGGGTTGATTGGTCTGCCGCCGGCAGACCGGTGTGGCGCAGAACGAGATTGTTATTTGAGGGATTTCAATTTTTTGGGATTCGTAGTGTTAATAACTGCTGTGGAAACTGTGGATAACTGGATCTGGCCGCGCGGTTCCGGGGTTAAGCCCTGTTCACGGATTGTGCGTTAACTGGGTTTTAAACAGGGTGTGGATGGGGACAACTCCCAACCCGGTTTTTAACGATCCACAGATGCCTTAAGGGTTTTAAGCCCATTAACCGCGCTTGTCCCCTTAAGTATCCACAGGGTTATCCACACGCACCTGTTAATAAGGTATGTAGTGCGCGGCCGGATGTGGATTCAGGAGTCCCGCTGCTGCTGCTTGATGCGGTTTGTGAGTTCCGTGACCTGGTTGTAAATCACACGACGCTCGGCCATCAGCTCACGGATCTTGCGGTCGGCGTGGATGACCGTGGTGTGGTCTCGTCCGCCGAGCTCCTGTCCGATCTTCGGCAAGGACATGTCAGTGAGCTCGCGGCAGAGATACATCGCGATCTGGCGGGCGGTGACAAGCGTGCGGGTACGGGACTTGCTGCAAAGCTCTTCCATGCTGAGCTTGAAGTAGTCAGCCGTCTGGTCCAGGATCTGCTTCGCCGTGATCTCCTGGGCGCCGTCGTCCGTGATGAGGTCCTTGAGGACCATCTCGGCGAGGGCCACGTCCACCGGCTGTCGGTTCAGGCTCGCAAAGGCAGTGACGCGGATCAGGGCACCTTCAAGTTCCCGGATGTTGCTCGAGATCTTGGAAGCGATGTACTCCAGGGCGTCGTCCGGTGCGGACAGTCCTTCGCTGAGGCCCTTCTTGCGGAGGATGGCAATGCGGGTTTCAAGTTCCGGAGGCTGGATGTCCGTCAGCAGGCCCCACTCGAAACGGGAGGTCATCCGGTCCTCGAAGCCCGCCAACATCTTGGGAGGCTGGTCGGAGGTAATGACCACCTGCTTGTTGGCGTTGTGCAGGGCGTTGAACGTGTGGAAGAACTCCTCCTGGGTCCGGTCTTTACCCGCCAGGAACTGGATGTCGTCGATCAGCAGCACATCCACGTTTCGGTACGTGGTCTTGAAGCTGGTGCCTTCGTCATCGCGGATCGAGTTGATGAAGTCGTTGGTGAACTCTTCGGAGTTGACGTACCGTACGCGGATTCCGCTGTAGAGGCGACGGGCATAGTGGCCGATCGCGTGAAGGAGGTGCGTCTTGCCGAGCCCGGAGTCGCCATAGATGAACAACGGGTTGTAGGCCTTGGCCGGGGCCTCGGCTACTGCAACCGCGGCCGCGTGGGCGAAGCGGTTGGAGGAACCGATCACGAAGGTGTCGAAGATGTATTTCGGGTTTAGCCGGCCGAATTCATGCGAGGTGCTGGGCGGTGTCGGCTGGGGCTTAGGTTCAGCCGCCAGGTCCGGCATCGTGGAAAGCTCGACGGCGGGTTCCGGCTCTTCGTGAATGGGCACCAGATCGGTGTCAACGTCGATCGCGCAACGGATGTCATCGGAAAAGACGCTGCGGAGGGCGTCGTCAAGGGCGTCCTTGACCTGCGTCTGCAGGACTTCCCGGGTGAGCTCGTTGGGAACGGCGACCAGAAGCGTGGAGCCGATGAGCCCTTGGGCCTGGGCGAGGATGACGAAACCGCGCTGGCGGGGTGTGACCCGGTCGTCCTGTTCCAGAAGGCTAAGCACCCTGCGCCAGGAACTTCCGACAGTATTGGCGTGGTTGGCTTCGTCTACTGTCATCAATCAGTTCCTAAATACTTGCTTGCCGGCGTTGCTGGCAGCCGAAGTGTCTCCGACTGGCGATGTTTCCGGGGTTAATCCACAGAGTTATGCACAGCGGGTGGACAATGGGCTACTGAGCCACTCTAGGGGATGGAATCGCTAGAAGATAGCTGGGAAGTTGCTTGTGGATAATTACACGGTTGTGGTTCTGATTTGGGCCTTGTGAGCCACTTCATCCACAGGCTATGAAGCGTCCGTTGACACAGCTGTGGATAGCGGCAGGAATGGCTCCCGGTTTGACTGAGGGTGCCTTTTTGCCCTAACGTTGTGAAGTCCTTTGTGTCCGCTTTTGTGATCAGCTGCATCGACGTACGTTTATCGTGCGGCAGGCAGCGGCGGCAGGCACATACAAAACTTAGCGTCGGCCAGTTCTTCCCCTTTTGATCGGGTGGGCGCACCTTTGATCCACTGGAGTAACTAACGTGAGCAAGCGGACTTTTCAGCCGAATAACCGCCGTCGGGCCAAGAAGCACGGCTTCCGCCTTCGTATGCGCACCCGTGCCGGCCGCGCCATCCTGGCTGCACGTCGCGGCAAGGGCCGCGTCGAACTGTCGGCGTAAATAACTGACTTGTCGGTCAGGGTCTTTTTGCGGGTTCGACGGTGCTAGCCACCCCTAACCGTCTGCGGACGTCTACCGACTTTTCAACAACTGTACGTTCCGGCGTCCGCAATGGACGCCGGAACTTAGTGTTATATACGGCCCCTATCGGGGCCGCGGAGCCGAGTCGAATCGGCTTCATTGTCTCCAAAGCCGTCGGGAACGCCGTGACCAGGAACCTCGTTAAGAGGAGACTGAGAGAAGCAGGCGCACTGTCCTTGCACACGCATGGAACGGGCCTGGCGGTCGTGGTCCGGGCACTGCCCGCAGCTGCATCTGCCAGCTGGGAGCAACTGCTCTCGGATTACAACGCCGCATTGGCAGTGACGACGAAGCGACTGGGTGGGTTAGCTCCACGCAGTGCTTCGCTTGACCATAACGGCACCACAAGGGAAGGGACACCGCGTGCATGACATAAGCACCGCCGTCGTTCCTTCCTCAGGTGACCCCTCTGGTTCAAGCGACCCCGTCGGCAAGGTTCCCCACGGGAACCTATTGGCGGCGGTGGGCAAGTTCATCTGGGACCTGCCTCGGAATATCCTCATTCTTCTGCTGAAGACGTACCGCAAGGT
Organism: Arthrobacter sp. StoSoilB13; assembly: GCF_019977255.1. NCBI lineage: Bacteria > Bacillati > Actinomycetota > Actinomycetes > Micrococcales > Micrococcaceae > Arthrobacter > Arthrobacter sp. StoSoilB13. Next base: position 114 of record NZ_AP024649.1, on the reverse strand, counting down.
GGTTTCACCCCTGTACGGCCAGGTTTGCCGGTTCTTTCCGTCCTGCTCGGCATATGCCCTGGAAGCGGTGACGGTGCACGGCGCTGTGAAGGGTAGCTGGCTTGCAGCCAAGAG